>NZ_AUFB01000002.1 GCF_000426285.1 Rhizobium leucaenae USDA 9039 | reverse complement strand
GACCTGCTTCAGCCGGATCGCCGCCGACAGCCCCGCCGGCCCCGCGCCGACGATCACAACGTCGAATTCCATGCTCTCGCGTTCAGGCAGCTCGCTAGCGTCAGTCATTCACTCTGTCTCCGATTGGCCAGGCTCCGCTTGGTTGGGGCGCGGCCTTCTCCCTTTTTGGGCGTCTTCCCCGTTTGGCTATCTCTTGTCAAAACGGGAGGGGATTGTCGAGCCGGGAAGCGACAGCCGATCCTCCAATTCGCACAACTGGCAAGGAAATTAGTTTCCCTTTACGTCAACGTCAATATCACGGTGCTTCCGCTTGCTGTTTATCGGCTTTCAAAAAGGGTTCGCGGCATTCTATAAATCTGTTGGAAATATCCGGACAGCATAGAGGTGAACATATGGATCTCGGCATCAAGGGAAAGCGGGCGCTGGTTTTGGCTTCATCCAAGGGTCTCGGTCATGGCATTGCCGTGGCGCTGGCGCGCGAGGGTGCGAATGTCCTGCTTTGCGGCCGCAGCGGCGAGAGGCTGGAGAGCAATTGCAAGGCCATCAATGCCGAAGGAAAAGGCCGGGCGGATTGGATCTGGGCCGATCTCAACGACGAGATGTTCGTCGAGACTGTCAGCAAGGCGGTAACCGACAAGCTCGGCGGCCTCGACATTCTTGTCAACAATACCGGCGGGCCGACGCCCGGGACCTCCGAAGATATGACCGCCGACCGACTGGAAACCTATTTCCTGTCGATGGTGGCGCGGGTCATCACGCTGACCAATACGCTGCTTCCGGGCATGAAGGCACAGGGTTGGGGACGCATCCTGACCGTTGCCTCCTCCGGCGTCATCGAACCCATCCCCAATCTGGCACTTTCCAATACGCTGCGGCCTGCGCTTGCCGGCTGGAGCAAGACATTGGCGGCGGAAGTGGCGGCGCATGGCATTACCGTGAATATGCTGCTGCCGGGCAGCATTGCCACCGATCGGCTGGCGGACCTTGACAATGTGGCGGCCAAACGCAGCGGAAAAAGCCTGGAGGAGATCGAAGCCGAGCGGCAACAGCGCATTCCCGCCGGACGCTACGGCCGGGTCGAGGAATTCGCGGCGACGGCCGCCTTTCTTTGCAGTGAACCTGCAAGCTATGTCACGGGCTCGATGATCCGCTGCGATGGCGGGGCGGCGCGTTCTCTTTAAAAGACGCAGTCAAGGCGAGGCCTCGCCTTCAGAAAAACGGACTTCTGAACACAATTGCGTGAGAAACAAATGGGCCGGCGCTAGGCACTAACTCTGCCGATTCCGGGTAGGTGAAGGCAAAAGATCAGCGTTTCTCTGCTGTTATTACATAGCGGCAATCAAAAAATAGTCATTTCGCCTATTTATTGCACTGCAAACGGAAGCATTCCCGCAAAGCTTTCCAACTGTTAATTTTTCGCCCTGTCGAACTGTGGTAGGTTACTGCGAACTGACGTTCATCAATTCACGTTATAGGGACAGAATACCGAACGTTAGCGGTAACGGCGATGTGATGGGTTCCGGTGAAACGCGCTCTTTTGTGCGTTGCAACAGATCCAGTTCAAAGTGACCGCGCCTCCTGCAACTCGCCTCGACCGGTTTTTAATATGAAGAAATTTTGGCTTTCACTTGGCCTTCTCGTTGTCGCAGCTCTTGCAGTCTGGAGCTACCGCGACCGTATTCCCTTTGTGTCCGCTTTAATCGACAGGGCATCCGCCAAGACCGAGGAAAGCAGCAAGGCAGCGGATGCCGGCGGCCACGGCAAGCGTCAGGCGACGACCCAGGTCGTCAAGACTGTGGCGGTCGCGAAAAGGACACTCGCCAACGACGTTACCGCCACTGGCTGGGCCGACGCGCAGGACACGACGACGATCGCCGCGCAGGAATCGGGCATTATCACCTCGATCGTGGCTCAGGATGGCGCCATGGTCAAGGCCGGCGACCTGATCGCCAAGCTCGATGCGCGTACGGCCCAGGCGTCTGTCGACAAAGACCAGGCAACGCTTGCCAAGGACCAGGCGACGCTCACCGAAACCGAAGCGGCGCTGACGCGGGCCAAGACCCTGCTGAATGGCGCCGGCACGCAGCAGACGGTGGACCAGGCTGTGGCGGCTCGCGATACCGCTGTCGCGACGGTCAACGGCGACAAGGCACAGCTTGCGTCCGATCAGGTTCTGCTTGAGCACACCGAAATCCGCGCGCCCTATGATGGCCGCCTCGGCGATGTTACCCTCAGCGTAGGCGCTTATGTGAGCGCCGGCACGGCAATCGTGTCGATCGCTCAATACGATCCGATCTACGTCAAGTTCCACCTGCAGGAGAGCCACCTGCGCGAACTGGAGGAAGCGATGAAGGCCGGGACTGTCCCCGTCAGCACCGTGCCCCGATCGGCTGAAGGCAAGTCACGCGAGGGCGCGATGAGCTTTTATGACAATCAGGTCGACGCCGCATCCGGAACGATCCTCGCGAAGGCGAAATTCAACAATGCCAATGGCGCCATCTGGCCCGGCCAATCCGTCAACATCGTCGTACACTTCAACGACAACCAGCCTGTTCTCGTCGCGCCAACGGTTGCGGTCAGCCCTGGCCCGGACGGCTTCTTTGCCTTCGTCGTCAAGGACAACAAGGTGCACATGACACCGGTCACCGTTGCGCGCCAGAATGGTGGATACAGCGCGGTCGCCAAGGGCCTTTCGGAAGGCGACCACGTCGTGACCGAAGGTCAGGTACAGTTGAACGACGGCCAGAGCGTCGTCGAGCAATTCAGCGATGCCCCGCCGCAGAAAGTCGCCTCGGCTGAGGATCAGTCGAGTCAGAAAACCGAAACGATCTCTGTCGGAGCGCAGCAATGATCCCCAGCTTCTGCATCAGGCGGCCGGTCGCGACGACGCTTTTGGCCTTGGGGGTGGTCATGGCAGGCTGGGCAGGCTATCGCCTCGTGCCTGTGGCGGCTTTGCCGCAGGTCGACTTTCCGACCATAAACGTCACCGCACAGTTGACTGGCGCCTCGCCGCAGACCATGGCGACGTCGGTTTCGACGCCGCTGATCAAGCAGTTCGAAACGATTCCCGGCATCAGCGAAATCTCGTCGACGAACTCGCTCGGCAACACCAGCATCGTGCTGCAATTCGACCTCAACCGCGATATCGACGCCGCTGCGGCTGACGTCCAGGCCGCAATCTCGCACGCGACGCGTCAGTTGCCCGACAATCTGACCGTGCCGCCGAGCTATCGCAAGACCAATCCGGCCGATGCGCCGGTCATGCTGCTGGCCGTGCAGAGCGATACGATGCCGCGCAGCAAGCTTGACGAAATTGCCGAAGATATCATTTCGCCGTCACTGTCCACTCTTCCGGGCGTGGCGGAAGTGACGGTGTTCGGCGCCCAGACCTATGCCGTACGCGTCGAAGTCGATCCCGCCAAGCTGCAGGACCGCAGCATCGGCATCGATACGGTCAACACTGCCCTGGTCAACGCCAACAGCCAGGTTCCGGTGGGCACTCTGCAGAACAATTCGCAGAGCATGACCATCAACTCCAACACGCAGCGCACGAATGCCGCGGAGTTCCGGTCGCTTGTCATCGCCAACCCGAACGGCGCGCCGATCCACCTCAGTGACGTTGCAGACGTGCAGGACAGCGTGGAAAACACCAATGCCGGTTCCTGGTATGATGGCAAGCGGGCGATCATTCTTGCCATCCAGCGCCAGCCGGATGCCAATACGGTCGATGTGGTCGACGCCATCAACGCCAAATTGCCGCAGCTCCATGCGGAAATTCCGGGCTCGGTGAAGACGACCGTCATGAACGATTCAGCGCAGCCGATCCGCGCTGCGATATCGGACGTCAAATTCACGCTGATGCTGACGATCGGCCTCGTCGTGCTGGTGATCTATCTCTTCACCGGTCATGTCACGGCAACTATCATCCCCGGCCTTGCCGTGCCGCTGTCGCTCATTGCGACCTTCGGCATGATGTATATTCTCGGATATAGCATCGACAATATCTCGCTGCTCGGATTGACACTCGCGGTCGGTCTCGTGGTGGACGACGCCATCGTCATGCTTGAGAACATATTGCGCCATGTCGAAGAAGGCATGCCCGTGCTCGAGGCGGCGCTCAAAGGGTCGGCGGAAGTCAGCTATACGATCATATCGATGTCGATTTCGCTGATTGCCGTGTTCATTCCGATCCTGCTGATGGGCGGCGTCGTCGGCCGCATCTTCAACGAGTTCGGCATGGTCGTCGCCATCGCCATTGTATCTTCTGCGATCGTGTCGCTCACCGTCACCCCCATGCTCAGTTCGCGCCTGTCGGCGGGCCATGGAGAGCCCCCTTATCCGGTACGTCTCTTCAACGCAGGCTTCGATTGGACCCAGCGCGGCTATGACAAAGGCGTCGCCTGGTGCCTTCGCCATCGCGGCACGGTGCTGCTGAGCTTCTTCGGCTCGGTCGCCCTCTCGGCGTATCTCTTCATGGTACTGCCGGCGAGCTTCTTCCCGACCGAAGATATCGGCCGCCTGACGATTTCGACGCAGGCGCGGCAGGATATTTCCTATCCGGCAATGCAGGACCTGCAGAACCAGGCCGCCGCACTCGTAAAACAAAATCCGGCCGTCGCTCACGTCATGTCGATCGTCGGCGGCAACGCGCGTCAGCCGCTGAATAACGGCACGATGTATGTGGAGCTCAAGGCTAAGGACCAACGAGAACCGCTGGACAATACCCTGCGGGAATTGCGCGCCAGCATCAGCAAGATTGCCGGCCTGAAGGCCTATATCACGCCTCAGCAAAGCCTCCGCTTCGGCGGCCGTCAGACCGCCAGCCAATATCAGCTCGTCATCCAGGCCCTGAGCGCCGACCAGACAAATCTCTGGGCTAACAAAGTCCAGGATGCGATGCGACGAGACCCGCGCTTCACGGACGTCGCCTCGGATGAGCAGAACAATGCATTGCAGGCCAACATTGTTGTCGATACCGAAAAGGCAGCCCAATACGGGATCAACAATAATCAGTTGCGCACATCACTGGAAGAAGGCTTCGGCGGTTATGCCGCGGCTCAGATCCAGTCCACCGGCGACAGCTACGACGTGATTGTCGAGTTCGACACGAGCAAGCCCTGGGACGACCAGAAGCTGCAGGAAATCCAGATCGCCTCGTCCAGTGGCGCCCTAGTACCGCTGTCGAACTTCGCCCATGTCGAGCGCACAACCGGCCCGGTCACTATCAACCAAACTGGCCAGCTCGTTTCCACGACCGTCTCCTTCAACCTGCCGGCCGGCGAAGCACTTGGCGACGCCACCGCCCAGATCGACCAGATCAAGAAGGACATCAACATGCCGGCGGACGTTTTCACGTCCTATGGCGGCACCGCCCAGATCTTCCAGCAGTCGCAAGGCAGCACGCCTTACCTCATCCTTGCCGCTGTTCTGACGATCTATGTGGTTCTCGGCGTTCTCTATGAGAGCTTCATCCATCCGCTGACCATCCTTTCCGGCCTGCCTGCAGCCGCGCTCGGCGCGCTGCTTGCCCTGAAGGTCTTCGACTTCGACCTGTCTATCATCGCACTCATCGGCTTGCTGATGCTGATCGGTATCGTCAAGAAGAACGCGATCATGATGATCGACGTGGCGCTCGAAACGCTTCGATCGACCGCCGGCATCTCGGCCTCGGAGGCGATCCATGAAGCCTGCGTGCGCCGCTTCCGTCCGATCATGATGACCACCTTCTGCGCCCTGCTCGGCGCGCTGCCGATCGCCGTCGGCGGTGGCGCAAGCTCGGAACTGCGTCAGCCGCTCGGCATTGCGGTCGTCGGAGGCCTTGTCGTCTCGCAGATTCTGACGCTGTTCATCACGCCGGTGATCTTCCTGGAGATGAACCGCCTGAACGACTTCGTCGGCCGCCTCGGCAAGCGCAAGGACAAGCACCAGCACGAAGAAGAGAGACCGACCGCCATCGCGGCCGAATGAGAACGGACGGGCGCCACGAGGCGCCCTTTTCAGTTTCGCATGATCGGGAACCCGAAACCGCACGCCCAACGCTGAGAAGCGATTTTCGGGCAAGAGCATTCCGAAACAAATACTCTCTCAAGTCTTGCACTTGCAGCCCAGCCATGCCATGACGCGCCCTCTTTACGACAAGGGCGCGTCTCGCGTTCCATAAGGGGCATCGCCCCATTCCAAAAAATTTTCAGCAGAAGGGAGTGCGGGCATGGCTCGGGCGCTTGGTTTGGACTTCGGCACAACGAACACGGTTTTGGCGATGGCCGATGGCCCGGCGACGCAATCGGTCGCCTTCACCAGTGTCGCCGGCACTGCCGACAGTATGCGCACGGCGCTGTCCTTCATGAAGGATCCTGGACTGGGTGCTGCCGCGCTGAAGGTCGAGGCCGGGCATGCCGCGATCCGACAGTTCATCGACAATCCCGGCGATTGCCGCTTTCTGCAATCGATCAAGACTTTTGCGGCAAGTGCGCTGTTCCAGGGCACGCTGATCTTCGCCAAGCGCCACACTTTCGAGGATTTGATGGAGATATTCGTGCGCCGGCTGCGCGCTTACGCCGGCGACGGCTGGCCGGCGGATGTCGGCCGCATTGTCGCAGGCCGGCCGGTGCACTTTGCCGGCGCAAGCCCGGACGCCTCCCTCGCAACAGCCCGCTATAATGCGGCGCTCTCACGCTTCGGCTTTCCGGAAATCCACTATGTCTACGAACCGGTGGCAGCCGCCTTCTATTTCGCCCAGCACCTGAAAGCCGATGCGACTGTGCTGGTGGCCGACTTCGGCGGGGGCACCACGGACTATTCGCTGATCCGCTTCGAAACCCATGGCGGCAAGCTGACGGCGACACCGATCGGCCATTCCGGCGTCGGCATTGCCGGCGATCACTTCGACTTCCGGATGATCGACAACATCGTTTCGCCGGCGATCGGCAAGGGCAGCCTCTTCAAGAGCTTCGACAAGCTGCTGGAAGTCCCCACCTCCTACTATGCCAATTTCGGCCGCTGGAACCAGCTATCGATCTTCAAGACCTCGCGCGAATATGCCGATCTGAAGACGCTGGTGCGCAGTAGCCTCGAGCCGGAAAAACTCGAGACCTTTATCGAGCTCGTCGAACACGATGAAGGCTATCCGCTCTATCAGGCCGTGTCGGCGACCAAGATGGCGCTTTCAGCCCATGAGGAAGCTGAATTCAACTTCCCGCCGCTTGGCAAGGCCGGCCGCAAAACCGTGCGCCGCAGCGATTTCGAAAGCTGGATCGCCGACGATCTCGCCCGGATCGAAGGTGCGCTGGATGAGGTGCTGGCGACGACCAACACAGCGCCGGAGGCCATCGACAAGGTGTTTCTCACGGGCGGCACCTCTTTCGTGCCAGCGGTGCGCCGCATCTTCACCGAACGCTTCGGTCAGGAACGGATCGAAACCGGCGGCGAGCTGCTGTCGATCGCGCACGGCCTCGCCTTAATCGGCGAGCGCGACGACATCAGTCAGTGGACGGCGTGAGGGTGGCGTACACCCTGCCCTTTCGTTCTTCCGCTGCTTTGGCTAGAGTTCGCCCATGATCTCCGCCAACGACCTCACTCCGGCCGAACTTGCCGCCCTTCTGCATTTTCATGCGGATGCAGGCGTCGAATGGCTGCTCGAAGAGGAGGCCGTTGATCGCTTTGCCGAATTCGCAGCGATGAAGGCCGCTCGCCAAGGCGCCCGGCCGACAGTCCAGCCGCGAGTCGAGCCGCCGCCACCCGCTACAGGCCCGGCAACGCAGCCGGAACGTCGCCAGGCCGCGCAGACGGCCGCCCCGCCGATGTCGCCGCGAAGCGCCCCGGCCATCCCTGATGAGCAAGCTGTCGAGCAGGCGCGATTCGCCGCCGAAAGCGCCCGGTCGCTCAGCGAACTCAAGACGGCACTGGAGGCCTTCAACGGCTGCAATCTGAAAAACAGCGCGCGCTCGACCGTCTTTGCCAGCGGCAGCGCCGAAGGCCGCATCATCGTGGTCGGCCCGATGCCCAGCGCCGACGACGACCGTGAAGGCCTGCCCTTTGCCGGACGAACCGGACAATTGCTCGACAAGATGCTGGCCGCCATCGGTCTTAAGCGAGACGGCATCCTGCTCACCAATGTCATTCCCTGGCGGCCGCCCGGAAATCGTGCGCCGTCAGCACCGGAAGTCGAGATATGCCGCCCCTTCATCGAACGGCAGATCGCGCTCGCGGAGCCGAAAGCCCTGCTGCTGCTTGGCAATTTCACCGCTCGTCACTTCTTCGAAAGCAACGAAACGATTCACGGCTTGCGCGGCCAATGGCGGGACGTGCCGATCGCCGGCCGAGCGATACCGGCAATCGCAAGTCTTCATCCCCAGGAATTGCTGACTGCTCCAATCAACAAGCGATTGGCCTGGAATGATCTTTTGACTTTCAAAAGCCGTATCGACGCAGATTTGAGCTAATTTTTCATCGATGTTAACGGAAGATGAAATTTGCCATGCGTTCTTTGCATGGCAGTATTCCGGCCTTGTGCATTGCGGAATCAATGCTGCATTGCAATATATACGGCGTGTCTTGGGAGGAAATTTGAAAGGAACCAAGGCCATGACTGCTCGTTTCCGTCCTATCCATAGCGGGTTTGATACCCTGCGTCGCGTCATCGTACCCGTGCGCGCCACCAACGGCCATCGCAGCCTCGGCATTGCCGCCAATGAGCAAATGACTGCTCGCGGCACCGGGATGTCTGCCCGCATTGCCCGTCCAACCGCTATATTCGCCGACTTCCGTGAGTGCTGATATCGTGTCGTTAGGTTTGCGCTCGTTTTTCATTCTCCTCGACTGCGTGGGGCATATCGGCTGCGCGGTGCGGGCAGCAGAGGAATTCGAGCGCGCCAGCAGCCTGCGCAAGGGCGACAAGAACGATCTTGGCCCGGCACATGCTGCGACTGCAGCCATCCCGTTGTAGATTTCGAAGAGGCGGACGCGATGGTGCTGCCCCTTCAGTTTCGGATTTCATAATAGATTTTCATGAAGTAGCGCCGGGGAATCCGGCGTTTTTTCGCGTGTTGCTATGCCGAAACGGCACAGGCCGCTGCCGATTGCGCCCACGTAAAAGCTTCATCCACAGCCGCGAGCTTTACAGCCTGCCAACGGCAATATTCATCAAGAAAGTCACGTGACATCCAAAGGCGTGTCTTTTTGGGTTCGTCATACCAACCGAGACCGCCGCCATCGGCAGCCTTGCGCAAAAGACGCTGCAAATGAGTACGCGACATCATGAACTGCGCGGCAATTGCCCGTGTATCGATTCGGCCGAGATTGACGCGTCCATCCACCTCCGTACTCAGATCCAGCCGGGCGACGAGATGGTCCATCACGAGGCCGCCTGCTTCCGTCCAGAGAAATAAACCGACACGCTCCGGCGGCTCGCGCCAGGCGGATGTCTCCAGGCAGCGGCGCGCCATGCGCGGCTGCGCCAGATCGATCAGTACCGGATGAGCGGCAAGCATCGCGGCACGGTCACCATTGTCGAGCAGGTCGAGCGCGGCGAGATTGGCGAGATACCAACTGAACATCGCGGTTTGACTGACTTCGGTCGGCTCGTAGCGACGCGGACGCCGGACAATGCCGGCAGCGGGAACGAGGAAGCGATACGTCAGCAGTTCTTCGATATAGCTCAGTACTGTGTTGCGGCTGGCAACGCGGTATTGCGTAATGACATCGCGGAGCCTGACGACGGTCAGCCCGGAGCCGGCTACGGCCGCATCATATTCGAGATGAAGCGCATAGGCCGTCTGGGTCAGGAGCCAGCGTTGATGCGAGGCCAACAGGCGCGCGATCCGCGGTCCGCTGTCATAACGATCCCGCAGCGCCCCCGCCAAAAAACGCAGGCAGGGTACCAATTCGGGATGGCAAGCAAGTTGCTCGACGGAAAAGCTCAATCGGGCCTCCTTATGGCGCCCTTCTAAAATACTGATCGGAAGGAATTGTTCTCATTTTTTTGAATAAATCTGCCGCCTCAGATCGTAGCTCCGACATTCGATAGCATGCTATAGTCAGGTGAAAACAGTATTATCACAGGATGTTAAACAAATAATTTAACTTTAAAACCATTCTTTCACCATCATATTTTTCAATGACCCTGCGCGACGACGGCATATATCCATCACACGCGTCAGATGCCGTCGCGATTGATCGCGCATCATTGCTGCGTTAGAGCAAGATGCGTTTTTGACGATCCGCATTCGTTTCAACCAATCGACCGGAATATCGCCCCAATGCTGGCCAGCCTCGTCTCGATCGCCAGTCTGATGTTGTCAACGCTGTTGATGATGGTCGGCTATGGCCTGATGAACTTCGTCGTTCCGATCCGCTCCGTGGCGGAAGGCTGGTCGACCTTCACCATTTCGGTGATTGCCACCGGTTACACCTTTGGCTTCACCATATCCTGCATCATCACGCCGCGCTTCGTGCAGCGGGTGGGACATGTGCGCGTATTCGGCGCCCTGATTTCGCTGCTCAGCATCGGCATTCTGCTGTGCGCATTGATGGTCGATTGGCGCGCCTGGCTGGTTTTCCGCTGCATCAGCGGCTTCGGCATCGCCGGCGCCTATCTCATTGTCGAAAGCTGGTTGAACGAGCGGGTCACCAACGACAACCGTGCGACCATCTTCTCGGTCTACATGATCACCTGTCTGGTCGGCTCGATCGGCGGGCAATATCTGGTCCCGCTCGGCGATCCCAGCAATACCTCACTTTTTATCCTCTGCGGCGTCATCTTCGCGCTTGCGATGCTGCCGACGGCGCTATCGACCGCCAAGTCGCCGACGCCGATCCATCAGGCCAAGTTCGACCTGCCGAAACTTTACCGGTTGTCGCCGATCGCCTTCGTCGGCTCTCTGCTATCGGGCGCCCTTTCCGGCACTTGGAGCAGCCTTGGCGGGGTCTATACCCAGAATGTCGGCATGAACACGGCAGAGGGCGCGACGCTGCTCGCCTGCGTGCTCGCCGGCGGCGCGGTATCGCAAATGCCGATCGGCCGCATATCGGACCTGATGGACCGTCGCTATGTGATGATCGTCTGCGGCGTTATCGGTGTCCTTGCCTGCGCCATCATGACGTTATTCAACGTGCAGGCGCAGTTGACGCTCTATATCGCCGGCTTCTTGATCGGCACCGTGCTCTATCCAATCTATGCGCTCAATGTCGCCCATGCCAACGACCGCGCAGCGCCCGACGAATATGTCACCATTTCCAGCGGGATCATGCTGCTTTATGGACTTGGCACGGTCTCCGGGCCGCTGGTTGGCGGCGCAATGATGGAAGTTGCCGGGCCATCCGGCCTTCTCTGGTTCCTGGCCCTCGCCTTTGCGCTCTATGCCGGCTATGCCGGTTGGCGCATCGCCATGCGCAAGCCGCATGAGGGCCGCGTCGAAAAGACGGACTTCCAGTCCATACCTCTGCCTGTCCGGGGCAGCGAACCGACAGTCCGCACGATGCAGTCCACGGCCGACTGATCGCCTAGTATCTGCCGCCAGGGTCGACGAAGTTCCGCCGAGCGAGTTTCACGATCGGCGGAATGGGCTCGTTTCTGCCGCCGGTATTTGCGACAGCAAAACTGAAGCCGACGACGCGATCAAGGCGGCGTTCAACCTGAAATGAAACGTGGCCTTCCTGAGCAAATACTTCGCTCGCCATCACGAATTGTAGCGGCGCCACGATATGACTTTAACTTTGGTTCAGATTTCGATGTAATGATGCCCGCGGATTTCCTCCGGAGCGCTGCTTCGGATCAACGCCGCCCGCCGCAGTATAAGCCTGATCAGGATAGACCATGCGAACAGACACCGGCCAGATCATCCATCTGGCAGATTACCGTCCCACCGACTTCGTTCTGGAACGCGTGGACCTCACCTTCGATCTGCATCCGACCGAGACCAAGGTCGAAGCGCGGCTGATCTTCCACCGCCGCGAAGGTGCCGACCCCAAGGCGCCGCTCGTGCTCGACGGCGACGAACTCAGCCTCTCGGGGCTGCTGCTCGATCAGGTGGACGTTCCGGCCAGCCAATTCGAGGCGACCGCAGAAAGCCTAACCGTTCGCGACCTGCCGGAAAGCACGCCTTTCGAGTTGACGATCACGACGGTCATCAACCCCGAAGCTAATACGCAGTTGATGGGGCTCTACCGTAGCGGCGGCATCTATTGCACACAGTGCGAGGCCGAGGGCTTCCGCCGCATCACCTATTTCCCTGACCGCCCCGACGTCCTTGCTCCCTACACGGTCAACATCATCGCCGACAAAGCCGCCAATCCGCTGCTGTTGTCGAACGGCAATTTCCTCGGCGGTGCCGGCTATGGCGAGGGCAAACATTTCGCGGCCTGGTTCGATCCGCATCCGAAGCCCAGCTATCTCTTTGCGCTTGTCGCCGGCGATCTCGGCCTGGTCGAGGATACGTTCGTCACGATGTCCGGCCGTGAAGTGGCGCTGAAGATCTATGTCGAACACGGCAAGGAGCCACGGGCTGCCTATGCCATGGATGCGCTGAAGCGCTCGATGAAATGGGATGAGGAGCGGTTCGGCCGCGAATACGATCTCGATATCTTCATGATCGTCGCCGTCTCGGATTTCAACATGGGGGCGATGGAGAACAAGGGCCTCAACGTCTTCAACGACAAATACGTGCTGGCTGATCCGGAAATCGCCACTGATGCCGACTATGCCAATATAGAGGCGATCATCGCGCATGAATATTTCCACAATTGGACCGGCAATCGCATCACCTGCCGCGACTGGTTCCAGCTCTGCCTCAAGGAAGGCCTGACGGTCTATCGCGACCACGAATTTTCCGCCGACCAGCGTTCGCGGCCGGTCAAGCGCATCGCCGAAGTCCGCCATCTGAAATCGGAGCAGTTTCCCGAGGACAGCGGACCGCTTGCCCATCCGGTTCGCCCGACGAAATATCGCGAGATCAACAACTTCTATACGACGACGGTCTACGAGAAGGGCAGCGAAGTCACTCGCATGATCGCCACGCTCCTCGGCCGCGATCTGTTCAAGAAGGGCATGGATCTCTATTTCGACCGCCACGACGGCCAGGCCGTGACGATCGAGGATTTCATCAAGTGTTTCGAGGATGCGAGCGGGCGCGACCTGACGCAGTTCTCGCTCTGGTATCATCAGGCCGGCACGCCGCTGGTGACCGCTTCCGGCACCTATGACGCGGCAGCCAAGTCCTTCACGCTGTCGCTCGAGCAGATGGTTCCGGCCACTCCCGGCCAGGCGACCAAGGAACCCATGCATATTCCGCTCCGCACAGCGCTTTTCGCCGCGGACGGGGCACTGTTGACACCGACATCGGTCACCGGCGCGGAACTGACCGACGACGTCCTGCACTTGACTGCGCGGACGCAGACCGCTGTGTTCCACGACATTCCTTCGCGGCCGGTGCTGTCGCTGAACCGCAGCTTCTCGACGCCGATCAATCTTCAACTCAGCCAGAGCGCCAAGGACCTGGCGCTGATCGCTCGTTATGAAACCGACCACTTCGCCCGCTGGCAGGCGCTGATCGACCTTGGACTGCCGAACCTGCTACAGGCCGCTCGCGACGCGCGCCAAGGCATTCCGGTCACCTGCGACGCAGCCTTCGTCGACGCGCTTTTGGCGGCAGCAAACGATGAGAGCCTGGAACCCGCCTTCCGCGCCCAGGCGCTCGCCCTGCCAAGCGAGGCCGACATCGCCCGCGAACTCGGCGGCAATAACGATCCGGATGCGATCCATACCGGCCGTCAGGCCATCCTCGCGCTGATCGCCGAAGCCGGTAAAAACATTTTCGCTGCCCTCTATGACAACATGCAGACGCCAGGGCCCTTCAGCCCGGACGCCGCCAGCGCCGGACGCAGAGCCTTGCGTAATGCCGCGCTAACGTATCTGTCGCAGTCGGACAACGCGCCGGCCCGCGCCAAAGCGGCCTTTGACGCAGCGAACAATATGACCGATCTCAGTGCCGCCCTGACGATCCTTGCCCACCGGTTCCCCGAGACAGCGGAAGCCAAGGCGGCGATCGAGGGCTTCCGCGATCGCTTCGCCGGAAATGCGCTGGTCATCGACAAGTGGTTCGCCATTCAGGCGGCGATTCCGGGCGCAGCGACCTTGGAGCGGATCCAGGGTCTGATGGAAACGCCACTTTTCAAGCGCACCAATCCCAATCGCATGCGCGCCCTCGTCGGCACCTTCGCCTTTGCCAATCCGACCGGCTTCGGTCGTGCGGATGGGGCCGGCTATCGCTTCCTTGCGGAAGAAATACTCGACATCGACCAGCGCAACCCGCAGTTGGCAGCGCGAATCCTGACCTCCATGCGGTCCTGGCGCTTGCTGGAGCCTGTCCGCGCCGATCACGCCCGCTCGGCTTTGATGCAAATCGAACGCGCCGGCAACCTTTCGACGGATGTTCGCGATATTGTCGATCGCATCCTCAAGGAATGAATTTTTACTTGTCTAACTAAGATCAAGGCGGGCGATTTGAACTCGCCTTTTTCAGCCGGAACGAGTCCCCGGCGCCGGCGCCTTACCATTGCGAGTGCAAAAAAGCACGAAATCGCAGATGGTTAAGAAAGTTTTGCCCTGCCCTCTGGACAAGGCGAATCACGAGTGATTCATTAAGGCAGATTCGGGCGAGCGGCGTTGCGAATCACACGAGGGACAAGGCTAGAGCGATGGTGGACGTGCGGCGGGCAACCGCGGCCGATGGACGGCTGCGTGTTAATTTCGACGGTCTGAAATCCTGGCATAGCGGTGTTACCGATCGAGCGGGCGTACGGGCGGAGACCGTTTCGCGCCGTTTTCCGAAGGCGGAACATATACTGAAGCGGGTAATTCCCGTCCTCATCGTCTCCTTTCTGATGGTCGTCGCGGCCTCGCATTTCTTCGGCATGATGATGGAGCACGGGCGGATGACCGCGGCCGCCCGCCAGGCGACGGCGCTGTCCATCGCCGCCGCGGCCGCCGCTTTTTCCAATGACTCCAGCCTGTTTCAGACCGGCGACCGCAACGGCGCGGAAAAGAAACTCGCGGCTTACCTTCCACAGGATCGGCTCGACACCGGCGCATTCATCCTGCTCGTGCAGGCAAGCGGCCGTGTCTTCGGTTCCTCGTCCGCCGGCTCCGCCTATATCGGTTTGACGATCTCCGATTTCTTCCCTGAGGTGTCGACCATCAGAAGCTTCGGCGACCATGCCGGCGTGATCGAGACGATGATCGACGGCGCGCCCTTCTATGCGGCGATTTCGTTGATCGGAGACAAGGGCGATTTCGTCCTCTCGGCCGCTTCGATGGAGCAGATCGACAAGCTCTGGCGCGATGAGCTGACACTCAATGTCACGCTCTTTGCCGGCATTTCCTCCATCCTGCTCGTCATCCTCTATGCCTACTACACCCAGGTCAAACGCGCACGCGATGCCGACGAGATCTTCCTCGAATCCAATCTGCGCGTCGAGACCGCGCTGTCGCGCGGGCGCTGCGGCCTCTGGGATTTCGATTTCGCCAGCCGCGAATTCTTCTGGTCGCGGTCGATGTACGACATGCTCGGCCTGCCGGCTGCCGATCGGCCGCTGTCCTTCATCGATGCGGCCCGGCTGATGCATCCCGATGACAATAGCTTGCATGTACTGGCTCGCTCGGTCACCCGCGGCACCGCCGGCCAGGTGGATCAGATCCTGCGTATTCGCCATGCCAAGGGACACTATGTCTGGATGCGCGCCCGCGCCCAGGTCATCCGCACCAATTCTGGTCATGTCCACATGATCGGCATCGCTATGGATGTCACCGAACAGCATCGGCTGGCGCAGCGCTATGCCGAGGCAGACCAGCGTTTGGCCGATGCGATCGAATGCACCTCGGAAGCTTTCGTGCTCTGGGACAAGAACGATCGCCTGGTCATGTGCAACGGCCACTTCCAGCAGGCTTACGGCCTTCCGGACAACGTACTGGTGCCGGGCACCGAACGCGCCGTCGTCAACGCCGCCGCGGCCCGCCCGGTCATCGAGCGGCGCATCGTCGATCCATGCCGCTCCAACCATTCGCAAACGACGGAAGTGCAGCTTGCCGACGAGCGCTGGTTGCAGATCAACGAACGCCGCACCCGCGACGGCGGCCTCGTTTCCGTTGGCACCGACATCACGCAGTTGAAGCGCAACCAGGAGCGTCTGCGCGATTCCGAGCGCCGGTTGATGGCAACGATCAACGATCTTTCCGCCTCCCGGCAAATCCTCGAGCGGCAAAAGGCGGAGCTTTCGACCGCCAACACCAATTATCTCGCGGAAAAGGAACGCGCCGAAGCCGCCAATAAGGCCAAATCCGAATTCCTCGCCAACATGTCGCATGAGCTGCGCACGCCGCTCAACGCCATCCTCGGCTTCTCCGAAATTCTGCAGGATCAGATGTTCGGCCCGCTGGGCTCGTCGAAATACAATGAATATGCCAAGGATATCCACGACAGCGGCAAGCACCTATTGAACGTCATCAACGACATTCTCGACATGTCGAAGATCGAGGCGGGCCACCTCAAGCTCTCCTGCGAGCGGATTGATCTTGCGCCGTTGATCGAGGAATGCCTGCGCTTTACCGCCATTCCGGCCACCTACAAGAACATCCTCGTCGAACAGCGCATCTCCTCCGGCATCAAGCTGACGGCCGATCGCCGCGCCATGAAACAGATACTGCTCAATCTCCTCTCCAATGCGGTCAAGTTTACCAATGACGGCGGCCGCATCGCGGTGCGCACGCGCAAGGTCGATGACGCGGTGATGCTGACGATCGCCGACACCGGCATCGGCATTCCGAAGTCGGCGCTCGGCAAGATCGGCCAGCCGTTCGAGCAAGTGCAAAATCAATATGCCAAGAGCAAGGGCGGTTCGGGCCTTGGGCTTGCCATTTCACGGTCGCTGACGACACTGCATCGCGGCCGCATGCGCATCCGCTCGCGCGAAGGCATCGGCACCGTGATCGCCATTCGAATTCCGGACGCGGGTTAAGCTACGCCTTCACAACCGACTGGAAAACTTTGCGCACCGCTTTCGAAAGCCGCTTCAACTCCGCTTCCAGCGTCTTGATGTCGGGGCAATCGCCGGCGCGGCAAACGAGCTCGATGAGCCCGGAAGGCGCCTTCTCCGGATCGAACGGTCCGTCGACGCAGAGCCGGACCAATTGAGACAATTCGGTATAAAGATGCAGCGCCTCCAGGCAAAGGTCGAGATCGTTCCGGTTCATCAAGCTGCCGCCGAGCAGTTTGAGCGCCTCGCCGGTGCTGAGACCGTTGGCGTCGATGCCGACGCCGCGGGCGGGCGCGATCAGCCGCAAATATTGCGCGATGAATTCGATATCGATCAGGCCGCCGGGGATGAGCTTCAGATGCCAAATGCTCACGGGCGGTTTTTCCTCTTCGATCAGCGCCCGCATCTCGGTGACATCCCTGGCGACCTTGGGAATATCACGTTTTGTCGAAAGCACCTCGCCGATGATCCGCTCCGCATGCAGCACGAGGTCCTCATTACCGCAGATCAGCCGTGCACGGGATAGCGCCATATGCTCCCAGGTCCAAGCCTCGCCGCGCTGATACTTCTCGAAGGAGTTGATGCGCGTTGCGACCGGGCCTTTGTTGCCGGATGGACGCAGGCGCATGTCGACCTCGTAGAGCACGCCCTCGGCCGTCGGCGCGGAGAGTGCAGCCATCAGCCGCTGGGTCATACGGGTAAAATAGCGCGTCGCGTCGAGCGGCTTTGGCCCGGTGGATTCGCCGACATCATCGTCATAGTCATAAAGCAGGATAATATCGATATCCGAACCTGCAGTAAGCTCGAAGCTGCCGAGCTTGCCCATGCCGACGATGGCGACACGGCCGCCGGGATAATCGCCGTGGGCGGCTTGGATTTCCTTCATGACGGCGTTCAAGGCCGCTTCCACGATCAGATCGGCAAGATGGGTGAAGGCGCGGGCGGCCATGATGCCGGCGATAGAGCCCGTCAGCAGGCGGATGCCGATCAGGAAACGCTGTTCCGAGGCGAAGATGCGCAGCCGGTCCAGCACCTCCTCATAGTGTCCCGCCGGCGCCAGAAAGCTATTAATCCGCTCGGCCAAGTAATCGCGCGTCGGCAGCTCCGCCATCAGCCCGGGATCCAACATGCCGTCAAAGACATGCGGCTTAGCGGCGATGATTTCCGCAAGCCGCGGCGCCGAAGACATGATGTTGACGATGAGCGAGAGCAACACCGGATTTGTACTGAGGAGCGAGAAAAGCTGAATGCCCGCCGGCAGGCCGGAGATGAAATTGTCGAAACGCAGCAGCGCGTCGTCCGCTCGCTTGCTCTCACCGAACACGCGCAGCAATTCCGGCGTCAATTCGGTCAATCGCTCACGGGCCTCGACTGATTGCGTGGCCCGATAGCGGCCATAGTGCCATGTGCGGATGACATGGGAAATATCGGAAGGACGCTCGAAGCCGAGGCGGCGCAGCGTCTTCAGCGTATCGGGATCGTCGCCCTGACCGGTGAACACGAGGTTGCCGGTTTCGGTCGAAAGCTTGGTCTCCTGCTCGAACAAGCGGGCATAGCGCCGCTCCACTGTCTTCAGCGTGGCAACCAACGCCTCGGAAAAGCTGGGTAGATCGGAAAAGCCCATCATGAAGGCGATGCGCTTCAACTCGACATCCGTTTCGGGAAGCAGATGCGTCTGCTCGTCACGCACCATCTGGATGCGGTGCTCGACATCACGCAGAAACCAATAGGCCTCTGTCAGTTCGTCGCGCGTTTCCGCATCGATCCACTTCGCCTTGGTCAGCTCAGCCAATGTTCCTTCGGTGGCGCGGCCGCGCAATGCCGGCATGCGGCCGCCGGCGATCAGCTGCTGCGTCTGCACGAAGAACTCGATTTCGCGGATACCGCCGCGGCCGAGTTTGACGTTATGGCCCTTGACGGCAATCGCGCCGTGCCCCTTATGCGCATGGATCTGCCGCTTGATGGAATGGATATCCGATATCGCCGCATAATCGAGATATTTGCGGAAAACGAAGGGCACGAGGTCGCGGATGAAGGCCTGGCCTGCCGCGATGTCTCCGCCGACGGCGCGTGCCTTGATGAAGGCGGCACGTTCCCAGTTCTGCCCCCTGCCCTCATAATAAATCATGGCCGCCTCGATGGGGATAGCAAGCGGCGTGGAGCCCGGATCGGGGCGCAGGCGAAGATCGGTGCGAAAAACGTAGCCATCGGCGGTCCGCTCCTGCAGGATGCGCACCAGGCGACGCATCAGCCGCGGGAAGATGTCGATCGCATCCTCGGAATTGGGAACGATGCCGGCCATTTCGTCGAAGAAAACGACCAGATCGATATCGGAGGAATAATTCAGCTCCTCGGCGCCGAGCTTGCCCATGCCGAGCACGATCAGGCCGGAACCGCGGCTTGGCGTCGAGGGGTCGCGGAGAACGATCTTGCCCGTTTCATGCGACGACAGGAGCAGATGGTCGATCGCTGCCGAAATCGAGGCTTCGGCAAGGGCGCTCAACCAGCGCGTCGTCGCTCTGCCGTCGAAAATGCGGGCGAGATCGGCAAGCGCGATCAGGAACGAGGCGCGGCGTTTGGCGATGCGCAAACGGCTCATGACCTCGGATTCTGCAGGCGACGGTGCACCGTCCTGCGCGGGCAGCCACGCGCGGCGTGCCGCGGCCACCAGAAGCTCGATCTGCGACGACAGCGATTTGCTGATCGCCGCGACGAGGAGCGCCGGGTCGAGATTGGCGGTTTCGCGAAGATATGGCGAGAGCGTCAGTGCGGCGACAATGAAGTCGCGGAGCGGACCGTCACTGCCGAGAAGAGCGGCGATTGCCGGTTCCGATGCGGCAATATCCTTGAGGTCGGCGAGCGTCGCCTTCAGCTCCGTCTGATTGAGCGGGCGAAGCCGCCCGGGCGGAACATCCTGCAGAAAATCGCTTTCCGTCGTCATGCAGCTCTCCTCCAACGGCGCCCGTAGGTCCGATCGGACGTGCAAGGCACGCAGTCACATCTTGAATCCTGCATGATCTCTAGAATCGGAAGCCGATACAGAGATCATGCATGAGGCAATCCGGTAGGGCAGGATTAATCTATTGTTCCTGCGTGGGGAAGATCATGGTTACCGTCAGGCCGCGAGCGTCGGGGGTGGCCGGATCGGTATCGGACAGTTCCAGCCGCCCGCCATGCAGCTCCATCACTGCTTCCACCAAAGCAAGACCAAGGCCGGTGCCCGGCTTCGAGCGGCTTTCGTCCAGGCGGATGAAGCGTTTGACCACCTCCGTTCGCTGGTGGGCAGGGATGCCCGGACCGTGGTCCGCGACGGCGAGGTTCACGGCATCAGGCGTACGCGAGAGTTTCAACACGACCGTCTGTTTGCCGGGACAGCCCGAGGCATATTTGACGGCATTGTCGATCAGATTGAAGATCGCCTGCCCGATCAGCTCGCGATTGCCCTGCACCTCGACATCAGGCTCGATATCAGTCGTCAGCGTCAGGCCCGCTTCCTCGGCGACAGGCTCGTAAAGCTCGGCCGTGTCCGCGACAATGGAAGAGAGGTCGACGCCGGTCATCTCGGCGGCGACGGAACCGGCTTCGACACGGGAAATCATCAGCAGCGCATTGAATGTGCGGATCAATTGATCGGACTCGCCGATGATACCCTCCAGCGCAACACGGCGTCCGTCGCTGTTGGCATTGTCGAGCGCGTCGGCTGCCTTGTTGCGTAGCCGCGTCAGAGGTGTTTTCAAATCATGGGCGATGTTGTCCGACACCTGCCGCAAGCCTTCGTTCAGTTTCTCGATGCGTTCCAGCATCGAGTTCAGCGATGCCGACATGCGGTCGAATTCATCGCCGGAGCCGCCGACCGGCAGCCGCTGCGAGAGATCGCCGGCCATGATTTTGCGGCTGGCGTCGGTCATGCGGTCAATGCGCTTCAGTGCGTTGCGGCCAATACCGAACCAGATGACGAGCGCGCCAAGCCCCATGATCGCCAGCGCCAGCATCAAGGCCTGGCGCACGAGCACCCGGAAGCGTTCCGGCTCGCCCAAGTCGCGGCCGATCAGGATGCGCAGGCCATTGTCGAGCAGGAAGATGTTGGCGATCGCCAGATGTCGCCGTTCGAGGTCCGGGCCGGAGTCGGTATAGCGCTCATAGATGAACGGCAATTCCGTCCAACCTGCCTCGCCGAGGACGCCGGGTTGGACCGAAGCGACGTTGCCGGCAAGGATATCGCCGGAGGGGCTGGCGATGACATAAAGATTGGCACCCGGCTGGCGCGCACGGCGTTCCATTGTGCGCAGTAGCAGGTTCAGGCCGCCGACATCGTAGGCGCGCTTGACCTGATTGACCTCCTGCTGCACGGCATCCCGGATCTGCCCCGTCAACAACCGTTCCGACATGGCCGTTACGTAGAAGACGAGCGTGGCGGCGCAGAGCGCAAAAAGAAGGATGTAAAGGGCGGAAAGGCGGACTGCGGTGGACTTGAAGAGAACGCGAAAGCGGCTCATCCCTCGTCCTTGATCATGTAGCCGGCGCCGCGGATCGTTTTCAGCAGCGGCTGGCTGAAATCTTTTTCGATCTTCGAACGCAAGCGCGAGACGTGTACGTCGATCACGTTCGTCTGGGGATCGAAATGGTAATCCCAGACGTTTTCGAGAAGCATGGTGCGCGTCACCACCTGGCCGGCGTTCTTCATCAGATATTCCAGCAGGCGGAATTCGCGCGGCTGCAGAAGGATCTCCTTGCCGCCGCGGCGAACCTCATGCGACAGCCGGTCGAGTTCGAGATCGCCGACACGATAGAGCACATCCTGTTCCGGGGTGCCCTTGCGGCGGCCGAGAACTTCGACGCGGGCGAGCAACTCGCTGAACGCGTAGGGCTTCGGCAAATAGTCGTCGCCGCCTGCACGCAGGCCGGTGACGCGGTCGTCGACCTGGCCGAGAGCGGAGAGAATGAGAACAGGCGTATGCACGCCCTTGCGGCGCAACTCGCTGATGACGGAAAGACCATCGCGGCGCGGCAGCATGCGATCGATGATGGCGACATCGTAGGCGTTCTCGGTGGCCATGAACAGGCCGCTCTCACCGTCGCTCGCATGGTCGGCGACAATGCCGGCCTCGCGAAACGCCTTGGTGAGATAGGCGGCAGCCTCGAGATCATCTTCGATAATCAAAATCTTCATATGGGCAACATTACCCGTCGGCGATGCCTCAGCACAACCGGAATCGGAGGAGTTCACAGCATGTTGGCCAGCGGTTGTCATCTTCTACCTGCCCTGAAAGCAATTCGTCGATAAGCCATGGTCTCGCGCATCGCGCATGTTTGACGACCATGCCCTGGAAACAAAGGAGCCGCGCAAGCCGTGGCCTGCGCGGCTCCCAATGCACTCAATTGGCCGAAGATCAGCCCGCGGTGATCGGCAGAGCGACGAAGCGGCTGCCGTCCTTGGACTGTATCTGGAACAGCGCACGGGTGCGGCCGTCCTTCTTCGCCTGGTCGATAACCTTGGCGATGTCACCGGCATTGGAGATCTGCTGGTTGTTGACCGAAGTGATCTTCTCGCCTTCCTTCACGCCTTTGTCGGCGGCATCGGAGTCCGGATCGACACCCGTGATCGCGACACCCTTGCCGTCATCGGAAGGACCGACGGTGAGGCCAAGCTCGGCAAGTGCCTTTTCCGAGGACGGCTGCTGCTGCTGGGGTGGCTGCGAGTTATCGTCGTTCGAAGCCTGGTTCTGGTCGGCTGGAAGCGTGCCGAGTTCGACGGTGACCGACTGAGCCTTACCACTACGCCACAGCGAGACATCGACCTTGGAGCCCGGCTGCATCGCACCGATACGACGGGCGAGATCGCGCGGGTCCTTAACCGGATCGCCGTTGACAGCGGTCACGACGTCGCCGTTCTTGATGCCTGCCTTCTGGCCCGGAGAGCCATCCTGCGGGGAGACGACGAGCGCGCCGCTCGGCTCGGACAGGCCGAGCGATTCGGCGATATCCTTGGTCACCGGCTGGATCTGCACGCCGAGCCAGCCGCGCGACACGGTACCGGTCTTGATCAGATCGGTGACGACGTTCTTGGCAGTATCGGCGGGGATTGCGAAGGCGATACCGACGCTGCCGCCCGACGGCGAGAAGATGGCGGTGTTGATGCCGACAACCTGGCCGCTGAGGTTGAAGGTCGGCCCGCCGGAGTTTCCGCGGTTCACGGCTGCGTCGACCTGGATGAAGTCGTCATAGGGACCGGAGCCGATATCACGACCACGAGCCGAGACGATGCCGGCGGTGACCGTGCCGCCAAGGCCGAAGGGATTGCCGACGGCAACGACCCAGTCGCCGACGCGAACCTTGTCGTCATCCGCCCAATTGACATAGGTGAATTTCTTGCCCTTGCCATCGACCTTCAGCACGGCAAGATCGGTGCGGGGGTCTTTGCCGATCAGCTTGGCGTCGAGTTCGGTGCCGTCATTGAGGACGACGACGAAGGCCGCACCATCGGAAACGACGTGATTGTTGGTGACGAGATAGCCGTCTTCGGAAATGAAGAAGCCGGAGCCCTGGGCAACGGGGCGCAGGCGGCCCTTGTTATCCGGCTGGCCCTTCTGCTGGCCCTGGTTATGTCCCTGCTGCTGTTCGAACTGCTTGAAGAACTTCTTCAGAGGATGATCGTCCGGAAGTTCGTCGAAGCCGCGGCCGAGGCCGAAGGAATCGTCTTCATCGGCGACCGGATTGACGCGGGATTCGACGCGAACGGAAACGACTGCCGGGGATACGGCGTCGACGACATTGGCGAAGCTCGGAACCTGCGGAGCCTGGACATTGACGGCATCGGCATAGGAACGGCTGATTTCAGCCGGGACACCGGTGGCGAGAGCAGCGACTGCGAGGCCGGCGACGACAGAAGCTTTCATAGCAGTGCTACGGGACAAAGTGTCCTTGATATTCCTGAACATATGCGAGTTACCTTTTCTTCTCTCGTCCGATTTTTCTTGAACCGGCAGAACCGGCGGTGATGGGTTGTGGGAAAGATATAGGCCTTCGGACCTTACAGCGAACTGTCCGACCCATGAAAAATTCGTAATGTAGCGAAATGTTTTCGATGGGGTAAAGACAACTTGTCGTGCAACATCACTTGCCGAGGAGCTCGTTCAGGCGCGCTTCTTCCTCTGCCGTCAGCCGCGTGCCCGTCGCTTTACCGGCGCGGCGGCGGGCGTAGATGACAAGAGCGAGGCCACCGAAAACGAGGAGAGCGGCCGGCGCACCCCAGAGCAACAGCGTCTTGTCACTGAGCCGCGGCTTGAGCAGCACGAACTCGCCATAGCGGGAAACGATATAGTCGAGCACCTGCTGGTCGGTATCGCCATTGACGAGGCGCTTGCGCACCAGCAGGCGCAGATCGCGGGCGAGATCGGCGTTGGAATCGTCGATCGACTGGTTCTGACAGACCATGCAGCGCAATTCGGCCGAGATCGTTCGCGCGCGCGCTTCGAGCGTCTTGTCGGGCAGCACCTCATTGGGATTGACGGCAAAGGCTTGGATCGGAGCTAGCAAGAGGACGAAGAGGATGAGCAGGCGCATAAGCGCTTTTACCTTCTCCCCGGCGGGGAGAAGGCCGCGCGCAGTGCGGGTTGAGGGGGCGTTACATGGTAAGGCTGCCCTTCGCTTGCGCTTAAGGCGCGTGTCACTAACGCTCCTCCCCCTCATTCCGCAGGCTCCATCGCCGGACGGACCGGCTTTGCCTTGCGGCTCGGTGCCCCGATGCGCAGGCGGCGGTCGCTGAGGGAGACGAAACCGCCCAGCGCCATGACGATGGCGCCGCCCCAGATGCAGATGATAAAGGGCTTCCACCAGATGCGCACGACCATGCCGCCATCATTGGTGGGATCGCCGAGCGACACATAAAGCTGGCTGAGGCCGAGAGTTAGAATGCCGGCCTCGGTGGTGGCGGTGCGGCCGGCGGTGAAGAGACGCTTGGCGGACGAGACATTGGCGACGGCGACGCCGCCGCGGCTGACCGTAAAGCTGGCGCGATCCTCGGTGTAATTCGGGCCGACGCCCGGCTGAATGCCGTCGAAGCGCAGTGTATAGCCGCCGAGTTCGGCCGTGCCGCCCGGCTTCATCTCGGTGATGTTTTCGGATTGAAATGTCGAGACTGCGACGACGCCGAGCACGGTGATGCCAAGCCCGGCATGGGCGAGCACCGTTCCGAATGCCGAACGCGGCAGACCGAGCAGACGCCGCCACGCGACGTCTCCAGCTACCTTGCCGGCACCGGCGCGATACCAGAGATCGGTCAGTGCGCCGAAGAGCAGGAAGAAACCGGCGGCCAGGCCGAAAACGGCAAGCACCGGTCCGCCATGGCGGAGGTAGAACAGGATGAGGCCGGCGACCAGGGCGAGGCCGGCGGCAACGTATAGCCTCTGCAGCACGCCGAGCAGATCGCCGCGCTTCCAGGCCAGCAGCGGCCCGAAGGGAACCGCAATCAGGATCGGCGTCATCAGCAGGCCGAAGGTCATGTTGAAGAAAGGCGGCCCGACGGAAATCTTGTCGCCGGTCAGCGTTTCCAGCGCCAGCGGATAAAGCGTGCCCGTCAGCACCGTGCCGCAGGCAACCGTAAGGATGAGGTTGTTGAGCACCAATGATCCCTCACGCGAGATCGGCGCGAACAGGCCGCCGGCGGCAAGCCGCGGGGCGCGGAGTGCAAAGAGCGCCAGGGCGCCGCCGATGAAGATCAGGAGGATGCAGAGAATGAAGATGCCGCGCGTCGGATCGCTGGCGAAGGAATGCACAGAGGTGAGCACGCCGGAGCGTACCAGGAAGGTGCCGAGCAGCGACAACGAGAATGTCAGGATCGCCAGCAGAACCGTCCAGATCTTCAGCGCATCGCGCTTCTCCATGACAACAGCGGAATGCAGGAGCGCCGTGCCGGCGAGCCAAGGCATGAAGGAGGCGTTCTCCACCGGGTCCCAGAACCACCAGCCGCCCCAGCCGAGTTCGTAATAGGCCCAATAGGAACCCATGGCGATGCCGAGCGTCAGAAAGGTCCAGGCCGCCAGCGTCCAGGGGCGAACCCATCGCGCCCAGGCGGCATCGATGCGGCCTTCGAGCAAAGCGGCGACCGCGAAGGAGAAACAGATCGAGAAGCCGACATAGCCGAGATAAAGCAGCGGCGGATGGATCGCCAGGCCGATATCCTGCAGCACCGGATTGAGGTCTTTGCCCTCGGCAGGCGCCGGATTGAGACGGAGAAACGGGTTGGAGGTCAGAAGGATGAAAATCAAAAAGGCGGCTGATATCCAAGACTGCACTGCCAGCACATTGGCCCGCAGCGTATCCGGCAGATTGCGCCCGAACAGCGCCACCATCGCGCTGAACAGCGCCAGGATCAGCAGCCAGAGCATCATCGACCCTTCGTGATTGCCCCAGACACCGGAGATCTTGAAGATTAGCGGCATCAGCGAATGGGAATTCTCCCAGACGTTCAGGACCGAAAAATCGGAGACGACATAGGCGTAGGTCAAAACACCGAAGGAAAAGGCAACCAGCGCGAACATGACGACGGCGCCGACCGGCGCGATGGCCATCATCGACAATTCGCCCCGCCGTGCGCCGACGACCGGGATGATCGACACGATGATCGCGGTCGCAAGCGCCAGCACCAGCGCATAGTGTCCGAGCTCGATGATCATTGGCTTGCTTCCTCGCCCTTCCAGACGCCGTCCGCCTTCAGCTTGTCGGCGACTTCCTTTGGCATATAGCGCTCGTCATGCTTGGCAAGCACACTATCGGCAACAAAGACGTCGCTGCCGGGCTCGAATCTGCCTTCCGTGACCACGCCCTGCCCCTCGCGGAAGAGATCCGGCAGGATACCATTATATTTTACTTTGATCGCATCGGTGCCGTCGGTGACGGAAAACTGAACCTGCGTCCCCTGGCCGCGCACCAGGCTGCCCTGACCGACGAGGCCGCCGAGGCGGATCAGCGTACCGGCACTGACCGGATTCTTCGCGAGGTCGGCCGGCATATAAAAATAAGCAACGGACTGGCTGAAGGCGAAGAGGACCAGCAGCACCGCGGCGGCGATGAAGCTCATGCCGCCGGCAATGACGGCCAGACGTTTCTGCTTGCGGGTCACTGCTGCGTTACCTCCGTCGGCAATCCGAGCTCCTTTGCCAATGCCAGAAGCTGCTTGCCTTCGCCGCCATCGGCGGGGAATGTTTTCAGACCGCGTTTCAATGCATCCACTGCACGGTCCTTGTCATTCAGCACGGCATAGGATCGGATCAGCCGCATCCATCCTTCGAAATTCCTGGGATCTTCCTTAAGCTTGGCGTCGAGGCTTTCGACCATGCCGCGGATCATCCGCTGACGATCGCCGTTGTTCATGGCATCGGCGGCGGCAACCTGCTCGCCGGTCGGGTTGCCGGGCGCATTGGCATTTGCCGTTCCAGCCGCCGTCGTATCTGCCACGCCGCCGCCGTTCTTGGCGATATGATCGTTGACGGCAGCCATCCAGGGCGCATCGGCGGGCGACTGCTTCGCCAGTGCCTCAAAGGCAGTCTTTGCCTGCGCCGCCTTGCCATCCTGCTCCAGCGCCAGGGCGAGATAGAAGAGCGCACGGGGATTATCGCCGTCAAGTGCAAGGGATTGCTGCAATGTGCTGCGCGCCTCCGCCGTCACGACGCCGTCGGCCTTCATGATCAGAATTTCACCCAGGTTGCCGAGTCGTTCCGCATTGGGGCCGAGCAGACGGATGACATTGCGGTAGGCAACCTCCGCGTCGCCGATGCGGTTGGTCTTCAGGTAGATCGGCGCCAGCACTTCCCAACCCTTACCGTCATCCGGATGCTGCGCCAGATGCTGCTCGACCTTGACGATCGAGATGGCGAGATCATTGCCGGGATGATCGAGGCGGGCTTGCAGCGGCTGCGACGGCAGACCGGGATCACCCTTGGCGAGATAGAGACAGAGACAGACGATCGGCAGCAGGACGATAATGAAGGCCTGGGAAAAGTAATGGCCGCCCCCGGGCTTTTTCGCGACACCCGGTTCAGCATTCGAAACGGCGAGAAGGCGGCGGCCGATTTCGGCGCGGGCGTAGCCTGCCTCTTCCGGGGAAATCAGGCCGCCAGCGAGATCGCGGTCCAGCTCCCGAAGTTGATCGCGATAGACGGCAGCTTCGCCGGCACGACCGTCGTCGGCCACCTTTGCTCCACGCAGAAGGGGATAGAGCAGGACGGCACCGACAACGGCCGTCAGAACGGCCACGAGAATCCAGAACAGCATAGACGCCCAATACTTTAACGGGGCGCTTATTCCAACTGTCAAAGCCCCGCTGACGAAGATTTGAGGCGTTTAGCCGCGATTTCCAGAGTGGTGACTTTAGTTCAGCGGCGTCCAGGTGCCATCGTCGTTGCGGCAGGCAGCGCCCCTCGCCTGGGTCGGCTTGTCGTCGACCGTGATGGTATGGGTATATTGCCGGCAATTTTGCGAGCCGACCTGATAGGGAGCGGCGGCCACGACCTGGCCGCTGACGTTCTTGCCGCTCCAGGCGACGGGCTGACCGAGCGGTGCGGTTTCCAGGGCTCGATATTCTGCCTCCAACGCCCGCTGCTTGTCATTGTCGCTGAGCTTGATGCCGGTACGGCCGACGATGCCGCCATCCAAGGCCGCGATATAGCGCGCCGAGGCCGCCGGCTTGCTCGAGGAGGAAAGAAAGCCCGTGACGCCGCCTTTGCCGCTCGTGGTCGAGCAGCCGGAAAGAGCGATGACGGCAAGAAGGGACGGAGCAAGGAAAAAAGTACGAAGCTTCATACAACCGAACCAGTATCAACGAGTAAAACTAGAGGTACTGCGATGCGGCAACACCATGGCGCACCGCGTCTTTCTGGCATCATGCCGCGCATCACGCAACATCCTTTGTTACCCCCGGTAGAATTAGGCTGGCGCGCAGTCCGCCCCAGGAGCCACGGGACAGCTCGAAGCGCCCCTGATATTCGTTGGTGATCTCGGTAACGATCGACAGGCCGAGACCGGTGCCCGGCTTGCTTTCGTCCAGCCGGCGGCCACGCTTCATCGCCTCGCGGATCTGATCCGGCTCCAGGCCCGGCCCATCGTCCTCGACCACCAGCTCCACCCAGTGGCGTCGCGCCGGGTCGATGCCCTTTACCTCGGCTGGTGCCTCGTTGGCGGCGACGCGCACCTTGTGTTCGGCAAAACGTGCGGCATTTTCCAGGAGATTGCCGACCGTTTCCTCCAGATCCTGCTGCTCCATGGCGAGCGACAGGTGCGGCGAAACGGAAAGCTCGAATTCCTTATCGGTATTGAGCCGCCGCATGACGCGCACCAGCCGCTCCAGCGCCGGCTCCGCCTCGGTACGGGCAAGTACGGATTCGCGCTGCGCGGCGATGCGGGCACGGTTGAGGTAGGATTGCACCTGTCCCTGCATGACCTCGGCCTGGTTCTTGACGAGATCGCCGTGCGAACGTTCCAGCACGCGGGACTCGTTCAGCAAAACCGCGATCGGCGTCTTCAACGAATGGGCGAGATTGCCGACCTGCATGCGGGCCCGCTCCACAATGCGGCGGTTGCTGTCGATGAGGGCATTGACTTCGTTGGCGAGCGGCAGGATTTCGCGCGGGAAATCCCCGTGCAATCGCTCGCTCTCGCCGGCGCGGATGCGCTCAAGCGCCCCGCGTGCCTTATCGAGCGGCATCAAGCCGTAGAGAATTGCGAGCGCATTGACGACGAGACTGCCGACGCCGAAGCCGACGAGGGCGAAATAGAGGCTATGGGAGAAATTGCGGACATCATCCTCCACCACGGCGACATTGCCCGTGACGCGGAAGCGCGCGGCGCGTCCGTCGGTATCGAGCACGACCTCGGTCTCGGCGACCTGCACCTGATTTCCGAAGGCGTCTGTGACGATGTAGTAGCGCTCGTAATTCTTGTCGAATGGCGCTTCAAGCACCGAAAGAACGGGCAGGCTCGAAGCGCCGAGCGAGGGGGAAACCAACGGCGTTGCCGTATAGGTGCCGAGCGGTTCGACCATCCAGTACCAACCGGTCTTCGGCTGAGCAAAACGCAGGTCGCCGAGCTGCGGACTGCCCGACAGCGCGCCCTGGTCACCGATTGTCACGGAGTTGATGACGTTATAGAGCTGCGCTCGCAGCAGGTCCTGAAAACCGCGTTCGGCGCTCTTGCGATAGATATTGGAAATGACGAGGCCGATCACCACCAACGCCACGGCGGACCAGAGTGTGGTCAACAGCAGAACGCGCGCGGTAAGTGACTTAATTCGCATTGGTCGGCGCTTGGATACGATAGCCGAGACCCCGTACTGTTTCGATCAGGTCGACGCCCATCTTCTTTCGCAGACGGCCGACGAAAACTTCAATCGTGTTGGAATCGCGGTCGAAATCCTGGTCGTACATATGCTCGACCAGCTCCGTGCGCGAAACGACCTCACCCTTGTGATGCATGAGATAGGCAAGCAGCCTGTACTCATGCGAGGTGAGCTTCAGCGGTTTGCCGTCGACGGTGGCCTTCGAGCTCTTGGTGTCGAGACGGACCGGGCCGCAGATGATTTCAGACGAGGAATGACCGGCGGCACGGCGGATCAACGCCCGGATGCGAGCCAGCACCTCTTCCACGTGAAAAGGCTTGGCGACATAATCGTCGGCGCCTGCATCGATGCCGGCGACCTTGTCGCTCCAGCGATCGCGAGCAGTCAGGATCAGTACCGGCATCCCCCGGCCCGCACCACGCCATTTTTCCAGCACGGTGATCCCGTCCATTTCCGGCAGGCCAATATCAAGAATGATGGCGTCATAGGGCTCGGTCTCGCCGAGGAAATGCCCCTCTTCGCCGTCGAAAGCGGTATCGACCACATAGCCTGCCTCTTTCAAGGCTTCGGCAAGCTGCCGATTCAAATTGACATCGTCTTCGACTATAAGAATGCGCATCTTTCGACCCGATTTCCCCGGTTTGAGAAATAGTACTGCAAATGAGGCTCGCGTGGAATCACTCGGCCATTAAAGATTTTGCCTGAAATTCAAAGCGTTGGAGAGTCCTTTGCGCGTCAGCGTGAAAGTGTTTCCACCTACATCGGCACCTTCATGGTCACCTTGCGCGGCCGCTGGCCATTGCCCTGGACGAGAACGGTGATGACACAGCTATCGCCCGACGGCTGTGCGGAAAGGAGCTGCCCCCCTGTCTTTGCAACCACTTCGGCGGCGGCCTCGCTGCAGTCGCTGTTCGCACGCGCCACCAGGGTCGGCGTCGGCAGAACAGCCGAGCCGGCCATGATGGCGGCCGCTGCTGCTATGCTCAGAAATGATGCCATGCTCCAGACTTCCCACGGGGACATTAACTTGAGCAAATATTTACCCAAACGCGTCTGAATGGCAAATGAATGGGGCGTAATTTTCCACGCGCAGAACGTGCGAGCCGGCGTCCATCCGTTCTAAGTCCTTGCGCTAATTCGACCTGATAGCGACGACCTCAGTGATGTGACCGGCTGCGGCTCGCCAAGACCATCCACGGTGTCGATTTCCGACGTACACCGAAAAAGTCAGCCATTTTTAATCTATCTTGATTATCATCAACGCATGAACTCGCCGTGAGCGGCGATGCTTTATTGGCTAATGCAACTGGCCTTCAAGTGTTTTGCGCACGTAAAACACGGGGATTTTCTTGAGTCTTTTGAATCGCTTCGCGCCATGTTTTCGAGCATTGAATCCAAGGCGTGAAAAGTTGAATCAGAAACTTCGCGCGATGAATCCGCGAGCGGCGAACTTGATTCCGCGAGACTGTCCAAACCATTGAAAAGATTAACGAATAAGCGTCATTTCAGCGAAGGATCTTGCTAAACCGGCTTTCGCACCGCCGTCGCGCTCTCGTAATCCGCCGCAATCCGCATTTCGCGCAACGGGCGGACGCGCTCGATGGAGAGCTGATAGTTCGGATGCGCCTTATAGGCGGCCAACGCGGCTTCATCGTCGAATTCGCCGTAGACCACGAGGTCGATATCGGTGCCGAGCTGATCGGTCTTCACATTCGTTCCGATCTCCAGCAGGCGCGCGTGCGGAATAGCGGTCAGGATCGACAGGCCGGACTTTACGGTTTCGAGATTGGCGCGATCGGGAACGGTGAAGAAAACGATATGACGGATCACGCGGAGGCTCCCTATGCAGCGGCGAAGGCACCGGGCGATACCATGCGTATTCGGTCATTTCAACGAGAAGCCGGCCTGGCAGGGACGGCCCTTTCGTCGCACGAGGCGGAAAGAAGCGGACGCTACAGAGCACTCCGCTTCTATGTTAATCTTTCAAGCATGACCGACGACGACCTGATTTCCTTTGCGCACAGCCTGCCCGAGACGGTGGAGAGTTCGCATTTTGGGAACCTGGATTTTCGCGTTCGCGGCAAAATTTATCTGACCCTTCCAAGCCCGGAATTTTGTGTTGTCAAGCTGACGCCAGACCAGCAGCAGATGGTACTGGCGACCGTATCGGAACACATCCTCCCCGTGCCGGGTGCGTGGGGGCTTAAGGGCTGGACACGACTTCTCCATCATATCTTGGACGACGATGTCACCCGCGCGCTCGTGCGGCAGGGCTGGCGGAATGTGGCGCCTAAATCTATGGCTTTGCCGGAGGACTAGCCTCCATGTCGTCTTCCACGGTCAACGGCCAATCGACGATATATTCCTCGAAATCATCGAGATCGACATCGTTTTCGCTGACCGTGCGACCGCGTGCGGAGACGCGGGCGATGTGTACCGTTTCCGGATCGCCTGAAATCAGCGGATGCCACCAGTAGAGGTCGCGCCCCTCGTTAACGAGGCGATAGGCGCAGGTGGGCGGCAGCCATTCCAGCTCCGGAACTTTTTCCGGCGTCAGTTGCACGCAATCGGGCACGAAATCCCAGCGGTTGGGGTAGCTGGTGCAGCGACAGCTTTCGCCATCCATCAACTTGCAGCGGATCGAGGTGAAATAGACGTCGCCCGAATCCCACTCCTCGAGCTTGTTGAGACAACAGAGACCGCAGCCGTCACAGAGGCTCTCCCATTCGGGTGTGCTCATCTCCGTCAGGGTCTTGCTTTTCCAGAAAGGTATGTCGTCCATCGTCGTCGTCCTCGCCGCTCGCGAGGGAAATGCGGGCTGCGGCATGCATGTCTCTTGTTCTTTTCCCTAAATCAACCAATTATTCAATTGGCCGGTCTATGAGAGGTAGGCTTCGCGTCTTCCAAGGGAATACGCGGCGCGGCATTGTGGTCGGGAAGTAGAGCGTGGAAGACCCATCCAACCCAGAAAGCGGGCCAGAGACCAAGCCCGATGCACAGCCGGAAGGCCAAGCGGAACAGCGGCCACGCCGGAAGCGCCATTTTTTCCTGCGCATCGACTCCTGGATCGACTCCACCCTATGGAACGCAGGCTTTCGCCTCGCGGAGTTCTGGGAAGACATCACCATTTTCTTTCGCAGGTTTCGCACCCGTGGCTGGAAGCGCATCCTGTTCGAACTGCTTGGCGAGGGGCTGACGCTCGGCACCGCCGGTTCCATCGTCATGCTCATGCTCGCCATGCCGGCTTTCGAAGCCACGCAAGGGGACTGGCGCAACCGCGGCAACTTCGCCGTCACCTTCCTCGACCGTTACGGCAATGTCATCGGCCATCGCGGCATCATTCACGAGAATTCGGTGCCGGTGGACCAATTGCCGGATTATTTTATCAAGGCGGTGCTGGCGACCGAAGATCGCCGCTTCTTCGACCATTTCGGCATCGATGTCTTCGGCCTGTTCCGGGCCCTCACGGTCAATGCGCAGGCTGGCGGCGTCGTCCAGGGCGGCTCTACGCTGACGCAGCAGCTTGCCAAGAACATCTTCCTCAGCAACGAGCGCTCGATCGACCGCAAGATCAAGGAAGCCTTCCTGGCAATCTGGCTGGAGGCCAATCTCTCCAAGAAGCAAATCCTCAGCCTCTATCTCGATCGCACCTATATGGGCGGCGGAACCTTCGGTGCGGCCGCGGCAGCGCAGTTCTATTTCGGCAAGAGCATCAGCGACGTCAATCTGGCCGAGGCGGCGATGCTCGCAGGTCTGTTCAAGGCACCGGCGAAATATGCGCCGCATGTCAATCTGCCGGCAGCACGCGCCCGCGCAAATGATGTCCTCACCAATCTCGTGCAAAGCGGTCTGATGACCGAGGGGCAAGTCATTGCTGCCAGGCGCAACCCCGCCTCCGTCGTCGACCGCGCCCAGATCGAATCCCCGGATTTCTTCCTAGACTGGGCCTTCGACGAGGTACAGCGGCTGGCTGTCCACTTCCCCGAGCGTTCGCTGATCGTCCGCACGACCATCGACATGGGCCTGCAGAAGGCCGCAGAGGATTCGATCGAATCCAGCCTGATGGAATATGGCGAGCGCTATCACGCCAGCCAGGGCGCGAGCGTCATGATCGAAAACGGTGGCGCGGTACGTGCCATGGTCGGCGGCCGGGACTACGGCGAAAGCCAGTTCAACCGGGCGACAAAGGCGCTGCGCCAGCCAGGCTCGTCCTTCAAGATCTATACCTATTCCGTCGCCATGGAGAACGGCATGACGCCGACATCGACCATCGTCGACGCGCCGATCACCTGGGGCAACTGGAGCCCGCACAACTACGAAAACCGCTATGAGGGCAAGGTGACGCTGACGCAGGCGATCGCGCAGTCGATCAACACCATTCCTGTGCGCCTCGCCAAGGAGAAATTCGGTATCCAGCCGATCCGCGACATGGCGAAGAACTTGGGCGTGGAAACCCCGATCCGCAACGATAAGACCATTCCGATCGGCACATCGGAAGTGACCGTGCTCGATCAGGCAACCGCCTATTCCGTATTCCCCGCCGACGGCATGCAGTCACGCCGGCACGGCATCGCGCAGATCACGGGCTATGACGGCAAGGTGCTTTACGATTTCAATCGCGATGAGCCGCCGGCCAAACGGGTGCTCTCCGAAAAAGCCACTTCGTATATGAACCAGATGCTGACACAGATTCCGATTATCGGCACGGGCCGGAAAGCTGCTCTCGATCACGGCATCGTCGTCGGCGGCAAGACCGGCACGACGCAGGCCTATCGCGATGCCTGGTTCATCGGCTTTACCGGCAACTACACCTGCGCTGTCTGGTTCGGCAACGACGACTATACCTCGACCAACAATATGACGGGCGGTACGCTGCCGGCCATGACCTTCAAAAAGATCATGGACTATGCCCACCAGGGCATCGTGTTGAAGCCGATCCCCGGCATCGACAATCCTTTCCCCGTGCAAAAGCCGCAGACCGTGGCCGCCAAGAAAGCTGCGACACCCGACGACAACCCTCTGCCCCCGCTCATCCGGCCGCGCTCGCTATCGGTGGATTCCACGAGGATTCTGCGCGATATCGGCGAGAAGCTGAAGGCGGCAGCGCCGCTCGCCGCACAGAAGGTCGCGGCGGCCGAGTGAAATTGGCCGGTCGGCGCTTTTATGCTCATCAATTCCGAACCGACCTGTTGCCGCCGCTCCTTTTGGTTCGGCAAGCAACCGCCTGCACTTCCCCCGCCCGTTAGAATCAGGGATAAATCGGCGCTCTGATTGGTCACGAGGACGATCTTAGAGTGTTCCGGGTTCCCCTTCTTGTTGCGCTTTCGCTGGTGATCGCCTTTGGCGGAGGAATCCTCTTCACGCTTTTTGCACTGGATGCGACCTCAGGTTTCGGCGCGATCAAGCTTGGCGCCTGGCAGGCATTTCCCGAAATGCACACGGCCGATGCCGATCCCTATGCGAAATCGCATCGCGCCCGCGCCGGGCGGTTGCTCTATGGCACTGCGGAAGGGCTGGTGTTTACCGCCTCCGACGACGATACCGGCGCACGGCTGACGGCGGGATGCAGCTATCGCATCAGCGGCCAGACGCCGCCTGCGCGGCTATGGACGCTGTTCATCGCTGGCAATGACGGCGAGCCGCTTGGTGAATCCGCCGGCCGGCCATCCGCGCTCAATTCCTGGATCGTATTACGCAATCCGGATTCGAGCTTTACCATCACCGTTTCGCCGGACGCGCATGCGGGCAATTGGCTAGCGCTGCCCGCTTCCGGCAGCTTCCGCCTGGTGTGGACACTCTTGGATTCGCCGGCGGCGGGCAATTCCGGTCTTATCGATCTATCGATGCCGAAGCTCGAGAAAATCGGGTGCGGTCATGTTTAGGGTCATCTTCGCTATTTTGACCGGCCTGCTTGGCGCCATGCTCTTGCACGTCATCATCATCCTCTCCCTGCCGCATTTTTCCGACCGCGACGCCTATACTCGTGTCGAGGATGAGGGCGACGAAAACCACTTCTATATGCTGGAGAACAAGGACGACGATGCAGGGCTTTCCAATAGCGACCCTTATATCCGCACGGCCGTCTGCGCTTTCGATATCGAAACTCAGCCGATCCGGCTGACGGCCAAGGGAAAGGTGCCGTTCTGGTCGCTGTCGATCTATGACGCCGCATCGAACGAGGTGTTCAGCATGAGCGACCGCACCTCGGTCGGCGGCGTGTTGGATTTGCTGCTCGCCTCGCCGATCCAACTCACGGGTATCCGCAAAGCGTTGCCTCCGTCGCTCGCACAATCGATCCTCGTCGAGGCGCCGCGTGCAGAGGGCTATGTCGTGCTGCGAACGATGGCGCCACAGGCAAGCTTCGACGATGCGGCCCGGGACTTCCTATCCGAAGCCGGATGCGATGTATTTGATGGGCGGTGAGATTTGGTTGCGAAGCCGGAGAGCGGATCCAGGGACCGGCGATCGCAGGAGGAGCGTGGCAGGCTGCCGCACCGAAACTGCCCGGCATGGTTGCGCCGGGGCATCTCGCAGGCATGGTGCCGAACTATTTACCCTTCGCCCGCTTCGGTCCCGTTCCGGGACGATGAGAGCTGGTATCGAGGCGCTCGTAACGCACGCCGGTAAAAAGAAGAATCTTCGCCTCGACGGACTCCTTCTGAGGCCGTAGCGGCAACCGGGATCTTCGGTCTAAAAGGGATATGATCTCTGCCATTCTCGTCTCCATTTACGGCCCGAGACGGATGAATTTGCGATTAATTTCACCCTGCCCGCTATTCCCAAGCGGGCTGGCGCTCCCCAAAGTCTTCACCGCCTCCTGCGGCTCTAACAAAAGGGCATTTGCGCCATTCTCACGGCATTCCCCAGACACCGTGACATGGACGCCCAACTGTGGCGGCCATGCGAACAATCATACGACTAAACTCTGCAAATCGCCGTTATCACCCGAATTGAGACATACTGTAGTTAACAGAATGCTAATCAGTGCCGCGCCTCGCCTTGGTACTCCCTCGGCTCTCGCGGCGCCGTGATCATCTAACGCCGGGAGGACGGATTTGGTTTCATAGACGATGTAAAAATCTCTGGAATGACCTTCGGCATAAAACATTGCGGAATCATATATTTAGGGAAATAATCGCAATTATCGGCAAATTGCCGCCCAGCCGGCGCGTTGCAGAAAAGTGTCATGCAAATATTATTTGCGACAACCAAAATTTAACGTATTGTAACGGGTGAAACAGAGGACGGCCAATGCTCGCGACGACCAATTCCTTCTTCTCCCCGGAGGACATTATCGTGCTGCGCGGCGCGTTGGATAAATGGTGCCTGGAGAAGCGCGTCGATATCAAAAGCACCGAGGCCCAGTTCGCGGCAACGGCGGCGATCGGCCTGTTTCAATCTGGCTACAACACCTCCGAAAGGCTTTTGACGGCCCTGCGGGAGCATAAGGGTCTCTGACCCCGCAATGGCGCCAGCCAAACTCTTCCAAACTCACATTTTTAAGGAAGATCGGCTCTGGGGCGTCGGATTCTTCGCCAAGACAATTTTCCCATGCATACAGGGCGAACCCCAGCACACCTATAAGCTGCACAGCTAAATCGGCCCATCACCGCGAAGCAGTTTCCACCCAGGTTCACTGACCGCAGAGGCAGGCAATTGGGCAAAAATTCGCGCGTTATTCTCGCGCAAGCTTAACGCGCAATTTTTATTCGGATTTTAATAAAGTTTTCACCAACCGTTAACTCTGCGCACCTTACTCTTCCCAAAAAACCAGATCAGGACGACCGTGTCCACGCCCGTTTCGATAGCCATCGCCGATTGCGCCCGCGAGAACCAAAGCGCGATCCGGCTCGGCCAAAGAAATAGGCTGCGCCGCATGGATTTTCCGATCCGGTTCCCGTCTTTTTTGTTTTGCGTATCAGTATGGGTGTTGGCGTGCGTGACCGGTTTCGAGATCTCGAAGAGCCTGCGACAGTCCGCAAGAAAGATGTGGTTCTGATGGCGACGGTCACCAGTTTCGAAAGTCTCGATCATCCATCGAAATCGGAGCTTCGCCAGTTTGCCGAGCTCTTCAGCCCTCTCTTCCAGGCCTCATCCGAGGAAGCAAAACGTCAGGCAGTTGCCGCGCTCTCGCAATGCGCGACCGTGCCGCCGGCAGTGTCCCTTTTCATTGGCTGCCAGCCGATCGCCATCGCCGCGCCATTCCTGACGAGTTCGCAAGCGATCGACGACGATACGCTGATTACCATCGCCCGCACGCAGGGCGCGGCGCATGCGAAAGCGATCGTCCGCCGGCCCTCGCTTTCCCCGAAAGTCATCGATGCCCTCGTCAGCCTGCACCAGGCCGAGCCGGAACGTGGCATGACCATGTCGGGGATCTCGCCTGCCGTTACCTCTTCGGCCTCGGCCGCCGAAACGCACGCCGCGGATAGCGAGGCGGAGCGCCTCGCCCGTGAAGAAGCGCTGCGGCAGAAAATCAAGCAGGTCGCCCGCCATCTCGCCCGTGACGACAACAACCGTCTGGGCCTGCGCAGTCTTTCGGATGTGCAGGAAGCATTGCTCGTGCGTTTCGCCCGAGAGCGCGAGGCGCAGCAATTTGCCGCGACGCTCGCCGACGCGCTTTCCTCCAGCCGCTGGCTTGCCGAGCGCATCATGATCGATACGTCCGGCCAGCAACTGGCGGTGACGCTGACAAGCCTCGGCATGGGCTTTGCCGATGCCGTCTATGCACTGGAACGCTTCTATCCGCATCTGGCCGAACAGCACGGCAGCGTCAGCCGCGCCTGGCTGGTGCTCGACAGCATCGATGCAGAGGAGAGTTACGCTCGCGTCGAAGCCTGGCGCCGCGCCGACAGCTACACCTATCTGCCGCCCGAACAGAAGCCTTCTGCCCGTCCCGGTGCGCCGCTTTTCGGCACCAAGGCAAGTCCGATCCGCGAATTGCGGGTCGTCAGCCGGTCGCGTTGATCCAGTCCATAAGTTCTTGGCGTGTCGCCTGCTCGCGTTGCGTGGTAGCATGGCCGTCTGATTGCCGGCCTGCCGATTTTACACGCGGATAGCGACATGAACCAAGATACGACTGCCCTTCCTTTGACCGGCGGCTGCCAATGCGGCGCCATTCGCTTTGCCTGCGACCTTCCTCCTGAAAACGTGCATGTGTGCCATTGCCGAATGTGCCAGAAAGCGGTCGGCGGTCCCTTCGCTGTCATCTGCCCTGTCACGAAGACGGCGTTTCGGGTGACGCGGGGCACGTTTTCCTGGTTTCATAGCTCGGCGATGGCGCGACGCGGTTTTTGCAAGGATTGCGGCACGCCAATGATTTTCGAATACCCGGAGTTCGAAGACATAGGCATTCTCGCCGGAACCTTCGACCAGCCCGATCAGGTGCCGCCGGTTGCTCAATATGGCAATGAGAGCAGAGTCTCCTGGTATTCTGCCTTGCATGAACTCCCGGGCGATCAGGCGACATACGCGGTCGATCCGAATGGATACCTGCCCCGCATCATCGCATCGAACCGGCAGCACCCCGACCATGACACCAGCGAGTGGCCGCCAGAGACCAGCTCAAAGGAGCGCCTCCCCTGATGCCTGGGGTGATCCCTATATCAAAGGGGATTGCTGCGTTGCTCGACGAGCGGCACGATATCGGCGATATCGTCGGTCTCCAGCTCGATGATCCAGAGATCGCGGTCAAATTTCAGCTCACGGTCAAGCGTTTGTCTGATATCTTCCGGTTCTCTCCGATCCAAACGGACTTCGAAGAGGCGCGTCCCGCTCTCCTCTTCATCGAAGACGCTTTGCGGAGCAGGGGCATAGAGTGTTTCCAGCCCATCGCGAAAACGCTGGCGAATGAAGATCGCTCCTGCCTCCTCCGCGCCCTTGTGCTCCACAGCGGCAAAATCGCCGCGGGCGAAGATACGGCGGATCAAGGCGGAAACGAAGATGTCGCTGCGCAATCTCATGGCAGAGCTATAGCCGCCGACCGGAGGCGAAGCAATCAAGGGAAGAATTAAAGCGCGCCGATGTCCTGCAGCTTCTTCAGGACCGCCAAGTCGGGCTCGCCGGTTTCCGGCAGCCGGTAGTGCTTCTGAAACCGGCGGATAGCGGCTTTGGTCTGTTCGCCGGCAACGCCATCGATGCTGACATTGCTGTAAGCGATGTTGCTCAGGCCCTTCTGGATCTGCATCACCATATTGATCGTATTGACCGCGTCGCTTGGCGCACTCCTGGGCGCGGCGTTCGTCCTGATGTCCTTCTCGGCGCTCTGAATGGCCGCGGCGACGGGATCGACGGCGGAAGCTTTGGCCGAGACATTGATGGGCCGCTCTGCGGGGACGGCCGCAACGGTCGTCTTGGAGGCCGCGTGGGTGCCAGGATCATTGGCCTTCAGCGCGGTCAGCAGCTCCGGACTTGCCACGCCGGTCTGCGCCAGGCCGGACGCTTCCTGAAAGAACAGGATGGCGGCTGTCGTGCGCGAACCGATGACGCCGTCGGCAGCACCGTCATAGAGGCCGCGGCGGATCAACTCGGCCTGTACGTCGGCAACCAGCTTCGATGGCGCCATGGCGGCCGCAGCCGGCGTTTGTGTCGCCGGCAGGCTGGCGGTTTGAGCGGGTACAGCGGCATTGGCGGATGCCGCGTCCTGCCGCTCGATGCGGAACGTGGTGACATTGCCCATATCGGCCTGCTGCGCACGCAGGAAGGCCTTGCGGCCGGGGATCTGATAAGGAGAGTTGGGATCGCGCGTGCGCAGAAGTGGCGACGGGTGCGCCCCCGACTGATACCAGAGCGCATTGGCAGTCACGAAGCCGAAGACCGCGAAAAAAATCGCGACGCCGGCAGCGACCGCCGGATGCCGGCCGACAACGCCGCCGCTCAAGGTAGCCAAGGCACCGACACCACGCACACTGAGGCCACCCAGCGCGCCAGCACCGCGCAGGCCAAGGCTGCCAACGGCAACCGCCCCTTGGGAAACAAGGCCGGGCTGCTTGCGCCTGGCCCTGCCCTTTCCCTTAGGCGATTTTCGCTTTTGCGGGGCCATTCACCTCTTCCTCTTTTCGCTTCTCGCTCATCTCCAGATTATGTTTCAGACGTGGCGGAAAATCGACCGTGCGGTTGACATCCACAGGCTGTTGGACCGTGACCGCGCCGGAACCGTCAAACGGGATAAGGATGGTGATGACCGTGCCCTCGCCTGGTGCACTGGCAATAGCGAAGCTGCCGCCATGCAACGCTACCAGCCCCTTGACCAGCGACAGACCAAGTCCGGTGCCGGCATAGCGGCGCGTATAATCGTTCTGGATCTGCACAAAAGGCTGGCCCAGCGAAGCGAGCCGCTCGGCAGCGATGCCGATACCGGTGTCGCTGACCGATAGCTTCAGCATTCCGTCGGTCATTGCCGCATCGATGGTGACGACGCCGCCCGCATCGGTAAACTTGATGGCGTTGCCGACAAGATTGATGAGTATTTGTTGGATGGCGCGCTGGTCGGCGACGATATCGCCGAGGCCGCGCTGCACCCGGCTTGTCAACGTCAGCCCCTTTTCCTTTGCCTGCAGGGCCAACATGGCTTCGCAAGCGCCGATGGAGGCTTCGATGGGGAATGGCTCGAGCAGAAGTTCGTAACGGCCGGCCTCGATCTTGCTCATGTCGAGCATAGTGTTGACCACGGAGAGCAGGTGCGCTCCGGACTGGCGTATCAGGCCGACATATTCGCGCTGGCGATTGTTCTCGAGCTTGCCGAAATATTCGCCGCTGAGGATATCGGAAAAGCCGAGGATAGCATTGAGCGGCGTGCGCAGCTCATGGCTGACGGCGGCCAGGAAGCGCGACTTGGCGTCATTGGCCGATTCCGCTTCCGCCGCCTTGCGTGCCGACTGCTCGCGAAGCTGCTGATCGTAGGAAATATCGCGCGACTGGCTGACGATCCCAATCAATCGGCCCTCGCCGTCGCGTCGTGCAGTCATTTCCATGCGGATATGGACGAATTGATCGCTGCCCTCGACAACGGCCGAACGTTCCAGGCGCAAATCGACGCCGAGGGCTTCTTTACCCTGGCGAAGCCTGTCGACCGCCTGCAGAAAAAGAATGCGATCGGAGACATGCACTTGCTCGACAAAGCCGCGGCCGGAGGGATCGCGCATCCAGCTCAGGAATTCGGCGCGATCGCGGCCGCCGACAGCGGTGACGCTGCCCTGCGGGTCGAACAGGAGCACGAGACCGCAGGCTGCTTCCAGCATCAGATCACGATGTTCGACGACGACGGCCTCGACCGGCAGGGATGCAGGACGCAGGCGCGACAGAGCTATGCTGCCGACGGCGGAAAACAGGAAGCCGGCGCAGACGGTGGCAACGCCGACCGGCAGCGCGACGGCGGGACTTGTGATAAAGGAGAGCCCTGCGGGAACGACGAGAAGTGCCACGGAAGAGGCGAGCGCAAGCCGGCGCAGGATCGCCAGCTCCTGCCCACGGACCTCACCGTTCCCGCTTGTCCGGGAGAGCCAGCTTCCGCCTGCCCGGTCCACGAGGGCTCCAGCCCTGCCAGCCATGTTACTCAATACGCGCACACCAAAACCCGTACAAACGGTCCGTTATTCACCCGCACAATAGGCCTTGGCGACTTAAGGAAAGAATAAAGGACGGGTGCGCGGATCGGGCGAAAAAGCCCCAAAATCTCGTTTTGGCGCACTTCGCTGGACCTTTGGCTTTTGTGGTTAACGACGGGTAAGCAGCGGATTTTATTTAGATTTCCGTCAGACGTTAACCTTTACGCGGAGGTCGGCGCCCGTAAGGCCCGGGATATCAGGCAGATCGGCCGAGACATACTTAACAGCAATCGCTACAATTCGACACAAATACGCGTGAAATGCCGATTGCTACAATTTGAATCAATTTTGCCGAAAATGCATCCAAGTTTTGAAAAGCGGTGTTGTCCTCTGTCGAATAGCCTCTGAGCACATCAGAAAAACGAGTTCGATCGGCAACAAGACCGAACGAAAATAGAGGATGGGCAAGACAATGTGGTTTCTCATTAGAGCAGGGTTCTGGTTTTCACTGGTTCTCATGTTTCTGCCGATCTTCGCCAAGCCCGAAGGCGCTCCGCGATCGGCTGACGAACCGAAGGTCCAGGTTTCCGACGCATTCTCGGCCGCGAGCGGCGTCATGCAATATGTCGGCGCGATGTGCACGGAGAAACCCGATGTCTGCCTGAAAGGCGGCGAAACGCTGACCGCACTCGGCTATCAAGCCCGAGACGGTGCCCGGGTCGCCTACGATCTGCTGGGCCAGCACTTCAAGGACGACAAATCCGCCGAGCAGCCCGCCACCCGTGAGGCCGCCTCGGTGCCCGCCGTCAATCGTGAACAGGCAACCGCCGAGGCACAGCCGATGCCTGCCAAGCGCATGATCAACACCGAGACCGCCGATGCGGTCGTGACCGGCACGGTCAAGCTGCCGTCTTATATTCCAGTACCGACGCCGAAGCCTCGCACCTGATCTTCGCTTTTATCGATGCCTGCCCCATTCATGCGCCGTGAGCCTGCCATCGCTCACGGCGTTCTTTTTTCTCATGGGTTCAAATCATCGGTCTTTTCACCTATATCCAAGCAAGTAGACAATTGGACCGGCATGATGGCGACGCTTGAGCAGATCATAGAGGATTTCTCTTTCCTGGACGACTGGGAGGACCGCTATCGCTATGTGATCGAGCTCGGCAAGGCGCTGCCGGATCTGCCGGAAGAGAAGCGGACACTGGAAAACAAGGTGCAGGGCTGCGCCAGCCAGGTTTGGTTGGTGACCCATGCTGGGGGCGATCCGGAAAATCCGGTACTAACCTTTGAAGGGGATTCGGATGCGCATATCGTGCGCGGGCTGGTGGCGATCGTGCTCGCCACCTATTCCGGCAAGCCGGCATCCGAGATCGCGGCGCTGGATGCTCTCGAGGTTTTCGGCAAGATCGGCCTCGTGGAACATCTTTCCTCGCAGCGCGCCAATGGATTGCGTTCGATGATCAAGCGTATCCGCGAAGAGGCGAGAGTACGCGCCACCGCATAAATTCCGTCGCGCTGGCGGTAAGACAAAAAACCCAACCCGGCTCGAAAGCCGGGTTTCTTGTCGATAGTGTCGTTGGTTCAGGAACTCAGCGACTGCCGCGCTTGCGGCGCTGGCCAAGGCCCATCTCCTTCGCGAGACGCGAACGAGCTTCGGCATAGGCGGGCGCAACCATCGGGTAGTCAGCCGCCAAATCCCACTTCTCACGATATTCTTCAGGCGAAAGACCGTGATGGGTCATCAGGTGGCGCTTCAACGACTTGAAGCTGCCGCCGCATTCCAGGCAGGTGATCTGATCATCCTGTACCGATTTACGAACGGATACGGCCGGCTTCTGCTTTTCAACCACGGTAACGGCGGGAGCCGGAGCCGAGGTGTTGCTCAAGGCGGAATGTACGTCGGAAATCAGATTCGGAAGGTCGCTGACCGGGACTACATGATTGCTGACATAAGCCGCCACGATGTCGGCGGTTAGCTCAACCAGCAAATCCTGGCCATTGCCAAGGGCCGTATCTGTCATTTTGTTCTCCTGTTCATCGGCTTGCCCACTGTGTTAGGGCTCCAAGGAAGCACGTAACACAGCATTACTTTAGAATTTGCGCATACTTCTTCAAAAACCATTCCGATTTTCATTAGCATATGCGCTGGACACACCGCGCAAACGGCATCGCCCATATTCGTAGCAGCCATCAGCAAAAAAACGGGGCATTTCATGCCATATTGCTCGTAATACGAAATCCACCCCTAGACTTCGTGCAACGAAACCCGTTTCTATACCGCCTGACGGTAGAATCAGTGATGACGGAGATAGGTCCGCCAATCCTTAACCGGAAGAAAGTTTTGCCCGCCGTCTCTTGAAAGAAAGATCAAAGCATAGGGCACTTAAAGCCGGTTGAGACTAACTCAACATCAGAACTCTACTTGAATCTGGATTACCACTCTTTCTCCAAATGTCCAGTTTTTAATTCTATCATTTCTTTGCAAAATTCTCATCTATTAAAAATAGGTAACTAACGACGAGAATTTCTATTCATTTTTCTGGCAATCCAAGCGTTTGTTAGTTTTTCATTTTGTAAGAACGCTGCTCTATCAAGCCTTTCGAAAGATCATCTCGCACGGACGGCGGCATCAGCCGGTGACCCGCCTTGTGGGCGGCGCGCGAGAGAAGATGGGCGGAAATCGGCGCGGTCAAGACGAAAAACACAAAACCAGCCAGCGCCCGCGCCAAAGTCGGCAGATCCTGCGAATGAATACCGACTGCAAGTAGCAACAGGCCGGAACCGACCGTGCCGGCCTTCGAAGCGGCGTGCATGCGGCTATAAAGATCCGGCAGGCGGACGATGCCGATCGATGCGATCAGCGAAAACAAGGCGCCCGCCAGGAGCAGGAACGCGACAATGATGGCGGCGACCAGTTGCATCAACGTCCCCTCTTCTTGCGGCGGCCATCCCTGCGAACCCGCTTCCTCTCGGCCGCAGTCGCAGCCGACGGCTGCCGTTCGGCTTGACCCGACGTGCCGTGGGTTAGGATGAACCGGGCAAAGGCGACGGTTGCCAGAAAACCGACGAGGCCGAGCGCGATGGCGATGTCGATATAGAGCGTGAAGCCGGTCTTGATGGCGATAACCGCGATGAAGCCGATGGCGAGCGCTGCCAGCATATCGAGCGCCAGCACCCGATCGGGCAAAGTCGGACCGACCACCACGCGAAAGACGGTGAGCAGGAAGGCCAGGCTCAAAATAGCAAGCGACACCATGGCGGCGGCGGAAACAATGGAAGCGGCAATCATCGGAAAGCCTCTATGATTCGACGCTCGAAACCATCGGCTATGCTGCGCTTCACTGCCTCCGGGTCGGAACAGTCGAGCGCGTGCACGTAAAGCGTTTTACGGTCGTCGGAAACGTCGACGGAAAGGGTGCCGGGCGTCAGCGTGATGAGATTGGCAAGCAGGGTGATCTCGAAATCGCGGTCGACGGTCAGCGGAAAGGCGAAGATGCCGGGCTTCACATCCATGTTCGGGCTCATGACGGTGACCGCGACTGCCCACGCCGATTTGGCGAGTTCGCGCAGGAACAGCAGCAACAGCGCGAGAATCCGCCTAATACGCCCGAGATAGAGTCCGCCGCCATAGGACTCGCGCACAGCGGCCAGAACAAGCGCCGAGAGGACAAAACCAAACACGAGATTAAGGAAAGAGGCGCTGCCGGTGACGGCGACCCAAACGATGGCGAGCAGCAGGTTGAAGACGAACAGGATCATTGAGCCCCCGCTCCTTCCGGAAAGACGGAATGCAGATAGGCCGCAGGATCCTCGAGGCCGCCGGCGGCAAGCTGCGTCAGATGCAGCAGCGGCTCCGGAAACAGACCAAAGCCTATGACCAAGGCGGCAAGGGCGGCGAGCGGCAAGCCGGCCTGCCAAGCGACCGACTGCGGCAGGGCAGCATCCTGCACGAATCCCGGACGCCAATAGACGAGGAGAAAGATGCGGCCAAAAACAATAGTGGTGAGAAAACCCGTGAGCAGGATCGCAGCGGCAATCCACCAAGCACCCGTGTCGAGCGCCGCCTTCACCAGGATGACCTTGGGCCAGAAGCCGGAAAATGGCGGCAGACCGCACGCGGCGAAAAACAGCACCAGCGACAGACCGGCGAACCAGCCGCTTTGCCGGTAAAGCCCGCCGAGTGTCGTGAGCGAGAACCCTCCGCCAAGTTTTGCTACTTGGCCAGCCAGCAGATAGAGCGCGGTCATCAACACCATGGAATGCAGCGCATAAAAGATCGCGCCGCTGAGACCGCTGGGGCTGCCAAGCGCAACGCCGGCCAGCATGGTGCCGATGCCGGAAATGACGACATAACCGAACAGGCGGCGAATATCGCTTTCGCCGAGTGCTCCGAGCACACCGGCCATCATGGTCGCAATGGCAACGATGGTAGTGATCGGACCGAGCCCGGCGCGCTCGGTCGGCAGCAGCATGACCAGAACCCTGATCAGCGCATAAATGCCGACCTTGGTGAGCAGGCCGGCAAAAAGCGCTGAGACGGTGATACGCGGCGTATGGTAAGACGCCGGCAGCCAGAAATTGACCGGAAAGGCCGCGGCCTTCATGCCGAAAGCAAGTAGGAACAGGCCGGCCAGCGTCATCAATGGTGCCGCGTTGCCGGGCGCCCTCGCCTTCGCCGCGATATCGGCCATGTTGAGCGTACCGAAGATGGCATAGACATAGCCGACGGAAACGAGAAATAGCGTCGTGGCGATGAGGTTCAGCACCGCATATTTCAAAGCGCCGTCGATCTGCTCACGCTCCGAGCCGAGGATCAGCAGGCCGAAGGAGGAAATCAGCAGCACTTCGAACCAGACATAGAGATTGAAGATGTCGCCGGTCAGAAATGCGCCGCTGACGCCCGCGAGCAGCAGCATGAGAAAAGGAAAGAAGCCGTAGCGGCGACCGCTGGTCGTAATCTCGTCGAGCGCATAGAGGCTCGCCGCCAATGCAACGACCGCCGCCGCCAGTGCCATGACCGCGCCGAGAAGGTCGGCGCTGAAGGCAATGCCGAACGGCGGCAGCCAGCGGCCCATGACCATGGTCACCGGCCCCTCTTTGGCAACCTTGTAAAGCAGAGCCGCATCGATCAGCACCAGCAGAACCAGGCCGGGAATGGCGATCCAGCCGTGCAGCGCGGCGCGGTCGCGCAGCATCGTCAAAATTGCGCCAAGACCGATGCACAAGGCGACTGGCAGGATGACCAGCCAGTGACCGGCTTCTACCGGCGCTGTCACCAGGGCGGAGGAAAGATCGAGAGCGGTATTGGTCGGCCCCGCCATGTCGTCAATATCCCAAGGGCGGCAACGGCCGCTCTTCCGGTTCTGCCAGCCGCATCTCGCCGGTATTGTCGGTCTTCAGATCCTGATAGGCCCGATAGGTCAGCACCAGCAGGAAGGCGAGGAAGGAGAACGATATGACGATCGCCGTCAGGATCAGGGCCTGCGGCAGCGGATTGGCGGCGTTCGCATTGAGCGTATCGGCGCCGGCAGGAATGATCGGCGGCACTTCGGGCGTCACCCGGCCCGCCGTGAAAAGCAGCAGGTTGACGGCATTTCCGAGGATTGCGATGCCCAGCATGATGCGGATCGAAAATTTCGACAGCATCAGATAGATCGCAGCGGCGAAGAACAGGCCGACGAGCGTCGCGAAGACCACCTCCATCAGTCCACCTCCCGCTCTTCGAGCGCCAGTGCGATCGAGGTAATGGCCCCGACAACGACCAGATAGACGCCGGCATCGAACAGCATGACGCTCGAAAGCGGCACCTGGACGCCAAAGAGATGCGGATAGATCCAGAGCCCGGTCATGAAGGGCACACCGGAGAAGGCCGACAACAATCCAGCAACCGTGGACGCCAGCAAGCCGAAACCGGCAATCGTCAGAGGATGGACGATAATCGCCCGGCGCACCGCCATCACACCACAGGCAATGCCGTAGATCGCCAGCGCGGACGCCGCGATCAATCCACCGATGAAACCTCCGCCGGGCTCATTATGGCCGCGCAGCAGTACGAAGACGGAGAAAAGCAGCATCAAGGCGGTGAGGAAAGGCGCGGCGGTCCGGAAGATGACGGTGTTCATTGACGACCGGCCCCCGTCGCGCCCTTCACCTCGGGGTCGTTGGCCGCAAGCTTGCGCTCACCGCCGGCGCGAATGCGGATCAGCGCCAGAATGGCAAGGCCGGTGATGGTGACGACGGCGATCTCGCCGAGCGTGTCCGTGCCGCGGAAGTCGACGATGATGACGTTGACGACATTGGTGCCGTGGGCGATCAGCTTGGAATAATGGTTGAAGAACGCGGTCAATGTCAGGTCGAAGGGGGCTTGCGTGGCTTTCAGGAGCAGCAATCCGAAGCCGAGGCCGCAGGCGATCGCAAGCGCCCCATGCAACAGCATCTGCAGTGGCGAACGACGATCGGCGGCAGACAGGCGCAGCCGCGTCATCACCAGCGCGAGGATGACGACGGAGAGAGTCTCGACCATGAACTGCGTGAAGGACAGATCCGGCGCCCCGAAGAGAAGGAAGATGACGGCGACGGCAAAACCTTGAACACCGAGCGAAACGATCGCGGTCAGCCGATCGCGGGCCCTGATGACGGCCGCAAGGCCGATGATTGCGATGAGGAAAATTGCCGCCTCGTGCCATTGCATGTCCGGCCATGAGGGCATGGCGGGCAGCTCGCCATAGAGCACTGGCGGAACCAGTAGCATTACAGCAAGGCAAAGGAATGTGACCGTGACGTATATCTCCAACCGGCCAGGCTGCAGAAAGCGGGAGACGGCATGCGACAGGCGCACCAGCCCGGAGATGAAGGCATCGAAGCCGTGATCCGGTCCTGGCCCGAGTTTGCGCAGCACCACCGCCATAAGAAAGCGGGCGCGATCGAGCTGCCAGTAAACGAGAATGCCGATCAGTATGGTCAAGGCGGACAGCGCCAAGGGCGTGCCCAGGTGCGGAACGAGCGAGATCGATATCTCCGTTGCCTTGCCGCCGACGGCACTTGCCATTGGCGAGGATATGTAGGTGTGCCAAACATCTGAGCCCACGGCGGCGGCCAGACCGAAAATGGCGAGCAGAACTGGACCGAGCCAGAGCAGCGGCGGCGCCTCATGCGGATGTTTCGGCGTTTCGACACGCACGCCGATGAATGGCTTCAATGCCACTGCGAAGGCGATGGCGAACATCAGGGCGTTACCCGCAATCGCAATGATCGTCAGGATGATCGGCCAAGGGGAGGATTGGGCCAGCGCACCATAGATTTCCTCTTTCGCGAGGAATCCGATGGCGGGCGGCAAGCCGCCCATGGAAATTGCCGCTGCCAACGCTGCCGCAAAAGTCAATGGCATGGCGTTGCGCAGGCCGCCGAGACGGGTGATATCACGTGTGCCCGTCTCATGATCGACGATGCCGGCGACCATGAACAGCGCGCCTTTGAACAGCGAATGCGCCACCAGATAGAGCACGGCCGCCTCGACCGCATGATCGGAGCCGAAGCCGGTGAGCAACACCAGCAATCCTAGGGAGGAAACCGTAGTATAGGCGAGCTTCAGCTTTAGATCGGTCTGGCGGATGGCAAGCAGCGTCCCGACCATCAATGTCATGCCGCCGAAGACCGGCAGGATCGTCTCCCAGGCCGTAGTGTCGCCCATCGCCGGGTTGAGCCTCATCAACAGGTAGACACCGGCCTTCACCATGGTTGCAGAATGCAGATAGGCCGACACGGGCGTCGGCGCCTCCATGGCATTCGGCAGCCAGAAATGGAACGGGAACTGGGCGGACTTGGTAAAGGCGCCGCCGAGCACCAGGATCAGCGCGGCGATATAGAGCGGACTTTCGCGCAGCGCGCCGCCGGTCCTCAGCAGACCGGACATGTCAGCAGCGCCGGTGATCTGCCAGATCAACAATAGGCCCGCGAGCAGCAGCAGCCCTCCCCCGCCGGTGACGACCAGTGCCTGCAAGGCAGCGCGTCGTGCGGCCGCTCGCTGATGATCGAACCCGATGAGCAGGAAAGAGGTGATAGAGGTCAGTTCCCAAAAAACGAACAGCGTCAGGAAACTGTCCGACGCGACCAGCCCAAGCATCGACCCCATGAACAGGAAGATAAAGGAGAAGAAGCGGCCTTGGTCCACATGGCCCTTCAGGTAGCCGCCGGCATAAAGCACGATCAGAGTCCCAACGCCGGTGATCAGCAGCGCGAATGTCAGTGACAGGCCGTCGAGCAGCCAGGAAAAGCGCAGGCCAAGGCTTGGCACCCAATCGAAGCCGTCCTCAACATTGTGGCCAGCGGCAATGCCTGGAAGAAAACCCGCGAAATGCAGAAAGGCGAGTGCGGGGAACAGCGCCAGCGGCCAGGCCGCATTGTGCCCGAGATAACGGACAGCGGCGGGCGCGATGATCGCACCGAGAAAGGGCAGACACAGAGCCAGGAATGTCAGGCCGGTGACACTGGCCATGTCTTCTCCCTGCTGAACGATCGCGGAATTCGGCGAAGCCGAAAGTCTCCATTGGGATAGGCTAAAGGCTGGATTGCCTCAAGCCCTGCGCGAGAAAAACTGAGCGGTAAACCACCGGAATCGTTTTTTGGCTTCTGGGTCCGCTGCAGCGCCTGCGAAGCCCATCTCGGCCATGTCTTCCCCGACGGGCCGGCGCCGACCGGGTTGCGCTATTGCATCAACGGCCGTGCCATGGTGTTTGAAGCCGGGCAAATAGGCGGGTAGACCGGCTCAGACCGTTATGCGCAGCTCCATGCAGGTCAGATCCAGCCAGCGGCCGAACTTGGTGCCGACTTCCGAAAATTGGCCGACGATGCGGAAACCGAGCTTTTCATGCAGGCGGATGGAGGTGGTGTTGCCGGTCTCGATGGCGGCGATCATAACGTGGATATTGCCGTTGCCGGCACGGACGATAAGTTCGCGCAGCAAGCCTTCGCCGATGCCAAGGCCGCGGTGGTCCTTGCTGACATAGACGGAATTTTCGACCGTGTGGCGGTAGCCGTCGAAGGCGCGCCAATCGCCGTAGGAGGCATAACCCGCAACCTCGCCGTCCTTTTCCGCGACGATGATCGGGAAGCCTCTCGCCTTTCGCGCCTTGAGCCATTCAATCCGGTTGGCGACGTCGACCAGCGTGTCGTTCCAGATCGCGGTCGTGTGCAAAACGGCGTCGTTGTAGATCTCGCAAATTGCGGGCAGATCGGCTTCGGTCGCATCACGAAGCAGCACGGCTTGGTCCATAGTCCCATTGTCCAATTATGTCGGATAAAGATCGCGGCATACTCCGCGATATTGATGAAGTAAATCCGTCATTCCTGCATGGCTCGAAATGAAACCGTAACGAATTGAAGCTATTTTCTAATCATTCTTAGAATCACTATGGAATTTCTGCTGAAAAATGGGCTATTCGTAGCTTGTTTGCAGATCCCGCCTCCCGGAAACCGCAATGCTCGCGCGCCTGACTGCCCTTCTGCTCTTTTCTGCCATGCCCGCAATGGCCACCGACTGGTGGTCCTACGACAATGCGCGGTTCGGCTATACGATCGAACTGCCGCCGGAGTTCCGCCTTTCGGCCCGTTCGGACAATGGCGACGGACTGAGCTTGACGCCGACCGATCAGTCGGCGCGGCTGCTAGTTTTCGGCACAAACATCCTCGATGGCGACTTCTCTGCGGAAGCGAATACCCGTATCGCACTTGCCAAGAACGATGGCTGGCAGATCTCCTACACGAAATCGAACTCGCGCGGCATCAGCTTTTCGGGCACCAGGCAGGGCCGCATCGTCTATGTGCGCGGCGTCGCCCTCTGCAATGGCGCTGCGGCCTTCTTCCAAATAGATTATCCCAAGACGGACATGCAGCGCTTCGACGCTGTCGTGATGCGCCTGGTACGCAGCCTGCATTCGACGACGAAGTGCGCGACAACGACCCAGATCGTCAAGAGTTTTCCGGTGACAGGCTGAAGCAGGTCAGCACCGCCGAATAATGCACGGCGGCCGCGGCAAGCACGAAGCCATGCCAGATGGCGTTCTGAAAGCGCAGCTTCTCCCAGACGTGGAAAATCACGCCCAGCGAATAGATGACGCCGCCGATGACGATCAGCAGCATCGACGCGAATGGTATGTGCAAGGAAACGGACCTCGCCACCAGCACGCCGCTCCATCCCATCGCGAGATAGAGCAGGATAGCCAGCCGGTCATATCGCCCCGGGAAAACGCATTTCAGCAAAATGCCGAATCCGGCGAAAATCCAGATGGCAATCAGCATGGCAAACAGCAGCGGATCCTCGGCGCCGCGCTCCAGAAACGGCGTATAGGTAGCGGCGATGAATAGGAAAATGGCCGAGTGATCAAAACGCCGTAGGAACCACTTGGTCTGCGACACCGGCCACAGATTGTAGGCGAAGGACATCGCCAGCGTCAGAACGAGGCCAACGCCATAGATCCAGGCTGCGGCGATCTCGCCATAGGAGCTCCACACCGTCGCATAGAAGATCAACACGGTCGCGCCGATCAAAGCCAAGACTACGCCCGTCCCGTTGACGATGCTGTCAACGATCACCTCATATCGGTCATAGGCCCAACGGATCCCTTTGAGTTCGGGCATGCACGCCTGTTCCAAATTGGTCGCACCCACCCCAATCGTCGCACCTCACGAAGATGGAGGCAACCGGGGTGGAATGGGCATATAAGTAAATCTTCGTAAATGGCGAGAGGGCGATTTCACTCTGTCAACAAGCAACGAACACTCAATCCGCAATTTCTGGTCTTCTGTGAACAATCCAAATCCGCCATATGTAGGTCAAGTACAGCGGGCCAGAGGATTCCAAGAGGCACATCAACCGGCGAAGCTCTCAGGCCTTGCTATTGGCGGCGTTTTCGTCGCCACGCCGGTTGCTCTCCTACAAAACATTGAAGTTGGAACACTCACATGACCGAAACCGCACCCTCCTATGCGCTGACGCGCCCCGCTTATGTCGGCCAGTCGCATCTCATCGTCACCGATCTGACGCTGGTGTCGGGCTTTTACCAGAACATGCTGGGCCTGAAGGTCATTGAAAAGACAGCCAGCGGCGAGGTGCTGGGCGTTGCCGGTCAGCCGCTTCTGACGCTGACGACCGACCGCGCGGCCAAACGCGCGCCGCAAACCGCCGCGGGCCTCTTCCATACCGCCTTTCTGATGCCTAATCGCGTCGAGCTTGCCCGCTGGCTGCGGCACGCAGCGCATAATGGCGTCGCCCTTGAAGGCGCATCCGACCATATCGTCAGCGAGGCGATCTATCTTTCCGACCCCGAGGGCAATGGCATCGAAATCTACGCAGACCGGCCGCACGAACAGTGGAAATTCCACAGCGACGGGACGGTCGAAATGGCGACACTGCGGCTCGACTTGCAGAAGCTTTACGAAAGCGCACCGCAGGATCGCTGGGACGGTATGGCCGAGGGTTCGGCGATCGGCCATATCCATTTGCAGGTCGGCGACGTCGCGGAGGCGAATGCCTTTTACCGCGATGTGTTGGGAATGAACGTCATGGCGGCGCGCTATCCCGGCGCGACTTTCCTCGCAACCGGCGGCTATCACCATCATCTCGGCGCGAACACCTGGAACAGCCGCGGTGCCGGCATCCGGTCCAAAGATATGACCGGCCTTTCCGACTACACGCTGCGATTCAACGATCAGGATGCGCTGGACAAGGCAGTCGCCGCACTCGATATGCATGAGATCAAGACGGAAAAACGCGACGGCGGGATCTCGCTGCGTGACCCCTGGGGCATCGGGCTGAATTTGATCGCCTGACCCGCCTATCGATAGGCTGACGAAAAGGCCCGCTCCGGAACCAGGACGGGCCTTTCGCGTTTGTTTATCAAGGCAATGGGTTCGGGTGCGACGGGTTCGGGGATGGATATCGCCAACGGCATACGCAAACAGGCGCGCAGACTGGCAGTGGCAGGCGAAGGCCGTTCCAGTGCATGGGTGGATGCGTTGCGGGCTGATACCGAACGTTTGGATGCCTCGTCCACAAGACGTGTCGAAAAGGACGGATTGGATATCGCATCGGCCTGGGCGGTCATCGGCATCTTTCTGGTGTTGGCGTTCGCTGGCGTCTACATGATGTCGATCATCCTTATTCCTGTGACGCTGGCCGTCGTCGTCGGCATGATCCTGGGTCTGGCTGCAGAAAGGCTGAGCAAGCTCGGCGTGCCACGCATTCTCAACGCCGTTCTGTTGTCGTCAGCGGTAGCGCTGGTCATCTTCCTGATTATCAACTCACTCGCAGGCCCGTTGGCGACGCTTGCCCAGGAGGGGCCTGACGTTTTCCAACGCACCGTCGATCGGCTGATGCCTTATCTCGAACGGATCAAATGGTTGCACATTACGCCGCAAACCTTCGAAAGCGGGCCAATATCGATGAATGTGCTGCTCGAAAACAGCGCCAACGTCCTGCATATCCTCGCCAACAGCCTCACGCCTGCCATCGTCCAGGGCCTGCTCTTTTTTGCGGCGCTGCTGCTGTTCCTCGCAGGCCGCATCAGCCTGCGCAAGACGATCATCATGACCTTCACCACCCGGACATCACGGCTGACGGCAATCCGCATCATCAATGGGGTGGAGCAGGTGCTCGGTTTCTACTTTGCGACGGCCGCGCTGATTTATGCGGGCCTCGGCGTCATCATGACGGTTATCGCCTATGTCGGCGGCATGAGCGCGCCGATTCTCTGGGGCATCTTTGCTTTCCTCTCCAGCTTCGTTCCGTTCGTCGGCATTACGACGATAACGACCGCGCTGGCGATCGCCGGCATCATTACCCATGACGATATCATCTTCGGTCTTGCCCCCGCTGTCGCCTTCTTCTCCGTTCATCTCACCGTGGAAAATCTGGTTTTTCCATCGGTCATGGGCCGGCAATGGGAACTCAATCCCTTCATCGTCTTCCTTGCCATCATTTTCTGGACCTGGATGTGGGGCGCTGTCGGCGCGATGCTTGCCCTGCCGCTGTCGCTGATCGTGATGACGGTGGTCAACGAGTTGTTCCTGGACGAAAAGGTGCAGCCGCAACTGCCGGAGTGAGGCGTCAGCGATCCGCGCCTTCGGCCAACCGCCTCAGTAGGTCGTGTCGTCGTCCCCCTGCTCGGGGATATCCTGCAGGCGAACGAACTGCACGCCCTTGGCCTTCAGCGCCAGGATACTCGCGGCGACACCCTCGCCGGCGGCATGGGTCGGCTGGTTGATGTGCGAGATGATGACGTCGCCATCCCTGGCGGAGGCATATTGTTTTTCCACCATCTTGGCCGGCAGCAACGAGCCGCTGTCGCCGTTGATGGAATAGCCAGCGATGCGATAGCCCATGCCACGAATCTGAGCGATGGCCGAAAGGCTATATTTCGCCGTCGCGCCCCGGAACCAATGCGGCTGAGGAATGCCGGCGGCGACCATGGCATCGGCGCCGCCTTTGACCTCCTGTGCGACCGCCTGCGGCGAGCCCGCAGCCGGAATGCCATAGACCATAGTTGGAACATCGACCGCGGGAATATGATTCTGGCCGTGATCTTCAAGTTCGAAAATGTCGGGATGCGCGAGGAAGACGGCAAGCGTTTCGGGGTTGCTGCGCAGCCAGCGAGCGGTAACGAAGATCGTCGCAGGGATATGGTGATCGACCAAGGTGCTGAGAATGCGCGGATCGGTCTTGCCCATACAGGCATCGAAGGTCAGAGCGATGCGCGGCGCGCCTTTGCCGCCGCGGTTGACGTGCAGATGAGGCTCAAGCAGCTTGACATTCGAAGCCGCTGCCTTCGGCGGAAGCTGTGGCCAGACAACAGGCTTTGCCGGAGGCTCGGCGGCAAAACCAGCCGGAACGGCGGCGAGCAGGAATACGGATGTCAGCAGTAAGCGGTTCATCGGGCAGCCATCGGTCGGATCGAATGAAATGAAGTCTGTCGGAAAAGGTGCATGATCGCCATGGACCTCCTTGCCGCTGCAACCGCCATCGTCCGGCAAGGCGACGGAAATATGGCGGCTTGCTCATAACACCGCATGATCCCCATCACAAATGCGCCAATGGTCATGCTTCTGCAGTCGCCGCCACCAGGCTCCATCATTTATGGTAGGATTGATACCACGTCCGCCGGTCACTATCTGCGTATTTTTCCTATGCTCCCAAAGGGAAACATCCATGAGCCGCAATCCCTACGATATTCTGGGCGTAAAGCGGGACGCCCCGCAAAAAGACATTCAAAGCGCCTATCGCAAGCTTGCGAAAAAGCTGCATCCCGATCTGAACCCCGGCGACAAACAGGCCGAGGATAAATTCAAGGAAGTCTCCGCGGCCTACGGCATCCTCGGTGACGAGGAGAAGCGCGCGCGCTTCGACCGCGGCGAGATCGACAATACCGGCGCGGAGCAGCCGCCACGCAGCTACTATCGCGACTACGCGACGAATGAGGGCCAGCGCGGCCCCTACCGCAACACTGGTGGTTTTGCCGATTTCGGTGATACCGACGATATACTTTCCAGCTTCTTCTCACGTCGCAGCCGAGGCCAATCCGGAATGCAAGGTCAGGATCGCCACTATTCCATGGAGGTCGACTTTCTCGACGCCATCAACGGTGTAAAAAAGCAGATCAGCCTGCCGGACGGACCGGCGCTCGACGTGCAGATACCGCCGGGGACCCGCGACGGGCAGACGCTGCGGCTGCGCGGCAAGGGCGATCCCGGTTTCGGCGGCGGCGCACCTGGCGATGCGCTCATTGAGGTGCATGTGCGCCCGCACCGCTTCTTCGTTCGTGATGGCAACGATATCAGACTTGAGTTGCCGATTTCGCTTGCGGAGGCGGTGCTTGGCGGCAAAATCCGTGTGCCCACACCTTCCGGTCCGGTCACCGTTACCCTTCAACCGAACTCCAATACGGGCAAGGTTTTGCGGCTGAAGGGCAAAGGTGTGCCGGTGCATGGCAAGGAAAACGGCGATGCCTATGTTTCGTTGAAGATCGTCTTGCCGGACGGACCGGACGCAGAGCTTACGACCTTCGTTTCCGAATGGCAGGCCGGCAAGACATATGATCCCAGAAAGACTATGGGAGGCTGAGCTATGAACGAGAGCGAATTTCGTTTGCGCCTCGAGATCGACAACACGGTGCTGGAGGTCTGGATTGAACAGGGCTGGCTTGTTCCCGAGACGACCGGGGAAGGCCGGCATTTCCGCGAAGCCGACCTGGCGCGCGGGCAGTTGATCCTCGACCTGATCAACGCGATGGGCGTCAACGAGCCCGGCGTCGATCTGGTCATGGATCTGGTGGATCAGCTTCATGGGCTCAGAGGGACGCTGCGTGACCTGACGGACGCCGTCTGTCACCAAGGTCCCGATGTGCAAGAGCATGTTCTCTCCGAACTCTACCGACTGGAGCGCCAAAGACGGCGCTGACGGCATCAATCGTACAGATAGTACTTTGGCCAGCTATCGCGCGGCACCTTCTCGCCGATTTCGTAGCTCATATCCCGCACATCGATATGCTGAGGGCCGGTCGTGCACTTATAGGAGAGATGATACCAGTCTCCCTTGCTGCGAAAGACTGCACCGGGAGCATTCATCGAATCCGGAGACATATCAGGGTCGCTGAACGTATAGGCGATGACCTTGTCGGGCTTGAAGCCGGCCTTGTCGGTGCTGATCCGTTTCATTGCCTCAGCATCGCAGGTCTGCTCCATCCGCTCGGAGGGATCGAGCTTCTCTAATTCCTTCTTCATGGTCGCGTCCACGGCAAAAGCGGACGTCGCGACGGCTGCCAACGGGATGAGAATGGCGATAAATTTCAGCATGAAGACCGATCCCTTGCTTAACTGCGGGCTGGGAAGCGTCTGTTCGACCAGAAAAGCGATAAGGCCGCCTTATTATCGACGCAACAAAGCGGATTTCGTTAAAGATTGTGGTCACATCAAGGCAAGCCTGAGCGCGCTCTTCTGCCTCCATCAGTTAGATTTAAGCCTACTATCATCCGCTTGCTTGAGGCTTGAGTGGACACTTGCCGCTTGAACCCCACGCCAGCGCCCTCTATCTCTTCCTCACCTCATATCCGACTTTGATCCCGGAGAAAGCCTGCTCGTGTCTGCATTCAAGAACCTCCCCACCCCGCCTGCCGCTGCCAAAAAACCGGTAACGGACACTCGCCACGGCATTAGCCGTAGCGACGATTATGCCTGGCTGCGCGCCGACAATTGGCAGGCGATGTTCAAGGACACATCTATCCTCGATCCGGAAATCCGCGCACATCTGGAAGCCGAGAACGCCTATATGAATGCGGCCATGGCGGATACGAAAGAGCTGCAGAAAGCGCTCTTTGCCGAAATGAAAGGCCGTATCAAGGAGGATGACAGCTCCGTGCCGGTCAAGGACGGGCCTTTTGCCTACGGCACGCTCTATGTCACCGGCGGCGAGCAGCCGCACTACTTCCGCGAGGCGCGCAATGGCGGCGAGCGCAAGCTCCTTCTCAACGGCGACAAGGAAAACGAGGGGAAGTCCTATTTCCGCCTCTCCGGCATCGATCATTCCACGGATCATAGCCATGGCATCTGGGGCTATGACGACAAGGGCTCGGAATATTTCACGCTGAAGGTCCGCAATCTGGAAACCGGCGAAGACCTTGCTGACGTGATCGAGAACACCGGCGGCGGCGGTGTCTGGGCGCCCGATGGCAAGAGCTTTTTCTACACACTGCAGGACGAGAACCATCGCCCTTCGAAGATCTTCCATCACATCGTCGGCACGCCGCAATCCGAAGATCGGCTGGTCTATGAAGAGGAGGATTCCGGCTTCTTCATGGGCGTCGGCGGCTCATTGCTGGACGACTATATTTTCATCGACATTCACGATCACGAGACCAGCGAATACCGCATCATTCCGACCTCGGATCTCATGGCCGAACCGAAGCTGGTGGCCGCGCGCGACACCGGCATCGAGTATGAAATGGCGGAAGGCGGCGATGTCTTCTACATCCTGACCAATGACGGCGATGCCAAGGATTTTAAGATCATGGAAACGCCGGTCGACAAGCCGGCCAAAGAAAACTGGCGCGATGTTGTGGCTCACAAGCCGGGCACGCTGATCCTCAATCACATGGCATATGCCCGTCATCTCATCTGGCTGGAGCGCAAGGACGGCCTGCCGCGGATCATCGTCCGCGACCGGCGCACCGGCGAAGAACATGCCATCGCCTTCGATGAGGAAGCCTATTCGCTTGGCTTGCAGGGTGCGGCCGAATATGACACCGACGTCATTCGCTTCTCCTACTCCTCGATGACGACGCCGAGCCAGCTCTATGACTACAACATGGTGACGCGCGAGCGCACTTTGCTAAAGACGCAGGAGGTTCCGTCGGGCCACAATCCCGACGACTATGTCACCCGCCGAGTCTTCGCCCCCGCCTGGGATGGCGAACAGGTGCCTGTGACCCTGCTCTATCGCAGGGATACGCCGCTCGACGGCTCTGCGCCTTGCCTGCTCTACGGATATGGCGCCTACGGCATCACCATTCCCGCCGGCTTCAACACCAATTGCCTGTCGCTCGCCGACCGCGGCTTCGTCTATGCCATCGCCCATATACGCGGCGGCAAGGACAAGGGCTTTGCCTGGTATGAAGACGGCAAGATGGACAAGAAGACCAATACCTTCAAAGACTTCATCGCCGCGGCCGATTATCTGAATCAGGAGAAGTTCACCTCTTACGCGAAGATCATTGCCGAGGGCGGCTCGGCCGGCGGCATGCTGATGGGCGCCATCGCCAACATGGCGCCTGAGAAATTCGCCGGCATTATCGCCGCCGTACCCTTCGTCGATGTGCTCAACACCATGCTGGACGACACGCTGCCGCTGACGCCGCCTGAATGGCCGGAATGGGGCAACCCGATCGACAGCAAGGAAGAGTATGAGCAGATCGCCGCCTATAGCCCCTATGACAATGTCGGCGAAAAGCCTTACCCGCCAATTCTGGCGCTCGGTGGTCTGACCGATCCGCGCGTTACCTATTGGGAACCGGCAAAGTGGGTTGCCAAGCTGCGTGACAAAACCACCGGCGATGCGCCGATCCTTCTGAAGACCAACATGGATGCCGGCCATGGCGGCGCTTCGGGCCGCTTCCAGCGCCTGGAAGAAATCGCCTTCGAATATGGCTTCGCCATCAAGGTTGCCGGGAAGATCTAGCAAAACCGCGGGAGGAGGAGCCGATGCCGGTCTATGTCGCCCTGCTGCGTGCCGTCAATGTCGGCGGCACCGGCGCACTGCCGATGGCGGAGCTGAAAGCGCTCTGCGAGGAGATCGGCTTTGCCGATGTGAAGACCTATATCCAAAGCGGCAATGTGCTCTTCCGCTCGGACAGCAACGAGGCGACCGTGCAAAAGGATCTGGAAGCGGCGCTGGCGCGGAAAATGGGCAAATCGCCGGGCGTGGTCCTGCGCAGCCGCCAAGAGCTGGAGGCGATCGCGGATAGTTCGCCCTTTCCGCACGCCAAACCGAACTACCTGCTCGTCAACTTCCTTCCAGAACCCGCACCTGGCGATGCCCTGGATAAGCTGGTGGCGCCTAGCGGAGAAGAGGTGCATGTCGCGGGCAAAGAAATCTACGTCCACTATCCCGATGGCTCCGGCCGCTCGAAATTGAAGCTGCCGGCGCTGAAGGCGGCCACGTCGCGCAATCTCAACACGGTCAGGAAATTGGCTGAGATGGCGCGGGAGATGGAGGAAGGCTAAGGGCGGGTCAGGAGCGTTTCGTAGTCTCGGCTGCCCGAAAAGATATTGGTGATCCAGACCGTACTGCCTTCGATTATGTAGAGAATAACGATGCTCTTCTCGAAGACGGCTAAGCGAATACCGGGTCCCAAATCGTCTCGGGCAACCCCACCGAACGGCGCATCGCCGATTTTTTCGCAGCGTCTGTAGATGCGATCGACATATCCCTCGCTCGTTTTGATATTTTGGCTTCGCTCGAACACATAAGCGGCGATGTCGAGGAGGTTTTCAACGGCTTCCGGACGGTATTCGACCGCAAATCGCTCCATAGTTTAGCGACGCTTGTCAAAAAAAGCATCAAGACGCTGCTTGACTTCGCCTCCGCTCAAATTAGGCCTCGGATCATCCAGAGATGCCTTGACCTTCTGTCGGATCGCTGCGATCCGTTCCTGGTATTCCTCCTCCTCCCGCAGCCACACGCGGACAGCAGCACGCAGCACCTCACTCGTGGAAGCGTAAGCTCCGGCGTCGACACGGCTTTTAATGGCGGCGACCATTTCAGTCGGGAGTGAGATGCTCAGTTTCTCGTTCATGGCGAACTCCTCGGGGTCGGTGGGATAAAGTAGGATAACTTCCTACTATAGGCAAGCGCCTTGCACCACATCCTCCCCAGCCCTACCTTATGGTCATGAGCTCATCTCTTCACGACAATGCGGCGCTCGAAGCGCGGCCGATACCGTTCGACAATAGCTACGCGCGTCTCCCGCCGCAGTTTTTTGTGCAACAGGCGCCGACCCCGGTCGCAGCGCCGCGGCTGGTCAAGTTCAATAGGGCACTGTCCGGCGATCTCGGGCTAGATGCCGATGCGTTGGAACGAGATGGGGCGGCGATCTTCTCGGGGAACACGCTGCTGCCGGGCTCCCAGCCGATCGCGATGGCCTATGCCGGTCACCAGTTCGGCGGCTTCGTGCCGCAGCTTGGGGATGGCCGGGCGATCCTGCTCGGGGAAGTCGTCGACCGCAACGGCAAGCGCCGCGATATCCAGCTCAAAGGCGCGGGACCGACGCGCTTCTCACGGCGCGGCGACGGGCGGGCGGCGCTGGGGCCAGTTCTGCGCGAATATATCGTCAGCGAAGCCATGCATGCGCTGGACATTCCGACGACACGGGCGCTAGCGGCGGTTACCACCGGTGAGCGCGTCTATCGTGAGGACGTGCTGCCCGGCGCGGTCTTCACCCGCGTCGCGGCAAGCCATATTCGCGTCGGCACTTTCCAGTTCTTCGCTGCCCGCAGCGATACGGATAGCCTGCGCATCCTCGCCGACTATGTGATCCACCGGCATTATCCGGAGATTAAGGACCGGAAAAACCGCTATCTCGCGCTTTTGGAGGCAGTTTCCGAACGACAGGCGGCCTTGATTGCGCGCTGGCTGCATGTCGGCTTCATCCATGGCGTGATGAATACCGACAATATGACCATTTCCGGCGAGACGATCGATTACGGCCCCTGCGCCTTCATGGACAATTACAATCCGGCGACCGTCTTTTCTTCGATCGATCAGCAGGGCCGTTACGCCTATGCCAACCAGCCCGGTATCGGCCAATGGAACATCGCCCGGCTCGGTGAAACGCTATTGTCGTTGATCGATCCGTCGGTGGACGCGGCCGTCGATCTGGCAAATGCGGTGCTTAAGGCTTATGGCGAGCGTTTCCAAACGCCTTGGCTTGCTGGGATGCGCGCCAAGATCGGCCTTGCAACCGAGGAAGACGGCGACCTCGATCTGATCCAGGCGCTGCTGGCGCTGATGCAGCAGCAGGAGGCGGACTTCACCTTGACCTTCCGGCGGCTTGCAGCGCTTGCCGAGAGCGAGGACAAGGAAATGGCTTTTGCAGCCAGCTTCAAGGACCCGGAATCGACCGAGACATGGCTAGCACGCTGGCGCGAGCGGCTGAGCCGCGATCCGCAAGCACCGACCGAACGGGCACGGGCGATGCGGAGCGTGAACCCGGCATTCATTCCACGCAACCATCGAATCGAACAGGCGATCGAAGCGGCGGTCAAGGAGGAGGATTTTTCATTGTTCGAGGCGCTGCTGGCGGTGCTTGCAAAGCCTTATCAGGACCAACCGGCCTTCGCGCCCTATGCCGAACCGCCGCAACCGGCGGAACGTGTGCTGCAAACCTTCTGCGGAACATAAGAGAGCCTTAGTACACAAGCCCCGGACACGCTTGCCGAGTCATCGTCGCGCCAACCCATAGGGAGACATGACGATGAAAGTTCATCATAGCACCCAGAGCCTTTTCAGCAGCCCGACAAAGAGCCAGCAGAATACGGATTCTGACGACAGCACGCCGTTCATGCTGCCCGACGACAGCGATCAGCAGCAGACACAGGCGTCCTCGGTCACATCTAGCGGCGTACCCTCCTCCATCTCGTCGGGCTTCTGGCTGAGCCAAACCGGTCAGACTGCGCCATCGACATCAGATGTCGACGCCGATCAGAGCGACGGCACGGCTCCCAGCATCAACGGTTCGGATTCGTCGAGCAACTCTGTCAGTCAGGATATTGTGGACGAGTTCACCAAACTGGCCCACATGACGCCTGCGGAAAAGATTCGCGCTCAATATTTGGAACAGCACAACTTGATGGAGGAGTCCTTCCGCAAGTTGCCAGCCGACCAGCAGAAGGCGATCAACGACGAGATCGCCAAACAAGTCAAACAGCAGCTCGGCATCGACAATCAAGCCGACAAGAGCGATGAAACGGATAGTGCCGCCGCTGCCTTATCCATCGCTTAAGCTTCCTCGAAACGAGATGAAGGCGATACAATTCTGATTCACGTCGAGAATGTATCGCCTCGATTTTATTGTTACATTTCACGATGCTACTATTTTAATCCCACCATGCCCGCAATGATCTTTCCGACTTCGGCGAAGACAGCCTCGACGTCCTTTGCGGGTGCGGTTGCCTCGCCCACATAGGTGGTGACGAGGATTGGGCCGCGGTCGGTCGGCGAGATGACGGCGACGTCGGCGTAGGAGCCGTTTTGACCGGTACCGGTCTTGTCGCCGACCTTCCATTCCTTCGGCAAACCGGCGCGCAGGCGGGCATTGCCCGTGGTGTTGTTGACCAGCCAGTTCGACAATTGATCGCGCGACGTTTCGGACAGCGTATTGCCGAGCGTCAAAAGCCCGATCGTATCCAGCATGGAATCCGGCGTCGTCGTATCGCGCGGGTCGTCCTTGATCGCCTGGTTGACGTCAGGCTCCTTGCGATCGAGCCGGGTCTCGGTGTCGCCGGTCGTCCGCAGCCATGCGGTCAGCGCCGCGGGGCCACCGAAGCTGTCGAGCAGCAGATTGCCGGCGGTGTTGTCGCTCAAGGTGATTGCAGCACCGCAGAGTTGGGCGATCGTCATGCCGTCGGTGCCGGCATGCTTTTCTGTCTCCGGCGAATAGGTGACGACAGCATCCTTGCCATAGGTCACACGGCGGTCGAGCTTTTCGACACCCTGATCGACGCGCGCGAGCACGAAACCGACCGCAAGCGCCTTGTAGGTACTGCACAAGGCAAACCGCTCCGCTTCGCGATAGCCAAGCGAAATATTGGTTTCCGTGTCGAGCACGGAAACACCGAGGCGACCGCCCGTTCTCTTTTCAAGATCCGCCAACTGCTTGTCGGCATCATCCGTGAACTGAGAATTGTCGGGACCCTGATCCTCATCCATGTCCTGACCGTTATCAGGTGCCGCGGAATTATCCTGGGTATCGGATGCGTCGGGCGCGGGAGCTGTCGCGTCGGGGCTCTTGTTGGCGCTGGCATTCTGCGCAAACAGGGCTTTTGGCCCAAATGTCAGAGCGGGGAAAAGCAGCGCCGAGCCTGCCAAGAGGCGGCGGCGGGTAAGCGATATGGGCATATGGAAGCCTCCAGCGGAATCAGCCGGATTCTGAGCTAAGCGAGGAATATGGCAAGCCTCTGACGCAAGCAGTTTCCATCGGAGGTTATGCTGCCTTTTTAACCGTGACTTCAACGGTAACATGCGACAGTTCGTGAATAGCGGCTAGCCGCGCCTTGTAGAAGGCGGGATCGCGCGGCTCCGGTGTTACGACCGCAACGATCGCCGCATGATGGCCGGGGCCGACCTGCCAGACATGCAGGTCGGTGATGCGGTCAGCATCCTTCTCGATGACTTCGCGGATTTCGTCCGGCAGTTCCTCGCCCGGCGGAATAAAGTCGAGCAGGATTGCGCCCGAGGCACGCAGAAGGCTCCAGGACCATTGCAGGATCACCAGGCCGCCGACAATGCCCATCAGGGGATCAAGGAAAGTCCAGCCGAAGCGGCTGCCGAGCAGGAGGGCGACAATGGCCAGAACCGAGGTCATGGCGTCGGCGATGACGTGGACATAGGCCGAGCGCAGATTGTTGTCCTTGCCGCCATGATCATGATCGTGGTGGTGGTCGTGCGCATGGTGATGATCATGTCCATGCGCGTGGGAGTGTCCATGATGGTGGTCGTGATCGTCGCGCAGCAGCCATGCGCTGACGAGATTGACGAGGAGGCCGACCGCGGCAATGGCGATCGCCTCGCGGAAATTGATCGCCACCGGATTCTGCAAGCGCAGCAGGCTTTCCCAAGCCATCAGCAACGCGATCACGGCAAGAATGATCGCGCTGGCGAAGCCGGCGAGATCGCCAAGTTTCCCGGTGCCGAAGGTGAAGCGCGAATTATGGGCATGGCGACGGGCATAGAGATAGGCCAATGCGGAAATCAGCATGGCACTGGCATGCGTCGACATGTGCCAGCCATCGGCGACCAGCGCCATCGAGCCGTAGAGCGTGCCGGCGCCGATTTCGATCACCATCATCACTGTCGTCAGCGCGATGACCAGCCAGATGCGGCGCTCATTGCGGTGATGAGCGGAGCCCAGAAACAAATGGCTATGCGTCAACGCATCCGAAGAAGTACTCATAACATCAGTCTCCCGTTGGATATCTCGATGCCTCTGATCAGCGCAGATAGGTCTTCAGCACATCGGATATTTCGTCGACCGCCTGGCGGCGGGCCTGTTCGCTTTCGGCGTGGAGCACATGCTCCTGCAGATGATCTTCCAGTATCTCGCCGGTCAGTCCTGTCAGGGCGCCGCGGATGGAAGCGAGAAGCTGCAAGATTTCCCCACAGGGCCGCTCAGCCTCCAACGCTCTCTCCACCGCCTCCATCTGCCCCTTGAGGCGACGGATGCGGGAAAGAAGCTTGGCTTGCTCACGGACGGTATGGGACATGTCGGCCTCGATTATAATATAGGGGGGTATATTATAATTGCTGTTAAGAGACAAGCCACGCATCAGCGATGCGCGGCTGCGATAGACATGGCGATCTTGTTGGATCATGGCCTGGATCAGAGAGCATCGACTCTCCCCATTGACAAATCCGCCATTCCAGATCATCTATGCGCCCATGATCACGCACGCGCTCCATAATCGCTCGTATTTTTGGCTGTACCTGTAAGGGGCGGCCGGACAGATCATATTGTCAACAAGCCGCCGTCAGGCGGCTTTGTTGTATCGGCAGCGTCCTGACGGCATATTCGAAAAGGACGCAGGACCTCATGCTGGACGATAGCGAAATCTCACTTCTCCGCCCGCCTGTCATCACCATCCGCCATGCGCATCCGCGCGATTTGCCGGAGTTGAACGACATGATCCGGCTGCTTGCCGCCCATCATGGCGATCCTTCGGCAACGACCCCGGAACAGCTCGAACGCGATCTCTTCGGCCCGGTGCCATGGATCACCGCGCTGGTGGCGGAAGGCGAAAACGGGCTGATCGGCTACGCCATTCTGGTGCCGCTCTATCGGGCACAGGAAGGTCAACGCGGCATGGACCTGCACCATCTCTTCGTGCGCGACGGCCATCGCGGCCATGGCATCGGCCAACATCTCGTCAACCGGGCTCGCGACATCGCCCGCAAGGCCGGCTGCGGCTATCTCTCCGTCAGCGCCGCGACCGGCAATGTCCAGGCACACCGCTTCTACGAGCAAATGGATTTCAAGCCGCGCCCGGTCACTGGCATGCGCTATCTGCAGGCGCTTGCATGAGAACGGCTCGCCGGGATCGCCGTTGACCTTCCTATCGTCAGCGATCGATGGCGATCCCGCGCCCAGCGAAAAACCGGTCGAATGTCTCCAGCGGCATTTCCACGTTTTCTCGGGTTGCAGCCTCGTGACCGGAAGGGTTGTGGAAACGGATCGTGTTTGAGTTAGCCACCGTCACAAGGACAAGATGTCCGCCCTTCGACGGCGGTTCGGTGTCCGACCAGCGGATGGAGTGGTGAACGGACGCGATGAAGAATTCCGATTGCGTCAGAATTTGGCCGATGTCCGCGACGGAAATCCCGGTGACGACCCTGGCGTTCAGCCCGAAGCGATCTTTGACGAAGGGAATGAAGGGCGCATAGATCAGCCCCTTGATCTTACCATCAGGCTCTTCGACATAGCCGCCAAAATCCTTGCACGCCAATGCAAGATCCACGGTCGGCACGATTTTCCCCGTACGCGCGGCAAGAACCATTTTCAGGCAGGCCATGCCACAGAGATTGCCGGCCCAGCGGGCGTAATCCTCGATATTCCCAGCTCCCGAGCCTGCCCAAAGCGGGTCTTTCAGCAATGCCGCCTGCGCCCCTTCCGCCAGCACCGCCAGCGTCATGTCGGGCGTCTCCCATTGGCTGAAATAAGGAATTCCGCGCTCTGCCATTCCGTCCATGATCGCCCGCTCCTGCCCTGCAACCGAAATCGGTTGCGCTGTAAAGTTCAACTGAAATGCGCTAGAAAAAAGGCCTCCCATCTGGATCTCAGCGGAGGATACGTCTTGGAACAGCGGTTCACTTTTGACGACGTCGCAGCCCTTTATGGCGGCGTTCGTCCGACCTATCCCGAAGCACTCTTCGATGACATTGCCGCATTCGCTGGTCTGGACGGCGGGGGTGCGATCCTTGAGATTGGCTGTGGCACCGGACAAGCAACTCAGGGCTTTGCGCGCCGCGCCTTTTCCATCCTTGCGCTTGAACCAGGCAAGGAATTGATCGGTATCGCGCGGGAAAATCTCAAGGGATTTCCCCATATACGCTTCGCGGAAACCACCTTTGAGGCGTGGCCGGGTAAGCCCGAAACGTTCAAGCTTGTGATGGCGGCCCAGTCCTTTCACTGGGTTGCACCAGACGTCCGATTTGCCAAGACTGCCGAGCAGCTCGCGCCGGGCGGCACGCTCGCCGTCTTTGGAAATGTACCCACGCCGCCGGCACCGCCGCTCGCCGCGGAATTCGCCCGGCTCTATTCACGATATGCGCCATCGCTCTCCGGTCCGCCGTTGGAAGCATGGTATTTGCCGGAAGGGGCTTTCGCGAAACTGCTCGGCGAGTCCGAATATTTCGAACCGGCAATGCACCGATCCTATCCCTGGAGCCGCATGCATAGTGCTGAAAGCTATACCGACCTGCTGCGCACGTTATCAAGCTACCGGCTTCTGGCGGACGACCGGAGGGAGGCGCTGCTTGCTGCAATTGCGGAGGTTATCGTCACGCGTGGCGGAATGTTCGAGCTCCGCTATGAAACTCACCGCTATATGGCAAAGCGGCGGCGAGAGAAGTAGCCAGCCGTCTGCTTCTCACCGCGCCGGCACCGCCTTCAAGTAGGCCGCGATCGCCTCGCGGTCCGAGGCCGGCAGGCGGGCGATGTTTTGCTGGACTTCGGTCATGGAGCCGCCGACACTATCGAAATCCGGAGTAAAGCCGGTCTCCAGGTAGTTGGCGATGTCGCCAGCGCTCCAGCCCGCCATTGACTTCGAGCCGGGGGTAATGTCGGGGATACGGCCCTTGCCTTCCGGGTTCGGCGCGCCGGCCAGCCACTGGTCCCTCAGAAAGCCGCCGAGCCCGTCGCGCGGAGTGTGGCACTCGCCGCAATGGCCGGGGCCTTCCACCAAATATTGGCCGCGCTTGATCTTGTCGTCGGCATTGGCGATGACAACGCGTGGCTGATCGTTGAAATAGAGGAACTTCCAGCCGCCGAGCGCCAGCCTGATATCGAAGGGGAACGGCAGCTCATGCGGTGGCGCGACGTTGTCGCTCTTCGGCAATGTCTTCAGGAAACCCCAGAGGTCGTTAATGTCCTTGTCGCTCATGCGGGTGTACGAGCCATAGGGGAACGCCGGATAAAGGTGCTCGCCGTTTTTGCCGACGCCGCGCTTCATCGCATTGCCGAACTCCGCAAGCGTCCAACCGCCAAGGCCGGCCTTTTCATCCGGCGAGATATTCGGAACATGGAACGTGCCGAAGGGACTATTCAGCGCCAGGCCACCCGACAGAACCAGTTTGGCATCGCCCTTGGCACCCGGCGCGGCATGACAGCTCGTGCAGCCGCCGGCCCAGAACACCTGTTCGCCGTTCTTGATATCGGGATCGCCGAGGTTCGCCCAATGGCTCGCCGGCAAGGGCGATGGCGCGGTGACGACATAGAAAGTGCCGAAGCCCAAGATGGCGAGGCCGATAAGACAGAGCAGCCACCGGACAAATCGCGCAACCATGCCTCGCACTCCCCGTATTCAGCGTGCATCGAGAAATACTAAAATCCGCACCGGCGGCAAAGCCGATGCGGATGCTTCAATTGATTTCGGACAATGCCGGCCGACCGCTTAGTCCTTCTTGATGCGGTAGGCCTGATGACAGGCGCCGCAATCGCTGCCCAAAGTCTTCAGCGTAGCGCCAACGCCAGCCTGGTCGGCCGGGAGCTGCGCAAGTGCGACTTCGGCGTTGTTGGAAAGTTTGGCAGCCTTGGCCTTGAAGTCATCGAAGTTATCCCAAATCTTCGGATTGACCTCGGCATCGGTTTTGTCGCTGTTCGGGCCAAAATGCTCAGGGAAAGCCTTGGCATTCTCGGCGATCGTCTGCAGCGCTGCCTTGACGACATCGGCGTCATAGGGCTTGTCGCCCTTGGCGATGGCGCCGAGAGCGCCGGCAGCACCGCCGACCTTCTTCATCACGGCTATACGGGAATCATGCGTGCCATCGGCCGCAATAACGGAACCAAAGGCGACACCGGCAAAAACCGTCGCAGCCACAATCGCTTTCCATTTCATTTATCTCTCTCCTACGTGATCAGGACCGCAAATGCGGCCGGCGCGTTGTCACGGCCCACATATTTGCCGGTTTCCGCGCCGGCAATGAAGTCACAAAGTGGTGAGAGCTGAGCAAAATCAGCGTCATATTTCAGACATGTACCAGATTTTGCATCGAGAATCACGCCGTCCTCCACCCTTCCCAGACGGTAAAGACCGAAACCGCGAACAGCAGCAGACCGGCGGCGCGGCCAGCAAAAGCGGTCGCCCCTGGATTGGCGACCAGCAGATCGCGGCTGCGTCCGGCGGTGACCGCAAGCCCGCCGTAGACGGCAAATTGCGTGGCAACGGTCATCAGGCCCATGATGGTGGCCTGTATCCAGATCGGGCCGTAATCCGGCTTCAGAAACTGCGGATAGACCGCGAACACGAAGAGGTAGGCCTTGGGATTCATCATGCAGGTCACCGCTCCCTGGCGAAAGGCCCGCCAGGTGGAGCGACTGCCGGCCGGTCCACCGTGGCCGACGGTGATCGAACTGCGCATCAGCGTGATGCCGATGAAGGCCATGTAGGCGGCGCCGGCAACGAGCAGCGGATTGAAGAGGATCGGCACGAAGTGCATCAGCAGACCGACGCCAAGCGCGCCGTTCAGCGAATGCACCACGCCGCCGAGCATGATGCCGCCGGTGGCGGCCAATCCCCTATTGCGGCCGCCGGTCAGTGCATTGGCGAGCACAAAGAGCATATCCATGCCCGGCACGATGATGATGCCGAAGAGGAGGAGAAAAAAGATCCAGAGATTTTCGCTATAGTCCATGTCAGTTGCCTATCATTCTCTGCGAATGCCTCGCAGAGGAATCTGTTGATTTTCAATCCAATAGGCAGTTTTATAGATCAGCCCAACTGACAGGGTATTGTCAGGAGCCTTCAAATCGAGAGGGTGAAATGCGCAAGGCGTCGCGCCTGTTCGAGATCATCCAGATCCTGCGGCTGGCGAAAAAGCCGGTGACGGCGGCTGTCATTGCCGAGCGGCTGGAGGTGACGGTGCGCTCCGTCTATCGCGACATCGTGGCGCTGCAGGCGATGCGCGTGCCGATCGAAGGAGGGCGCGGCATCGGTTATATCCTGCGCCCCGGTTTCGATCTGCCGCCGCTGATGTTTTCGATCGAGGAGATGGAGGCAATCGTACTGTCGCTGGCGCTCTTGGAACGCACGGGGGACCACGAGCTGAAGCTCGCGGCCAAGCGCGTCAGTGCCAAGATCGCCGGCGCCGTGCCGCCGCCGCTTCGCCAGACACTCGATGCCAATGCATTGCACGCCTGGGGTTTTGCCGCACCTTCGGCCGCCGCCATCGACCTCGCTCTAGTGCGCCGGGCCATCCGCGACGAAGAGAAACTGGATCTCTCCTACCGCGACGAACTGGGCCGCGCCACCGAGCGCATCATCCGCCCCATTGCCCTCATCTATTATTCCGAGACCGCCAATATCGTCGCCTGGTGCGAGCTGCGCCAGGCCATCCGTAATTTTCGCAGCGACCGGATCGAAGGCTGCGAGGCGACGGGATTGTGGTTCAAGGGCAAAGGCGATGGATTGAGGCAGATCTGGGTGAATGGATGGCAAGTCAACGCTCAGGCCGACGCCCACTGATAATGAAACAGTGCGCTTGCCAATGGCCGGGCTCGCGCCTCATTGCAAGGCGACCGCGGTCACTAACAGAATAAAAGCCAGCAATCCCAAAACGGCACGTGCGGCATGTGACAATTCCCAGCGGTCGCGCAGCATGGTCCAGTCTGGTTTCACGACGGTGTCGATCCGGTGACCACCAACTGGATCGTGAGAGAAGAAACCTGCACCCAACCCTTTCAGCTCGACGTCCTTGAGCCAGAAATTGTTTACCGGTTGTGTCAGCAACCAAAAGATCGCATGCATAACGACCATGGCAGCGAAGGCGGCGGCGCACAGCCAGAAGGTGACTGTGTTAAGTGGCGTCAGGAACAGGAGAAGCAGAAGCAAAAGAGCGCCGATCGGCTCAGTGACACCACCGATCGTAAACCCAGGATAATAAATCCGCTGAACCGTCAGATAGTCTTCTTTCGACAGTCGCATTTTGCCCGGCAGCTCCAGCAAATGCGCTAGCGCCAATGCCATGGCGACCGCGACGACTAAAATGGTCAGAATTTGCAATGTCGGAAACATCGGCTTTGCCTCACAGCAGCCTCGGTTCCTAAACTTTCATCGGTGCCGATCGTTCCCTGCAGGTATCAGAAGATGCGGGATGCCCGCTCATGCATCCTGCAGTACGAGCACCCTGCTCTCCTCACGCCCGAATCCTTGGATTTCCAGCCGATCCTCATAAACCGAGACAATCGCATAGGCATTGCTATCTTCGGTATCGACCATGCCCTTGAAATTGATGAAATAGGTGTCGTCGACAACGCCGAAATTGCCAGCATGATTATGGCCGCTCAAATAGGCGACCAAATGATCCTGTTCGGCGAACAGCATCAGCATGCTTTCGCTGTCAAACGCGTTATGGGAATTCTCCGGGAAGATCGGATAGTGGTTCATGACGATCACCTTCTCGCCGGCGGCTTTAGCCTCGTCCAGTTTGGCGACGAGCCAGGCATATTGGGTATCGCTGATAGCGGCATTCCAGCGATGAGGGTTCATCGCACCGGCCCGATGCAGCGCCTTCATCAGCAGCTTAGCCTCTGCCCGGCGCGGATCGCCCTCCGGCGGCGCAAAGAGGCTGATCTCATTGCCGTCGAGCGCGATAAAACGATAGCCGGCATGAGCGAAGTCGTAATAGGCCGAGGGCATGCCGACGCGGCTTGCGACTTCGTTCAAATGCTGGCTCGCAACCGCAAAATCGTGATTGCCGAGCAGGAAATGCCGCGCGTGCCGCAAGGTCTCGTAGACCGGCAAAACCGCATCGAAACTCTCCCAGCCGCCATCGATGATATCGCCGAGCGTGACGACGAAGGCGAGATCGTGCCGGTTGAACTCCGCTATCGCTTCTTCCAGCTTGGCGAGGCTATTGGCCGGGTAGCGATCAAGCGCAGGGTTGGGCTCCAAGGCGGCATATTGCGGATCGGCGACGACACCGAAACGGAAGAGCGGAGCGGATGGAGACGGCATGCGGCCTCGCTGGGAAGTGGCTGATGGTAATAAGAGCCTGTTAACGGCAGATACGAAAACACCCGACGCTATGGCAGCGCCGGGTGTGAAAGCAAGCCGAGATGGCAAAGCTTACTTCGTGGCAGCTTCGTAGCGCTCCAGGACGTAGTCCCAGTTGATCAGGCTGTCGATGAAGGCCTCGAGGTATTTCGGACGCAGATTGCGGTAGTCGATGTAGTAGGAGTGTTCCCATACGTCGACGCCGAGGATCGGCGTGGCGCCATGAACGAGCGGGTTTTCGCCGTTCGGGGTCTTGGAGATTTCGAGCTTGCCATTCTTGACGGAAACCCATGCCCAGCCCGAGCCGAACTGGGTGGCGCCGGCAGCGGCGAAATCGGCCTTGAACTTGTCATAGCCGCCGAGATCGGACGTGAAAGCGGCTTCCAGCTTGCCCGGCAGCTTGTTGCCGCCGCCGCCCTTCTTCATCCACTTCCAGAAATGGATGTGGTTGTAGTGCTGGGCAGCGTTGTTGAAGAGACCGGCATTGGTGCCGAAGGACTTCTTCACGACCTCTTCGAGAGAGAGATCGGCAAGGCCCGCTTCGGCCGCCAGCTTGTTGCCATTGTCGACATAGGCCTTGTGGTGCTTGTCATGGTGAAACTCGAGGGTTTCACGCGACATGAAGGGGGAAAGCGCTTCGTAATCATAGGGAAGTTCAGGCAATTCGAAAGCCATGGTCTTATCTCCTCTTGGCAAAAAATTGCGTCGGCAGGTGATCGGGAACATAGGAGGGGACGATGTGAAGGGCAACCGGCGGCATGCCAAAAAATAGCGGACTAAAGGAAAATTTACCCGTCTTTCCAACATATATTGTCTGCATCCTCCGCGGGTATTTTTGCGCCTTCTAACGCATGGGATCCGTTGATCTGCGTCGACATTCGGATGCACAGAGGCTAGGTTCAGCGGATCGTCGCCCCATTTGGGCGGCTTCAATGAGGCCGCCCATGAAAATTGCCTGCCTGCACACTGCCGAAAGCAACATCGCGATCTACGACGCCGCCGCCAAAGCGCTCGGCCTTCCGGCCGATGCTCTTTATCACCATGTCCGCGCCGATCTTCTCTTTGCCGCGGAGGAGGCCGGCGGGCTGACACCGGACATCGAGGCGGAAACGGCTTCGGTCCTGCAATACCTTGCACAGGATGCCGATGCCGTCGTGCTCAACTGCTCGACCCTTGGCCCTGCGGCATTGCTGGCTGCAGACACATCCGAGGTCCCGGTCGTCAGGGCCGACGGCGTGCTCGCACAAAATGCCGTGAAAGCCGGCGGCAAAGTCGTCGTTCTTTGCACCACTGAGACGACCATCGCCCCAACCACCCGGCTATTCGAAGACGCAGCCAAGACCACCGGCGCCGACATTTATGTCCGCCTGATCGACGGGGCATGGACGCTATTTCGGGCCGGGGAACAGAACGCTTATCTGGCGCGGATTGCTGAGGCAGCGAAGGCAGCCTATCGCGAAGGGGCTCGGACGGTGGTCTTCGCGCAGGCATCGATGACCGCCGCGCCGGCGCTCTTGGGCGAAGAATACGCACTGCCCCTCAGCGGTCCGGCCGCAGCGTTGGAAGCGGCAATGACGGCGGTTGTCGCAAGCTGAACCAGGACCCGCCGGGACTTGCAGTTTCAAGATAGGATTGAAGCAGTTGACAGCCTACCAACTAGTAGGTTAAGAATTCAAACCTCTAAGCGAGGAAGCTACCAGCGCCTCGCCCCTCAAAACTACCTACTAGTCGACAGATAAAGGAAATCTAATGCCCGCGCCTCTCTCTTTGCTCGGCGAAATCCATACCCTCCTCAGTTTTGTCCCGATCGCTGCAGGGCTTTACAGCTTTGCCAGGCATGGCGGAATCCGGCCCGAGATGCGGTCGGGACAGATCTATCTCGGTGGATTGGCGCTGTCGGTGGTGACCTCCTTCGGCCTTTCCTCAACGGGTGGGTTCAATCCGGGACATGCACTCGGCATCATGGCTCTGCTGGTAGCGGCAGCCGCAATTTTGGTGGGGAGACTGAGCTTTCTCGGCCGGCTGCGGCCTTATCTGAAGACGTTCGGCCTGTCCTTCACCTATTTCCTGCTTTGGGTTCCCGGCATCAACGAAACGCTCTCGCGGCTGCCGCCGTCGCACCCGATCGGCAACGGTCCGGATTCGCCGCCCGTACAGATGGCCTTGCTCGTCTGGTTGATCCTGTTTGCCGCCGGCAGCCTCCTGCAGGCCTGGACGATCCATCGCGGCCATGCGCTATCCCGGGCGAGAGCGTAAACCGAGTGAAAGGCCGGCTTCGGGCTGGCCCTAGCTGCTAGACATTGCGTCCGAAATAGACATTCACCTCGGCGATCCTGTCGCCGGTAAAGCGGATCATCTCCACATTGCGAAAGCTGCTTCCGTCGATCTTCTCGGCGCGATAGCCGACAATCACCTCATCGCGATCCGGCACGAGATGTTCGATATGAATGGCGCGGAAGATCTTCTCCTTCGGCCAGCAATGTTTGAAATATTGGTCGCGGTCGATGTGATCGTCGCGCGGGCTGGAAAAGGTAAAATCGCTGGTCAGCATCGGGCGGACGACATCGGGATGCTGTGCGACATAGGCGGCATATAGCCGCCGCACCGTATCGCAGCGGGCAGTATCAAGAGTGCTCATGGTGCATCTCCTCTTAGCCGGCGGGCGCTCGGGCATCGATTGGGTCGCCGGCAATCCGATTGCAAAATGCAATCAGTTTATATCACGATGTGACAGAACCGACAAGGCGCTTTGCGGGCTTGGCATCACCGGTGGCGTGGTCCAGACTATCGGCCTAATCGACATTAGCAGGAAGCAGTCGCCATGCCGGAGGCTCATCAAATATTGGAAAAGCTGCGCCGCCTAGCGGGGAAGGACAATCGGCCGGTCACCATCTACAACCTCGATGTCGACCGGCTCAACCTTCCCGATCTCTTCACCGGCGCCGACCTGCTGGCCCGCCTAAGGGGCATATCCTCACGTCGGGCAGCCAAGAATTATTTTATACGTTGAATGCAAAGGCCAAGAAATGACTGCTGAGACAAGATGGGATGCGGCCGCGCCGGCCGAACCGGAAACCGCTTATTGGATGCGGAATCTGATCATCTGCCTCATCGGCTCCTTCACCACCATTGTGGCGATGACGCTATTGCTCCCCTTCCTGCCGCTCTATGTCGAGGAGCTTGGCGTCACCGACAAGGCGGCAATCGTGCAATGGTCCGGGATCGCCTATGGTGCCACCTTCTTTGCCGCCGCCTTCGTCGCGCCCCTCTGGGGCCGGCTCGGGGACATCTATGGCCGCAAACTGATGCTGGTGCGCGCAAGCCTCGGCATGACGGTTGCGATCTCTCTGATGGGAATGGCGGGCAGCGTATGGCAATTGGTGGCGCTGCGCCTGTTTACCGGGCTCGCTGGCGGATATGCCTCGGGCTCGATGGTGTTGGTGGCGACGCAGACGCCGAAACATCGTTCGGCCTGGGCGCTCGGCGTATTGTCCTCCGGGATCATGGCTGGCAATCTGGTCGGACCGCTGATCGGCGGCGCGCTGCCGCCCGTCATCGGCATTCGCGGCACCTTCCTGCTCGCTGGCGGCGTGATCTTCTTAACGTTCATCGCGACGACTTTCCTGATCAAGGAAAAGAAATCGCCGGCGCTAAAAAAGGCTGCGAAAGCAAGCGGCGGCTGGGCTTCCATACCAGAGAAACGGCCCGCCTTCGCCATGTTGTTGATAGGCCTGCTGCTGATGCTCGCCAATATGTCGATCGAGCCGATCATTACCGTCTATGTCGCGCAGTTCGTCGACGGCGCACATGTCACGATGATTTCGGGCGTGGTCATGGCTGCGGCGGCACTTGGCAGCATCCTCTCGGCCTCATGGCTCGGCAAGCTTGCCGATCGCATTGGCCATTGGACGGTGATCACGGCGGCACTCGCGGTCGCGGCGTTGCTGTTGATCCCGCAGGCTTTCGTAACCTCGGCCTGGCAACTGATTGCGCTGCGCTTCCTGATGGGCATCGCGCTTGGCGGGCTGCTGCCCTGCATTACCGCCGTCATTCGCCTCAACGTACCGGACGCGGCGGCCGGGGGCATCCTCGGTCTTTCGATCTCCTCGCAATATGTCGGTCAGGTGGCCGGCCCCGTCATGGGCGGCTTCGTCGGCGGCCATGTCGGCATGCGCGCCGTGTTTCTCGGAACCTGCGTGCTGCTGGCGATCGGCGCGATCTATTGCTGGTGGGTCAGCCCAAAGAAAAAGACGGCGGCCCTATAGGGCCGGCGACTTCAACTGCGTCCGACATCACCAGGTGAATCCGAACAGCATCGAATAGATGACGAACGCTGTCGCCGCGATAACGCAGAGCTGCAAAAACAGCCTGTAATAGTCGAAGAGATAGACGGAAGGGGGAAGAGAAATTTTCATGTCGGCCTCCTCAATAGCTTTGCCGGCCGACGTCATTTTACCACAAACCCTATCTTCGCATCGCCTAAATTAATTACCTTCGGGCGCTGACGAAATCCACACAGGAGCGCGCGAGCGCTCCCAGCTCCGACCGCTCCTCACTCCTCGCTGGCAGTGCGCCCGTAAGCCCAGTCCATGTAGAGTTCCAACGCTTTCCGGGCGACCGGACCCTGCTGGAATTCGCGATTATCGAGGCGGTTGACCGAAACGACTTTCGAGTAGTTGCCGGTAGTGAAGATCTCGTCGGCGGCCATGAATTGCTCGACGGACAGCGTTTCCTCGCGCACGTCAAATCCTTCCCGGCGCAACAGGCCCATGACGCGGGCGCGGGTGATACCGGCAAGGAAAGTACGGTTGGCGACCGGCGTGCAGATGATGCCATCCTTCACCATGAAAACGTTGGAGGAGGCAGTCTCGACGACATTGCCGATCATATCGCGCACCAGCGCATTGTCGAAACCGCGCTTCTTCGCTTCCACGATCATGCGGCCGCTGTTCGGATAAAGTGAGCCGGCTTTGGCGTCGGTCATCGCGGTTTCCGGCGACGGGCGGCGGAAGGGCGAGACAGTCAACGTTACGCCGCCATGGCCGCCCAACGCCGCCTCGAACAGGCAGAGCGCGAAACGGGTCGATTCCGCATCGACGGCGACGACGCTTGCCGACGAGCCGTGTTCGCCCCAGTACATTGGCTTGATATAGATCGGCGTCTTGCCATCGAATTTCTTCACGCCCTCCCAGGCGAGCGCTTCGATTTCCTCAGCCGTCTTGAGCGGCTTCAGCCCCATGGCGAGCGCGGAGCGATTGATGCGTTGACAATGAAGGTCGAGATCGGGCGCGATGCCGTCGAACCAGCGCGCGCCGTCGAACACGGTCGAGCCCAGCCAAATGGCATGCGAGGTCGGGCCAATCAGTGGCGGATTGCCGGTGAGCCATTCTCCATCGACATAGGTCCAGGTTGTGGAGCGAGGGGATGTATCGACGGCCATGATGATTTCCTCCTGAAAGCGGCAAGCAGGAGAAACCCGCACAACCTGGGGGTCAAGCAGAAATTTCCGCTTGGAATCCATTCGCAACAAAGCGCCGGAAGCAGCATTTCCAGCGCAACTTTCATGCGCTGAAACAACAGCTTGACGAATGGGTGAATCCGGAAAAATGATGGGCCACCTCAAACGCGGCAGGATGCGCGAGATTCCAATGAAAGCTATGTACTATGAGGCCTTCGAGGCCACGCCCGAGATTCGGACCCTTCCCGACCCGACGCCAAACGAGGACGGTGTCGTCATCGCCGTCGGCGCCACAGGGCTTTGCCGCAGCGATTGGCATGGCTGGATGGGCCATGACCCGGACATCAAGCTGCCGCATGTGCCCGGCCATGAACTTGCCGGCAAGGTGGTGGCAGCGGGCCGGGGCGTCGTCCGTTTCAAGGTCGGCGACCGCGTCACAGTGCCCTTCGTCTCCGGCTGTGGCCATTGCTCCGAATGCCATTCCGGCAACCAGCAGGTTTGCCCCAACCAGTTCCAGCCCGGCTTCACCCATTGGGGGTCTTTCGCCGAATATGTGGCGATCGATTATGCGGACACCAATCTGGTGCACCTGCCGGAGACGATCGACGATGCGACGGCGGCGAGCCTCGGCTGCCGTTTCGCGACGTCGTTTCGTGCCGTCGCCGATCAGGCCAGGACCCGCCCGGGCGAATGGATCGCGGTGCATGGCTGCGGCGGCGTCGGCCTGTCCGCCATCATGATCGCAAGCGCGCTCGGCGCGAATGCCATCGCCATCGATATTTCCGACGAGAAGCTGGCCTTCGCGCGGGAATGCGGTGCGGTGGCGGCGATCAATGCGGCCGGCGTTGCGGATGTCGCCGAGGCTGTGCGCGAGATCACCAAGGGGGGCGCACATGTGTCCATCGACGCGCTCGGCCACCCCGCCACCTGCTTCAATTCGATCAAGAATCTCCGCCGTCGCGGCCGGCATGTGCAAGTCGGCCTGATGCTCGGCGAGCATGCCGCGCCGCAGATTCCGATGGCGCAGGTGATCGGGCATGAGCTGGAGATTTACGGCAGCCACGGCATGCAGGCCTGGCGTTACGACGCCATGCTGGACATGCTTGCCGCCGGCAAGATCGCCCCGCAAAAGCTGATCGGCCGCAAAATCAGCCTCGAAGAGGCCGTGCCGGCGCTGATGGCGCTGGACAAGGCGGAAGGCACGGGAATCAGCGTCATCACGCGATTTTAGGCATCGCCCCAACCCGAATATGTAATATGATGATGGGGATAGCATCATGGCATGGTCTGCCGGCCAATACCTGAAATTCGAGGACGAACGCACGCGCCCGGCGCGCGACTTGCTGGCGCAGGTACCGTTGGAGCGCATAGATCGCGCTGTCGATCTTGGCTGCGGTCCTGGCAATTCGACGGAACTCATCGTCGAGCGCTACGGTGCGGCCGGCGTCTCTGGCCTCGATAGCGACGAGAATATGCTGGAGGCAGCTCGCAAGCGCCTGCCCGGCACGACCTTCGTCAAGGCCGATCTTGCCACCTGGCAACCGGAAGAACCGGTCGATCTGCTTTTCGCCAACGCCGTTTTCCAATGGTTGCCTGATCATCTCGACATTTTCGAGCGCCTGATGGACGGACTGAGGCCAGGCGGAGTGCTCGCCATCCAGATGCCGGACAATCTGACCGAGCTCAGCCATCTGATGATGGAGGAGACCGCGAAAAATGGCCCGTGGAGCGACGCTTTCGCGAAGAAAAGCGTGCGCCGCAATGCCCTTCCCTCGCCCGCGGTTTATTATAACCGGCTGATCGGCAAGTCCGCGCGCGTCGAGCTCTGGCACACAAACTACAATCACCCATTGGAAAATGCCGCCGCCATCGTCGAATGGGTCAAGGGCACGGGCTTGCGCCCCTATCTCGATCATGCCGGCGACGAATACCGGGGTGCCTTCGCCGCTGACTATCTCGCGCGCATTGAGAAGGCCTATCCGCCATTGGTGGATGGCAAAGTCCTGCTGCGATTTCCGCGGCTGTTCATGATTGCCGTGAAGAAGTAGGGCTTAAGCCGGGTAAATCGCAGCAGGGCCGCGGCAATCTGTCGATCCCATCGACAACCGGCAGCGGACCGCGCTAGAACAAGAGCAGCCAACGCAAAAGCCGAAAACAGGTCTGAGGAGATATCCCATGTCGTTCAGAAACCCGATGTCCATCCGCTTGGCTGAGGTGCACTCGTGAGCGGGCCGAATGTTGCACCGGCGCCGCCGCTGACCTTCGTCATCTTCGGCGCGACAGGCGATCTGACGCGGCGGCTGCTGATTCCGACGCTGATCAACATGACGCGCAGCGGGCTCGTGGGCGACGATCTGCATATTCTCGGTATCGGCATCGAAACCGGCGGCGTCGAAATGCTGCTGGAGCGCTTCGAGTCGTTTCTCGCGACATCCGGCGACATGCAGGACTCGGCGCGGCAAGAAGCCTGGCAGCGCCTGCGTAAGCGCATCGCCTATATCTCTGGCGATTTCACTCAGAATGCCGTGTATGAGGAAATCGCCAAATACCTGTCGCAAGCGCCGAACGCCAACGCGGCCTTCTATTTCGCCGTGCCACCGCGTTTCTTCGGCGATATCGCCGAAAAGCTCTCCGCAAACGGGCTGGTCAACGAAACGATCGGCGCCTTCCGCCGGATCGCGATCGAAAAGCCCTTCGGTCACGACCTTGCCTCGGCACGCGAGCTGAATGCCCGGCTGCTCAGCCACGCCAATGAAAGCCAGATCTATCGCATCGATCATTTCCTGGGCAAGGAAACCGTCCAGAACATCATGACGACGCGCTTTGCCAACATGATGATCGAGGCGCTGTGGAACAACAACTATATCGATCACGTCCAGATCACTGCGGCGGAACTGGTCGATGTGGGCATGCGCGGCAAGTTCTACGATGCGACGGGCGCGCTGCGCGACATGGTGCCGAACCATCTGTTCCAGCTCCTGGCAATGGTGGCGATGGAGCCGCCGAACAGCTTTGACGCCGAATCGATCCGCAATGAAAAAGGCAAGCTTTTGAAAGCCCTGCGCATCTACTCGCGCGAGGAGGCAGCCAAGAACGCCGTGCGCGGCGCCTATACGGCCGGTCCGCTCGACGGCAACAACCTGCCTGCCTACACTGAAACGGCTGACGTATCTCCCGACAGCAACACGGAGACCTTCGTCGGGCTCAAACTTCTGGTCGATACCTGGCGCTGGGCCGGCGTACCCTTCTACCTGCGCACCGGCAAAGCGATGAAAGCCCGCGATACCGAGGTGGTCATCACCTTCAGGCAGGTGCCCTTCGCGCAGTTTCCCCGTCACGAATCCCGGCCCGAGCTGCCGCCGAACAGGCTTATCATCCAGGTGCAGCCCGACGAGGGGCTCGACATGGAAATCTCGATCAAGTCACCAGGTCTGGTGCTGAAAACCGCGCCGGTTTCGCTCGACTTCCGTTACGCCGACCGCTTCGATATCGGCAAGCAGACCGGCTATGAGAGCCTGTTCTACGAACTTTTCGTCGGCGATCAGACCCTGTTCCAGCGCGCCGACGGCATCGAAGCCGGCTGGGCCGCGGTACAACCTTTCCTGGACCTGTGGGCCGAAGGCGGTAAACCCGATCCTTACGCGCCGGGCAGCATGGGCCCAGCCTGCGCCGACGAGTTGATTGAACGGGATGGCCGTACGTGGCACCGGCCGGAGGACGCGCCGGCGGTCAAGAAAGGGTGAGGCTAATGGGTCGACGACGGGTCGGCGCTGCTTTCTCGGGCGTAAAACTAATATAGGTGCGTTCAGGGACGCTTCTAAATGCCGGTCACTTCGCGGCCGCGATCCGAACCTGCAGTCCATCGCCCATAAAGGCGCGATGCGTCGCTCCGCCCTGGGCATGACCCACGCTCCAATGCGTCGGCCACACCAAGCGTTCGAGGCCGGTGGCGGAAGCTCCGTCGAAAGAACTCCATCTCTCGTCGCCATGCATGCGATAGAGAATACCGCCCGGCCCCATTCCGGCATGCAAGGCGATATCGACATCGAAGGGCCTGCCTGGGGCGAGATCGGGCCCGAACCAGTAATGCGGACTGCGGCCGGGGTCGCGTCCAAGGATAAGAGTCAGAGTTTGTCGCGGACCGCGTACACCAAGCCAGAACGGTTCGATGCTGCCGGGATTGAAAGCAGAGAAGAATGTTTGGGCGGGTGCATGCGCTGTCTCCGGCATTAGGCCCTTTATCCGCAATTCGATGATGCGATCATTGTTCATCGGACCGGTAAAGCCGGCGGGATGAATCCCTAGGGACAGGTCTTGCCACGCCTCGGGATCGGCTGGTTTGAAGGGCCATTCCAACCACTCACGAACGATGCCGGCCGTATCCACCACCTGATAGCGAAAACTGGCCGCATCGAGCGCCGCCTGGATGCAATGAAGATATTCCACGCCCTCCGGCATTCTATGCGCGGTGCCTGCGCCGGCGGTGCAAAGCTGCAGGACGCCGCGGTGAATCTGGATGTCGAAGGCAAGGATGTGGCTGCAGACATAGGCCAGAACCTCCGCTTCGACCAGAATATCCCAAAATCGATTGGTGTAATCCGGGCCGATCTCGCGCTGATACGATCCAGAAAATCCGTTGATGGGGAAAACCGGATGGTGGCCGAGGACGATCTTGTGGCGGGCATCGCTGTGGCTCTTCAAGGTCGCCTCCAGCCACTCTGTCTCGACATGGCCCTCGCCGCCGAGACCGGTCCACAGCGTATGGACAAAGACCAGCAAGAGATCGTCGCGGCGCACCCAGTAAGACAGGCCTTCCTGGCCAGCCGGTCCGTTTGCCGGAAGCTGCAGGACCTCACGAAAGACCTGCTCGCTCATTTCGTCATAGGTGGTGTGGTTGCCGGTCGTGTGCCAAAGCGGCGTTTCTTGCCGATCGAGCCAGCCCATTTCATGCTCGAACCAATGCCGCCATTGCGCCCTCAAAGCCTTCGGATCGGCGGTCAGCCCAATGATTTCGTCGCCCGGAAACAGGATGAATTCCGGCGGCGGATCGAGCCGGCGCAAAACGGAATTGACGGCGGCGAACGTGTCCTCATGCAGCGCACCCGGCACGCCGGAACAGGAATCGCCGTAGAGCACGAACTGATGACCAGGCCCGTTCGGTAAAAGAGATGGAATGGAGTTTGCGGACATGGGACAGTTTGCAACCGGCTGCACGCTTAAACATTCTCAATCCTAAGAAGTTCAAGGTTGAGCCATAGCGAACGTGGAACGATTTTGGAGGACGGGGACATTCCTGGCTTTTTGAATCGCGGCCAAAAACCCCGCGAACGAATCGCGGGGTTTAGTCGGCTACGTCAGCCGATCAAAGGAACTGGCTCAACCCCGGCACGGAATTGACGACCTCGTCGACCACTTCGTTGCCGGCATGTTCGCGGGCAGTCGCGATGGTTTCCTTAGCGAGCGAAGAAATTTCGCCCATGTTGAGACCGCTGCTCATCAGGGACTGGCCAAGCGCCATGATGCCGCCACCCGCGCCGACGGCGCTGAGGAGGCCGCCGAGCAGCCCACCGCCGGACGTTTCTTCACCATTATATTGTGCCACCAGATCGGAAGCGCCGGGGATGGATTCGATCATCTTGGTGACCGGGCCATCCGGAGCTTCGCGCTGCAGGAAGCCGAGCATCATGCCAACGGCCTTCTCTGCAATATCGGGGGAAATGCCGGCTCTCGTTGCGATCTGATCAATAATCTCGTTCATTCTGGCCTCCTGCCTGTTACCTATGACGTGAACGTCAACGTAATTGAATGCGCCGACCGACTCAAGTCGGGCCGGGCTGTGCACGACTGTACCGGAAGCATCACCATGAAGCGAACGGTTGTCCCCATTCAAGTCTCTTCTTATAACAGCGTCAGGACAAATCAGTGAATGGGGCCCTGGCACCTCTTCGAGGGTTGCTGTGCGGCCGCCAAGGGAGACGACGCCTGATGCCGCAGCAGGATGGACAGATTTTCGTCGGCGCCAGCCGCAATCCGGACGGCAGCATCAACAAGGACGAATATCTGGCGCTGAAATTCGGCAATCGCCATGGTCTCGTCACCGGCGCGACCGGCACCGGCAAGACGGTGACCCTGCAGGTGCTGGCGGAGGGTTTTTCGAAGGCCGGCGTGTCGGTCTTCTGCGCCGACATCAAGGGCGATCTTTCCGGCATCGCCGCCAAGGGCGAGCCGAAGGATTTCCTGTTGAAGCGTGCCGAGGAAATCGGCCTGAAGCCCTATGAATTCGATCAATTCCCGGTGATCTTCTGGGATCTCTACGGCGAAAAGGGCCATCGTGTGCGCACCACCATCGCCGAGATGGGGCCGCTGCTGCTGGCAAGGCTGATGGACGCATCGGAAGCGCAGGAAGGCGTGCTCAACATCGCCTTCAAGATTGCCGATGACAATGGCCTCGCGTTACTCGACCTCAAGGATCTGCAGGCCTTGCTCAACTATATGGGCGACCATGCCAGCGAGCTTTCCAGCCAGTTCGGCCTCATTTCGAAGTCCTCCGTCGGCGCGATCCAGCGAGCCCTGCTGGTTCTAGAGCAGCAAGGAGCGGAAAATTTCTTTGGCGAGCCGGCGCTGCAGATTTCCGACATCATGCGCGTCAGTAATGACGGTTACGGACAAATCTCGGTGCTTGCCGCCGACAAGCTGATGATGAACCCGCGCCTCTACGCCACCTTCCTGCTGTGGCTGCTGTCCGAGCTCTTCGAGGAACTGCCGGAAGTCGGCGACCCTGAAAAGCCGAAGCTGGTGTTCTTCTTCGACGAGGCGCATCTGCTCTTCAACGATGCACCAAAGGTGCTGATCGAACGCATCGAACAGGTCGTGCGCCTGATCCGCTCCAAGGGGGTCGGCGTCTATTTCGTCACGCAGAATCCGCTCGATGTGCCGGAGACCGTGCTCGCCCAGCTTGGCAACCGCGTCCAGCATGCCTTGCGCGCCTATTCGCCGCGCGAACAGAAGGCAGTCCAGACCGCCGCTGAAACCTTTCGGCCGAACCCGGCATTCAACTGCGCCGAAGTCATCACCACGCTCGGCACGGGGGAAGCGCTGGTCTCCATGCTCGAAGGCAAGGGGGCACCCTCGATCGTCGAGCGCACCTTGATCCGTCCGCCCTCCGCCCGTATCGGCCCGGTAACCGATGCCGAGCGCCGAGCCATCATCAATGCCAGTCCGGTCGCCGGCCTCTATGACGAGACGGTGGATCGTGAATCCGCCTTCGAAATCCTCACCGCCCGTGCCCGCAAGGCTGCAGAGCAGGATGCTGCAAAACCGGACAGCGGAAGCGCCGGCGGCCGCTGGACGCTCCCCGGCTTCGGCGGCGACGATGACAAACCCGCAAGCCGCGGCCGTTCCGGCTATCAGCGCGAGACGATCGTGGAAGCAGCGATGAAGAGCATGGCGCGTACAGTCGCGACACAGGTCGGCCGGGCACTGGTTCGCGGGATTCTGGGTAGCTTGAAACGGTAGCAGAACACCTTCTCCCCTCGGGGAGAAGGTGCCTGAAGGGCGGATGAGAGGGAGCACCGCGACGAATATCATAAGCCGTGCTCGAAAACCGGTTCCCCAGGAATGCCCCTCAATCCGCGCTATGCGCGACCTTCTCCCCGAGAAGGAGAAGGTAGAGATTTACCGCGTCGGCGCAACGAGCGAGAAGAATGCACCTTGCGGGTCGGTGCACTGGACGATCCAGCTACCACCGGGGACTTCCATCGGGCCGTTGACGATCTTGCCGCCGCCCTCGTTGACGCGGGCGATGGCAGCATCGATTGCCGGGACGTTGAAATAGAAGTTCCAGGCCGCCATCGGCATTTCCGCCGGCTTGGTCATGATCCCGCCGAAGTCGCGGTCGCCGATCTTGAAGATCTTGTAGGTGCCCATCGGCCCCATGTCGAAATCGGAGCTCGATTCCCAGCCGAACATGTCACAGTAGAAATCAAACGCTTTCGGACCATCGCCGGAATAAAGCTCGTGCCAACCGATATAACCGGGAGCATTTGGCTCCGACGGCTGCCAATCCTGGCCCGGCAACGGCGTGAAGATGCAGAAAGCCGCGCCATAGGGATCGGAGACGACGGCGAAGCGACCGACACCCGGAATGTCTCCCGGCTCGCGATAGACCCTGCCGCCCTTGGCGGCGATCGTCTTGGCGGCCTCGTCGACATTGGGCACGCCGATATAACCGGTCCAGCAGGGCGGAGTGCCCATGGCCTTGGCCTCTTCCGGCAGGATCATCATACCGGCAACGGGGCCGGCGCCGGCGCTGAACAGGGTATAGGCCATTTCGATGTCCGGCATGCCGGCATCCTTGGCGTCCCAGCCGACAACCTTGCGGTAGAAGGCCTCCCCCGCCGCCATATCGGTAGTCATGAGTTCGTACCAGACAAAATATCCCTTCTCAGCCATTGCAGCTCTCCCTATTGCTTGCGGCGGTAATTGGCGATCATGAATTCCTTCCAGCTTCCGTCCGGCTGGCGGACGCTGGAGGAAAAGATGCGTTCATTGTCGTTGATGAATGTGATGGCTTCACGATAGCTGGCCGACTGGCCTTGGTGTTCAAAATCCGGCCCTGACGTGTCGAGCAGCAGGGTGCGGCCGGTCTGATCGAGAGCGCCTTCGTAAACCCACATGTGGTTCATCATGCTGCCGACCCAGGTGCCGGTATATTTGCCCTTCTCCGGATCATAGCCGAGCGTCAGCAATGTCGCGGCGGCGCCGCCGCCTGGCATCGTGCCCTCTCCCTCGCACAGAAACCAAATGCCATGCAGCGAGCGGACGGTTTCCGTCCAGGTGCCGTGGTCGATCTTACCCTCGGGATCGGTGGCATTAACCTCCCATGTGCCGAGAAGTTTCTTAAGGAATGTGTGTTGTTCCGTCAGTTCCGCCTTCATCGCCTCCCTCCTCTGCGATCGGCCGGACCCTATACGCCGTAGTGCTCTAAACACGGCACTTCGGATTTTTGTTCCGGCGCAACTTCCCGAAAAGTCGCGCCGCCGGGGCCGTTGTGCTTCAGTGACAGGAGGACTGCGCCTTTAGGGCTTCCTCATATTCGTCGTGGCGACGCACGAAATCCATGGTGCTGCCTTCGTTGCGGCCCTTCGGCGCATTGTCGAGGATCATCAACGTGCCGATCATCTCCTCCCCGCCGCGGGCATAGCTGGAATAGGTGTGGAAGATATTCCCGGCTTCATCCTTGTAGAAGGCGCTGAGCCCAGGAAGCTCGTCGTGGCCGTTCTTGGCGTCCATGGCAGAGAAATTGTAGAACACCTTTTCGCCGGCGAGCTGCTCTGGCGTAAAGGAGACGTGATAGTCGAAATTGAAATCGTTGGCGAAAGACGACACCCAGGGGAATTTCCAGCCCATACGTTTCTTGTAAGCCTCGATCTTCTCGATCGGCGCGCGGGCAACGGCAACGAGGGTGACGTCGTGGTGATTGAGATGTGGCAGGGCACCATCGAAATGATCGGCGAGGAACGAGCAACCGGGACATCCGGCTTCCCAGTTCGGACCGAGCATGAAGTGATAAACGATGAGCTGACTGCGGCCGTCAAAGAGTTCCGCAAGCGATTTCTTGCCGGTGGGCGTGTCGAAAACATAATCCTTGTCGACCTTCACCCAGGGCAGCGCCAAGCGCTCGGCATTGATGCGGTCACGCAAATGCGTCGCTTCTTTCTCCTTGGCAAGCAGCTCGCGGCGGGCCTCCAGCCACACCTCGCGTGAAACGATTTGGTTCATTGCCGCGCCCTCCTCCGACGTCCACTTCTCACCAAACTTGACAAATAGATTGATATCAATATTAGTAAACCATGTCAAACGTGATTGAGATTCCTTTCGAGACAACACTACTGGTGCGCGATACCTGCCTTTGCCTGCATGTGCAGCGCGCCGCTCGGGCCTTGGCGCGCCGTTTCGATGAAGCCCTGCGACCGCTCGAACTCACAAATGGCCAGTTTTCTCTGATGATGTCGCTGAACAGGCCGGAACCGGCGGCCATGGGCCCGGTCGCAACCCTGCTTGCAATAGATCAGACGACACTGACGGCGGCCTTAAAGCCGCTGACACGGCGGGGCTGGGTGACCATTCTGCCCAATCCCCGGGATCGCCGTGCCCGGTTGCTCAGCCTAACGCCGTCGGGAAAAGCGGTGCTGGCGGCGGCAGTGCCGATCTGGAAGGTGACGCATGCCGAGGTCGAGACACGATTGCCGGACGGCAATGCGGACCGGTTGCGGCGGGATCTGCTGGCGCTGTCTTAAGCGCTATTTCGCATGCGGGGATCGGCGCCAAAATCGCTGCGCGCGAAACCAATGCGGCTTTTCGGAAAATCGCAGAGTGCCTGCACGCCGGCCGGCGACAGCCGGATGCGCCAGGTCTGCCGTTCGACGGGTTCGCGCGCGGCGAAGGCATGGGCCGTCAGAAGCGCAAGATTCTTCCCGCCCTGGGGATCCCTGACGGATCGGTAGAGCATCGCCTGGATGCCCCCTGCCCGCGCTGCGTCGGCGAGCGACTGGCAAGCTTCATAGTTGACGGGATCGGTCCAGGCCTCGCGATCCCGATCCAACGGCGAACGGGTGAGGTCGATCGCCTCTTTCGCGGCGATCGCCGCGGCAAAGGCAGTATATTCCGCGGCATTGGCGGGTAAAGGCGTTTCCGGAGAATCGGCAAAGAAAAGCAGCCGGTAAAAGCTCATTTCGGCCAGCGCCGTCTCGACCCGTTCGGAAGCATAAAAGACCCCCAGGGTACGCCCCGCCCGTCTGAAGCGTGAGCCTTGAGGATAGATCGCTCCGTAGCGAAAAGGAGTGGCCAGCAGATAATCCAGGCCGGCGCATTCCGGTGGCAGCGCCGGCTTACTCTCCTCCAGCAGCTGTTCGAGAAGCGCCTGTTCTTCCAGCGTATCGACCAGTTTCAACGTCGAGACCTGATGCTGCGCCTCCACCAGCCGCCAATAGCGGCCGGAAATCGGCCGGGCCTCAGACGAGAGCGCGGCGGGCGTCCAGATAGGCAAGGACATCGGTCAATCCGGAAATGGAGGTGATTTTTTCGAGCGGTGTCGCGCCGAAGGCGAGATTGACGTTGCGCAGCCATTGCCGCGCCACGGCCTCATCGCCGCCGACGATGGCATCGAGCGAGCGGAACAGGCGCACGAAAAGAACGGCGAGTTCAAATGGCTTGCTGTGCCGTTCGAGAAGATGATCCTGCCGCTTCATGCGCGACACGGTTGCTTCCGAAACGCCGATGACGGCAGCGAGCATGCGCGCATTCAATCCCAACCGTTCCGCCGCATTGACGGCCGCCTTGGTTATGACCAGAGCCTCGCCTGGATTTGCATGACCAATTGCTTGAGCATGTGTCATCGCTATATATCCTTTCTCAAGAAAACATATAGCAACTTTCTTGCAAAAGAAAAGGAGCGACATGCATTTCCCTGCATGCCGCTCCTTTATGGCATCCGTTCCATCAGTTCGGAAGATGGAAAGCCTATCCTCAGGCAACCGTAACCGGCACTTCGGTGGAGGTGCGCATAGCATGGCTATAGGGGCAGACGATGTGAGCGGCAGCGGCGAGCTTTTCAGCGTCGGCCTTGTCCATGCCTGGAATGTGAACCGACAGCGAGACTTCGATGCCGAAGCCGGTGCCATCCGCACGCGGCCCAATACCGACCGTTGCCGTCACCTTGGCGTCTTCCGGAATCTTGACCTTCTGCTGGCCCGCAACAAATTTCAGCGCGCCGAGGAAGCAGGCAGAATAGCCGGCAGCGAAGAGCTGTTCAGGATTGGTGCCGGTAGCCCCATCACCGCCGAGTTCCTTCGGCACAGTCAGGGTGACGTCAAGAACACCGTTTTCGGAAACGGCATGGCCCGCACGGCCGCCGGTGGCAGAAGCTTTGGTGGTGTAGAGGATAGGCATATCAGGTCTCCTTTGCGAGTTGGATGAATGCTGTATATAGCGCGATTTAATCGTGCGCAATATATTTTTGTAATTTGATTTTGAAAAATGAACCTGTGACAATGACATCAACAAGAAACTGGCGGAGCAGCGATGACGGACGAGGTGCAGGAGCGGGCAATCCCGGATGAGGAAAAGCGGCTGGAACGGCAGCTTTGTTTTGCCGTCTACGCGACCGCGCATGCCTTCAATCGCGCCTATAAGCCGATCCTCGACCGTGTCGGCCTGACCTATCCGCAATACCTGGTGATGCTGGTGCTCTGGGAAAAGGGCTGTTTGCCGGTCAAGACCATCGGCGAGCAGCTCGACCTCGATTCAGGCACGCTGTCGCCGCTGTTGAAACGCCTGGAGCAAGCCGGTCTGATCGGCCGCGTGCGAGACCCGAAGGACGAACGGCAGGTCATCGTTTCATTGACGGACAAGGGCGCCGGCATGAAATGCCAGGTCGCTACGATCATGGCGGCCATCGGCGAAGCCGTCGGCTGCGACATGGATGAAATGGCCAGTCTGCGCGACCGGCTGCAGCGGCTGCGAGCGAATTTAACGGCCGAATGAGAGCCGTTAAATTCCACCCGTCAAAAATTTAAGCCTGCGTCACCAGAATTGGCGCGCGTTCCGGCACGCGGTCGTAGAGATCGATGACGTCCTGATTGAGCAGGCGGACGCAGCCCGAGGAAACCGCCTTGCCGATGGAGCGCCAATCGGGATTGCCGTGCAGACGGTAGAGCGAGTCCTGCTTGTCCTCGAAAATATAAAGGGCGCGCGCGCCGAGCGGATTCTTCAAGCCAGGCTCCATGCCGCCGTTGGCGATGGAATATTTGACGAGCTCCGGCTGGCGGGCGACCATTTCGTCCGGCGGATTCCAGCGCGGCCACTTCTTGCGCCACTGGATGACACCGCGGCCCTGCCAGGCAAAGCCTTCGCGCCCGACGCCAATGCCGTAGCGCATAGCCGTGCCGCCCTGCTCTGTAACATAGAGGAAGCGCTCGCGCGTATTGACGACGACGGTGCCTGGCGGCTCCCCCGTCGGATTAACAACGCGCTGACGATAATATCTGGGATCGATTTCCTGATAGGGTATCGCCGGAAGATGAAAGCCACCATCGTCCATGGCCGCATAGATCACGGCCGGGTCGGGCTGCTCGCCATTATAGCTGGACAGCCAACTGCCGAAGGGACGGTAGGTGGAACCGCTATACTGCACAGGGCTGACGATCGGGCTACTTTCGACCGTGGAAGCGCAGCCGGCGAGCGTGGAAACAGCGCCAATGCCCGCGAGGGCGAGGAAATTTCGTCGGGAAAGAGAAGAAGGCAGGCTCATGTCGACAGCATCATTCCTGTTGGAAGGGAAGCGGAAACCCGAAACGAACCGATTCGGTTCCCGGCAAGATTCGCAGAGACAGGAATAAAACTAAAGAGCACAGCCAAGCCCGGCTATCGCACTTATGCAACATCACGAAAATTTGTTGCAATCTGTCATTACAGGACGACAACTTCCGCCTTTGCCGACACCCGATTGAAGAGATCGATCACATCCTGGTTCAGCATGCGGACGCAACCGGATGACGCTTGCTTGCCGATCGACTGCCAATCCGGCGTGCCGTGAATACGATAGAGCGTGTCCTTGCCGTTCTGGAAGATATAGAGGGCGCGGGCGCCGAGGGGATTAGTCGGCCCGGGATTCATACCGCCGCGTTGTGCCGAAACCGGCTTGATCTCCGGTTCGCGAGCCACCATTTCGCTTGGCGGCGTCCAGCGCGGCCATTTCTGCTTCCACTGGATAACGCCTCTGCCATGCCAAGCATAACCGGCTGCGCCAAGGCCGACGCCATAACGCATCGCCCTACCGCCCGGCTCGACGAAATAAAGATAGTGGCCCCTTGTATCGACGACGATCGTGCCGGGTTTTTCATCGGTCCGGTAGTCCACTTCCTGACGCAGAAAACGCGGATCAATCCGCTTGTAGGGGATCGCCGGCAGCGTGAAATCGTCTTCGCTCTTCTGCGCATACATGGCCTGATGCACCGGATTGGACGTCGGCAGGCCATAGGTCTGATTGAATTGCGTGCGGAAGAGATCGCGCGCCTGCGGCACCGGCTGCACCGGCAGGCGCCCAACCTTCTGCGGATCGATGCCCTCAGGCTGATAGAAGATAGGCGCAGTCTCCTGCGCAAACCGATCTGGATCGGTCGCCCCAGTATCGGGAATGATGCTGCAGGCGGACAGCGCGGCAAAAGCAGCAACGACAAGCAGGCGACGGGAAGCGAGCAGGAGATCGGCCATCATCGGGAACCAGTTGAATACGGAATACGGATCGGTCAACCACATGATGACCGGCGCGGCTGGCGCGAAGCTGGCGTCGAAGGCGAAGATATTGCGCCATCTGGCCAAACTTCTGTTTTACCTTGCCCTGGCTTGAGTTAGACCATGGGGACGGAGGATAGCATGAATATCGACAGTCTCGACCCGAACGTTTTTGCTCCGACAAATCGCGAGGCCTGGCTCAAGCTGGTGGACCGGGCGCTGAAAGGCGCGGATTTCCAGGAGGCGCTGGTATCGCGAACGGATGACGGCATCGCGATCGAGCCGCTTTATGCCCGCCGCTCCGATGCCGCGCCTCTGGCCCGCCGCCACACCGACCGACCTTGGATCGTCAATCAGCGTATGGATGATCCAAATATCGAACGCGCTTTCATCCAGCTCGGCGACGATCTCGCCCATGGGGGCAATGGCGTCAGCCTGATCGCGAAAACTAGCCCTTCGGCCTTTGGTGCTGGCGTCGACGGGAACATCGAGGCGCTTGCGGCCAGACTGGCGGCTGCGGTTTCGGGCAAGTCCGTCTCGCTGCGCCTTGACGGCTTCTCGCCGGCTTTTGCAGCGGCATTGGCTTCAGCGCTCGGGAAAAGCCAACATCTCCCGGCCATGCATTTCGGCCTCGACGTTTTCGCCTCTGGCAAAACGATGCCGGAGTTAACGGGGAGCTTCCAGCGCCTGCGGGATGCCGGATTTTCCGGAACCGTCTTCAATGCCGACGGCCGTGCCGTGCACAATGCCGGTGGAACGGAGGCGCAGGAACTGGCAGTCATGGCGGCGGCACTCGTCGGCCATCTGAAACTATTCGATCAGGCAGGCATCGCGCCGGAGGCGACCCTGAACGCCGCAAGCCTCTGCCTGTCTGCCGATCAGAACCAATACATCGCCATAGCGAAAGCTCGCGCCGCACGCTTGATCTTTGCCCGCATCGCGGAGGCTTGCGGCATTTCCGATCCGCCGGCCGCCCATCTCTACATGGAAACGAGCTACCGCATGCTCACACGGCTTGATCCGGAGACCAACATTCTGCGCAATACCATAGCCGTCTTCTCCGCCGGCACGGGGGGCGCCGACGAGATTTCGGTGCTGCCGCACAGCTTGACCCATGGCATTCCCGATCCGCTGGCGCGGCGCCTGGCGCGCAACACGCAGACCGTCCTGATTGCCGAAAGCCATCTCGATCATGTCGTCGATCCAGCCGCGGGCGCTGGCGGCATCGAAGCACTGACGGAGTCCTTGGCGGAAAAGGCCTGGGAGATTTTTGTGGACATCGAGCGGGATGGCGGGTTGGCAAATGTTATCGCCAATGGCCGGTTGGCGGCGATGGTGGCCGAGGCGAGAGCAAACCGTGCGGCAAAATCGATTGTGGGGACGACATTGTTTGCTGCGAAGGTGGAGCGGCCGGTAACAGTCTTGGGAGAGCTGGGGCCTGTGGCGGAGTATATGGGGCTGACGCCGGTGCGGTTGGATAAGGTGGCGGTATGACGGCGGCTGTGGAGTTCGCGGGAAGTGCACACCCCCCTCTGTCACTTCGTGACATCTCCCCCACAAGGGGGGAGATCGTTTGGAGTTTGACGCGCCCTTCAGCAAGACAACGAAACTTTGCGTCAACAGATTCGGTGTTCGCTTGGGATGAGGGGGCGCCACTAGCGACTAATCTCCCCCCTTGTGGGGGAGATGTCACGACAGTGACAGAGGGGGGTAACGCAGGCGCGGCATATGCGGAGGTATCGGCCCCATGACCTCCATCCCCGATTTCACGACCATCCCTTGGACAAAACCCCAAGTCACGACGCCGAAAACCGACGCCCCGGCTTGGCAGACCCCGGAAGATATCGCCGTCAAGCGCACCTACGACATGGCCGACCTTGCCGGTCTGAACTTTCTCGACACCTATCCCGGTGCCGCTCCCTTCGTCCGCGGCCCCTACCCTACGATGTATGTCCAGCAGCCCTGGACTATCAGGCAATATGCGGGCTTCTCCACGGCCGAGGAATCGAACGCATTCTACCACCGCAATCTCGCGGCGGGCCAGAAGGGCCTTTCCGTCGCCTTCGATCTTGCAACCCATCGCGGCTATGACAGTGATCATCCGCGCGTGGCTGGGGATGTCGGCATGGCGGGCGTGGCGATCGATTCCATTCTCGACATGCGCCAGCTCTTCGACGGTATCCCGCTTGGTGAGATGAGCGTATCGATGACCATGAACGGTGCAGTGCTGCCGGTGATGGCGCTCTATATCGTCGCCGCGGAGGAGCAGGGCGTTTCCGAGGACAAGCTCTCGGGTACGATCCAGAACGACATCCTCAAGGAGTTCATGGTCCGCAACACGTATATCTATCCGCCGCAGCCCTCGATGCGGATCGTGTCTGATATTTTCAGCTATACCAGCCAGCGGATGCCGAAATTCAATTCGATCTCGATTTCCGGCTACCATATGCAAGAAGCCGGTGCGACGGCGGATCTGGAGCTCGCCTATACGATCGCCGACGGCATCGAATATGCCCGCGCCGGTGTCGCGGCCGGTCTCGATATCGACAGCTTCGCGCCGCGCCTCTCCTTCTTCTGGGCGGTCGGCATGAATTTCTTCATGGAAGTCGCCAAGATGCGGGCGGCACGGCTGATATGGGCCGCGTTAATGCAGAAGAACTTTGCGCCGAAGGACGGGAAGTCGCTCGCGCTTCGCACCCACAGCCAGACCTCCGGGTGGTCGCTGACGGCGCAGGACCCGATGAACAACATCATCCGCACCATGGTCGAAGCCATGGCGGCGACGCAGGGCCATACGCAATCCCTGCACACCAATTCCTTCGACGAAGCGCTTGCTTTGCCGACGGATCATTCGGCCCGCATTGCCCGCAACACGCAGATCCTGCTGCAGACGGAATCCCGCACGACGGGGATCATCGATCCGTGGGGCGGCTCGGCCTATGTCGAGCGGCTGACGCATGATCTGGCGGCCCGCGCGCTTATCCATATCGAAGAGGTCGAAGCGCTGGGCGGCATGGCCAAGGCCATCGAAAAGGGCATTCCGAAACTCCGGATCGAAGAAGCTGCCGCCCGCACGCAAGCGCGTATCGACAGCGGCCACCAGACCGTCGTCGGCGTCAATTTCTCCCGACCGGAACAGGATATCGAAGTCGACGTGCTGAAGGTGGACAATTCCGAGGTCCGCGCCCGCCAGCTCTCCAAACTGCAGCAATTGAAGGGAACGCGCGAGACGGCGGCGGTGGAGACTGCTCTGGACGCACTGACGGATGCTGCGCGCAACGGCACGGGCAATCTCTTGGATTTCGCCGTCAAGGCGGCACGGGCGAGAGCAACCGTCGGCGAAATCTCGCTGGCGCTGGAAAAGGCCTACGGCCGGCATGTTGCAGAGATCAGAACCATATCCGGCGTCTACCGCAAGGAAGTCGGCACGGCCGATCCGCTGTTCAACGAGGCGGTTGCAAAGGTGGAAGCTTTCCGCAAGGCAAAGGGCGAGAAGCCGCGCATCCTCGTCGCCAAGATGGGGCAGGACGGGCATGACCGCGGACAGAAGGTGATCGCCACAGCCTTCGCCGATCTCGGTTTCGATGTCGTCGTCGGCGCGATGTTCCAGACGCCGGAGGAAGTGGCCGATCTCGCGGTTCGCGAAGGCGCCGATATCATCGGTGCATCCTCGCTCGCGGCCGGCCATCTGACATTGGTGCCAGAGCTCAAGGAAGCGCTGACCCGCCGCCACGCCGGCCGCATCCTCATCGCCGTCGGCGGCGTCATCCCGCCTCAGGATTTCGCTGCATTGGAAGCTGCCGGTGCGGACGCGATTTTCCCGCCGGGAACAGTGATTGCAGAGGCGGCGGGTACGCTGGTCGATCGGTTGATGCGCTAATTTAGCCGTTATGCCGCCACGCTCTTGAAAAACTGGATGCTCTGTTCGATCTCACCCGGCAGCGCCGAGTTGTGATTGCCTTGAACCGTCACCAGCTCCATTTTTATACCGGCAGCGAGAGCGCGCTTCGAAAGCAGCGTCGCCCGGGCCTGCAAAGTGCCCTCTTCGCTGGCTTGCATGACCTTCAAGGGGCACTTGAAGCTGTGGGCATAGCAGATCGGCGAGCGCATCTGGAATTCGCGCGGATTTTTCGCGTTGAAGCGGATATCCTCCGGATAACGATGGAAGAAGGCGAAGGAATCCGGATTGCCTGACATGGGAGTGGCCGCGCGGAAGCGTTTGGCCGACATTGCCGCCAGCATTGCCAGCGTGCCGCCGACGCTATGGCCCGCGAGGAACAGGCGGTGCGGATCGACGCCGGGCAGATGGCGCAGACGATTGGATGCAGCGAGAACGTCGGCAACTTCGTCGTAGAAACCCGAGAAATTGCCCTTTTGGCCGTTTTCGCCGCGCATCGATGGGATCATGACGACATAGCCGGCATCGACGTAAGGCTTCGCCAGCAGCCAATGGCCCTGACCGATGGCATTGCCGCCGTGGAGAAAGAGTACGGCGGGCTTCGGCTTCGGCGTGCGCTCGTAGCGCGACACCCAGGCAACGAGTTCCAGCTCGCCGCCGAGACCGCTGCGATAGAAAATCTGATCGGCGTCCGATGGTGCGACCAACGGCTCATATTTGTCGGGCGCCGGGCCTTTGTTCAGCAGGTCGGTGCGAAACTTATGCCGCTCCTTGGCATAATCGCCTGCGAGAAGCGGCGGCTCGGTCACTGCGACGGCCGGCTTGCCAGTCGGATCTATGACCTTGGCATCAACCGATTTGGTGACAGGAGCCACGGTTTCGGCAGCTCGGGCGATATTGGGGGCAAAAAGGGTTACGGCAAGGCCAGCTAAAACGGTGCGGCGAGTGGGGCGAAATGCATTGTCTTCAGACGTTGTCATATGCTCTGTCCAAATATCCCCGGCGGATCAAAATCTGCACAGGTTGAAAGGCGAGGCCAACTCACATTGTGGTGAGGAATCGGCCTATCCTATTCATCAACGGCAGGAGCCTTGGCGTCAATCAGCGCCACCAAATTTTCCAGCCGATCCGCCTCATAGGGCGGCTTGTTGGGTCTCAGACGAGCAATTCGTGGAAAACGCATGGCAACGCCGGATTTGTGCCGCGTCGAACGGTTGATCCCTTCAAAGGCGACTTCGAGAACGAAGCCGAAATCGCGATCCGCCCTGACCGCTCTTACCGGGCCGAAACGATCGATCGTATTGTTGCGCACGAACTTGTCGAGCACTTCCAGCTCGGCATCCGTGAAACCGAAATAGGCCTTGCCGACCGGCACCAGTTGTTCGCCCTCCGGTGTCATCGACCAGACGCCGAAGGTGAAATCGGAATAATAGCTCGAACGCTTGCCATGGCCTCGCTGGGCATACATCAGCACCGCATCGACATTGTATGGGTTGCGCTTCCATTTGAACCACGGCCCCTTGGCGCGGCCGGAGAGATAGGCACTGTCGCGGCGCTTGATCATGACGCCTTCGATAACGGGATCAGGCGGTGCCGAACGCAATTGGTCCAACTCCTCCCAGGAGGTAAAATCCACCAGCGGCGAGAGGTCGAAACGATCGTGTGGCGCAGCCTCGATAATTTCCGTCAACCGCTCCCGCCGATCGAGAAAGCCGCGGGCACGCACGTCCTCTTCGCCATCGAATAGCAGGTCATAGGCACGGATGAAGGCCGGATATTCCTCCAGCATCTTCGTTGTTACCGTTTTGCGGTTCAACCGCTGCTGCAGGTCAGAGAAGGTGCGGGTCGGACTGTTGGAACGCGCTGTGCCGCCGACCAACAATTCGCCGTCCACCACACCCTCGAAGCTGATGACGTCAACGATATCTGGAAAGGCCCCGGAAATGTCGTCGCCGGAGCGGGAATAAAGTTTGCTCGTCATCCCCGCGCGCGAAAGCTGCACGCGGATGCCGTCCCATTTCCACTCGGCGGCATAATCCAGGGGATTGAGCCCATCGAGATCTCCGGGCTCGACGGCATTGGCGAGCATGACGGAATGGAAGATCGCCGGCGTCGCCAGCACGGGTTTGTCGCCTTTGCCCTCCAGCCATTGGAACAGGCTTTCATAGGGCGGCTGCAACCCATGCCATAGCGTTTCGATCTCGGTCACGTGCTTGCCGCTCAGCTCCGCCAGAGCCTGCTTGGCAAGCCGCGCCGACACACCGATGCGTAGCGCACCGGTGGCGAGCTTCAGGAAGGCAAAGCGGCCTGACGTGTCCAGCCGGTCAAGCAGGTCGCGAACGAAGCTGCGCACCTCGGTACGCCCCAGCGCATTCATCCGACGCACCACCTCTCCAAGCTTCGGCTGCTCGCCCGCCGGGCGGATGATGTCGCTTTCCTTGTCCCAGACCAGCGAAATGGTCTCGGCGAGATCACCGACGTAGTCATAGGAATAATGAAACAGCACTTCGTCCATGCGTTCCAGCACAAGCTCGCGCAGCATGGCTGGTTTGACGTTGCGCACCTCGAGCGTGCCGGCGATCGCAGCAAGACCATAGCCCCGATCGGGGTCGGGCGTATCGCGAAAATAATCGATAAGCAGCTTCAGCTTGCCGTTGCGGCTCGGCGTCAGCACCAGGCGATCGAGGAGATCTGCGAAGGCTTTCATTAGTCACCCTCATCCTCATAGCCGATCAGATGCAACGGCTTGGCCGGGATGCCCTGCAATTCGCACCAGCGCACAAGAGCCTCTTCGCGTCCATGGGTGACCCAGACTTCGCCCGGTTTCAGCTCCGAGATGGTCTCCGTCAGCTCCGGCCAATCGCAATGATCCGAAATGACGAGCGGCAGCTCGACGCCGAGCTGCTTGGCGCGCTGGCGCACCATCATCCAGCCCGACGCAAAGGCGGGCAGAGGCTCATGGAACCGCCGCGCCCAGCGATCGGCAAAAGCCGACGGCGGCCCGACGACGATGGCGCCCTTGAAGATCGATTGGTCCCGGCTTTCGATCGTTGCCGGCAATAACTCGCCAAGCGCGATCCCCTGTCCGGCATAGTAACTGCATAGCGTCTCCAGCGCGCCGTGAATATAGATCGGCCTGTCGTAACCGGCATCGCGCAGCAGCCGGATGACACGCTGCGCCTTGCCGAGTGCATAGGCGCCGATGAGATGGGTGCGCTCGGGAAATTGCCGAAGCGAAGCCAAGAGCTTCGCCGTCTCGTCCATCGGATCGGGATGATGGAAGACCGGCAATCCGAAGGTCGCCTCGGTAATGAAGACGTCGCAGGCAACAGGCACGTAGGCGGCGCAGGTCGGGTCCGGCCGCCGCTTATAATCGCCGGATACGACAATGCGCAGCCCGTCTTTCTCCACCGCGATCTGTGCGGAACCGAGGACGTGTCCGGCCGGATGAAACCGCACCCGAACGCCGTTGATCGTCAGCTCCTCGCCGAAACCGACCGGCTGCTCCGATCCAGCGAAATCATCGCCATAGCGTATCCGCATGATGTCCAGGGTCTGGCGGGTGGCGAGCACTCGGCCATGGCCGGCGCGGGCATGGTCGGAATGTCCATGCGTTATCAACGCCCGCTCGACCGGCCGCACCGGATCGACATAGAAGCCGCCGATCGGGCAGAACAGCCCCTCAGGGGCGGGATACAGCAGTTGATCCGGTCTCATGGGACAAAAGATAGCGTGATTTATGCAATTATGTAGCGATCATTGCCGCTTTTTTGACCGAGTTCGCTTCAAGCCGTTCGTCGGGCAGATCGAAAACCAGAACATCTTCGCTGTACGCTTTGGCCTTCGCGACGACCACGCCGTTCGGATCGACGATCGCGGTACTGCCGTAACTCACCCAGCCGTCGGCATTGCTGCCGACGACATCGGCCGACATGACCCAGCATTTTGTATGCTTGGCGCCTATCCGCAAGCTTTCGATGGCAGGCCTATGCCACTTTTCCGCCTTGTGCGGGCGAAGCATCAGATTGAGGGGATTGCAGATGAGGCCTGCTCCTTTTCTGGCGAGCCGGGCCGCCGTATAGGGATATCTGAGATCGGAACAGATATTGATGCCGAAGCACCAATCGCCGAGTGCCCAGACCGGAAAATCGGTCCCGGGCGTGCAGCCCCTTTCGATGGGATGCATCTTGGCGTAGACCCCGCTTATCCGCCCCGCCCTCGCGACGACCGCGCTGTTGTAAATCGACTCCCCTCGCCGCTCGAAGAGGCCGATGATCGCGGTCGTCTTCCCCGATGCACAGCGGGCGATCAAGGCATTCAGGGCAGGATCATCGAGTGAGAGTGCACGCCGCCTGGTAAGTGCCGATTCATAGCTGTGTCCCTGAAGATAGCATTCGGGGAAAAGGGCGAGGTCGATGCCTTGCTCATCTGCCCACGTCAAGTCGCGCGAAAGCACATTCCCGACCTCATCGAGGGCATCGAACAGTGCTCGGCGTTGAAAGGCTGCAACCCGCATGTCAAAGGACTAACACGGTTCGTGAGTCGCCCACAGATCGACGCCCGTCTACTTCATCATCCGTTCGAAGCGCCGGTCCGGTATCAGCCATATGCAAGCGACGATAAAATAGATGCCGAGGGAGATGAACGGATTAATGGCGGCAAGTATGATCGCGATGATGTAGAGGCTGACGGAGAGCGCGGCCTTACCATCCGAGCCGAGTGTGTGGGCAAAATCGGAATCCCTGCCATGCACGCGGATCAGCATCCGGCCGAGGATGTAATAGGCGAAACCGCACATCAGCAAGATGAAGCCATAAACCATCACCGGGGTCATGGCGAAGTCGTTATCGTCCATCCAGCCGGTGGCGAAGGGCATCAAAGACAGCCAGAACAGCAGATGCAGATTGGCCCAAAGCACGCCGCCCCTGACATGCTTCACCGCCTGGAACATATGATGGTGATTGTTCCAGTAGATGCCGACATAGACGAAGCTTAGAACATAGGAAAGCAGCGTCGGGATCAGCGGGATCAGCGCCTGCAGCCCCTCGCCATGTGGCGCTTTCAATTCCAGCACCATAATGGTGATGATGATGGCGATCACGCCATCGGAAAAGGCTTCGATGCGCCCCTTGCCCATAAATCGATTTCCCCTCTTGGCGTCTGGCCCCAGACAGAATCAATTTAAGGGCCACATATATCGGGGCAGAATTACAGTGGACAGTGATGGGTTCAAGCGAGGCGATCACCGGCTCTTGCGAGAATTTTCGCGATCTCCCCTGGCCCGACCGGCCGTGAAAAATAAAAGCCCTGGGCGTCATGGCACTGAGCCTGACGCAGGAATTCGAGTTGCTCGTCCGTTTCCACGCCTTCGGCCACAACAGCCAGGCGCAGCCGGCGCGCAAGCGAGATGACGGCCGAGGCGATGGCGACGGTCGTCTCGTCGCGTGGCAAGGCCTCGACGAAGGAACGGTCCATTTTGAGACGGTCGAAGGGAAAGGTCTTCAGCGCCGCCAGGCTGGAATAGCCGGTGCCGAAATCGTCGATGGACAGACGCACGCCAAGCGCCTTCAGCGCCTGCATGACGTGCAGGCCGCGCGGCACATCATGCATCAGCGTGCTCTCCGTCAACTCAAGCTCCAGCCATTGCGGCTCGAGGCCGCTCGCCTCCAGAGCTTCGGTGACGTGCGCGGCAAGCGCCGGATCGCCGAACTGCCGAGCCGAAACATTGACGGCGATCGTAAGCGGCGGCAGGCCCATTACCTGCCATTCCTTGGCCTGCCGGCAGGCCTCGTTCAGCACGAACAAACCGAGCGGGATGATCAGCCCGGATTCTTCCGCCAGCGGGATGAACTGACCGGGCGGCATCATGCCGTGGCGCGGATGACGCCAGCGCACCAGCGCCTCCAGCCCGACAATGCGGCCACTCGCGACATCGACCTGCGGCTGGTATTCCAGAAAGAACTGCTTGGCACCGATGGCGCTGCGCAATTCTTCCTGCTCGCTCAGCGGCATGACGCCAGCCGCGTCCGGCCTGTGAATATGATATTGCAGCCGGTTGCGGCCATGCTCCTTGGCCTTGTACATGGCCGCGTCGGCACAGGCGATCAACTCATCCGGAGTCTCCCCATCGGCCGGAAAGGCAGCAACGCCGATGCTGCTCGTCACGGCGATCTTGATTTCCCCGATCACCACCGGCTGCGTAATCGCCTTCTGCAGTTCACGCAGCCGCCGGGTGATGCCGGTGTCGTGGCGCGACTGATGGACGATGACCAGCAGGAACTCGTCTCCGCCGAGGCGCACCACCATATCGGAGGCCCTGAGGCTATCGACCATGCGGGCCGTCAGCTCCTTCAACAGCTCGTCGCCGGCGCTGTGGCCGCGGCTGTCGTTGACCTGCTTGAAATTGTCGAGATCGACATAAGCGACCGTCACCTTGCGGCCGTTCCGGCGAGCCTTGAACAGGATCTTCGCCATGTTCTCCTTGAGAAAGGCACGGTTCGGCAGACCTGTCAGGTCGTCATGATGGGCCATGAAATAGGCGCGGTCTTCGGCGCGCTTGCGCTCGATGGCGATGCCGGCGATGTGGGTCGCCATGGCGACCAGCTCCAGCTCGCGTTCGGTCGGCTCACGCACGGTACCGGAATAGAGCGCGAAAGTGCCGAGAACGTTGCCCTGCGACGTCATGATCGGCGTCGACCAGCACGAGCGCAGGCCATATTGCGCGGCTAGATCAGAAAAATCCTCCCAGAGCGGATCCGTCTGGGTGTCGTAGACGAAGACCGGCTTGCCGCGCCAGGCCGCCGTGCCGCAGGAGCCGACTTTCGGTCCGATGGCAATACCGTCGATCAGGCGGCTATAGGTGGCTGGCAGATTAGGGGCCGCGCCGTGGGAGAGATGGATGCCTTCGGGATCGAGCAGCAGGACCGACCCTTTTATGTCGGTCATTTGATCTTCGACCATCAATACCAGCGCCTCGAGGATCATCTCCAGCGGCTCGCTTTTGGCAATCATTTCCAAGAGCTCGGCCTGGTTGCGGCGCAGATGCTCCTGGCGTTTGCGTTCGGTAATATCGCGCGAAATGCAGATCAGCCCGATCACCTCACCGCGATCGTTGCGCAGCGGCAACTTCGAGGTCAGCCGATAGACCGGCTTACCGCCGCTCGCGGAGGGAATGACGTCTTCCATATCGAGCCGCGGCTTGCCGCTAGCGATGATTTCCTGCTCGATGCGGTAGTATTTCGTAGCCCGCTCCAGCGGCACCAAATCGAAATCGGTCTTGCCGGTCAGCGCGCTGGCTCTTTCCAGGCCGAGACTTTTTGCCGTGGCGGAATTGGCGAAGACGAAGCGGCTTTCCCGATCCTTGACGAAGAGAAAATCCGGCAATTCATGTACGATCGCCTTGAGGCGCAATTGCTCGATGCCATCGGCGACGTGGTGCGCGTTCGCCGCCATCAGCGCCTGCGTGGCTGCCAACAGGCGCTCCGTCTCGATATCGAGCGAACGACTGCGCTCGCCTGTCCGGGCGTGCTGAAGAGCCGGCTTATTCATGATGCGCATTCTCCCAACCCAACCGCAGGCGCGGCTCCATTCAAATGTCACAACCAAAACGCGATCATTATAGTTCCCGCTTCCTTCAAGGCTCTTAAGGGTATGGGTGAACGAAAGAATAAATGGGCGAAACCTGCGAAAATTCGGAGACCCTGTTCCACGAAAACAGGCCTTTTCCGTATCAAATCGGCACAGATGCGCATGGCATGGTTCGTGCTTCCGGAAGGTTTGTTTCAGGAGTTGATAATGGTCCAGCGCCGCGCGTTCATTGCCTATATCGCCGGCTCGGCCGCAACCGGCCTGTTTGCCCAACGCGGCTTTTCCTCGCCGCTCGTCAAGATGGCCAGCGCCGAGATGCGCGGACCGATCGATGCCATCGCCTATAGAGCGACGCCGGGCACCAGCGACATCAGAAGCGGCAAGCTCCAGGCCGTCATCGACAGTGCCGCGCGCGACAACGCGCCGGTGTTTCTGCCGCCCGGCAACTACGATGTGTCGAACCTTTCGCTGCCCGACAATACCCGCATTACCGGCGTCCCCGGCGCTTCGCGGCTGGTCTATGGCGGCGAAGGCCATCTGATGAGCGCAGACAAGGCCAAACGCATCGAACTTTCCGGGCTCGTTCTTGATGGCGGCAACCACTGGCTTGCCGACTATGCCGGCGGGTTGCTGCAATTTACCGGCGTTGACCAAGTGCTGATCGACAATTGCGACATCGCCGGCAGCCGCAAACATGCGCTGCAACTGGAGCGCTGCGGCGGGCGGATCGAACGCAGCCGCATATCGGGCGCCGCAGAAGCCGGCCTCTATTCCGTCCAGTCGACGGGATTGTCGATTACCGGCAATACGGTCGAGGACTGCGGCAATGGCGGCATTCTCATCCATCGCTGGGACAAGGGCGAAGACGGCAGCGTCGTGACGGGCAATCGCATCGCCCGCATCGGCGCCAATGATGGCGGCACGGGCCAGAACGGTAACGGCATCAACATTTTCCGCGCCGACGGCGTCTTGGTCTCCGGCAACCAGATAGCCGATTGCGCCTTCACCGCAGTACGCGCCAATTCGGCATCGAACGTGCAGATCACCGGCAATCAGTGCCTGCGCTCCGGCGAAACGGCGATCTTCTGCGAATTCGAGTTCGAAGGCGCCGTGGTCAGCAACAATCTCGTCGACGGCGCTGCCAACGGTATCGCGATTGCCAATTTCGACAAGGGCGGCCGGCTTGCCAGCATAACCGGCAATATTATCCGCAACCTGTCCCTGACCGGCCCCTACCCACAGGAAAGCGGCTTCGGCATCGGGATCTCAGCCGAAGCCGACACGCTGATTGCGTCTAACCTCATCGAAAACGCCCCGCTCTGGGGCCTGAAACTCGGCTGGGGTCCCTATCTCCGCAATCTCGTCGCCACCGGCAACATCATCCGCCAAGCTCCTATCGGCTGCGTCGTCTCCGTCGCCGACGGCGCCGGTACGGCTGTCATCTCGGACAATCTGTTCCAGCAGATGGAAAAAGGCGCGGTCCTCGGCTTTCGCTGGGACAAACCGGCTTCTGGTGACCTAACGGCAACGGGGAGCGGAGAATTTCCACAACTGACGATAGAGAAAAACAGGCGAGTTTAAATGTGCTATCGCCAGCTTGGCTCCCGCCGCTCGAAGAAAGCCGTGACCCCTTCCTTAGCTTCCTCCGTCTCCCAGGTATCGGCTAATTGAGTGATCACGTGATCTATGAGCTCATCACTGATCGGCATGCCGAGAGAGCGAACCAGCGCCTTTGCGCGCGCCGCAGCCTGCGGCGAGGCGGCGAGGAAATGGCGGATTTCGGCTTCGATGGCTTCGTCGAGTGCTTCCTCAGGCACGACGCGGGACAACAAGTCGGCCGCATGGGCTTGCCAGGCGTCGATGACTTTACCGGACAGGAAGAGCGGGCGGGCCTTAACCTCGCCGATGCGGGCAATGACATAGGGGCTGATGGTGGCGGGAATGATGCCGAGGCGAACTTCCGTCAAGCCGAAGCGGGCGGTCGCGGCTGCAATCACCATATCGCAGACGCTGAGGATGCCGACGCCGCCGCCGAAGGCATTGCCGTGCACGCGGGCGATCAGCGGCTTCGGCAATTCGTTCAAGGCCTTGAACATCATGGCAAGCCGCCGGGCTTCAATGATGCGCCCGGCGCGGGTGGCATCGAACTGGGCGCGCATCCAGCCGAGGTCGCCGCCGGCGCAAAAGCTTGCGCCTTCGCCCGCAAGGACGACGACGCGCACGCCCGGATCCCGCCTGAGATCGGAAGCGGCTTCCGTCAAGGCATCGATCATCTCAGCCGACAGGGCATTGTGCTTTTCGGGCCGCGTCAAGCTCAGGCGGGCGACACCACGTTCGTCGATGGCGATATGGATGGTTTGCGATGTCATGTGGCACTCCTCAGGCTACGGGCAAAGGCGGCGGCGCGGGCAAGCTTCTCCTCGTCGAGACCGGTCTCGAAGCCGTGCAGTGCCAGATAGTGATGAACCGCCACGGTATCGACATTGCCTTTGGCACCGGGCGCGAAAGGGCAGCCGCCGAGACCGCCGGCGGCGGCATCGAACACCCGGATGCCCCGGTCCAGGGCTACACCGATATTGTCCAATGCCCGGCCTGAAGTATCGTGAAAATGGCCGGCCAGCATGCTGGCGGGGAGATCGGCAAGCACGGCGTCCAGCATTCTGTCCACCGCCTCCGGTTCGCCCCTGCCGATCGTATCGCCGAGGCTGATCTCGTAGCAGCCGAGTTCGCGCAATTGGCGCGCGACGCTCGCGGCATTCGCCGGCGGCACCGCGCCTTCATAGGGGCATTCGACCACGCAACTGATGTAGCCACGCAGCGGAATGCCGCGATCACAGCTCGCCGCCGCCACCGGTCGGAAACGCTCGATGCTTTCAGCGATGGTGCAATTGATGTTGCGCATCGAAAAGCTTTCCGAGGCCGACGCGAAGATCGCCACTTCATCGGCGCCTGCGGCAAGTGCTGCCTCCAACCCCTGCATATTCGGCGTCAGCACCGCATAGCGAATACCGGGCTTCCGTTTGATCCCGGCCATGACGTCGGCCGCGTCGGCAAGCTGCGGCACCCATTTCGGGCTGACGAAGCTGGTGACCTCGATGCGCTCGAAACCGCAGTCGGAAAGCAAATCCACCAGCTCGATCTTGGTCTCCGTGTCGATCAACCGTTTTTCATTCTGCAGGCCATCCCGCGGCGCCATTTCCACGATCGTGACATGGTTGGAAGGGCGATCGGTCATTGTGCGTCCTCCGGCCGGAGCGATAGCAGCACTGCGCTCTCGCTGGTCTGATCTCCTTCGCCGACGTGCAGGCTTTCCACCACACCGTCGCGCGTCGCCGTCAGCGTCAGCTCCATCTTCATGGCTTCCATGACGATCAGCGCCTCACCTTTTGCGACCACATCGCCTTCCTGCACCCGGACGATCTTGATGAGGCCAGGCATAGGCGCAATCAGCCGGTCGCCACCAACGGCCTCTTCCTCAGCGCCATCCAGCGGGTCGGTCCGATGGAAACGATGGGTATGGCCATCAAAGAACAGCGTCACACCATGCGGCATCTGAAAAAAGTCGGCACGCAATTGCCGCCCGTCGATTTCCACCTGGCAGCTATCGTCGTTACGGCTGATTATGCGAACGGCGACAGCGCGGTCATCGAACTGAACTGAATATCGATCTTGCCCTTTCGCAGCCACCCGCCCGTTCGTCCGTCCGCCGCTGTGATGTAGCGTGACAGAGCGGCCCGCCTCGCCCCAAAGCTGCCAGGCGCCAAGCGCTTGCCATGGCTCTCTCCCTGAAGATTGCGCCATGCCTCCCCCCTCGAAGATAGCGGCAATGGCAAGCGCAATATCGTCCGGTATCGATGCTGCGGTCAGTGTCTCTGCCTCGCGGTCGATAAGGCCCGTATCCGGACAGCCCGCAACGAAATCCGGCTGTTGGCTCAATCGAACCAGGAAATCGAGATTGCTTGCCGTTCCTGCTGCCTGCGTGTCCTGCAGCGCCCGCGTCAGTTTGGCGAGGGCCGCTTGGCGGGTTGGGGCATGGACGATGAGCTTGGCGATCAGCGGATCATAATGCGGTGTGATGCTATCACCTTCACGTACGCCGGTGTCGATGCGGACATCGCCATCCGGAAATCTGAGGTGCGAGAGCGTCCCAGTCACCGGCAGGAAACCCCGCGATGGATCTTCGGCATAAAGCCGCGCCTCGAAGGCCCAGCCCTCGATGCCGAGTTCGGCCTGGGTCCTCGGCAAGGGCTCACCGTAGGCAATCTGCAATTGCCATTCGACCAGATCGACGCGGGCTATCGCTTCCGTGACAGGATGCTCGACCTGCAGACGAGTGTTCATTTCCATGAAGAAGAAGCGATCCGGCGACAGGCCTTCTGAGACATCGGCAATGAATTCGACGGTGCCGGCACCGCGGTAATCGATGGCGCGGGCTGCTCGAACGGCAGCTTCGCCCATGGCGCTGCGCATCTCCTCCGTCATGCCAGGGGCCGGCGCCTCTTCGATCACCTTCTGATGCCGCCGCTGCAGAGAACAATCGCGCTCGAAGAGATGCACGACATTGCCATGGCTGTCGCCGAAGACTTGGATTTCGATGTGGCGTGGTTGAGTCAGATATTTTTCGATCAGGACCGCGTCGTCGCCGAAAGCCGATTTCGCCTCTCGCCTTGCCGCCTCCAATGCAGACGCAAAATCTTCCGGGCGGTCGACACGCCGCATGCCCTTGCCGCCGCCGCCCGCCCGCGCCTTGATCAGAACGGGGAAGCCGATCTCCGCTGCCCCCTCTGCAAGGAATGCCGCATCCTGTTTATCGCCGTGATAGCCGGGAACGACAGGCACGCCGGCGCGCTCCATCAGCGCCTTGGCCGCATCCTTCAGGCCCATGGCGCGGATCGAGGCCGGCGATGGGCCGATAAAGACCAGCCCGGCTGCTTCAACAGCCTCTGCGAACTCGGCATTTTCCGAGAGAAAGCCATAGCCTGGGTGAATGGCCTCGGCGCCGGATTGCTGCGCGGCGGCTATGATCCGCTCCTTCGAAAGATAGCTATCGCTCGCAGCCGCCGGGCCGATGTGAACGGCCTCGTCCGCCAGCGCCACATGCAACGCATCCCTATCGGCATCGGAATAGACGGCGACCGTGCGGATGCCCAGCCGTCTTGCCGTCCGGACGACCCGGCAGGCGATTTCTCCGCGATTGGCGATCAATATCTTCGAAAACATGGGCAAACCCTATTGCGCGGCGACGACCTCGACTTCGAGCAGCCACGCCGTGTCAAAAATGCCCGCAATCACCACCGTCATCGCCGGCGTGAGCGAGCCCAGATATTCGCTGCGGATCTCGCGGTTCTCGATCGTATGGTGACGGTCGGCGAGATAGGTCGTGACCTTGACGATGTCGGTCTTGCTCATCCCCGCGGTCTTGAGTTGCGCGTCGACATTGAGCCAGACCTGACGCGCCTGCGCCTGAAATCCTTCCGGAAGCGCATCGTCTGATGTCGTCGGAATTTGGCCGCTGACGAACAGCAGTCTCTCGAAATTCTCTAGCTTGACCGCCTGGGCATAGCCGCCGCGTGGCTGCGGTGCATTCTTGGCATTGATGATGTCGCGTTTCATCTCCATCTCCTCACATCCGGAACAGGCCGAAACGTGTGTCTTCGATCGGCGCGTTGAGCGCGGCCGAAAGCGACAGAGCCAGCACGTCGCGGCTCTTGCGTGGGTCAATGATGCCGTCGTCCCAGAGACGCGCCGAGGCGTAGAGCGGGTGGCTCTGGGTCTCGAACATCTTCAAGGTCGGTTGCTTGAAGGCCGCCTCTTCTTCTTTCGTCCAAGGCTTGCCGGCGCGCACCAGGGCCTCGCCGCGCACCGTTGCCAGCACGCCGGCCGCCTGCTCTCCGCCCATGACGGAGATGCGACTGTTGGGCCATGTCCAGAGGAAGCGCGGCGAATAGGCGCGGCCGGCCATGCCGTAATTGCCCGCGCCGAAGGAGCCGCCGATGAGCATGGTGATCTTCGGCACTTTCGTCGTCGCCACCGCCGTCACCAGCTTCGCCCCGTGCTTGGCGATGCCCTCCGTCTCGTATTTCCGACCGACCATGAAACCGGTGATATTCTGCAGGAAAACCAGCGGGATCTTGCGCTGCGAGCAAAGCTCGACGAAATGCGCGCCCTTCAGCGCCGATTCCGAAAACAGCACGCCATTGTTGGCGATGATGCCGACGGGGATGCCGTGGATATGAGCAAAGCCGCAAACCAGTGTGGCACCATAGCGCGCCTTGAATTCGTCAAAGCGTGAGCCGTCGACGATACGGGCGACGACTTCGCGAACATCGTAGGGCGTGCGCAGATCGGAGGGCACGATGCCGAGAATATCCTCGGGATCATAGAGCGGCGGCTCCGGCGTGCGCAGTTCGACAGTCGTCGGTTTGTGGCGGTTGAGATTGCCAACGGCCTGCCGCGCCAGCGCAAGCGCATGGGCATCGTCGCGCGCCAGATGATCGGCGACGCCGGAAAGGCGCGTGTGCACATCGCCGCCGCCGAGATCTTCGGCCGAAACCACCTCGCCGGTCGCGGCCTTGACCAGCGGCGGCCCGGCGAGAAAGATCGTCCCCTGCCCCTCGACGATGATGGTCTCGTCGGACATGGCCGGCACGTAAGCGCCGCCCGCGGTGCACGAACCCATGACCACGGCGATCTGCGGAATGCCCGCCGCCGACATATTGGCCTGATTGTAGAAGATGCGACCGAAATGATCTCGATCCGGAAAGACCTCATCCTGGTTCGGTAGGTTGGCTCCGCCGGAATCCACCAGATAGAGGCAGGGAAGATTGTTTTCCGCCGCGATCTCCTGCGCCCGCAAATGCTTCTTCACCGTGATGGGGTAATAGGTGCCGCCCTTCACGGTCGCGTCATTACAGACGATCATGCAGTCCCGGCCGGCAACGCGGCCGATGCCGGCGATCAAACTCGCCCCCGGCGCCTCATCGCCATACATGCCGTGCGCAGCCGTCGTGCCGATTTCAAGAAAGGGCGTCGCCGGATCGATCAGCCCCGCCACCCGGTCACGCGGCAGCAGCTTGCCGCGGCTGACATGGCGCTCACGCGCCCGCGCACCGCCACCCTCCGCCGCCCGCAAAGACGCCGCCTCGGCCACGCCGATCGCCTCCAGCATCGCGGCGCGATTGTCCCTGAAACGGTCCGAATGGGTGGAGATTTGGGATTTCAGGACGGTCATGCGGTATCACCAAAATTGGGGGTGAAATTCAGAATCAGACGGTTTCGGCAAATAGCTCCCGACCGATCAGCATACGGCGGATTTCGGAGGTGCCGGCGCCGATTTCATAGAGCTTGGCGTCGCGCAGCAGCCGGCCGGCGGGGTAGTCGTTTGTGTAGCCATTGCCGCCGAGGGCCTGGATGCATTCGAGCGCCATGGCAGTCGCTTTCTCGGCAGCATAGAGGATACAGCCGGCAGCGTCCTTGCGGGTCGTTTCACCGCGATCGCAGGCGGCGGCAACGGCATAGACATATGCGCGCGCCGCGTTCATGGTCACATACATGTCTGCAAGCTTGCCCTGCATGAGCTGGAATTCGCCGATCGGCTGGCCGAACTGCCTGCGTTCGTGCAGATAAGGCAGCACCACATCCATACAGGCGGCCATGATGCCGAGCGGGCCGCCGGAGAGGACAACGCGCTCGTAGTCCAGGCCGGACATCAGCACACGGACGCCGCCTTCGACCTGCCCCAGCACATTTTCCGCCGGCACCTTGCAGTCGATAAAAACCAGTTCCGAAGTACTGGAGCCGCGCATGCCGAGCTTGTCGAGTTTCTGGCCGACGGAGAAACCCTCGAAGCCCTTCTCGACCAGGAAAGCGGTAATGCCACGCGGGCCGGCCTCCGGAGCGGTCTTGGCATAGACGACCAGCACGTCGGCATCCGGGCCGTTTGTGATCCACATCTTGCTGCCGTTCAACACATAGCCGTCTCCGCGCTTTTCGGCATGCAGCTTCATCGAGACGACATCCGAGCCAGAGCCGGGCTCTGACATGGCGAGCGCACCGATATGCTCGCCGGAAATCAATTTTGGCAGGTAGCGCGCCTTCTGCTCGTCCGTGCCGTTGCGGTTGATCTGGTTGACGCAAAGATTGGAATGGGCGCCGTAGCTGAGACCAACGGAGGCCGAGGCGCGGCTGATCTCCTCCATGGCGACGGCATGCGCCACATAGCCGAGACCGGCGCCGCCATAGGCTTCGTCGCCTGTGATGCCGAGCAGTCCAAGATCGCCCATCTCCCGCCACAGCTCCATCGGAAAACCATTATTGCGGTCGAACTCGTCGGCGAGCGGCGCGATGCGCTGGCCGGCAAAGCGGCGCACGCTTTCACGCAGCGCCTCGATCTCCTCCCCGAGCGCGAAGTTCAATCCCCCTGCAAACATTGCCTTGCCCTCCCAACGTGTGAACCAGAAGCGGCTATCCGCCACTCGGAATCATGCTCTCTCCTCATTCTCTTTTGAGAATATCACGCCGCATCCGCGGGAACGTGATGCTTCTCCTCCGACATTTCATAGGTCTTCAGCTTCTCGGCGATCCGCGCCATGACCTTGCGGGCCGCCTCTTCCTTGATCGGCCCGAAGCCTCTGATCTCATCGAATAATGACAGGATGGCAAGGGCCTCCGTCTCATTACCTGCGCGCAGGCCATTGAGAACACGGTCGGCAATCGCCTCGTATTCGCCGATCAGCCGCCGCTCCAGCCGGCGCTCCCGCATGTAGCCGAAGGGATCAAAGGCCGTGCCGCGCAACCGCTTCATCGGGGCGAGCCTGCGCAGCAACGGCAATATCCAGGGGCCGAATTCCCGCTTCTTCGGCCGGCCGTTCGGATCCTTGCCGGGCAGCAACGGCGGGGCGAGATTGAAGGCCAGCTTGAAATCGCCTTCCATCTCGTCGCGTAAATGCGCCTCGAAGGCCGGATCGGTCAACAGCCGCGCCACCTCATATTCGTCCTTGTAGGCGAGCACCCGCGCATAGGTCGTGGCGACGGCGAAGGGCACCTTGTCCGAAAGCCGCTCCCTCGCAGCCGCCGCCGTGGCGCGCTGGACGAAAGCGGCATAGCGATCGGCGAGGGCGGCATCCTGATAGGCGGTCAGATGCGCCTTGCGGTGGGCAATCAACTCGCCGAGGCTCATCTCCGCCAGCGTCTTGCCGGTATCCGATTCCGTCATCATCTCCCGCACGGCCTGCGGATCATGCGCCAGCAGACGGCCCCAATGAAAGGCCGAGAGGCTGGCCTTGACGGCCACACCGTTGAGCTCGATCGCCTTCTCGATGGCTTCCAGCGACAGCGGCAGCAGGCCGCGCTGCCAGGCAAAGCCGGTGAGCAGGATATTGGTCGACATGGCATCGCCGGTGACTTCGCTTGCGACCTGAGCGAAATCGAGGAAGACGGATTTGTCGCTGACGGTCTTGGCGATGGTGTGCTGTACCGAGCCAATCTTGAAATCGAAGTCGCGATTGCGAACGAAATCGGCGACCGCCATCAGGCCGGTATTGACGATGGCCGTCGTGCGGTTCGAGGCGCAGAGCGTTATCGCATCCTTGGACGCGCCGACCACCTCGTCGGCAGCGAGCAGCAGGTCGGCGCCGCCATTGACTATACGCGACGAGGTTACATCGGGCTCACTATAGCCAATGCGCAGGTGGCTCATCACGGCACCGCCCTTTTGCGCAAGGCCGGCCATGTCGAGGATCATCGGCACTTTGCCGTCGAGATGGGCAGCCATGCCGAGAATGGCGCCGATCGTCAGAATACCGGTGCCGCCGACGCCGGCGATCGCGATGTTCCAGGGGCGCTCGCCGATGACGGGGATGTCGGGCATCGGGACCTCGGCATCCGCATGCTCCAGCGCCCTGCGCTTGCGGCGCTTGCCGCCATGCACGGTCACGAAAGACGGGCAGAAGCCTTTGACGCAGGAGAAGTCCTTATTGCAGCTCGACTGGTTGATCTGCCGTTTACGGCCGAACTCCGTTTCCAGCGGCTCGACAGAAATGCAATTGGATTGCACCGAGCAATCGCCGCAGCCTTCACAGACGGCGGGATTGATGAAGACGCGCTTGGCCGGATCCTCCATAAGACCGCGGCTCCGGCGGCGGCGCTTTTCCGCGGCGCAGGTCTGGACATAGACGATGGCCGAGCAGCCTTCGGTCTCGCGCAGGGTCAGCATCACCTGATCGATATTGTCCCGATGCAGCACTTTGACGCCGGGGGCCAGATCCGATGCGGGATAGGCCGCGGGATTTTCAGAAAGCAGATAGATCGGCGAAACGCCCTCGCCATGCAATTGGCGGGTCAGGAGCTGCGGCGTCAGATAGCCGTCGATCGACTGGCCGCCGGTCATGGCAACGGCGTCGTTGTAGAGCAGCTTATAGGTGACGTTGACCTTGGCGGCGACCGACTGGCGGATGGCGAGAATGCCGGAATGGAAGTAGGTGCCGTCGCCGAGATTGACGAACATGTGCTTCTCGTCGGTGTAGCGGGCGATTGCCGTCCAGGGCACGCCCTCGCCGCCCATCTGCGTGAAGGTCTGGGTGTTGCGGTCCATCCAGGTGACCATATAGTGACAGCCGATGCCGGCCATGGCGCGGCTGCCTTCGGGGACGCGGGTGGACGTATTATGCGGACAGCCCGAGCAGAAGAATGGCGTGCGATTCAACGGCGCGACATGCGTGCGGCTGATCTGGCCGCGCTCGGCGAGATAGGCAAGCTTGGCGGCGATCTGGTCGTGCAGCGAGGGATCGAGATCGAGCTTGACGATGCGCCCTGCAATGGCTCTCGCCACCGCGCCGACTGTCAAAGCCGCCGAGAGGCTGAGATAGGGTTTGTCGTGTTCGTCGAATTTGCCGACGATGCGCGGGCGGACATCGGCGCGCCAGTTGAAGAGCTGCTGCTTGATCTGGTTTTCGATGATCTCGCGGCGTTCCTCGACGACGAGCACCTCATCCAACCCTTCGGAGAAATGCCGGACGGTCTCCGGCTCCAGCGGCCAGGGCATACGGACCTTCAGGATACGCAGGCCGATCGCCGCCATTTCCCTGGGTCCGATTTCCAGTTCTCGCAGCGCCTGCAATACGTCCTCATAGGCCTTGCCGGAGGAGATGATGCCGAAGCGGGCATTGGGCACATCATGGGTGATTTCATCGACGCGATTGGCGCGGGCAAAAGCGATGGCGGCATAGGCCTTGTAGTTTTGCAGACGGTCGTCCTGCACCAGCGGCGGATCGGGCCAACGCAGGTTCAAGCCGCCGGGCGGCAGCTCGAAATCGGTCGGCAGCACGAATTGCCGCTTCTCGCCGGAAAGATCGACGGCAGCCGTCGTCTCGATGGTGTCGGCTATGAATTTCATGCCGACCCAGCAGCCGGAATAGCGCGACATGGCGATGCCGAGCAGGCCATATTCGAGGAATTCGTGGATCGAGGATGGATAGATGACCGGAATGACCGCCGACATGAAATCATGGTCGGTCTGGTGCGGGATCGTGGAGGATTTGGCGGAATGATCGTCGCCAGCGAAACAGAGGACGCCGCCATGCTTCGACGTGCCGGCGGCGTTGCCGTGTTTCAGCACATCGCCGGAGCGGTCGACACCGGGGCCCTTGCCGTACCAGATGCCGAGCACGCCGTCTTTGCGGACGCCGGGCGACAGGCCGACCTGTTGTGTACCCCAGATGGCTGTGGCTGCAAGGTCTTCGTTGATGCCCGGCTGAAAGGTGACGTCATATGCGTCAAGATAGGTCTTGGCTTTCAGAAGCTGTTGATCGTAGCCGCCGAGCGGCGAGCCGCGATAGCCAGATACGAAAGCTGCGGTATTGAGACCGGCGGCGCGGTCGCGACGCATCTGGGTCATCGGCAGACGCACGAGGGTCTGCAGTCCGGTCATGAAGACGCGGCCTTCATCTGCTGTATATTTGTCGTCAAGCGATACGCTGGTCGCTAGCATCTGCTCTCCTCCCGAGATCGCAGTCACCGGTTGCGTAAGAATATCCTCGCCGAATGCCTCCTACCGCACCAGCGAAAATCTAGATCGATGTTAGCATGCACCATTGCTAATTTCCGAACGAAGGCGGTGCGCAGCCGGCATGATTTGCAAAGATTGAAGGGCTCGGCGGATATTTTCGTGCTTGATCCTGTACACTCATCAAAAGCTTTCATTGCAGATATAAGCCGAAGCCTCTTCCGCTTGGCGACAGCCGCCAATAACCTCGCTTCGACTCGATTTTTGGAGACCGGCCATGCTGACAATTTACGGCGTCTATCGCTCACGCGCATCGCGCAACTACTGGATGGCGGAGGAGCTTGGCATCCCCTTTCAATCCGTGCCCGTGATACAGGCCAGCCGGCTCGAAAATCCGCTAAGCCCGGATGCGCCAGTCAATACGATGTCGGCCGAATTCCTGGCTGTGAATCCGATGGGCATGATCCCCGCCGTCAAGGACGGCGATCTCGTCCTGCATGAATCGCTCGCCATCAATCTCTATCTCGCCCGCAAGTATGGCGGACCGCTGTCCGGGAAGACGGTGGAGGAAGAGGGTCTGCTCGGCATGTGGACCATGTGGGCAGCAACGGAGGTGGAGCCTTACTCTGTGGCCGTGGTGCGCATCTACGACCGCTCGCAGGAGAACACCGATGCCGGCAAGGCAGGGATCGCGGTTGCCTGCCGATCTCTGAAGCGACCGTTCGACGTGCTGGAAAAGCACCTGACGGACAAGGATTACCTGCTGGGCGATCGCTTCACCGTCGCCGACCTCAATCTCGCGGAGGTGCTGCGCTACGTGCAGACCGAACAGGCATTGTTCGACAGCCATCCGAACGTGAAGACCTGGATCGAGCGCTGCCAGTCGCGCGATGCCTATAAGGCGATGCAAGCGACGCGCGGCAGGGAGCCGGTTTGAGGCAGATCACCGAAAGAGCTTCATACTTTCTTCCAGCTCGTCCCGCATCCAAGCCTTGAAGGCGGTTACCTTTTTGGCTTCTCGCACGCCTTCCGCCGTAATGAAATAATGGCCGAAACCGGTTTTGGCGCGGATGCCGAAGGGATCGACCAGGCATTTCTGTTGCAGCGCATAGGCGGCCAGCGTCTGCCAGGCGAGCATTACGCCCTGGCCCGCCATGGAGGCGTCGAGGCAAAGCGAGGCATCATTGAAGATATGCCGCTCCTCCATGCTTTTGCCGGAGAGGCCGACCTTGCTCAACCAGACCTCCCACGTGAACATAGCCCGGCCGTCGATGACGGCTGGAACCTGCAGGAGATCGGCCGGCTCCTTCAATCGACTGGCGATCTGCGGCGTCACCACCGGGAAGACCTCCTGCTCCAGCAATAGCTCAGAATGGACATCAGCCCATTGGCCATCGCCGACGCGGATGCCGATGTCGACATCCGACGTCGCAGGATTGATGAGTTGCATGGTCGCGTCGATACGCAGCCTGATATCCGGATGGCGCTTGGCGAAACGATCGAGACGATGCACCAGCCAGCGGGCCGCCAGGACCGGCGCAACCGAGATGGTGAGAATATTGTCGTCGCGATGCTGCGCGGCGGTCACCGCTGCCGACAAGGCCTGAAAGCCCTCGCCGAGGCGCGCCAGGACCGAGATGCCCGCCTCCGTCACCATCATGCCCTTCGGCGTGCGCTCGAAAACCGGCCGCCCCAACTGCGCCTCGACCTTAATCACCTGCTGGCTGACGGCGCCGATAGTCACGCCGAGCTCATCGGCAGCCGCTTGCAACGACCCGAGCCGCCCCACGGCTTCCAGTGCCCGAAGTCCATTCAGATGAACGCTGTTGAGATTCTTCATATAGAATATCTATATCAGCGTACCGGCATTCTCAATTGAAAAGCTGCGCGGTACGCGCGATCATTGCGGCATAAAACCACAACCGCCGCCATCCCGTCGACTGATGCGCCACAGATGCATCGTCGCGGAAGAACGAGGAGGCATGTCATGTCGATACTGAAGATTTTCTTCAATCATCTGCTGGAAGAGGATTGCGAACAGGAAAGCGATCCGCTGCAGCACCCCATGCTCGCGGCCATGTCGCTGGAAGAACTGGCGGACCTGCCGCTCATGCCGGAAAATCTGGGGCGGCCTATGGACAAGCGAACCGTTCAGCCGGAAGAATGTGCGTAAGAGAGACCCTACTCCACTCGCGCAGACATGACGTCGAACATCGATATGGACGCTATCGTCGAACGACTGCAGCGGCTCATGGCCCAGGCGCCGCTGCCAGCCGTCGAGCCTGGCACGCATTACGGCCTGCCGGCTTTCAAGGTCGGCGGCAAGGCGTTCGTGACGGTGAGGAACAACGAGACCATCGTGCTGGCGCTGCCGATCGACCGCAAGGAGCAGCTCATCGAGATGGCGCCGGAGATCTATTTCCAGTCGGATCACTATGTCGGTTGGCCGTCGCTGCCAACGCGTATCGCCGCCATCGGCGACGAAGAACTGCAACTGCGGCTGATCGAGGCCTGGCGGTTTCGGGCGCCTAAAAAATTGCGGGCGGCTTTCGACGTCGGTTGATCAAATCCGCTCGGCGGCGAGCGCCCTTTGCACGGCAGGGCGCTCCAGCATGCGCGCGTGGTGGGCGCTAACCTTCTCAAAGCGGCTCGGATCGACGCTGTCGCCCGGCAACCAGCTTGCCAGCGTAAAGAGATAGCCGTCGGCAACGGTATATTGCTCGCCCATCACCCACGGCCCTTCCAGCATCTTTTCCTCGATCAGCGCGAAACACTCGCCCATATTCTGCGGCACCTTGGCCTTCATCGCTTCGATTGCCGCCGTATCGTCGGTCCAGCGATAGCCGCGCCCTTTATGGGCGTGATTCACATGCACGGTCGAGGCGAGATAGCTGTTGAAGGCCTGCATGCGGGCAAAATCAAAGGGGTCGTCGAGCGGCGCCAGCCGGGCGGCCGGGGCGATCTGGGCAACATAGGCGAGGATCGCCACGTTTTCCGTGATGATGCCCTTGTCGGTCACCAGAGCCGGAACACGACCCTTGGGATTGATCGCCAGGTAGTCCGGCGACCGCTGCTCTCCGTTGGCAAAGTTGAGGCGCCGGGTCTCGTAGGCAAGGCCCGACTCTTCGAGCGCTATCAGACTGGCAAGCGCACAACTGCCCGGGGCGAAATACAAATTCAGCATATCCGTTTCCTCCGCTCGATTTCGTCAGACGTTACCGGCGGCGGAGGAAATACGGAAGTGGCTGACATCGATATTGGTTATGAAAGCTTTTGATGGATGCCGTCTGCGCATCGACCTTCAGGCACAGCCCGGAACGTCCTCCAGTCGGTACCAGACGGGAATGCCGCGTTCATTGGCAATGCGGACGTCGTTGTCGGCTCCCTTGGACTCGCCCGGAAGCCTGAGAACGCCCTCGCACAATTGCAGCAACCGGCCCGCGGTCGGGTGGAATATCTCTTCATAGAGATCGTCGCCGATGCTCTTGCCGCCGGCGGCGTGCCAGACTGGCAGGGCGACCCACTCGCCGATCATCGGCAGATGCCCTGCCTTGAACAAGGCATAGGACGGCTCTTCCAGCCGCTTGAGATTCTCCGCCATTTTTTGGGGATCGTCTCCGGCTCCCGAACGATATGGTCCGGCAATCAAGATCAACATGTCACGTCTCCTCTTCTCTGCATCATGCAGGAATTTGCACGAATATGCGTTAAATTTCTTGAATGTCGACTCACTTTTGATATTTTCACGATGTTTCATGAATTACCGTGCGGAAATAGACATGCTTACAGGGCAACGAAGGACCCTCATCCTCGATATTCTGCGGCGCGACGGCCAGGTGATTGCCAAGAGGATCGCGGATGATTTCGGCCTATCCGAAGACACGATCCGCAGGGACTTGAGGGAAATGGCGGCGGAACGGCTGCTGACGCGCGTGCATGGCGGCGCGCTGCCGCTCGCACCGGAGCTACCGGATTTCTCAGCACGAAGAGGCGTGTCACCGGATGTGAAGCGGCAACTCGGTGCCTTTGCGGCGAAAATGGTTCAACCGAGACGAACGGTGTTTCTCGACGGCGGGACGACGACTGCGGAAATCGCCCGCCATCTTCCGAGGAGCTTTGCCTTCACGGTCGTCACGCATAGCCCGACGATCGCGGCCGAGCTGGAACATCATCCGACAGCCGAGGTGATCCTGATCGGCGGCAAGCTCTACAAGCACTCGATGGTGGCGACAGGCGCAGCGGCTATGGCGGCAATTTCATTGGTGCGGCCAGATATCTTCTTCCTGGGCGTCACCGCCATCCACCCCGTTCACGGCCTTTCGACCGGCGATTTCGAGGAGGCAGCCATCAAGCGGCATATCGCGCAATGTTCGGCGGAGACCTATGTAATGGCAACCCAGGAAAAGCTGGATGCCGCCTCTCCATGCCATATCCTGCCCATCAGGGCGGTTTCGGGCATGGTCGTGCCGTCTGATATCACCGAGGCGAGCCTGGCGCCCTATCGCAGCGCAGAGGTTCCCATTTTCGCCGTCGGCGATTGAAAATAGGTGCGTTCAAAGCAGGCCGGTAATCCACCTGTCCAACTTCGAGTCTTCGCGATAGGCCATGTTTATGACAGCCGCCGAAACGATAGCTGTCGCGGCGCCGCCGAGAATGTCGGTGATATAGTGTGTCCCGACATAGATTCTGGACAGACAGATCAACAGAGCGACAACGAAGAAGGCCATTCCTCTCCGCCACAGGCCACACAACAGGAAAGCCGCAACAATGGAGAATGTCGCGGTCGCGTGATCGGACGGAAACGACCAATCGGCGGAGCGATCGATGATCAGGTGCGTGATACCCGCATCATACGGGCGAATCCGGTGTAAAAACACCAGGATGATTTGATTGACGCCCAGTCCGATAAGAAAGGACAACCCGGCCACGATACAGGCATGCCGCACATGACTTTTGGAAGAGCGTCCGCTCCACCATTGCAGCGCAACCGCCAGAACGAGGAGCGGAACCCCGAATTGCGTTATCATGATCATGATACGGTCCAACATCGGACTTGTGCCTGCGGAACTATTGATCCATTGCGTGATTGTTTGATCCATGTGGTCATTCATCCGAAGCGGTTGACAGGAATTGTGATCGAGCATGAATGAACGCCGGATCCATCAGCTCTTTGAGATCAGCGTATTGTTGAAGGGAGCCCATGCCCTCATCGAATGTATTGGAGGAATAGCGCTCGCGCTCGTCAGCACCAATTCGATTGCTCATCTCGTGAATGCGCTCACCCAAGAGGAATTGATCGGAGATCCAAAAGACTTCATCGCCACTCACCTTCTCGCCTGGTCGCAAGACTTCTCCCTCGCGACCAAGAGCTTCTATGCTTACTATCTCCTGAGCCACGGTCTGGTGAAAGTGCTGCTCGTCATCGGCCTTCTCAGGGGCAAGCTATGGGCATATCCAGCATCTTTGGCGGCTTTGGGGCTTTTCATCGCGTACCAACTCTACCGCTTCACCGACACGCATGGCATCGGGCTTCTGGTGCTGACAGCCTTCGATCTAGTCGTCATGGGCTTGATTTGGCATGAGTACAGGCTCGTGCGGCAGCATCTGCCGACAAGGTAATGAACAAGTGCCGGAGAATAGGATCGGTGTTCTATGCCGTCAGCGCTGCTGCCGCTCTGATATCGCCGACATGAATGCCGTTCCAGTTGCTCATCGCCTTGTTGGCCATCTCCGTCAGACCGGCATGGACTTCGCTGCCCTTTTCAAAGAAGCGGGAGAGCGCGGCTGCAACCATCGTTTCGGCGGCGCGGGCGCTGCCATCATCGCATTTAACCGCAATCGCGACGCCCTGCTCAGGAATTGCAGCGCAGAAGACGCCTTCGGCGCCGGTCTTGGCGAAGATGCGGCCGGGGGCGACCTGCATCAGCTTGGTGCAGGCGCGGCCGGTGCCGGCAACATAGAAGGGTTCGGCCATGCAGGCTTCGAAGAGGCGGCGTGATGCTTTGGCGCGCAGCGGCTCCAGGCCATTGCCCGTCGCCATCTTGGCGAAGCCATGCGCCAGGCTTCGGAGCGGCACGGCGTAGTTCGGGATCGAGCAGCCGTCGGTGCCGCAATTGTCATGGCCGAGCGGCGTTCCGGTGAGGCTCTGCATCGTCGCGCGGATTTGCTGCTGCACGGGGTGGTCGTATCCGACATAGCCCTTGGGATCGATATCCTGATGGCAGCAGGCGCAAACGAAGCCGGAGTGTTTGCCGGAGCAGTTGTTATGCAGCGCCGTCGGCTTTCCGACGGTGCGCGCCTGGTGGATGGTCGTTTTCTGCTCGAAAGACCAATGCGCGCCGCATTCCAGCGCGCTGACATCCCGGCCGGCGCGGGCGAGCATGGAAGCCGCCAGCGCCACATGCGCGTCTTCACCGCTATGCGAGGAACAGGCCAGCGCCAATTCCATATTGCCGAAGCCATAGGCATCTGCCGCACCGCTTTCGACCAGCGGCAAGGCCTGCATCGCCTTGCAGGCCGAGCGCGGAAACACTCCACTCTCGATGTCGCCGAGCGACAGCACCAACTTCCCATCGCCATCGACGACGGCGACCGAACCGCGATGCCGGCTCTCAACGAGATTTCCACGGGTGACTTCGACGCAGACGGGATTGGACATGATGGGAAGCGCTCTTTGATTTGCGAGATACGCTACTGATAGCCGGTGAGCGGGGGATTGCCAACCGCCTCAGAAATCTATGGCCGTGGTGGCCACATAGCCGTTTCGCTTCAGATCGCTCGAATCCGATAGGCACAACGGCGCGCGCCGAGAAGGATGTGCTCCTCTCGCTCCACATCTGCCGCAAGTGTCGCACAAAACGTCTCAAGTTCGGACCGACAGAAGCCGGCGCATACCGTTGCGGCGGCGCAGATCGGGCAGTGGTTCTCCACCAGCACAAGCGAACCGTCCTCTTCCTGCCAATGATCAGCCATATAACCTTCACGCGTACGGATGGCGGCAAGCGTTGCGACGCGCGACGGCAGGTCGGCGGTGACGTCGATCTCGCTGCGGTAGCGCTTGAGCGTCTCCGTTTCACGGGCAGAAATGACCGCATCGACCGCGCTCTGCCCTAATTGCCTGGTCATGGTCGCCAGAAGTGTTGCGGTCAGGTCGGCATGGCCGTCGGGAAACTGGCGGTTGCCCGCGGCCGTCAGGTGCCAGAGCTGCCGCGGCCTGCCCCTGCCCGATGCGGCTTCCGTCACCGGCTCAACCAGCCCTTCCTCTCCCATCTTCGTCAGTTGCTGGCGAGCCGCTTCCGATGATATGCCGAGCGCACCACCGATCGTCGACGCGAGCTGCGGGCCGTCGGTTTTCAACAGGATCAGAATGCGGTTGACCGGCGATTGGCGCATTTTCCAAGTTTTCTCTTGTTTTAATTTCAACGCGATGTAATTTCCAATTTATAACTTGGAAAATTATTATTCGCTAGGGAAAATGCCGAGGATCATCCGATGTCGAGCATTCAAAACGCAGATACGTCCCGTTCCACCTCCATCTTCACGCTCTTCTCCGCTCAGCTTCTGCCGGCAACCTTGATGCTCGGCGGAGGCGTCGTCCTCTATGCCGTCGAATGCTACATCACCGCGACGATCGCGCCCTCCGTCGTTCGCGATATCGGCGGCTTGGAGCTGTTTTCCTGGATGACCACGCTTTTCGTCGCGGCCGGCGTTCTCGGCTCGATCTCGGTTGCGACACGGCCGAGAGGCATAGGCCTGCGCACGGTCTACATCGTGGCGGCGCTGATATTCGGCGCGGGAAACCTGATCTGCGCCGTCGCGCCGACGATAGAGATCGTGCTTGCCGGACGCGCCGTACAGGGCTTCGGTGCCGGGATGTTGGGCGCGCTTGGTTATACCTTCATCCGTTTCGTCTATCCAGAGCCGCTGTGGCGGAAAGCGTCAACACTTTACGCCGCCATATGGGGTGTCGCGACCGTGCTCGGGCCAACATTGGGTGGGCTGTTTTCGCAAGGCAGCGCCTGGCGCGAGGCCTTCATCATTCTCGTGCCGCTGGCGGGCCTAATGGCGCTCTCGGCCCCGTGGCTGCTGCCGCGCGTCGAGGATGATCGAGCGCAACAGAAGACACCATTCCTTCAGATTGCGCTTCTGCTTGGCGCGGTCTTGTTGGTAAGCCTTGCCGGAACCACCGGAAATATGTCGAGCAAGATCATACTCGTCGCTATTTCAGTGGCTTCCGTTTCCGCCATGCTCACCGTCGAACGAAAAAGCGCGAGCCGGCTTTTACCGCAAGGCGCGGTCATGCTCAGCAAGCCGATATCCCGGCTCTATCTGACGATGTTCACGATGATGTTGGTGCTGACCAGCGATATCTATATTCCGTATTTCCTGCAGACGCTGCATGGCGTGGCGCCGCTGGTTTCGGGCTATCTGGTCGCTTTGGTCGCTTTGGGTTGGACTTTCGCGGCGTTTTTCAGTGCGCCATTTTCCGGAAAACGGGCCAACGCTGCAATCATCGTCGGCTGCATACTTGAAGCCGTGGCCACCGCATCGCTTATCCCATTTCTGGCGAGAGACAATCCGTCCGGCGATCTTGTTGTGCTCGGCCCAGCTGTCGTCGCCATGTTCCTGATGGGTTTCGGCGTCGGTCTCGGCTGGGCGCATCTGGTGACCAAGGTCATCGGCCTTGTCGCCACTGCCGAACAGGACAGGGCGTCGGCTGCTATTTCGACGGTTCAGTCACTGGGCGGCGCCTTCGGCTCTTCCTTTGCGGGCGTCATCGTCAATGGCGCCGGTCTTGCCGATCCCGGCGGCGTCCCAGGCGGCCTGTCGGCGGCCACGTGGCTCTATGCGTTGATGGCCCTGCCTGGCCTCGTCGCCATTGCGATGTCGCTGACCCTCAAGCGAGCTTCAGCATGATCTTGCCGATGTGATTGCTGGTCTCCATCAGCTTGTGCGCCTCGACGACGTCTTCGAAGGCAAAGGTCCGGTAAATGACAGGAGCGACAGTGCCTTCATCGAGTAATGGCCAGACCTGGGAAACGAGGTCGTCGCGGATGGCTCGTTTTTCTTCCGCGGTGCGCGGGCGCATGGTCGACCCCGTTACCGTCAGGCGCTTGACCATGATCGGCTGCAGATTGGCCTTTTCAGCCACCGCACCGCCCAGGAAGGCGATGATCGACAGGCAGCCGTCCTTGGCAAGTGAGGCCAGGTTCTTTTCGAAATAGGCAGCACCGATCATGTCGAGCACGGCATCGACCCCCTGGCCGGTTTCCGCCTTGATGACCTCGGCAAAGTCTTCCTCTTTGTAGTTGATCGCCCGCGTCGCGCCGAGCTTCTCGCAAGCTTCGCATTTTTCCTTCGAGCCGGCGGTGGCGTAGACCGTTGCGCCGAAGGCTTTGGCGAGCTGGATCGCCGTCGTGCCGATGCCGCTGGAACCACCATGGATTAGGACGCTTTCGCCTTCGGTGAGGCCGGCCATCTGGAAGAGATTGGCCCAGACGGTGAAGAACGTCTCGGGCAGCGCGGCGGCGCGAACGGCGTCGTAGCCATTGGGAAATCGCAGTGCCTGGCCAGCGGGGAGAACGCAATATTCGGCATAGGCGCCGCCATTGGCAAGGCCGCAAACCTTATTGCCGATGGCAAATTCCGTGACGCCGCGCGCCACATCGACGACTTCGCCGGCGATTTCCAGGCCAAGAATGGGGCTTGCGTCCTTCGGCGGCGGATAAATGCCCTGGCGCTGGGCTACATCGGGCCGGTTGACGCCGGCCGCTTCGACGCGGACGAGGATTTCGCCATCCTTGAGCACCGGCAGGGGCCGGCGGGCGATCGTCATCACCTCGGGAGCGCCGAAGGACGGCAAATCCACAAAACGCATTTCAGATGGCAGCGGCATGGGTCACTCTCCTCTCCCAGCAAAGCAGTGGAGATAGTTTAGCGCATGCCGCTTGAAAAGAAGCCCGCACGGGAGGGCGTCAATTCGTCTCGCCCAGGCTCAGGAATGCAACGCCGGTTTCGTCTTCCTTCGCCCTTGTTTTGATACCGGCGATCGAGGTGCTGACGCGGTTGATATTCTCGATGACCAGGCCTTGGGGCAGCTCGAGAATGCCGATGGAGCAACGCATCAGCGGGAACAGCGCCTCCGCGCCGCTGCGGGCGTGCCCGCGGATACGGCCGGCGGCGCGGTCTTCGGCCGAATAGAATTCGCGGACGTCGGCGTGGAAATCGGCAAGCAGCCGATCCAGCACCTCGCGCAATTCGTCAACGCTCCAGCCGGTCGCGCCGATGAAGAAATCGTCGCCGCCGACATGGCCGAGGAAATGGCGCTCGGCGAAAAAATAGCGCCGTATCAGCGCCGCAAACAGCGAAATGGCATGGTCGCCGAGATGGAAGCCGTAGGCATCGTTGAAGGGCTTGAAATTGTCGAAGTCGCAATAGCAGAAGTGCCTGACCTCATCGCCGTCGCGACCGGCATTCTGCATGAAATCATGAATGGCGCGATTGCCCGGAAGCCCGGTCAGCGGATTCTGATCCTGCGCGATCTTGAGCTGCTTCTCGTTGATCACCTTGATCAGCGAGGCAGCCGAGACGATGCCGGCATAGTGCGTGCCCTCGGTGACGATCAGGCAATCGCTGCTTTCCATATTGGCGAAGATCGTCATCAGCGTATCGGCGTCGGAATCCAGACCGACGATTGGCGCCATCTCGACGAAATGCGAGATCGAACGCTCATAGACCTTGTTCTTCAACAGGTCGCGGCCAAAAGGCTGGTAGATATATTCCTTGAGCCGATATTCGTGCATGATGCCGCGCGGTTCGCCACTGGCGTTGACGACCGGAAAATAGGCTCGCCTCGGATTGCGGCGGAAGAGTTCGAAAACGCTGTCGATGCTGTCATTCTCGCGTATGGTCGGCAGCACTTCGATTTGCTTGCGGATGAGAATTTCATCCAGCGATTGGCTGTTGCGCGCCATTTTGCCGAGATCCTGCAGATGCGGAAAGGCGAGCTTCAGCTCGTTGATCAGCGTCGTCGGACGGGCAATGAACCAGCCTTGGACAAGATCGACACCGAATTCGCGGCAGATCAGGAACTCCGCCTCGGTCTCGATGCCTTCGGCGATGACACGCGTGCCCAGAACGTGGGCGATATGGACGAGGTTTCTGAGAATGTGGCGCTTGCGGGCGTTGCGATCGATATTGGCGACGAAATGCCGGTCGATCTTGAGATAGTCGACGGGATAGTCCGACAAGAGCTTCATTTCGCCGTGACCGACACCGAAATCATCGATCGCCAGTTTGAAGCCGGCATCGCGCATTTTGGCGACCAGATCGCAAAATTCCGGCACGCTGGTATTGTCGAAGCGCTCGGAAAACTCGAAGCAGACGCTGGACGGCGCGATGCCGGCCTTCTTCATGTGCTGCAGCAGACCGTCGACCAGTGTTTCGCCCTGCGGGATCAGCCGGACGTCGAGATTGAGGAAGAGGGTCGCAGTTCTGGCATTGGCAAGGGTCGCAAATTTCGCCAGCGCCCGGCTCGTCACCATCTGCTCAAGGCCCAGCAGTTGGCCGGTACGTTCGGCTTCGTCGAGGATTTGAATCGGGCTGTCGAAGCCGATGCGCTCCTGCCCGCGCATCAAGGATTCATAACCGAAAACCGTGCCGGTGCCCGTCTCTACGATAGGTTGGAACGCATTTTCGATAACGAGTTTAGCAAGCGTGACAATCTGGTCGCTGGCATACCGGCGCAAGACGCCGGGCTCGGTGGCGGCAGTCTGGGACATGCCCATCTCCACTTAGGAATTTCGATCTAAGTTTTTGAGTAAACTTTGGATTTGGAGCGTTTTGGCGCCAAGATGCGTCACAAGCGTCAACGAAACCTTTCCCCTATGTGAAAGTTTCGTGAATGGTAAAAGCGCCTTAACCTTGCCGAGCCGCCTCGATCCAAGAGGGCGGCTCAGAGTTTCATAAGGGATGCCGTGTTCGCCGCTCAGTTATGCCGGCGTCTTTCCGCCTCGTAGTCAGCAAACATATCGGCGACGCAGCGGCTGCTCTTTGCGACGCTCTCAGGATCATTGGCTGCGCGGGGCACATCGCAGATCTCACCGCGCTTGCGCGCGGCATCCCACATGCGCAGAGCCTCGCGCACGACCTCGCTGCTCGAAGCATATGTTCCGGTGTCGACGGCCGCGCGGATGCCAGCAGCCTGAAGCGGTGAGATGGAAACCGTTACCATCGGCATGATATTTCTCCCTTTTTAGTTCTTAAGAAAACTGTTTGCCGGAGATATATTCAAATGCATGTTCGCTGGAGCTTCGAAGATGCGTCTCGATAGAGACGCAGGCTTCAGATCACGGCGCCTACCGTTACGTCAGTCAGCACCACTCCCTTCCCCACGGAAGGCTTAAAAGAGTAACGCCGCTCACCCTTCTTGTCAAAAAGTAGTAGTTCGTTACCCCTCGTTTACACACCGCTACTGCCTAAGAGCGAGGCCGAAGGCCATCAGCGTCCAACCTTGAAAAATCAGATCGATTGCCAGGAAGAGGCCGAGAACCCAGAGACTGTTGACCGGCCAGCCGACGGCGATGGCAATGCCGGCGAATGCCGTCACCACGCCGCCGATGACAATCCAAATCCAACCTCGTTCCGGCCTCACCTTGCGTCCGACCCAGACGCGAAATGTGCCGGCTATGAGCAATGCGACGGCAAGAAACAGCGTCAGCGCTGCGGAGGCAAGCAACGGATTGGCGAAAGCAAGAATGCCGGCGGTCGTATAGAGCAGACCGCTGAGTACCCAAAACAGAATATGCTCCCATCCTCTGACCTGAAAGGCATGCGCCAGGTGAATGACCCCGCCGATCAGCATCAGCATGCCGATATAATAGACCGATACGACCGTGGCGATGAAGAGATTGCCGAACGCGATCCCGCCGCAAATGAGCAGGAATACACCAAGCGCGACGAACCATCCCCACTTGTCCCGCACGGCGGATGGCGGAACTTCATCCAGAACATTGACCATGACTGCACCTCCTCGTTCCCAGGAGCATGATACAGGATGTATTTCGGAAAGCGGCAGGAGATTCTGACGTCTATCAAACCGGCATCATTTTTTTGTTGATTGATCAGTCAATCAAAAATACAATGCCGCAAGCTTGTGGGGTGATTTATGCCGAAAGTCGGAATGGAACCGGTGCGCCGCAAGGCGCTTGTGGATGCGGCGATGCGCGTGATCGGCGATCACGGCTCGCTGACCGTCACCATGTCCGAAATCGCCAAGCAGGCGGGGGTATCTCCTGCCCTGGCCCATCATTACTTCGGCAGCAAAGAACAGTTGCTGATCGAAACCGTCCGGAGTCACCTACAGCGGCTGCGCGACAGCGTGGTGACGGAGCTCGGCGCCGCAAAGACGCCGCGAGAAAAACTATCCGCCATCATCCGCGTCAGTTTCCAGGCCGATCAATTCGCGCCGGAGACGATTGCCGCCTGGCTTGCCTTCTATGCCGAGGCGCAGCGTTCCGAGGAGACGCGCCGCTTCCTCGTCATCTATGCGAGACGGCTGCGCTCCAACCTGCTTGCAAACCTCAAGGCGCTGTGTCCGCGCGAAGACGCAGAACGTATTGCCGAGGGCGCTGCCGCGATGATCGATGGTCTCTATATCCGTCAAAGTCTGAGATCGGCGCCGATCAGCATCGAAGCTTCGATCGCGCTCACTGAAGATTACATCAACGCTCTGCTTGCGCCGCTTTCCCAAAAGGCCGCCCTTCAAAAGGACAGATAAAATGACTCTCAAAGCTCAGCCGAAAGCCTCGCATTTCATCGATGGAGAATATGTCGAGGATACCGACGGCACCGCAATCGAAAGCATCTATCCTGCGACGGGTGAAGTCATCGCCCGGCTGCATGCGGCAACTCCCGCCATCGTCGAAAAAGCGATTGCCGCTGCCCGCCGCGCGCAGCCGGAATGGGCGGCGATGAGCCCGACGGCGCGTGGCCGCATTCTGAAGCGCGCTGCCGAGATCATGCGCGAGCGCAACCGCGAGCTTTCCGAACTGGAAACCCTCGACACCGGCAAGCCGATCCAGGAGACGATCGTCGCGGACCCGACCTCGGGCGCCGACAGTTTCGAATTCTTCGGCGGCGTGGCCGCTGCCGGCCTCAACGGTTCCTATATCCCGCTCGGCGGCGATTTCGCCTATACCAAGCGTGTGCCGCTCGGCGTCTGCGTCGGCATCGGCGCCTGGAACTATCCGCAGCAGATCGCCTGCTGGAAGGGCGCGCCGGCGCTGGTGGCCGGCAACGCCATGGTGTTCAAGCCTTCGGAAAACACGCCGCTCGGAGCGCTGAAGATCGCCGAAATCCTGATTGAGGCCGGCCTGCCGAAGGGGCTCTACAACGTCATCCAGGGCGACCGGGAGACCGGGCCGCTGCTCATCAACCATCCCGATGTCGCCAAGGTGTCGCTGACCGGCTCGGTGCCGACCGGCCGTAAGGTCGCCGCATCCGCCGCGGGAAGCCTGAAGCACGTCACCATGGAACTCGGCGGCAAGTCGCCCCTGATCGTTTTCGACGATGCCGATCTCGACAGCGCCATCGGCGGCGCCATGCTCGGCAATTTCTATTCGACCGGCCAGGTTTGCTCGAACGGCACACGCGTCTTCGTCAACAGGAAGATCAAGTCCGAATTCCTGAAGCGCCTGAAGGCACGCACCGAGGCGATGGTGATCGGCGACCCCATGGATGAGGCGACGCAGATCGGCCCGATGGTGTCCTGGGCACAGCGCGAAAAGGTGCTGTCCTATATCGAGAAGGGCAAGGCGGAGGGCGCCACCCTGGTGGCCGGCGGCGGCATTCCCAACAATGTCGCCGGGGAAGGCTACTACGTTCAACCGACCGTCTTTGCCGACGTCACCGACGATATGACGATCGCCCGGGAAGAGATTTTCGGACCGGTCATGTGCGTGCTGGATTTCGATGACGAGCAGGAGGTGATCGCCCGTGCCAACGCCACCGAATTCGGCCTGTCCGGCGGCGTCTTCACCGCCGACCTCACCCGCGCGCACCACGTCGTCGACCAGCTCGAAGCCGGCACGCTCTGGATCAACACCTACAATCTCTGCCCGGTCGAAATTCCCTTCGGCGGCTCCAAGCAATCCGGCTTCGGCCGCGAAAATTCGCTGGCGGCACTCGAGCATTATTCCGAGCTGAAGACGGTCTATGTGGGGATGACCCCGGTGCAGGCACCTTATTGAACAACACCCTCGCCCCAACGGGGAGAGGGTCGCGCCGAAGGCGCGGGGTGAGGGGCGTTGCACCGTAAGGGGTATTCTTCGCTTTCGCTCAGAATGATCGCCGCATCGCGGCGAGCCCCCTCATCCGCCCTTTGGGCACCTTCTCCCCGCTGGGGAGAAGGGAGAACCCCACAGCCTCTGACGTACCCAAAGAATTCCGGAGACAAAAATGCAGGCAGATTTCGTCATCATCGGCTCGGGTTCCGCCGGCTCCGCCATGGCCTATCGGCTGTCGGAGGATGGCAAGCATTCGGTCATCGTGCTGGAATTCGGCGGCAGCGACGTCGGTCCCTTCATCCAGATGCCGGCGGCGCTTGCTTGGCCGATGAGCATGAAACGCTATAATTGGGGCTATCTCTCCGAGCCGGAGCCGCAGCTCAACAATAGACGGATCACCGCCCCCCGCGGCAAGGTCATCGGCGGCTCGTCCTCGATCAACGGCATGGTCTATGTCCGTGGCCACGCGGAGGATTTCAACCGCTGGGAAGCGCTCGGCGCACAAGGCTGGGCCTATGCCGATGTGCTCCCCTATTTCAAGCGGATGGAGCATTCGCATGGCGGCGAAGAGGGCTGGCGCGGGACCGATGGCCCCCTGCATGTCCGGCGCGGCGATGCCCGCAATCCACTGTTCCATGCGTTCATCGAAGCAGGCAAGCAGGCCGGCTTCGAGGCGACCGAAGATTATAACGGCGGCAAGCAGGAAGGCTTCGGCCTGATGGAGCAGACGACATGGGCCGGCCGACGCTGGTCGGCGGCGACGGCCTATCTGAAGCCGGCGCTGAAACGGCCGAATGTCCAACTGGTTCGTTGCCTTGCCCGCAAGGTGGTGATCGAAAACGGCCGCGCAACGGGCGTCGAAATCGAGCGCGGCGGCAAGATCGAGATCGTCACGGCAAACCGCGAAGTCATCGTCTCGGCCTCCTCCTTCAACTCGCCGAAGCTGCTGATGCTCTCCGGTATCGGCCCCGGCGCCCATCTGCAGGAGATGGGCATCGAGGTGAAAGTGAACCGGCCGGGCGTCGGCGCCAATCTGCAGGACCACATGGAATTCTATTTTCAGCAGACCAGCCTGAAGCCGGTCTCGCTCTATTCCTGGCTGCCCTGGTACATGCAGGGCATTGCCGGCGCGCAATGGATGTTCTTCAAATCCGGCCTCGGAACTTCCAACCAGTTCGAAGCCTGCGCCTTCGTACGCTCCGCACCAGGGGTCAAACAGCCTGATATCCAATACCACTTCCTGCCGGTCGCTATCAGCTATGACGGCAAGGCGGCGGCGCAGAGCCACGGATTCCAGGCGCATGTCGGCTATAACCTGTCGAAATCACGCGGCGCCGTGACGCTGCGCTCCTCCGATCCCAAGGCCGATCCCGTCATCCGCTTCAACTATATGAGCCATCCGGAGGACTGGGAAAAATTCCGCCACTGCGTGCGGCTCACGCGTGAAATCTTCGGGCAAGAGGCTTTCAACGAATATCGCGGCCCGGAAATCCAGCCCGGCCCCGACGTCCAGACCGACGAGCAGATCGACGCCTTCCTCCGCGAGCATCTGGAAAGCGCCTATCATCCCTGCGGCACCTGCAAGATGGGCTCGAAGGACGATCCCATGGCCGTGGTCGACCCGGACACGCGCGTCATCGGCGTCGATCATCTGCGGGTCGCCGACAGCTCGATCTTCCCGCATGTCACCTACGGCAATCTCAACGGTCCTTCGATCATGACCGGTGAAAAAGCCGCCGACCATATTCTTGGCAAGCCAAGGCTGGCGCGATCGAACCAGGAGCCCTGGATCAATCCGCGATGGGCGGTGAGCGACCGGTAAACGTCGATGGTTTCAATTTGCGGATGGAGCAGAGTCAATGTCGGCCTGACGTGAACAGCCGTAACACAGTTTGACTATCGTGACCTTTATCGGACGGTTAGATATTCGGACCCAAATTGCCGAATCTTAAATGGATAATCTGTCCGGTCCGAAATCCATGCATCCTATCTACCGCAAATCCAAACTCTTGCGCCGTTCTCGCGTCTTTTGGGGATCGATCCACCTTTGGCGGCCGCGGCTGGTGTTTTGGACGGGAGCTTTGGCAATCGGTGTGATCAGCGTCGGCTTCGCCAAATTGGCGGATCTGGCGCAGCACGCCTTCGCCCGAGTGACGAGTTCCGGGGAATGGACCTCCTTGTTACCGCTTCTGCTGACGCCGCTCGGTTTCGTGCTCTCGGCGTGGCTTGCGGCGACGTTGTTTCCGAATTCTCAAGGCAGCGGCATTCCGCAGGCGATTGCGGCGCGGCATCTGCATCATGAAGACGACCGCACGAAGCTGCTGTCGCTCCGGCTTGCCTTTGGGAAGATCATGTTGACCATTCTCGGGCTGTTCTGCGGCGCCTCGATCGGCCGCGAGGGACCGACGGTGCAGGTGGGCGCCTCCTTCATGCTGGCAGTCGCCCGTTTCAGCGGCATGGCGCAGGCCAAGGGGTTGATCCTTGCCGGCTCCGCGGCGGGCATTGCGGCAGCCTTCAACACGCCGCTCGCCGGCATCGTTTTTGCCATCGAAGAAATGAGCCGCACCTATGAATCGCGGGCCAACGGTCTGGTGCTCACTGCGGTTATTCTTTCCGGCCTTGCAGCCCTCGGTCTCTCCGGCAGCTACAATTATTTCGGCACGGCCAATGCCGCTCCGGCCACGCTTGCAGATTGGGGCCTCGTCTTCATCTGCGGTGTGGGCGGCGGCGCGCTCGGGGCGGCTTTCAGCGGTTTTGCGCTCTATGCCGGCATACGCATCCGCCGATGGGCCCAGCCTCAGCCCCTCACGCGCATGCTGATACTCGCCGGCTGCTGCGGCCTCGTGGTGGCCGCCATCGGCGTCACGTCCGGCGGCAGCACGTTCGGCACCGGCTATGCTCAGGCGCGCGGCGCCGTGGAGGGACATGCCCTGCCCCAGCTGTTCTTTATCGAAAAGCTGCTGGCGGGTTTCCTGTCGATGATATCAGGCATTCCGGGCGGCATTTTCGCGCCCTCCCTTGCCGTCGGCGCCGGTTTCGGCAGCACGGTCGGCACGCTTATCGGCAGCAGCATCGCGCTGGCTGCGATCCTCGGCATGGCAGGTTATTTCGCAGGCGTCGTGCAGGCACCGATGACGGCCTTCGTCATCATCCTGGAAATGACTGGCGATCACCAGGCCGTCATCCCGATCATGGCGGTATCGATGATCGGCTATGTCACCTCGCGCCTCCTATCGCGCGAACCGCTCTATCACGGCCTGTCGCGCGTTTTCATCGCAGCGGCGATTCGGGCGCGGCGAGCGATCGAGAAGGAAGCTGGCGAGGAGCATGCCGCCGGCTGAAATCTCATCAAGCCAAGAGCCGGGCGACTTCCGTGTTATTGGGGAGTGCCACTGCGTCGGCGATGGTGGTCGAGAACAGGACCTTGCGAGTGGCATCGGCGACCCTGGCGAAAACGTGGCGGATTTCGCAGGTCTGCTCGCCGTCGCAGTCGTCGCAGCGACGATAGGCGGTTATGGAAAGACAGGGCAGCGGCGCGATTGGCCCGTCTATGATGCGCAGGATCTCACCGAAGGTGATTTCGTTCGCAGGCTTGCGCAGGAGATAACCGCCCTGTTTGCCGCGGCGGCTGATAACGATACCCCGATGTTTCAGGTCGAGAAGAATCTGCTCCAGAAATTTCTTCGGGATCTTCTGCTGCGCAGCAATATCGGAAATCATAACCGGCTCCCCCGCTTCGGCCTGAGCCAGAGCAGACAGCGCCCGCAACGCATATTTTGCTTTCTGAGTGATCATTTCGAACCGCTACACACACATACGATGCGCTCAACCCGATACATCCGGCCACATCGTTTCGGAACTCTCAATAGTTTCGCCAAGCTTTCATCCCGCATCAACACGCGGATAACGAAAAGCTTGGGCCGTGCCGGCAACCCAGCCTTGTTTTCATTCTTATCGATATGCCCGTAGTTTAGGGCAAAATTCCGCGTTCCGCATCATTTTGACCATCACTTCCGATTTCCATTTGACAAGCCGCGTGTAACCCTACTATTTCTATAGACATTAAAGCAAGCACTTAGATATGACTAGTCTTATCGGTGCCGCTACGCCGACCGGCCTCAGAGGGCAAAACGTCTTGGTTAACAGCCGAGGCGGTCGCTTTTCCGTATGGAAGCGGCTTCATGGAGATATTTGCTCTCTATTCCCTCGCTTTCGAAATCCATTTTTCTGTCCGCCCCCCTGACAAGCTGCGATACTCCCCGGCAATATCAGGACAGGAATCTCCATGACTGCCATCAATCCTATCGAAGAAGCCGGAACGCTGAACAGCCAGTTGGCGGCGCTTGATCTGGCCGGCCGCCTGTCTTTGATCGCGGGGCTTGGCGGCCATGCCGTCTTTACAACCTCCCTCGGGATCGAAGATCAGGTCATCACGGCGGAGATCGGCAACCATCGCCTGCCGATCGAAGTGGCAACGCTGCAGACCGGCCGTCTTTTTCCCGAGACGCTCAAGCTGATTGACGAAACGGAAAACCAATACGACATCCGTATCAGCCGTTACGAGCCGGAGCAGGCCGATATCGATGCTTATGCGGAGAAATATGGCCTCAACGGTTTCTACGAAAGCGTGGAAGCCAGGCATGCCTGTTGTGGCGTGCGCAAGCTGAAGCCGCTTGCGCGCGCACTTTCCGGTGCCACGATCTGGGTCACCGGCCTGCGCCGCGGCCAGTCGGCCAATCGCGCCGATACGCCTTTTGCCGAATACGACCCGGAGCGCAATCTCATCAAGGTCAATCCCCTTGCCGACTGGGACATTGACGTGATCCGCGCCTATGTCGCCGACAACGGTGTGCCGGTGAACCCGTTGCACCAGCGCGGCTATCCCTCTATTGGCTGTGAACCCTGCACCCGCGCCATCAAACCGGGCGAGCCCGAGCGGGCCGGCCGCTGGTGGTGGGAAAACGACGAGAAGCGCGAATGCGGCCTGCATGTTCATGAGGAAGCAGCCGCCGCACAGTGAGATATCCCGCCGGGTCCCGGCACCGGTCGAGGCGCAGTTGAACCTGCCGCCAGCCTGTCGGGAACCAACGCACCTACTATTCCGGCCAGCCTCCCGGTCGGAACCATCTGAAGTTCTGGAGTTAGAAATGCCCGATAGCCGTCCGGATACGGAACTCTCCAATCCGCAGAGCACCAAGCCGCCGCTCGACCCGCATCTCAAGGCGCTGGAAAACGAGTCGATCCACATCTTCCGCGAAGTGGCGGCCGAATTCGAGCGTCCGGTGATGCTGTATTCGATAGGCAAGGATTCCTCCGTGCTGCTGCATCTGGCCCGCAAGGCCTTTTATCCCGGCCGCGTGCCCTTCCCGCTGCTGCATGTGAACACCGGCTGGAAATTCGCCGAGATGATCACCTTCCGCGACGAGATCGTGAAGCGATACGACCTCGACCTGATCGAACACATCAATCCGCGCGGCAAGGCAGAAAACATCACGCCATTCACCCATGGTTCAGCACGCTACACCGACATCATGAAGACGGAAGCGTTGCGCCAGGCGCTCGACGCAGGTCAATTCGACGCCGCTTTCGGCGGTGCCCGCCGCGACGAAGAGGCCTCGCGCGCCAAGGAGCGCATCTACTCCTTCCGCACGCCGGACCATCGCTGGGATCCCCGCAATCAGCGTCCGGAACTCTGGAATGTCTATAACGGTCAGATCCGCAAGGGCGAAAGCGTCCGCGTCTTCCCGCTGTCGAACTGGACCGAGGTCGATATCTGGCGCTACATCCAGGCCGAGGACATTCCGATCGTGCCGCTCTATTTCGCCGAGAAACGCCCGGTCGTCGAACGCGACGGCATGATGATCATGGCCGCCGATCCGCGGCTTGAACTGCTGCCCGGCGAAGTCAAGCGCGAGGAGGTCATCCGCTTCCGTACACTCGGCTGCTTCCCGCTGACGGGCGCGATCCGCTCGACTGCCACCACCCTTGAAGACGTTATTGCAGAGCTGGAAATTGCCACCGTTTCCGAACGACAGGGACGCGCTATCGACCGCGACCAATCCGGCTCCATGGAAAAGAAGAAGCGTGAAGGATATTTCTGAGATGACCGCAGCCGCAACCGCAAACGTCGTCACCCTGCCGGCCTCCGAGCCCGCCAAGGCAGTGCGCGATACGCGCCCGCTTCGCCTGATCACCTGCGGCAGCGTCGATGACGGCAAATCCACGCTGATCGGCCGTCTGCTCTGGGACACCAAGGCCGTCAAGGAAGACCAAGCCGCCACGCTGCAGCGCGATTCCACCGGCAAGCAGAACGATCTCGGCCTGCCCGACTTCGCACTTCTGCTTGACGGCCTTCAGGCCGAGCGCGAACAGGGCATCACCATCGATGTCGCCTACCGCTATTTCTCGACCGACAAGCGCTCCTTCATCGTCGCCGACACGCCCGGCCATGAGCAATATACCCGCAACATGGCGACCGGCGCCTCCACCGCCGATCTCGCGGTGCTGCTGGTCGACGCGCGCATGGGCATCCTCGAACAGACGCGCCGCCATGCGACGATCGCTTCGCTGCTCGGCATCAAGCAGTTCGTGCTTGCCATCAACAAGATCGACCTGACGAACTACGACCGCGCAGGTTTCGAGAAGATTTCGCATGATTTCCGCGAATTCGCTCTGTCGCTCGGCGTCAAGCAGATCACCGCCATCCCCATGTCGGCGCTGAAGGGCGAGAACGTCGTCTATTCGGGCCAGGCCGCCATGCCGTGGTACACCGGTCCGACGCTGGTCGAGACGCTGGAACTTGCCACCGTGCGTTCGGCACAGGCGGTCGGCTTCCGCCTTTCGGTTCAGCGCGTGTCGCGGCCGGGCGAAAGCTTCCGCGGCTATCAGGGCACCGTTGCCGGCGGTTCGGTAAAGCCGGGCGACAGTGTCATGATCCTGCCGTCGGGCATGGTCGCCAACGTTTCCAAGATCGTCACCTTCGATCTCGTCCGCAATGCAGCCGTCGCAGGAGATGCTATCACGCTCGTGCTCGACCGGCAGGTGGACGTGTCGCGCGGTGACATGATCGTCGCCATCGACAGCCAGCCGCAATCCGGCCTCTCGTTCGACGCGCAGATCGTTGCGCTGCAGCCGGAAGGTATCGAGCCCGGCAAACGCTATTGGCTGAAGAGCGGCAGCCGCCGCCAGCGCGTGCAGGTGCAGCCGATCGCTCAACTCGAGCTGAAGACCGGCGCCTGGGCACCCGCACAGTCGCTGTGGATGAACGCGATCGGTAAGGTCCGTCTCTCCTTCGACGAAGCTGCGGTGTTTGATCCCTACGACCAGAACCGCTCGACGGGCTCCTTCATCCTGATCGACCCCGAAAGCAACAACACGGTGGCCGGCGGCATGATCACCGGCAAGCGCGCCGACCTCGGCGGCATCCATAAGGATGGCCAACGCGTGCTCCTGTCGCTGCCAGCCGATCTTGCGGATCAGATCATGGCCAGCGAACTCTTCTCCAGCCGCCGCGACGAAACCGAAGTCCGCCGCGTGACCGCAGCACAGGCGGCGGAAATTTGGGCAAACGCCGCCAGCGATATCTGATCGGCGTTAGATTCCTGATGAAAAGGGGCCCGCGGGCCCCTTTTTGGTGAAAATCTGAGCTGTGAGCGCCTTCAGCTTTGCCTGGCGCGCAACAATATATTTCGCGAACACACAAAATGTGTGCACCGCAAGACGGCAATCGCAACTGCTGAGAAAGACCTGAGACTGGAGTTTCGGTTGGTCATTGCTGTACAATAGCCCCATGATATCAGGTCGGTTTTTGAAAATTCTCGCTTGGAGCTACATCGCGGCACTCGTTGCGGTGACCCTTGCGCATCTCAATTTGCAGGCCCAACTTGGTGATCCCTTCAACATGTATCGTGCCGGCGCACTTTGCGTCGCGGGCATGTTGGCTCGACTTGCTTATCCGCAGTCGCCTTCGTTCACCTGCCTATTGATGATCGGCAGTGTCTCGGTGCTTGGCCTGTCGCATTTTCTGGCGACTGGAAGTTACGGCTCTTCGATGGATATCATCGTCGACATGTCCGGCGGCCTTTGGGGCATCGCAATCGGCGCCATGCTGAGCAGGCTGATATCGCCGACTTCGAAGCGAACCGCTCTGTATTAATCGGGCGCTCTTCAGCTCACCACACCTAAGTCCATCTGGCGACGTCGGCGTCGGCGTCGTTCTATTCGCATGCAGCCGTTCAGGTTGAACGTGCGCGTCTTCGAACATTGTCCTTGACGGCGGACACACTTCCTATCTCAAAGTGATTATTGCGCAGACAATATTACGGCAAACTTACTATCTGTGTTTGCAAATGTTGCATCCCTGCAACTAAAAATGAAAAATCACGAAAACGTCATTCTGGCAAAAATATATCATATAATTTTGCAGGAACTCAGGCTTAATGGCGCGCAGAAGCGGGTGGGGCCTGCTTCTCCCGAGTCGGGGTTTTTAACAGGGATAGGGTGAGGCACGTCGATTTTTCGGCGCGATGGCCTGTGCCCAATCTATATCGGATTGGAGTTTTTATGAATATCAAGAGCCTTCTTCTCGGCTCCGCTGCTGCGCTCGTAGCAGTTTCCGGCGCTCAGGCAGCCGACGCTGTCGTTGCCGCTGAGCCGGAACCGCTCGAATACGTCCGCATTTGCGACGCATACGGTGCAGGCTACTTCTTCATCCCGGGCACCGAAACCTGCCTCAAGATCGGCGGCATGGTCCGTACCGAAGGCGGCTGGTACAACGCCTACAATCCCGGTCCGGCCGGCGACCGCGGCACCTACTGGCACACCCGCGCTCAGCTCAGCGTCGACACTGCAACGGACACCGAATACGGTCCGCTGAAGACCAACACCGTCTACCGTTTCGACTGGAACGACGGCAACGCAACGACCACCAAGCTGCTTTGGGCTAACATCAGCCTCGGCGGCTTCCTCATTGGTAAGCAGGACTCGCAGTACAACCTGTACATGGGTTATGCCGGCAACGTCATCAACGACGACGTGGTCTATGACGGCCCGTACGAACTCAATCAGATCACCTACAGCTACGACGCCGGCAACGGCTTCACGGCAGTGATCTCGCTTGAAGATTCCAATTCCGGCGCTGGCGCAACCGGCGTCAACGGCGAAGACAGCTCGGACCATTACGCTCCGGACGTTGTCGCAGGTGTTGGCTATAAGGCTGGCAACTTCGGCTTCAAGATCGTCGGCGGTTACGACTCGATCGTCGAAGAAGGTGCTATCAAGGCTCGCGCCGATGCCGACTTCGGCGTCTTCAAGGCGTTCATCATGGGCGGCTGGAACACGGACGGCGACAAGCTGAACAAGTACGCCAGCTCGAACGGCGCAGGCCCGGCCAAGGGCATCGGCTGGGGCGATTGGGCTGTTTGGGGCGGCGTCACCGTTCCGATCAACAACAAGCTGCAGGCCAACGCTCAGGTTGCCTACACCGACTCGAAGATCTTCGCAGCTACCGCCAACCTCCGTTGGAACCCGGTCAAGAACCTGCTGGTTCAGCCGGAAGTTTCCTACACCAACTGGGACTCCATCAACCAGGACCAGTGGGCTGGCGTTCTGCGCTTCCAGCGTAGCTTCTAAGACCTCATTTCTGAGATCTGATCTGACTTGACCCCTGATCGGATGGAGGCCGGCCTGACTTCCAGCGAAGTTGGGCCGGTCCTTCCGGGACGGGCTTCGCCTACACTCCCTGATCGCTATTCATCGGATTGTCAACATCCGAAGGTAGAATTTTATTTTTGTCATATTATATATAATATTGGTCTGCGGCGGTGAATTCTCAACGCCAACACTGATCGCATTATCTGGTAAATTCGCCGCAGGCCGAAGAGGCTGGCAGCGGTTCCGGACGGTCGTGCTGCAAAAGCGGCAAGCCGCCGGGGTGAAGATTGTGGCAATGCCCTCAACATCATCGACAAGCCGACTTTTTTGTCGTAGAGACGCCGCATGTCATTCACCTACGCAAATGCCTCGCGATTTTATTGGTACCGCTGCTCTCAGCGGAGGCGGGCCCGTGCGTAGGTAAAATCGACGCAATGACATAGACCCGAACAGCCGCTAGTCCTACCTGGCGGCTTTTTTGTCGGCACGGTATGACCCCAAAAAGGAACCAATACCGTGTTGAATTCCACTGATGATTTGCGAATTGTCGAGATCGCTGCCCTCACCCCGCCCGCCAGCATTATAGCTGAGATCCCGCGGGACGAGGCCGTCACCACGACCGTGACGGAAACGCGCAGCGCCGTTCACCACATCCTGAACAATGACGATGATCGATTGATCGTGGTGATCGGCCCCTGCTCCATCCACGACCCCGTCGCGGCGCGCGACTACGCCGCCCGCTTGAAGGAACAGCGCGACCGCTTCGCCGAGCATCTCGAAATCATCATGCGGGTCTATTTCGAGAAGCCTCGAACCACGGTCGGCTGGAAGGGTCTCATCAACGATCCTCATCTCGACGGCAGCTACCGCATCGAAGAGGGATTACGCATCGCCAGAAGCCTTCTGGTCGACGTCAACGAAATCGGGCTGCCGGCGGGCTGTGAATATCTCGACACGATCACGCCGCAGTACATTTCCGACCTGGTAAGCTGGGGTGCGATCGGCGCAAGGACGACCGAGAGCCAGGTTCATCGCCAGCTCGCTTCGGGTCTTTCATGTCCTGTCGGCTTCAAGAACGGCACGAATGGCGACGTCAGGATCGCGCTCGATGCGATCGTGGCAGCCTCGCAGCCGCATCATTTCCCGGCCGTGACCAAGGAAGGGCTTGCAGCGATTGCCTCCACACGCGGCAACGAGGATTGCCACCTCATACTGCGCGGCGGCAAGCAACCCAACTATGACGCGGCGAGCGTGCAAGCGGTATCGGCGCAGGCTCAGCAAGCCGGACTTGACCCGCGGATCATCATCGATGCCAGCCATGCCAATAGCGGCAAGAACCCCGAGAACCAGCCGATGGTTGTCAGCTCCGTCGCAGAGCAGATATCCGCCGGCGACCGTCGCATCAAAGGCATGATGATGGAAAGCAACATCGTCGGCGGTCGCCAGGATCTCATTCCCGGTAAAGCGCTGGTCTATGGCCAAAGCATCACCGACGGATGCATTGATTGGCCGACGTCCGTCCGCACATTGGAAGAACTGGCCCTAGCCGCGCAAACAAGGCGGCGGATGCCTCGCCAATAATATGTCGACCCAGGGGTCGTTCACCCAACACACCTTGGCGAACGGTCCCTGCGCCTTTCAAGTTTGCCCTCGCCGAACGGCAGAGGACAAACCTTCGTCTCTCGATGGGGATCAGGATCGTCCGCCACTTACGACCAGCTTCAGCGACCCCTCGAATTCCGGCTGCATGCGCAGATGCCCGTATTTGGCATCCCATGTACCGTCCTCAAGATCGCGTCCGAGATCGGCCACGAAGCGGTCGCCGATCGAAGCATCGACGAAGCTCCAGGCGGAATTGGCGAGACGGGCACCCGGCTCCAGCAGGCGTTCCGGACGCCCATAATAGGCCTCGCCGAAACCGTCCGTGCAATTGAGCGGGATCGGCACCGGAATGACCTTGGCATTGCCGCCCAATCCCTCGCTGATAATCGCCATTTGCGGATAACGGCGTGCCTCTACCGCGATCACCTCGGGTGCATAATCGACGAGCCAGAAGCGATCGAGCTCTTCGGGGTCGGCGGTCAGGATCAGGATGGGACCGCGCGTCACCCGCCGCATCTCGGCGAGCCCTCCCGGCAGATCGGACCACTGATGCACGGTGAATGTCGCCATGCAGGCATCGAAACTGCCGTCTGCGAAGGGAAGCTTCTCGGCGGTGGCATCGATGGCGGCGGGCAAATGCGCCGGCCGTTGCGCCCGCATCGAAGCGGACGGCTCAACCGCCGTCACCGCGCGATCAATGGGCTCATAGGAGCCGGCGCCGGCACCGACATTCAGAACGCTACGGGCATTGCCCAATGCAGCATGGATAAACGCCGCAATATGCGGATCCGGCTGGCGGTATTTCACGTAGTTCGCGCCAATGACGCCATAATTTGCGTCACCGGCGCTGCCGTCCTGATGTCTGTTGAGCATCCTATCTTCATCCTCTTTTGTCTGGTTGCGCTAACAGCCCCGTGGCTCTCGCATTCAGAACTTCATTGTTCCCTTAGTGAGAAAAAATACTTTGTAAGCAGGACAAAACATTATGGCATGCAGGAAGAAAACCGATATGATCGAACAAAACTTGTTCGGAAATCTCACATGGCCCGCCGCATCCCATCTCTGAACGCATTACGTGCCTTCGAAGCCGCCGGCCGGCATGGACGGATGACGCTCGCGGCTGACGAGCTGAACGTGACGCATAGCGCCGTGAGCCGTCAGATCCAGCATCTCGAGGATGTGCTGGGCGTGCCGCTGTTCGAGGGACCGAAGAACAAACTGCGGCTGACGGAGGCGGGTTCGACCCTGTTATCCGGCTTGGTCTCCGCTTTCGATCAGATCGACATGTCGGTGCGGTCGGTTGCCGATACGGAAGAGGGATCGCTCGATGTCTCCTGCCCCGGCACCTTTACCATGCGTTGGCTGATCCCGCGGCTTTACCGGTTTCAGGCGGAGTATCCCAATATCGAGGTTCGGCTGACGGCGTCGTCTCGTCCGGTCGATTTTACGCGAGACGGGTTCGATGTTGCGATTCGGGTCGGCGCGGCGCCCTGGCCCCAGGGCGCCGAGGTTATCTCGCTTTTTCCGGAGCAGACAGGCCCGGTTCTGTCGCCTCCCCTCATAAAAACCGCTGCCGGGAATTTCGCAGGCGTTCCGCAGCTTCATACCAGAACCCGCCTTCGCGCCTGGGGTGATTGGCTGTCGCGGTCAGGTGCGCCGGTCGAGGCCGGAGGGCGCGTGGAATATGAGCATTTCTATTTCATGCTGGAGGCTGCAAGTGCCGGCCTCGGCGTCTGCGTCGCGCCTTGGCCCTATGTGACCGACGATATCCGCTTCGGCCGCCTCGCCGCCCCACTGGGTTTCATCGACAGCGGCCATCATTACGTGGCGCTGCGGCGCGCCCGTCGCAATCGAAAATCGGTTTTGTTCTGCGAATGGCTGCAGAAGGAAGCGCAGGCATTCTTGGCCTCGCATCCGGCCCCGATTGACTAGCTAAGGGCGCAAGTGCCAGCCGCGGCGGCGAAATCTGGCGGCCGGCCAACGTCGCGAAACAACGTAGCCCAGAACCATGCCGCCTTGACACTTGACCGCTTTGGAGGTGCCATCAGCTGGGCAGGATGTTCCCGCGTTTGGTGGAACATCGTGACACTTCGGCTGCCGCGCGCTCTTTCAATGGTTGGCCCGGCATTTTCAACGGTTCCTTCCACATTCTTTCTCACGCGCGCAGAATAGAATGCTTCCAACAGTTTCGATGCTGACAAGGAGGAACGACGATGAAGGTTCATAATGTTATTGGCGGCGCAGGATTGCGACTGCATGTTCGCGAGTGGGGAAATGAAGACGCGCCCTCGATCGTCTTCATCCACGGATGGTCTCAAAACCATCTTTGTTGGAAAAACCAATATGAAAGCATGCTTGCCGCGGATTTCCGCCTCGTCGCCTTGGACCTGCGCGGTCACGGCATGTCGGACGCACCGCTTGAAGCAGAGCATTATACTCAACCGCAGCTTTGGGCCGAGGATATCGCCGCTATCATAGATCAACTCAACCTTGGCAGGCCGGTTCTTGTGGGCTGGTCCTACGGTGGCTTCATTATTTGCGACTATCTCCGTGCCTATGGAACTGCCCATGTTGCGGGTATCAACTTTGTGGGCGGGGCAACGACGCTAAACAAGGCGGCGCTCGGCACTTTGATCGGCCCTGGCTTCCTTGATCATGTCGTTGGCGCTACGGGCGAAGACCTGCCTGGCAACATAGAAGCAATCCGCAATCTCGTGCGCGCGTGCACCTATTCGCAACTGTCTTCCGACGAATTCGAGACGGCAATTTGTTGGAACATGGCCGTGCCAGCGAAGATCCGGGCTGCTCTGCTGGCCCGCGAGATCGATTCCGATGATGTGCTGAGCGCACTTGCGGTGCCTGTCCTGGTAAGCCACGGCCAAAAGGACACGGTGGTCCTGCCGGCGATGGCGCAGCACCTTATGGCACTGTGCCCTGAAGCTACAGCATCGTGGTACGTCGAGACGGCGCACGCGCCTTTCCTGGAGAATCCTACCAGATTCAATGGTGAGCTATCCCATTTTGCATTGGGCGCCCATGCCAGTGAGACCACAGCCGCAAAGGAGCTATCGAATCGTCGAGACGACGTCCCTGGGCTGGTCTAGCAGGCTAAATATGAAAGAGCCTAATGCATGTCGCGCAAAAGTGTACGGCGGTTTTGCGAAAACGACATGCACAAACAAGGAGCTAAAGCGTGGAAGCGAATCTGAAAGACCGCGACGAGCTTTAGCCGCGCCGATAGTGCGCAAGGCTCACATAGTGTTTTCGCGGCCCCTGCACGTGCCACATCTCGGCCCAGGCATCCGGATTGCGAAAGAAAAGACGGCCGCGATAGAGATCGGAGCCGCATTGATGAGCAAGACGCTGCGAGGCGTCCTTTCCGATGCGGATGAATTCGGTGAGATCGGGGAAGTAGACGCTGACATGCTCAGGCGCGCTATGTAGCCGGTAGATACGGCTGCTTCTGAGCGTCCCGTAGTCCGTCGTCGTGCCGCCATGCTCCTCGAATTGGTGCGGCGTGACGAAAGCCTGCCCTTCGAAGTGGACAAAAGAGGCGTTGAGGCGGTCGATGATCTTCCGCCTCACGTCCCATGTGCCGAGGTAGGGTCTCAGCCGTTCATCCATGACCGCGCCCGGCAACCCGTGTCCGTCATTCACGATGCCGCGCGCTGCGTGGCATCGGCTTGCCTGACGGGCAGCTTCCAGCCGGGGCGGACGAAATGGCAGGTATACCCGTTCGGAATACGCTCCAGATAGTCCTGATGCTCCGGTTCGGCTTCCCAAAAGTCGCTAGCCGGGGTGACTTCGGTGACGACCTTGCCCGGCCAGAGACCGGACGCATCGACATCGGCGATGGTGTCCAGGGCGACCCGCTTCTGCTCGTCGCTCGTATAGTAAATAGCCGAGCGATAGCTCGTGCCGACATCGTTGCCCTGACGGTTGCGCGTGCTCGGATCATGGATCTGGAAGAAAAACTCCAGAAGATCGCGATAGCTGATCTTTTCGGGATCGAAGGTGATCTCGATCGCTTCGGCATGGGTGCCGTGGTTGCGATAGGTCGCGTTGCGGACGTCGCCGCCGGTATAACCGACGCGCGTCGAAAGGACGCCGTTATAGCGGCGAATGAGGTCCTGCATGCCCCAGAAGCAACCGCCGGCGAGAACTGCACGTTCCGTAGTCATTGGATATCCTCCACTTGGTCGAGATAGGCGCCATAACCTTCGGCTTCCATGCGATCACGATGCACGAAACGAAGGGAGGCGGAGTTGATGCAATAGCGAAGACCGCCGCGATCCTGCGGTCCATCCGGGAAGACATGGCCGAGATGGCTGTCGCCATGGATGGAGCGCACTTCGGTGCGCAGCATGCCGTGCGAGAGGTCGGTCAGCTCGTTGATGTTGGCAGCTTCGATCGGCTTGGTGAAGCTCGGCCAGCCGCAGCCTGAATCGAACTTGTCGGAAGAGGCAAACAGCGGCTCGCCCGATACGATGTCGACATAGATGCCGGGCTGCTTGTTGTTGAGATATTCGCCCGTGCCCGGACGCTCGGTACCGCTTTGCTGCGTCACGCGGTACTGCTCGGGAGACAGCTTCGCTATAGCCTCGGACGTCTTGCTGTAGTTCTGCATTCCTGTTCTCCTTGCCCTCAGACGCATGTTTCGAACTCGACCAGGTCTACGAAAGAACACTGGATATCGTTACAGACATCAAGCTCGATGAGCGTCGCGGGAGTGGTTGCGACGGAAATATAGGTATGGCGCAAACGATTTGCCATATCGCACACGGCGGCGTGATGCGCCGGCCATCTAGCGGCGATCAGTCGTCCCAGTCGCAGGCAGCCGCATAGATCGTCGCCAGCGCCTCGATGCCGGCCTGGTCGTCGGTGTCGAAGCGGCCGGCAAGCGGGCTATCGAGATCGATCACGCCGAAAACATGGCCATCGCGAAACAACGGCACCACCAGCTCCGAGCGGGAGGCGGCATCGCAGGCGATATGGCCCGGAAAAGCATGCACGTCTTCGACAAGGATCGACTGCTCCCTCTCGATCGCCGTCCCGCACACGCCGCGGCCGACCGCGATGCGGACACAGGCCGGCTTGCCCTGGAACGGGCCGAGCACGAGTTCGTCATCCGACTGCAGGAAATAGAAGCCGGCCCAGTTGAGGTTCGGCAGCATCTGATAGATCAATGCCGACGTGTTGGCGGCGTTGGCGATCGGATCGGTTTCGCCGTCGAGCAGCGCCTGCAACTGACCGGCAAGCTCGCGATAGAATTCAGGTTTGCTGTCATGCTGGATCGTCTTTTCTGCAAACATCGGATTGCTGCCTTTCGGTTGTCTCGTTACCGGCGGGATTACTCAGTCCTTGTCGTCAGGCGGACAAGGCCAGTTCTCCGGCGCTTTCAGCCCAGCGGGCAACTTGGTCGCCTTATCGCCGCAGGCAAGATCGATCTGCTGTTGTTCCAGGCCGGTGGCCACCGAGAGATCGAGCCCTTCGATGCGCGTCAGATACATGAAGGCGCCGCCGAAGGCGACCGGGCCCTTGATCATCGCGCCGCTCAGAGCGGCACGGGAAAGATTGGCGAGTGAAAAATTGGTTCCCCCCAGCACAGCCTTATCGAAATCGGCGCGGCCAAGCTCGGCCTTCTGAAAATCCGCGCTGGTAAGCTGCGCGCCGCCGAATTCGGCCCGCTGCAGTTCGGCGCTGGCAAATGCGGCGCCATTGGCCACGGCGTTGCTGAAATCAGAGCGATAGGCCTCGATCCGCGAGAAATTCGCCCCTTCGGCGTGCGCATTCTTCACCCATGCGCGGACCAGCGTTGCCTTTTCCAGATTTGCCGAGGTGAGGTTGGCGTTGCTGAGATCGGTACCGTCGAAATGAGCGCCGGCAAGATTGGCTCCGTGCAGGTCGCTGCCCTGCAGCATGATGTTGTTTTTACTGCATTCGCTCCAATCGAGGCCTGGCGAAGCAACACTGCCGCAATCGCCGGCTTGCGCAGATTTGTGCGCGCCGGATACGAGCAGGATTGCAACGGTCAGCGCCAGCCCGGAAAGACCGGCGACGACGAGCCTATCGCTCGCTGCAAACCAACTCAAAGCCGCACCGTCATTTCGTCCCCGCCTAGACCGCATCCTTGTCCCTCGCTTCGTTTCCCATGCGGGCGCCCCTCCTCGGCATCGAGTGAGCTGTCCCGTTCCAACTCTGTATATAGTGTTCCCGCGACGAAAAACGCCATGCCGTAAAAGGATATCATGCGGCAACCGCCATCGGCGGTTTGTTGCGCCGATAGAAGGCCTTGAGGAGAGGATAAACACAACGTGGGAATTCGGGAAGAATGCCCTCCGGGAGCGCGGTAAAATCTTAGGCAGCGTCGACAGGAGGCACGCCAAACGAGAAGTGGCCTGGCCGAGGGAAACGGCCAGGCCACCATGGGCGCAGATTGGAGGTCAATCTAATCTAGCAGCCTAATAGTAAGGCGACCTTAGTTTTTGTCAACAAGCCAGTAGCGGCTTCGCCGCGGCGTTGACGCTGCCCTTATTGCTATTCCGGCAGCCCGGCACGCCTCACATCAGTAAAATTCAAAATAGTGACAAAAAATTGGGCCGCCGGTCGGGGACGATGTGGGCGGCCCAGTGTGGCTACAGGTGCAGCCACGTAGGCGGAAAGTCGCCTAACGGTTAGATAATATCATTCAATATTTAAATTTCAACGATATTTTTGAATTAATTAAATTGGTTTTTAATCGGTGAGTCCGCGACCTCAGCGTTTAAACCATTCGGTACCAGAGCCCCTTGGACAACTAGCCTAACTAAATATCGTCCATGCGAAGAGCCCGGCATCAACTCTCAAAAGACTCCGTCGGCCGCACCCAGATCCAACGGATGGCACCGTTTCCACAACCGAATGGAAGGGACGATAGAAGGAAATGACTAGCACCGAAGTCCAAAAACGAAAAAAGCCCGCAGATGCGGGCTTTTCAAGCTGGTCGGAGTGGAGTGATTCGAACACTCGACCCCCACGTCCCGAACGTGGTGCGCTACCAGACTGCGCTACACTCCGTGACCAGCGGCGCTTCTATAGACCAGCCCTTTTTGATGCACAAGCACCAAAATCAAAAAAACCAATTGATTTTTGACGAAAAGATTACAGAGGCAATTGCTCAGAAAATCGGCAGAAAAACAGGTCTCGAACCGGCCGAAGTGCGTAAGACGCAACACCTTTGGCAAAATCCCACGTCTTCACGCGGATTGGAATTTTCTTTTGTCGCCTTTGGCGCTAAAGCCTTAGCGGGACAGGCGGAAATGTCGTGGGACAGCGGCGTTTCGCCAGCCGATTGCGAGACAGAAGCTCAAGGACGATACGATGAATATCCGCATGATCACCGCGGCAGGGCTGTTGCTGGCCCTGGCCGGCTGCTCCACCACAGGCACAGCTCTTCCGACGATTGCCAGCAACCCGGTTCAGGACCGCTGGGAAGGCCAGTCGGCCGGCCGCTTCTTCGCCTCCTACGGCCCGCCGATCTCCGATCGCGACGAAGGCGGCAACCGCGTCTACACCTGGCGCGGCGGCTATAAGACGGTCACCGTCGGCGGCAAGAAGGGCGCAAAGAAGAGCAAGCTCTATCTGAGCTGCAAGGCCGATATCGTCACCAACCAGAGCTATGTCATCCGCTCGATCCATATCCTCGGCGACCAGCCGGGCACCAACGGCTCCTCCTACTGTGCCGAACTGCTGGCGCCGCCGGAAAAGGCGAGCTGAGTTTCTCGGATTATCGGGGATGGACTCTCGCAGGCGGCTCGAAAGGGTCGCCTGTTTTTGTTTTGATGGTGCGTTCGGCTGTTTTGCGGCCAAATCAATCAATTTAGATTTTTGGAAATTTGAATGGCTGGGGCGCCTGGATTCGAACCAGGGGATGGCGGTACCAAAAACCGCTGCCTTACCGCTTGGCTACGCCCCAACAGTGCGACATGGCGACTGTTCGCGCCAAATCGGCGTCTGATTAGCAAAGGTCGCATCCGCTCACAATCATTAAGTTATGCGTGAGCGCATATTTCTGTGTGCTTCCGGCGGGGCTATGATAGGGCTTGCTGTTTCAAAATCCACTCAGGAGATCCAATGAGCCAGTTTCGTGCCCGCCCTCCGGCCGTCCCTTCGGTGCTTGTGGACGACGCCGTGGTGCGCATCATCCGCTGGGATTTCGAGCCGGGCGCCGATACGGGGCATCATGTCCATGGTCTCGGCTATGTCGTGGTGCCGATGACGGATTGCCAATTCCTGATCGAGGAAGGGCCGGAAAGCCGGCGCGTCGATCTTGCCAAAGGCGCAGCCTACCGGCGCGATGCGGGCGTCGAGCATAATGTGGTCAATGCCGGGTCGGAACCGATGTCCTTCATTGAAATCGAATACAAACGATGAGCGTTCCCGAATTCGACCTTGCCTTCGAGCCTGCCTATGGGCGTGCCGTGCCGATTGCGCCCGGTGTCGAACGGCTGACGGTCAACAATCCCAGCGCCTTCACTTTTCACGGCACCAACAGCTATATCGTCGGCGGCTCGTCCGTGGCGGTCATCGATCCGGGCCCGGAGGACGAGGCGCATTTCGCGGCCCTGATGGCAGCGCTGAAGGGGCGCGAGGTGACGCATATCTTCGTCAGCCATACCCACCGCGACCATTCTCCGCTCGCCAAGCGGCTGAAGGAGGCAACGGGTGCCGTAACGGTCGGCGAAGGGCCACACCGCCCGGCGCGGCCGCTGCATAAGGGCGAGATCAATCCCTTCGCCGAAAGCTCGGATACGGATTTCCTGCCGGACATCGCGCTTGCCGACGGCGAAAGCGTCTCTGGAGACGGTTGGGAATTGACCGCGCTTTTGACACCCGGCCATACGGCCAATCATGCGTGCTTTGCGCTAGAAGGCAGCGGCATCGTCTTTTCCGCCGATCATGTCATGGCCTGGGCGACGACGATCGTCGCGCCGCCCGATGGCTCCATGGCCGATTACATGGCTTCACTCGAGCGACTGCTTGCCCGCGACGACCGCCGGTTCTTTCCCGGTCACGGCGGCCCGGTGATGGAACCCGCCTCCTTCATGCGCGGTCTCAGGACCCATCGGCGCATGCGCGAGCGCGCCGTGCTGGAGCGCATCAAGGCCGGCGACCGCCTGATCCCCGACATGGTGAAAGCCATCTACCGCGACACCGATCCTCGCCTGCATGGCGCAGCCGCACTCTCGGTGCTGGCGCATCTGGAGGATCTGGTGGGGAAAGGTCTGGTGGAGACGGACGGCCCGCCGGCGTTGTTCGGAACTTACAGGCTGGCGTAAGCGGCTTCAGCTTCCGGCAATGCCGAGGAGTTCCGCATCCAGCGCCTTCAGATAGGTTTCGGCTATATTGGCGCTGATGCCGAGATCGTCCTGGCCATACCGGGAGGCGACGCGGACATCGACCAGCGTCGTCTCCGCCTCTTCACGCAGGCGGATCAGCACATCGAAATTCAGGCCGAGAATGCGGGTGCGGGTCTCGCCCTGCAGGACGACATCGGAATTCTGGCGGATCAGGTCCGCCACATCGTCGCGGAAGGGACGCGGCGTCGGCACGGGGACGACGTCGGGCATGTCGGTGACGGCAGTGTCGTCCGGTGTCTGGCTTTGGTTCTGCCGCGGCGCGCGGCGCTTCGGCTTTTCATTGCCGTTCGGATCAACGACATCTGCGCCTTCGGCCTTGACGATGGTGATGTGGTTGTCCTTGGCGACCTTGCGCACCGCTTCGAGCACGCGGTCGACGGCGCCTTCGTAACGACGGCCGGTCAGCGCCGGATAGGCGGTATATTGCGCCTCGCGGTCCTGCGGCGTCACGAAATGCCTTGCCGGCAGCCAGATCTGTTCTGCCCGGGGGGGCGCCAGCCATTCCGGGGCGTCAACGAGATCGGTGGAGACATCGTAGATGGCGGGCCGTGTCCAGTAGCGCTCCACGCCGATGCCGACGATCGCCAGCGGCAGCGCGGCGTAGATCAGCGCCTTGAAAGCCGAAACGCCGCCTATGGCGGCAAGCCGCCAGAGCTGCGACAAGCCGATGACGGCAAGCAGCACCGCCAATGCGGCAAAACCAGCGGAAATCAGCATCAGCAGGACGAAATAGGGCGTTTCCAGCGGCCCGAATCGATGGCCGACCAGAATCACCGCGCACAGCACCAGCGCAAAGGACGCAATCAGGCGCGCGGCACGGGCGGCATGGGAAACGGGACGGTCGAAGCGAATGGTCATCAAAAGCTCGTCGGCGCGTCGGATCGGAAGGCGGATGCACCCCAATCCCGAGGTCGACTTCATGTTTAGAGCAAGAAATGGCGAAAATAAATCGGCTCTCGGTGGGGATGAACAACATCCGACTGCAAACCGGTTGCAGGGGTTAGTGAGCGCAAAATGTGAGTACTTGCTTAAATTATCAAAAGAGGCCATGCTTTTTGGGGTTTTGTTTAGGCCATGAAAGGACTTGAGGAGATGGAAACGATGCAATCGCTGGACATCGCCGCCAAGCCGCTGCCTGCGGCCGCCGGCACGGTCGCCGATGCCGCCGACCCCACGCTGCCGCTCGAACTCCTTGAGCTTGAATTATCGCTCGAAGGTTTTTCCGGCGGGGAGGCTGCCTTTTGCGAAGCAGTGCGGGATGCCGCCCGGGCTGCGCACGGCGAGTTTCTCTTCGATCTTCCGGCCACAGGATTGATATCGGATTGCCGCCGGCTTGCGGTTCTGCGGATCCCGGAGGGTGGCGAGACCATGCGCGTCATCTTCGCGGTGCTCGACGAAGACGATGCGGAAATCCGCCTGCTGCAGCCGGATGAGGAGACCGAGCCCCTGCTCCGCTTCGCCGATGCTTTCGTCGATCTGCTGCAACGCCTGCCCGCAAGGCCGCGTGACGACGCTTGAGCTGTTTAAGTCTTACCATGCCGTTCAACGGTTCGTGATGAACTGGCGGCAATATGCCTTTCGCACCTTATCGAGGGAGACTATAGTTTTCGCGTGCATATCTGTGCCGAGGATTTCGAGTCATGCGTATTTTTCCCGCACTTTCCCTCATTGCCATGGCGCTGGCTTTAACCGCCTGTCAGACGGCAGAAGAGATTCGCGCGGCGGATGAGGCGAGATGCAGCAGCTACGGCTTTCGCCGCGGCACCGAGAATTTCGCCAATTGCCTGATGAATCAGGATCTGAGCCGGCGCGCCGATCAGCGTGCTTTCATGGAAAGCAATGATGATTTCTTCTGGGGACCGTCCATCGTGGTAGGACCGGGATATTATCATCACCATTGGCATTGACCGCTTCGTCTCTCCCCGCGATGAAAACTATGCCTTGCCTCTGATTGCCGCCTGCGCCGCCGCGAGCCTTGCGATCGGCACGCGGAAAGGCGAACAGGACACATAATCCAGTCCGATCTCCTCGCAAAACTGGATCGAGGCCGGATCACCGCCATGTTCGCCGCAGATGCCGAGCTTCATATCGTTGCGCGTGCGGCGGCCGCGTTCGGCCGCGATGCGGATCAGCTCTCCGACACCGTCGAAATCGAGCGAGATGAAGGGATCATGCTCGATGATCCCCTTGCGCTGATAGGTGGGAATGAAGGCGGCGGCATCGTCGCGCGACATGCCGAAGGTGGTTTGCGTCAGGTCGTTGGTGCCGAAGGAGAAGAATTCGGCCGCCTCGGCAATGATGTGCGCACGAAGGGCAGCGCGCGGCAGCTCGATCATCGTGCCGACAAGATAATCTATCTTCATCTTCGCTTCCGTCATGACGGCGCGGGCCACCGCATCGATACATGTCTTGACGTAATCAAGCTCCGAACGCAGGCCGACCAGCGGCACCATAATCTCCGGCACGACGGCCGCACCCGTCTCTTTTGCGGCGGAGACCGCCGCCTCGAAGATGGCTCTGGCCTGCATCTCGACGATTTCGGGATAGGAAATTGCCAGGCGGCAGCCGCGATGGCCGAGCATGGGATTGAACTCATGCAGCGCATCGACACGCTGGCGCAATATGGCCGGCTCCATGCCCATGATGCCGGCAACCTCGGCGATCTCCTCGTCCGTCTTCGGCAGGAACTCGTGCAAGGGCGGGTCCAGCAGGCGGATGGTCACCGGCAGGCCGTGCATGATGGTGAACATGCCGGTGAAATCGAGCCGCTGCATCGGCAGGAGCTTGGCGAGTGCGGCGCGGCGGCCCTCCTCGCCTTCGGCAAGGATCATCTCCCGCATGACATGGATGCGGTCGCCTTCGAAAAACATATGTTCGGTACGGCAAAGACCGATGCCTTCGGCGCCGAAGGAACGGGCCGCGCGGGCGTCGGCCGGCGTGTCGGCATTCGTTCGCACCGTCATGCGGCGCGAATGGTCGGCCCAGGCCATGATGCGGCCGAAGTCGCCGGAGAGTTCCGGCTGGATCATCGGCACCTCGCCCTTCAGCACCTGACCGGTGGAGCCGTCGATCGTGACGATGTCGCCCTTTTTCAGCGTGATGCCGATGCCGATCAGCTTTTCGTTGCGCATGTCGATGCGCATGGTGCCTGCGCCGACGACGCAGGGAATGCCCATGCCGCGGGCAACGACCGCCGCATGGCTGGTCATGCCGCCGCGCGTGGTGAGAATTCCCTCGGCGGCATGCATGCCGTGAATGTCCTCCGGGCTCGTCTCGATGCGCACGAGAATGACCTTGCGGCCCTCCTCTTCCGCGATAATCGCCTCCTCGGCGGTGAAGACCACCTCGCCTGTTGCCGCCCCCGGAGAGGCCGGCAAGCCGGAGCCGATGACCTCGCGGTGCACGCGCGGATCGATCGTCGGATGCAGGAGCTGGTCAAGGGTCGAGGGCTCGATGCGAGAGACGGCCTCCTCCTTGGTGATCACGCCTTCGTCGACCATATCGACGGCGACCTTCATCGCCGCCTTTGTGGTGCGCTTGGCGGCGCGGGTCTGCAGCATCCAGAGCTTGCCGCGCTCGATGGTGAATTCCAGATCCTGCATGTCGCGGTAATGCGATTCGAGCTCTGCGCAGATGCGGCGGAATTCGGCAAAGGCTTCCGGCATCAGCTTTTCCATCGACGGCCGCTCGTAGCCGGAGGCGATGCGGGCCGCCTCAGTGATGCTCTGCGGAGTGCGAATACCGGCGACGACATCCTCGCCCTGCGCATTGACCAGGAATTCGCCGTAGAGCTCCTTCTCACCCGTCGACGGATTGCGGGTAAAGGCGACGCCCGTGGCGGACGAATTGCCGAGATTACCGAAGACCATGGCCTGGATATTGACCGCAGTGCCCCAGGCTTCGGGAATATTGTGCAAATGCCGATAGGTGACCGCGCGTGGGTTCATCCAACTGGAAAACACCGCGCCGACGGCACCCCAGAGCTGCACCTCAGGCTCCTGCGGGAAGGCCTCGTCCAGTTCCTCTTCGATGACGGCCTTGTAGAGCGAGACAACATGCTGCCACTCAACGGCGGAAAGATCGGTATCGAACTCGTGGCCGAGGCGGGCCTTCTCATCCTCCAGGATTTCCTCGAAAATCTCGTTGTCGAGACCCATGACGACATCGGCATACATCTGAATGAAGCGCCGATAGCTGTCCCAGGCAAAGCGAGCGTCGCCGGCGTCGTGGCCGAGCGCCTGCACCGTGTCGTCGTTGAGGCCGAGATTGAGGACGGTATCCATCATGCCTGGCATGGAGGCGCGCCCGCCGGAGCGCACGGAAACGAGCAGCGGGCGAGCCGTATCGCCGAACTTGCGCCCGGTGACCGCCTCCATCTGCTTCAAGCCTTGCACCACCTGCGGCTTCAGATCTTCCGGAACGTTGCGGCCGTTCTTGTAGTAGAAAGCGCAGGCTTCGCTGACGATCGTCAAGCCAGGGGGAACCGGCAGGCCTAAGCTGCACATTTCGGCGAGATTGGCGCCCTTCCCCCCGAGCCGCTCATAATCCTTGGCGCGACCCTCGGCCTTCCCGTCGCCGAATGTATAAACCCACTTCGTCATCTTCCCCCGTCCAACTCCTAAGGTTGAACTTAATTGATTGAGGCGGAAATGAAAATCGACAAATGCGGCGAAATGTTGCGCCGCACAATAAATATCGGATCACAGTGTTGAAAACCGCGCCTGTTGCAATACATGCGTAAAGCGTCACTTGACGCATGACGTCCGCTTCACTAACTAAAATTATGAAGATCAGAAACGTGATTCATAAGGAGCTGCGCCGGTTCATCGAAGACGATGATGCCTCCGGCTTGCAACCGGCCTTCGTGCCGAAACTGCGACGTATTATTTCGTTCCTCCAGGACATGGAACAGGAGCAGGAATTACGGACGGTGCCGAGTTGGAAAGCGCATCTGCTCACCGGCGATCGTAAGGGCACCTGGAGCCTCTTTGTCACCAAAAACTGGCGGCTGACATTTCGGATAGACCGGACAGAAATTGAGATCATCGATCTCGATTATGAAGATTATCATTAGGAGGCGCCCATGAACGCTGCACAGGGCATCCGCATGAAAAATCCAGCCCATCCGGGCGGATTCGTCAAAAGCGAGATCATTGAAGCTCTTGAGCTTTCCGTCACGGACGCGGCCAAGGCGCTGGGCGTTACACGCCCCGCCTTGTCCGCGCTTCTCAACGAACGAGCCCACCTGTCGCCAGAAATGGCGCTCAGAATCGAGAAAGCATTTGGCGTATCTATGGATACGCTGATGCGGATGCAGAATAGCTACGACATTGCTCAAGCCCGCAAGCGAGAGGGAGAAATCGAGGTGGCACCATTCAAAGGCAAGCCAAACGACCCGCCATCGACCGCAACCTGATGATCGGATACAGGCGGCTAAGCCGGCCCCTCCCGCTTTGCCAGAATTTTGTCAATCCGCATGCCGTCCAGATCGACGATCTCGAAGTGCCAGCCGTCGAATATGAAGCTCTCGCCGACCTCCGGGATATGTCCGAGCTGGTAGAGGGCAAAGCCGGCAAAGGTGTGGAAACCGCTGTCTTCGGAACGATCGCGGAGGCCCAGCCTCTGGAAAGCATCATAGACCGGCATCATGCCTTCGATCAGCAGTGAGCCGTCGGCTCGCTCGACGATATCCGGCCCCTCGTTCTCCATATTCGGCAAGTCGCCGGCGATGGCTTCCAGCAGGTCCGTCTGCGTGACGATGCCCTCCAGGCTGCCATATTCATCGATGACCATGGCGAGACGGACAGGCGCGCGTTTGAAGCTTTCGAGCACTTTGAACACGGCCGTCGCCTCATGAACGATGAGTGGCTGCCGCATGACCGCTATCGGATCGAGCGACTGGCCGTTCAGGAGCTGATCGAGAAGATCCCTCTTCAGGATCATGCCGATCGGTTCGTCGATCGTCCCGCGACCGACGAGGAGCTGTTCGAACCGGCTTTCGCGAATGGCCTTCAGCATCTCCTCCGGCGTGTCCTCAGCGTCGATCCAGTCGACCTCCAGTCTCGGCGTCATGATGTCGGAAACATCGCGGTCGCCGATGTTGAAGACACGTTCGACCAGTTCCTGCTGCGCCTGTTCCAACAGACCGGCTTCCTGGCTTTCGGCGACCAGCATTTTGATTTCCGCTGGGGAATGCAGCGAACCTTCGCCGGCGCCCGGCCGCAGCCCGAAGAGGCGCAGAACCATATTTCCGAGACCGTTCAGCACCACGATGGCCGGGCGGAGCAGAAACAGGAACAGACCGAGCGGTCGCACCACACCTAGGGCGGTGCCTTCGCTGCGTTGCAATGCCAGGCTCTTCGGCGCAAGTTCGCCAAGGACGATGTGCAGGGCGGTGATGATAATGAAGGAAATCACGACGGCGACGGCGTGCGATCCGGCAGCGGCCCAGGTGCCAGGCAGAAAATCGAGAAGCGGCTCCAACAGATGGGCAAGCGCCGGCTCACCCACCCAGCCGAGAGCGAGCGAAGATATGGTGATGCCGAGCTGAGTGGCCGCGAGATTGGCGTCGAGATTGTCGACGGCCCGTTGCAAGGCGGTCGCGTTCATCCGCCCCTCCAGGACCAGTTCGGCCACGCGGCTGCGCCTAACGGAGACTAGCGAAAATTCGGCCGCAACGAAAAAACCATTGGCGGCGACGAGGAACAACACGGCGAGTATTCCGAGGAAATCGAAAATACCGCCATCAAATCCAGACATGCTTCCCTTCCGGGCGGATTAGCGCCACGTATTATTGATCGAAAAGAAATCTAACACGCTTTCCGGCTGTGCGGCAGCCGAAGCGGCAATTTCTTGTCGATATGGAAATAGTTTCTCCTTTTTCCAACCGGAAAAAGACGCCTCAAGCAATTTCCCGCAGTTGCTCCGCGGTTTGCAAATCAACGGAAACAAGCTGTGAGACACCCTGTTCGGCCATGGTCACGCCGAAGAGGCGGTCCATGCGGGCCATGGTGATGGGATTGTGGGTGATGACCACAAAACGCGTTTCGGTCGAGGCGGCCATCTCGTCCATGAGATTGCAATAGCGCTCGACATTGTGGTCGTCGAGCGGCGCGTCCACTTCGTCCAGCACGCAGATCGGCGCCGGGTTGGTGAGGAAGACGGCAAAGATCAGCGCCATTGCCGTCAGCGCCTGTTCGCCGCCGGAAAGCAGCGTCATGGTCTGGGGCTTCTTGCCCGGCGGACGGGCGAGGATTTCGAGGCCCGCCTCCAGCGGATCGTCTGACTCGATCAGTTGCAGCTCGGCCGTGCCGCCGCCGAAAAGATGGGTAAACAGCCGCTGGAACTGCACATTGACAACGTCGAAGGCAGCGATCAGGCGCTCGCGGCCTTCGCGGTTGAGGCTCTGGATCGCACCGCGCAGCTTACGGATGGCGTCGATGACGTCGTCGCGCTCCTTGATCAAGGCCCGCAGCCGCTCCGTCAATTCCTTGCTTTCTTCCTCGGCGCGCAGGTTGACGGCACCGAGGCGTTCACGCTCGATCTTCAGCCGCTCCAACTCGCGCTCGACCTCGCGCAAATCGGGAACATTTTGCCCCGCCGACAGGCCGGCAAGCCGCAGCACCTCGTGCAGTTCCACATTCAGCGCCTGGCGGATGCGCAACTCGCTTTCCTGGCGGCGCTCGCGGGCGGAAACCAGCCGCTCTTCGATACGGCCGCGTTTTTCACGGCTTTCCGCCAGTTCCGACAGCGCCGTTGCGGCCTGGCGATCGGCCTCACGCTGAACGATTTCCGCCTCGACCAGGCGATCGGCCGCCGCGCGGCGCGCCTCCTCGGCCTTCTGCAATTCATTCATCAATCCACGGCGCCTGTCATCGAATTCATCCGGGGCAAGATCCAGCTCAGCGGCTTCGTCGCGTGCTTCTTCTTCGCGGTCGCGCAAGGTTTGGATATGCTCTTCCGCACTGGCGGCGCGCTCGCGCCAACCGTCGCGCTCCTGCCTGATCGCGAGGATACGGCGCTGCCGCGCCTCATTTTCGCGATTCAGCCCTTCGTAACGGGCGCGCGCTTCGGCGAGCGCTCCGCGATCCGTGGCGACATCTGCCTGCTGGTCGCGCAGCTTGAGATCGATGGCCGCCAGATCGGGCGCATCCTCCAGTTCGATGCGGGCATTTTCATCTTGTACCATCACCTCTTCCATCTGCGCCTGCAGATGGCTGGCAGCTTCCGTGATGACATCGCGACGGCGGATCAGATCGCCGGAGGCGCGCTCCGCCATCGCCAATGCTTCGCGAGCCTCGGCGAGCTGGCGAGCAGCAAGTCGGCTGGTATCACGCGCGACGACAAGACGACTTTCCTCGGCCCGGATCGCGTCGCCGGCGATTGCCAACCGCTCCTCGGCCTCGGCCAAGACATCGCGCGCCACCTCGGCTTCGGCCTCAAGCTCCGCGAAACGATTTTTCTGTGCCAGCCGCAAAGCCGCCGCGCTGGGGGCGTCTGCCCCGGTCACATGCCCGTCCCAACGAAATACGGCGCCGTCCTTCGTCACCAGCCGCTGACCAGGCTTCAACGCCGGCATGAGACGCAGGGCGTCCTCGGCGGCGACAAGGCCGATCTGGCGCAGACGCCGCGTCAACGCCGCCGGTGCGCCAACATGCGAAATCAGCGGCACGACGCCTTCCGGCAAGGCGGGATCGGTGGCGCCGCTGCCGTTGTCGGACCAATAGACCGGCGCTTGCGGATCCAGCGGCGATTCCAGATCGTCGCCAAGCGCGGCGCCGAGCGCGGTCTCGAAGCCGCGATCGACGCGCAGCTCTTCCGCAACAGGTGCAAATGTCGCCGAAGCGGCTCCCGCTGCCAGCATATTGGAGATCGTGCGCGCCTCGGTTTCCAAGGCGTTCAACCGCGAACGGGCTTCATCGACCGGCGCGCGCGATAAAGCTTCGGTCTCACGGGCCTTGGAAAGCGCCGCTTCAACGAGCTGGATCGCCACGTCGGCATCGGCGACGACAGTTTCAGCCGCTTCGACCACATCGCGCTTTTCGCTCGGGTCCGGCAGGGTGGTTATCTTTTCGTCGATCGCGGCGAGCTCTCGGCCGGCCTCGTCCATCTGGCGTTCCAGCCGCATCTTGCGGTCGGCAAGATCGCGGATGGCGCGCTCGAGCTGATTGCGGGCGGCTGATGCCTCGGCGCGCTCGGCGGTCAGCGCGGTAAAGATACGCTCGCTATCGGCCAGCTTCGCGGCTGCCTCCTCGAAAGCCTCGCGCGTCTCCTCGGCAAGCCGGCCAGAATCGGCGAGGATATCGGCAATGTCGGCCTCCTCGGCATCGAGCTTGGCGAGGATCGCGGCATTGTCGGCGACGAGGTGTTCTTCACGACTGATATCTTCAGCCAGTTGCGCCAGCCGCCGGGTTAGTTCGTCGCGGCGGCGCAAAATACGGTTGGCATCCTCTTCGAGCTGGGTGCGAGCGATCTGCAGACGCTGCAACGCGGCAGCAGCTTTCGCCTCCTCTTCGCGCAGGTCCGGCAGCTTAAAGCTGGCGATGCCCTGCGCCTTTGCCGCCTCCATCTGGATCTGGGCCTTTTCCGCGACCAGAACGGTTGCCTGATTGAGGGCACTGTCGGCCTCCGCTTCCGCCTCCTTGGCCTGCTTCCAGTGGATGTGCAGGAGCATAGCCTCGCGGGCACGGATGTCGGCTGACAGCATCTTGAAGCGGTTGGCCTGACGGGCCTGGCGCTTCAGGCTCTCGATCTGACTTTCAAGCTGCGAGGTTACGTCGTCGAGACGCTCGAGATTGCCCTCGGCAGCACGCAGACGGAGTTCCGCCTCATGCCGGCGCGAATGCAGTCCGGAAATCCCCGCCGCTTCTTCAAGAAGCTGCCGGCGCGCCTGGGGCTTGGCCTGGATCAGCTCGCCGATACGCCCCTGCCCGACCATCGACGGCGAACGCGCGCCGGTCGAGGCATCAGCGAACAGCAGTTGCACATCCTTGGCGCGGGCCTCCTTGCCGTTGATGCGATAAAGCGAGCCCTGCTCGCGCTCGATGCGGCGGGTAACCTGGATTTCGTCGCTGTCGTTGAAGGCGGCGGGCGCCGTGCGGTCGCTGTTATCGAGATAGAGACCGACTTCGGCGGTGTTGCGCGCCGGGCGATTGCCGGAACCTGAAAAGATGACATCGTCCATGCCGGAGGCGCGCATGTTCTTGTAGGAATTCTCACCCATGACCCAACGCAGCGCTTCGACCAAGTTGGACTTGCCGCAGCCGTTCGGGCCGACGACGCCGGTCAAGCCGCGCTCGATGACGAATTCCGCCGGCTCCACAAAGGACTTGAAGCCGACGAGACGAAGCCTGTTGAACTTCATGAGCCGAACCTCCTTCTCCCCCACGGGGAGAAGGTCGCGCGCAGCGCGGGTTGAGGAGGCGTTATCGACGTGATTGCCTTTCGCTTTCGCTCAAGGCGCTCGGAGCTGGCGCTCCTCGCCCCCCTCATCCGGCCTTTCGGCCACCTTCTCCCCGCTGGGGAGAAGGCAATAGGCAAACACAAAAAAACGAGCGCGCGGGTTTCCCCGCCGCCCGCCGTTTCGAAAAGGCACGGATCAGAGAAGGCTATCGATGAGCTTCGACATGGCATTAACCGACATGTCCCCTGCATAACGCTTGCCGTTGATCAAGAAGGTCGGCGTAGCATTGACGCCGAAGTCTTTGGCCGCGCGTTCCCTAACTGAGTTGACATCATCCAGAAGCTTCTGGTTCGTCAAGCATTTCGTAAAGCTATCCTCAGTAAAACCGGCAAGTTTCGACATTTGCAGCAGTGCGGCACGGCCGTCGACATCCGGCGAGGCCCAAGCGATCTGCTGCTTGAACAGCATATCGACCATCGGGAGATACTGTTCCTGCGGCGCGCAACGGGCCAGCATGAAGGCGGCAGCAGCGCGCGGATCGAAGGGGAATTCGCGGATAATGAAGCGGACCTTGCCCGTATCGATGTATTTCTGCTTGATCGTATCGAAAGTGGTCGTGGCGAAATGCGCGCAGTGCGGGCAGGTCAGCGACATGTATTCGACGATCTTGACCGGAGCGTCTTCCTTGCCGAGCGCGATTTCCGGCAGGGGGCCGGGCTTCAGCACCTCGTTCATGTCGACATTGCCTTCCGACGACGGAACTGCATCCTCAGGCGAGGCGGCGCTGTTGGTGGTCTCCTGAGCACCGCCGGCCGTGGTCGCATTAGCGGCGGATGCGGTGTCGGCAAAGGCAGCGAACGCCAGGGAGAGAGCCGCAACGGCGGTGCCGCCCAGCAGGTGGCGTTTGGTCAAGAGCATGTCAGACATCGGCATAAAGTCACCCGTCGTTTAAGAGGTCTGTGAATGGTTCATTGCGATATAACGGCTAGTTGCTACTAACAAGGCACGGTTGGCCAACTTTCTTCAAAGAATTGTGACCTACCGAAGACAAAGAGATTAAATTATCGTCAGAATTGATGGGGATAAGCGGTCGATCCTGAAGATGGACCGCTATGTGAGACTATCTTCGATAAACCTCGCGGCGATTTCCGACTCGGACAATCAGAATTCGTATGGCGCTATCTTCGATGTGCGCGATGACTCGGCAGTCTCCAACCCGATATTTCCAGAAATCACCGAGATCAGAACCCTTCAAGGCCTCTCCGATTGAGCGCGGATTGTCCAGCTTGGCAACACGCTCATGAAGAAATTTAAGAATGCGGCGCGCAGTCTCATGTCCGAGCGTTTCGAGTTCGCGCTCTGCAGATCGCTGAAACTCAATCGTCCACGCCATAGCGTGCCATTAACTCAGCCAGGGAAACGGTGTCACTCTCGCCCCGGCGAAACTCTTCCAAGCGCTTCTCCGCGAGATAGATATCCTCAAGGTCGTCCAGGTGCTCCAGGATCGCCTCACGGGCATAAAAGCTTTTACTGCGCCCGGTACGCTTGGCGAGCTCATCGAGCCTTGCCTCAATTTCCGGCGGAAGCCGTAGGGCCAACATCATCTTCTCTCCACATTGCTATACAAATATAGCATTCGGGAGCCCACGGACCAACTGCTTTTCGGCATCACAATAAAGCTATCTCTTGCCTCGCTTCCAAACCATCGCGGTGCCCAACCTCTGAATTGCCGCACGCAGCTTATCGTCCTCGATGCCGTCCATCATGTCTTCCAGCTTTCGCGCCGCCTCGCCTTTCAGCGGCGGCGGCGTGCGCGAGCGTTTGGAGGCGATGGAGACTGGCTTCTGAACGATGCGGATCTGGCTGACGGCGTGGAAGCCGAAGAAACCGTTGATGCGCTGGATGAGCTCGCCCTGCGCATGGGTCAGAAACAGAGCGCGGGCGCCCTCACAGGCGATGGTCAGCACACCGGGCTGGTAACCGCCATCGTCGCCCGAGCCGCCGCGTTTGGCCCAGGCGATCTTTTCCGGCCGCGTACATTCGGCGAAATCCTCGCCGGCGATCTCGTCCCAGGAACCGAGCAGCGCCGTGTTGATGCCGGCGCGCTTCGCCAGAACGGGATCGATGATGCCGTTGGTCAGCTCGGAAATCTGTTTTTCGCCTTTTCGGGGATAACTCATTGGATAGTGAACCCGAGACCCGGTTTGCGCATCCAAGGCCTTGATTGGCTGGCGCAGCTTGGCCAAGTATAGAGCACTTCCCCTTGATGCGGCAAATCATGACGACGATAATAGAATCCCCGACGGCCGCATCCCTGCTTTCCTGGTACGACCGCCATCACCGCGACCTGCCCTGGCGCGTCTCGCCACCGATGGCAGCGCGCGGCGTCCGGGCCGATCCCTATCATGTCTGGCTATCCGAGGTGATGCTGCAGCAGACCACCGTGCCTGCGGTCAAAGCCTATTTCGCCAAATTCCTGGGGCGCTGGCCGACGGTTCGTGATCTTGCGGCAGCCCCCACAGACGATGTCATGGCCGCCTGGGCCGGGCTTGGCTATTATGCCCGCGCCCGTAATCTCAAGAAATGCGCGGAGGCCGTGGCCGCGGAGCATGGCGGGCAGTTCCCGGATACCGAAAATGGACTGCAGGCACTGCCGGGAATCGGCGACTATACGGCAGCGGCGGTCGCCGCCATCGCATTCAACCGCCAGGCGGCTGTCATGGACGGTAATGTCGAACGCGTCATCTCCCGCCTTTACGCCATCGCTACACCGTTGCCGGCCGCCAAGCCATTGATGAAGCAGAAGGTGGCGTTGCTGACGCCGGCCGATCGCCCCGGCGATTTCGCGCAGGCGATGATGGATCTGGGCGCGACGATCTGCACGCCGAAACGGCCCGCCTGTGCGCTCTGTCCCTTCAACAATGCCTGCGAGGCATTACGGCTGCATGATCCCGAACAATTTCCGGTCAAAGCGGCAAAGAAGGAAAAGCCGGTGCGCCAGGGTGCTGCTTTCGTGGCGGTGAATGGCGATGGCGAGATTTATCTGCGCCGGCGCATCGCCAGCGGCCTTCTCGGCGGCATGACCGAAGTGCCGACGACCGGCTGGACGGCCCGCATCGACGGCGAGACCAGTGCTACCGCGGCTCCCTTCCCGGCGGATTGGCAGGCAGCCGGAACCGTAACGCATATCTTCACGCACTTCGAACTGCGGCTATTGATCTATCGCGCCCAGGTGGCATCTAACATGATCCGCAATGACGGATGGTGGGAGCCGGTTACAAATCTTGAAGCGCAGGCCTTGCCGACCGTCATGAAAAAAGCGATCGCACAGGCTATTCCACGCGCATTCAGTAAAGCTCGCGCTTACACATCAGGACATAATTCATGACCACGGAAATCCGGCACATCGTCTTCGACATCGGCAAGGTGCTTGTTCACTACGATCCGAGTATCCCCTTTAACCGCATCATCCCGGATGAGGCAGAGCGAAGCTGGTTCCTCGCCAATGTCTGCACGAATGAATGGAATATCGAACAGGATCGCGGCCGGACGTGGGAAGAGGCCGAAGCGCTGCTGATCGCCGAGCATCCCGAGCGCGAAGAACAGATCCGCGCCTTCCGCAAATATTGGCATGACATGGTACCGCATGCCTACGACGACAGCGTCGCGATCCTGGAGAAGCTGATTGCCGAGGGCCGCGACGTCACCATGCTGACCAATTTTGCCTCCGACACCTTTCGCGAAGCGCAGACGCGCTTCGATTTCCTTTCCAAGCCGCGCGGCGTCACCGTGTCCGGCGACATCGGCCTGATCAAGCCGGATGTCGCGATCTATGAGGCGCATGTAAAGAGCTTCGGTCTGGACCCGGCTTCCACCATTTTCATCGACGATTCGCTCGCCAACGTTGAAGGTGCAAGAGCCGCGGGTTGGAATGCAGTCCATTTCACCGGCGCCGAGAAGTTGCGCAGCGATCTCGCCGCCTACGGCATCGAGGTTTAAGCTCATGGTTTTCGATCCGGCAGAACGCATCACCCTCTTTCATGACGCGATCAACAGGCTGGACTACGAAGCAATCGAGAACTTCTTCGCGGAGAATGCCACCTATGTCTCCAACGGCGTCGGCAGCCTTGCCGGCCGCGAGGCGATCATGGAGGCATTTCGGGGATACTTCGACACCTATCCGGATCAAACCGCCGTCAATTCCTTGGTGGAAACGCTGACGCCGCTTTCCGGCCGGAGCGTCTGGTCCGTCCGGGCAACGAACAGCAAGACCGGCAAGCCGTTGATCCGTGAGGGTGAAGAGACGATCACCTTCGATGAAAACGGATGCGTCGTTCGGGTCGATGTGACGGATTATCAGGAATTCTGAGCCGTCAAACAAAAAAAGCGCCCAGGATTCGCAAATCCTGGGCGTCTCGCCTTCCTCCCTAACTGGAGGTACTCGACGGAAGAAGGCGGATATGTGGATCCGGCTGCGGCATGGCTCCGAAAACCGGGAAAGGCTTTCGGATCAGATCATGCCGCGCAAATAGTTGGGATTATTCCGCCTTCGCCAGATCGTTGCGGACGATCGAACGCAGCTCATCGATCGGGCGCAGGGACTGCCCGTCGTCAAAGTGCCAGAATGTCCATCCGTTGCATGCATCAAGGCCCTGGACTTTCGCGCCGAGGCGATGAATGGAGCCGGCCTCGCCGCCGGAGGCGACCGTGCCGTCGGCGCGAACGATGGCGCTATAACGGCGCCTCGCATCCGTCAGCACCTGGCCGGGCTTGATGAGGCCGCTTTCGATCAACACGTTGAAAGCGACGCGAACTTCGGCCTTCTTGCCGGTCAGGACGGTCAGTTCCGCCTTGCCGAGTGGTTCGACGGCAGCGATGCGGGCGCTGGCCGCATTGATGTAATCCTGCTCGCGCTCGATGCCGACGAAGTGGCGACCAAGACGCTTGGCGACCGCACCGGTGGTGCCCGAACCGAAGAACGGATCGAGGATGATGTCACCCGGCTTGGACGATGCCATGATGACACGGGCAAGCAGGGCTTCCGGCTTCTGTGTCGGATGTGCCTTCTTGCCGTCTTGATCCTTCAACCGTTCGCCGCCGCTGCAGATCGGGAATAGCCAGTCGGAGCGCATCTGCACATCGTCATTGGCGGCCTTCATGGCATCATAGTTGAAGGTGTAGCCTTTGGCCTTGGCGTTCGGGCTCGCCCAGATCATCGTTTCATGCGCGTTCTGGAAACGGCGGCCCTTGAAATTCGGCATCGGATTGGTCTTGCGCCAGACGATGTCGTTGAGGATCCAGAAGTTCAGATCCTGCATCGTGGCGCCGACACGGAAGATATTGTGATAGGAGCCGATGACCCAGATCGTACCCGTCGGCTTCAGCACGCGACGGCAGGCAAGCAGCCAAGCGCGGGTGAAGGCATCATAGGCTTCGAAGGAGGCAAACTGGTCCCATTCGTCATCGACGGCGTCGACCAGCGACTGATCGGGGCGATGCAGCGTGCCACCGAGTTGCAGATTATACGGCGGGTCCGCGAAGATAACGTCGACGGAATGGGTGGGCAGTGCTTCAAGAGCGGCCACGCAATCGCCCTTGATGATCGTGTCGACCCAAGAGCCCGGCGTTGCGGAAGTCCTGATGTCGGCAAGCGGGAAAACTGACGCCATGTGATACTCGCTGTTACACTTACTCGATACGATTAACTGAGTGTTATGGTTACCTAAGTTGGTTACCAAAGGCTAAAGCGACGAACGATTTGGGAAATTATTCGCGGCATGGAAAAATAATAGCGAATGCGATACAACATTCGCATGAACCGAAACGAAACGATAGCGCGGCTCAAAAACAACGCGAACGCCATCCGGGCGCTCGGTGCAACATCGCTTTACCTTTTCGGCTCCGTTTCCCGGAATGAAGCGCGGTCATCGAGCGATGTGGATATTTTTATCGATTATGATCCGGCGAGCCGTTTCAATGCTTTCGATCTAATCAGCATCAAGTTCTTGCTCGAAGAAGATCTTCATACGCCCGTCGATATCACGACCAGAGATGGCCTACATCCCCGCCTGAGACCAGCGATCGAGCGATCGGCGACGCGGGTATTTTGATGCCGAGGGAATTTAGACACGCGCTCGAGGATATGCGAGCGGAACTCCGTGGTATCAGCAACGCAGCTGCGGGAAAAACGCTGGACGACTATCGCGGTGATTGGCTGTTTCCACACGCCGTCCAACGCGCCATAGAAATCATTTCGGAGGCAAGCCGGGCCTTGCCGAATGATATCAAAGCGTTGAGACCTGAGATTCCTTGGCAACAGGTCAAAACCATAGGGAACATACTACGTCATCAATATCACGGCCTATCCGATCAGATCATATGGGTGTGGTTGTCGATGAACTACCCGCACTAGAACTTGCTATTGATGCCCTTTGTGTGCGGTTCGGTGTGGACTAGCGCGTCATGCACCGCCCGGCTATCCGCCGGCGTCTCGTCCCTCTCATTCATCCCGTAATCACGCACCACATGCGCTATGCGCAGCCGATAGTCGGCAAATATCGCCCCTCGCCCCGCCTTTTGCGCGGCTCGGTGCGTTTCGCGAGTACGCCATTCCTTGACCGCCACTTCGTCACGCCAGAAGGAGAGCGAAAGAAGCTTGCCGCGTTGCGTCAGGCTCTCGAAGCGCTCGATGGAGATGAAGCCATCAATGGTCTCGAGTTCCGCGCGCAGCTTGCCGGCAAGATCGAGATAGTGATGCCGTTCGCCGAGATAGGGAACGACCTCGAAAATAACGGCGATCATGGCATCACCTTTGGACCGCGCGGCAGCGACACGTTTTTCAGGAAGATGCGGTCTTCCCTGATGATGAAGCGTTCGCGGCAGGAGAAATCGTAGTTCGCCTTGCCGAGCGGGTCGACTGCAAGGCGGGCGCGATAGGCTTCGTAAGCAGCCAGGCTTTCGATGTTATAGACGCCGTATGCGGTCGTCGCCGAACCCTCATGCGGGGCGAAATAGCCGATGAGATCAGCGCCGTTACGTGGGATGACCTGGCCCCAGGCCCTGGCGTATTCGGCAAAGGCCTCCTTCTTGAACGGATCGATTTCATAGCGGATGAAACAGGTGATCATCGTTTTCTCCTTTCGTGATGGAGATGTTCTCGCATATTGCGTGACGTCGATGCTTCGGTTACGATCGAAGTATGAAGGAAGGTCCTGACATAGCGCAGATCGGCGCACTCATCGGCGACCCGGCGCGGGCGAACATGCTTACCGCGCTGATGGGCGGCCGTGCTCTGACGGCAACGGAGCTGGCTGAGGTCGGCGGCATCACGCTGCAGACGGCGAGCACGCATTTGTCGAAACTCGAAGCCGGTGGGTTGCTTGCGCAACGAAAGCAGGGCCGACACCGCTATTTCGCGCTGGCCGACGACGGCGTCGGCAAGCTGCTTGAAAATATCATGGGCTTCGCCGCCACGCGAGGACACCTGCGCCATCGCCCCGGTCCGAAAGAGCCGGCACTGCGCAAGGCGCGCATCTGCTACGACCATCTTGCCGGCGATTACGGCGTGCGCATGCTCGACAGCCTGATTGCATCTGGCGCGATCTCGGAGGTTGGCGACGGCTTGAATTTAACGGAACGCGGCGAAGCGCGGCTTACCTCAATCGGCATAGATGTGACCGGGCTGCGCTCGACGCGGCGCCCGCTCTGTCGCTCCTGTCTCGATTGGAGCGAACGCCGTGCGCATCTCGCCGGCAGTCTCGGCAAGGCGCTGCTTTCCAATTTTTTCAACAAGGGCTGGGCCCGGCGAACGGAAAACAGCCGTTCGATCCTATTTACCTCGGAAGGCGAACGCCGGTTTCTGGCGCTGTTTCCCATGGAAGCCGGCGAGATGGATAAAGGACAGGAGAGCGCCGACGTCTGAGCGTCGGAGACATCGCCTCAGAAGGACGCAACATCAAATGCGGTCGGGTCGTCCGGTCCTTGGTCGGACTTGACTACAACTTGACTTGGTGCATATGCACATGCATATTGCCTGTTATGCAAACTGAAGACAATCTTGGTCCTCTTGCGTGCCATTGCCTGGCGACCAGGCAACTGGCGAGGCACGTCTCGAAACTCTACGAGCGTCATATGGCGCCGACCGGCATAACCAGCACGCAGTTTTCGCTCCTGAATTTCCTCCGGCAGAATGAGCGGATGACCATGAACGAACTGGCGGCCGCGATGCTGATGGACCGTACGACCCTGCTGCGGGCCGTGAAGCCACTGCTGCAACGGGAGCTGGTCGTCAGCGCGCCCGAAACGGAGGGGAGCCGTCGGCTGATGTTGGAGCTATCGCCGGCCGGGCGAAGCAAGATCACCGAGGCGCAGCCTTTCTGGCAGGCGGCTCAAGAGGAATATGAGGTCCAAGTCGGGCAATTGCATGCCAAAAGCCTGCGCAGCGACTTTTTCAACATGACCCACCACGGTTGACCTTTTTAGTCGGTCCCAAAACTCGGCTTATCCTTTCCCCCAACGCAATACTGCCATGTCTGCTCGTTGGTTGAGGTTTGCCGGAGCATCGTGTAAAGCCGCACAATCCCATTCAGAGCAGGCCCATTCAGAGCAGGCCCAAAAAGCGCCACGCAGTTTTTGGACAAGGCCATGCCCTATCCAGAGCCCCATTAAAGGCAGTGTATTCTCATGAGCAATGGCTTCGACCTCATCATCTTCGACTGCGACGGCGTTCTAGTCGATTCGGAAATCATCGCGGCGGATGTTGAATCCAAGCTCCTGACGGAAGCGGGCTACCCGATCAGCGCCGAGGAAATGGGCGAGCGCTTTTCCGGCATGACCTGGCAGAACATTCTGTTCGAAGTCGAGCGTGAGGCGAGCATTCCGATCTCGGCATCGCTGCTCGACAAGTCCGAAAAGCTTCTGGACTTGAGGCTCGCCAATGACGTGAAGGCTATTCCGGGCGTTCCTTTTGCCCTGTCGCGCCTGCCGATGCCGCGTTGCGTCTGCTCGAATTCTAGTTCCGCTCGGCTCGACACGATGCTCTTCAAGGTCGGTTACAAGGAGCTGTTCGCGCCGCATATTTATTCCGCCAAGGATCTCGGCGCCGATCGCGTGAAGCCGAAGCCCGATATTTTCCTGCACGGCGCCAAGCAATTGAACGTTGCGCCGGCCAACGTCATTGTCGTGGAAGACTCGGTCCATGGCGTCCACGCAGCACGCGCCGCCGGTATGCGCGTCATCGGCTTCACCGGCGCTTCGCACACCTATCCTTCGCACGCCGACCGGTTGACCGATGCGGGTGCCGAAACGGTCATCTCCCGAATGGCCGATCTGCCCGGCGTGGTGATGGCGCTGGCGGAGTGGGAAGGCGTTTTGTGAGGCAAAGGCAATAGATGTTGCGGCTAGTTGCCAGCAGTGCAAGGACAAGATGACCTTTAGCTACTGCGTACTGCGTACTGCCTACTGCCTAAATCCCAACCTCACTTATGCTTCTTGCGAATAGGCTTCTGGCCTTTTTCCGGCTTCTGCGGCCCTTGATCGAAGCCGACCTGGACGACCGTGAAGCCGCCGGAGCCGCCGGCGACATTGATGTCGTCATCGGTGAAGAGGAACTGCGTCGTGGTTTCGCCCGGCGGGATTTCCGCGGTGAAATTGACGGTCTTGCTATAGAGGGCGGTGCTGTTGTCCATGACGGCGACATGGATCGGCATTGTCACCTTGCCGGGGCCGCCCATCGGGCCGGCGACAAGACGGCCCTGCGCAACGATATGGATGCTGAGATTGGTGCCATCGGTCGTGCACTGACGCGTCGCCTGGGCGAGCGATGCCTGATAGGTCAACTGGTTCGGATCATCCTTGGCGCCCTTGGCGTAGGTGCGATAGCTGGACGCCTCATCGCGGATCACGACCTGCGGGCATTTGCCGGCGACATAGGCCTGGCCGCCGGTCACCTGCGGCGCGGGGCTGGCAGAGGACGGATTGCCGGCCGTTGCCTGCGGCGCTACCGTCACATCCGTTCCGGGCTGCTTATCGCCACCGCCGAAACCAAGAGAACTACAACCAGCCAACAATGCCATAAGCGAAGCGGAGAAAAGACGACGCGAAACCTTGCCAAACACTATTATTCCACCCTCTGCAATAATTCACATTATCGGCCTGCAGCCTGTTCGACGGGCCTTTTATGACACTTGGCGATGGTCTATACCAGCGGCGCAGCGAAAAATCGATTGGGTAGGCACCGTTTTGGCTCACTTTTCGACGTCGACAGATTGGCGCAAGCCGCCGCCCTCCGGACAGAGCCGAACGGGCGTTGCGCAAACGCGAAAACCACGCGGCTGATCCGACGCAAAAAGACGGGCTGCCATCGCTTCGTTCTTTTACCCTCTCACTCCACCACTCCGGCAATTTTGCGACCAAAGGAATTCTAGACCGTGGACTATATTTCAACGCGGGGAGAAGCCCCTGCCCTTGGCTTCTGCGACGCCCTTCTGGCCGGCCTTGCGCGTGATGGCGGGCTCTATGTCCCCCGCGAATGGCCGACCCTCACGAAAAAAGAGATTCGCGCCTTCCGCGGCAAGAGCTATCAGGAGGTCGCCTTCGCCGTGCTGTCGCCCTTCACCAACGGCGAAATTCCGGACGATGTCTTCCGCGGCATGATCGACGAAGCCTATGCCACCTTCCGCCATCCGGCCGTCGCGCCGCTGGTGCAGACAGGTCCGAACAGCTTCGTGATGGAGCTGTTCCACGGCACAACGCTTGCCTTCAAGGATGTCGCCATGCAATTGCTCGCGCGGCTGATGGATTACGCACTGGAAAAGCGCGGGCAAAGGGCAACCATCGTCGGCGCGACCTCAGGCGATACCGGCGGCGCGGCGATCGATGCCTTTGCGGGACGCGGACGCACTGACATCTTCATCCTCTTCCCGCATGGCAAGGTCTCGCCGGTGCAGCAACGGCAGATGACCACCTCGACGGCGGGTAATGTGCATGCGCTGGCGATCAACGGCAATTTTGATGATTGCCAGAACCTGGTCAAAGCCATGTTCAACGACACCGCCTTTCGCGACCGCGTCAGACTTTCGGGCGTCAATTCGATCAACTGGGCCCGGATCATGGCGCAGGTGGTCTATTATTTCACCACCGCCGTCGCACTCGGCGGCCCGGACAGGAAGATTTCCTTCACCGTTCCGACCGGCAATTTCGGCGATATTTTCGCCGGCTACGTTGCAAAGCGCATGGGTCTGCCCATCGACCGGCTGGTGATCGCCACCAATGAGAACGACATTCTTGCGCGCACGCTGAAGACCGGCCGCTACGAGATGCGCGAGGTCAAGGCCACCACCGCGCCGTCGATGGACATTCAGATCTCGTCCAATTTCGAACGGCTGCTGTTCGAAGTCCATGGCCGCGACGCGTCGAAGGTGCGCGCTGCCATGGAAAGCCTGAAACAATCGAAGGGTTTTTCGATCGGCGAAAAGGCTCTGAAGACCATCAAGAAGGACTTCCGCGCCGGCCGCACCAGCGAGAAACAGGTCGCTGCGACGATCCGCAAAACCCTCGACAACACCGGCTATCTCATCGATCCGCACACGGCCATCGGCGTCTTCGTGGCGGAGAAAAACGAGAAGTCGTCGAGCCCGATGGTGACGCTTGCGACCGCACATCCGGCAAAATTCCCCGCGGCAGTAAAATCGGCATGCGGTATTGACCCGGCGCTTCCGACGTGGCTTGCTGGACTGATGAACAGGGAGGAGCGTTTCGACGTCCTCGATCCCGAGCTGAAAGCCGTTGAAACTTTTATCGGCAAACATGCCCGGGCCGGGGAATGATAGACGCAGAAAGACAGACGATGACAGTGGAGTGCACCCGGCTTGCGTCCGGGCTGACAGTAGCGACCCAGACGATGCCACACCTCGAAAGCGTGGCACTCGGCGTCTGGATCAAATCGGGTTCGCGTAATGAAACCGAGGCGGAACACGGCATCGCGCATCTGCTGGAACACATGGCGTTCAAGGGCACGGCCCGTCGCACGGCGCGTGAGATCGCCGAGGAAATCGAGAATGTCGGCGGCGAAGTCAATGCCGCCACCTCGACCGAGACGACATCCTATTATGCCCGCGTGCTGAAAGATCATGTGCCGCTCGCCGTCGATATCCTCGCTGATATCCTCACCGAATCCGCCTTCGACGAGGATGAACTGCAGCGCGAAAAGCAGGTCATCCTGCAGGAAATCAACGCTGCGAACGACACGCCCGACGATGTGGTCTTCGACAAATTTTCCGAAGTCGCCTATCGCGGCCAGACGCTCGGCCGCGCTATTCTGGGCACGCCGGAGACCGTCGTCTCCTTCTCGCCGGATCAAATCCGCGGTTATCTCAGCCGGAACTACACGACCGACCGCATGTTCGTGGTGGCCGCCGGCGCGGTGGATCACGAAAGCTTCGTGCGCCAGGTCGAAGAGCGTTTCTCTACCCTGCCGACCAAGCCCTCGGCGCCGCCCGTCATCGAGCCTGCCCGCTATATCGGCGGCAATATCCGCGAGACGCGCGACCTGATGGATGCGCAGATTCTGCTCGGCTTCGAAGGTCGCGCCTATCACACGCGCGATTTCTACTGCTCGCAGATCCTCGCCAACATCCTCGGCGGCGGCATGTCCTCGCGGCTGTTCCAGGAAGTACGCGAGTTCCGCGGTCTCTGTTATTCCGTCTATGCCTTCCATTGGGGCTTTTCCGACACTGGCATCTTCGGCATCCATGCCGCGACCGGCGGCGAAAACCTGCCGGAACTGCTGCCGGTCATCGTCGACGAGCTGCACAAATCCTCCCATAAGATCGAACAGCAGGAAATCGAGCGCGCTCGCGCCCAGATTCGCGCGCAGTTGCTGATGGGTCAGGAAAGCCCGGCGGCCCGCGCCGGCCAGATCGCGCGCCAGATGATGCTCTACGGCCGGCCGATTCCAAATCAGGAAATGCTGGAGCGGCTGCAAGGCATTACCATCGACCGGCTGACCGATCTATCCGGCCGCCTGTTCTTCGACACGGTGCCGACGCTCTCGGCGATCGGACCGTTGGAGCAGTTGGCGCCGATGGAAGATATCGTGACATCCTTATCATCGTCGACCCCCGCCTCCAAAAGCGCGAGCGGCTAACCGCATCGCGCGTCGATGGGTTCAATCTTCCGGGGAGTATTGGGCGGAATGCAAAAATCGGTCTTTCGGTTTCTGTCACGTCATCCGGACGCGGTTGAACTCGAAAACGCGACCTATCTGCTGCGTCTGCCCCGCTATTCCGATTTCAATCAGTGGCACCGGCTGCGCGCCGAAAGCCGGCGTTTCCTGGAACCCTGGGAGCCCACCTGGCGACATGACGAACTGACCGAGGGCGCCTACCGCGCCCGCGTCATTCGGGGAAAACAGGAATATAGCTCCGGCCAGGCCATTCCACTTTTTATTTTCCTTAAAGAGAATATGACCTTGCTGGGTGGCATAACGATTGGTTACATCCGCCGTGGCGCTGCACAAAGCTGCATGATTGGTTATTGGATGGGCGAGCGGCATTCAGGCCAGGGCCATATGTTCGCCGCACTTCAGTTGGTTATACCCTATATCTTTTCCGGACTTGAGTTGCACCGTATTGAAGCAGCCTGTATTCCGGATAACGAGCGTAGCATGCGGCTTTTGGAAAAGGCCGGTTTCCAGCGGGAAGGTCATTTGCGCGGTTATCTAAAAATTAACGGTCAGTGGCGTGATCACGTGATGTTTTCCCGGTTGGCATCCGATGCCGACCTGAGCAGAAAATCCGACAAACCATGACCGTCGACCTAACGCCGGCCCCGCCGTTGACCAAATGGTTGTCCGCGATCCTCGCGACGCTCGCGGCTGTCATGTTGTTCCTGCTTGCCGGCATGGCGCATGCAGCCGAGCCCGTGAAGATTTCGCGCGACGATACCGCGCTCGACCTGACGGCGACGACCGAGATCTACACCAATCAGGGTGAAGCCTTTCAGGTTTCCACAGCAGCCGGCGCCGACGGCATTCGCCGCCGTATTGAGGTACGATCCTCGTCGCCGAACCACCAGGGCGACTGGGCGGTCTTCGCACTCGCCAATGTTTCGGAAGAGCAGCTCGAACGCGTCATCGTCGCGCCTCACTTCCGTCTGGTGAACTCGAAATTGTTCTGGCCGGATCTCGGCTCGCAACGCATCATCGCCATCACGCCGAGTGAAGGCTTTGCTCTCGACCGGCAGCCGAGCGACGAGGCGGATGTTTTCCGTATCACGCTGAACCCTGGCGCAGTCGTCACCTTTGTCGCCGAACTCTCCTCGCCGAACCTGCCGCAGCTCTACCTCTGGGAACCGAACGCCTACAAGGACACGGTCAACGCCTTCACGCTCTATCGCGGCATCGTGCTCGGCATTGCCGGTCTGCTGGCGGTGTTCCTGACCATTCTCTTCGTCGTCAAAGGCACCTCGATGCTGCCGGCGACCGCTGCGCTTGCCTGGGCGGTGCTCGGCTACATCTGCGTCGATTTCGGTTTTCTCGGTAAACTCATCAGCATCACTTCCAGCGATCAGCGAATATGGCGCGCCTGTGCGGAGGTGGCGCTCGCGTCGAGCCTGGTGATCTTCCTCTTCACCTATCTGAACCTCAATCGCTGGCATGCGCATCTCGGTTATGTGACGCTTGCCTGGGTGCTCGGTCTCGCCCTTCTCTTCGGCGTCGCGATCTATGATCCGTCGATCGCGGCCGGCGTCGCGCGACTGTCGCTGGCTCTGACGGCAACGGCGGGCCTGCTGCTGATCATCTATCTCGGCTTCAGCCGCTACGACCGCGCCATTCTGCTGGTGCCCGCCTGGGCGCTGATCCTGGTCTGGCTGTTCGGCGCCTGGATGACGATAACGGGCAAGCTCGACAACGACATCATCCAGCCGGCGCTCGGCGGCGGCCTCGTTCTGATCGTGCTGCTGATCGGTTTCACGGTGATGCAGCATGCCTTTGCCGGCGGCGCATTTCAGCAAGGCCTGTTTTCCGATCTCGAGCGGCAATCCCTGGCGCTCACCGGTTCCGGCGATACCGTTTGGGACTGGGACGTGGCGCGCGACCGCGTGGTGACGACGCCGGATATCTCGGTGAAACTCGGCCTGTCTCCGGGCACCATGCACGGCGCAGCGCGCAACTGGCTGCCGCGCCTGCACCCTGACGACCGCGACCGCTTCCGGGCAACGCTCGACGTGCTCCTCGAACACCGCCGCGGCCGGCTGAACCATGAATTCCGCATCCGCGCCGAAGACGGGCATTTCCATTGGCTGTCGATCCGCGCCCGGCCGGTGCTGGGCTCGAACGGCGAAATCATCCGCTGCGTCGGCACCGTCGTTGACGTCACCGAGCAGAAGAATTCGATCGAGCGGCTGCTTCACGACGCACTGCACGACAATCTGACCGGCCTTCCGAACCGTCAGGTCTTCATCGACCGTCTGCAGGCCGTTCTCACCTTGGCGCCGGAGGGCAATCAGGTGCGTCCGACCGTGATGGTGATCGACATTGATCGCTACAAGCTGGTCAACGATACCCTCGGCGTCGCTGCCGGCGACAACATCCTGATCGCGCTGACGCGGCGTCTGCGCCGCCTGATGAAGCCGCAGGATACGCTAGCACGGCTCTCCGGCGACCAGTTCGGCCTTATCCTCGTTTCGGAACGCGATCCGGCCAAGGTCGCCGATTTCGCCGATGCGATCAGCAAGGCAATCATGGTGCCGATCAATTTCGCCAATCGCGAAATCATCCTGACGGCTTCGATCGGGCTGACGTCCTGGGTCGACCAGCAGGAGAGCGCTATGGGTCTCTTGAGCGACGCCGAGCTTGCCATGTACCGCGCCAAACGGGCCGGCGGCAATCGCGTCGAGCCCTTCCAGCCCGCTTTCCGCAGCTTCGGCACCGATCGTCTGCAGCTTGAAACGGACCTTCGCCGTGCCGTCGAGCGCAAGGAACTGTCGCTGGTTTACCAGCCGATCGTTCGGCTGGAAGATGCCGAAGTCGCCGGTTTTGAAGCACTGATGCGCTGGGAGCATCCGAAGCGCGGCAATATTCCACCGTCGGAGTTCATCCCGATCGCCGAGGCTTCCGATATCATCGGCCCGCTCGGCATGTTCGCGATGGAGCAGGCGACCAACGATCTGATGGCCTGGCAGCGCCAGACCGGCGACCTGCCGCTCTTCGTTTCGATCAACCTGTCGAGCGTACAGCTCCTCAACAACGAGCTCTACGACGATATCCGCGCCTTGCTTGCCAAAACCCATTGCGAGCCGAACCGCATCAAGCTCGAATTGACGGAATCGCAGGTGATGGAGAATCCGGAACAGGCCCGCCTCGTGCTCGGCAAGCTGCGCGAAGCCGGCATCGGCCTGGCGCTCGACGATTTCGGCACCGGTTATTCCTCGCTCTCCTATCTCACCCGCTTCCCCTTCGACACGATCAAGCTCGACAAAGCGATGGTGCGCGATGAAAGCGACAAGAAGGCCGTGCTTCTGCGCTCGGTAATTTCCATGGCGCGCGAACTCAACATGCGCGTCGTCGCCGAAGGCATCGAGTCGGAAGAGGATGCACTCGAACTCGCCAAGATGGGCTGCGCCTACGGCCAGAGCTTCATCTTCGGGCCGCCCATGGGCTCGGACTCAGTGCTGCGGCTGCTGAAGGAACGATTTCCGCTGACGAAGCGGGCGTAACAATAAGGTCCACCTCCCCCTTGAGGTCGCGCGGAACGCGCGGGTGGGGGTGACCATTATCCTGGCTTCGGAGGTTGCCGTGATCACCCCACCCCGGAGCTTCGCTCCGACCCTCCCCCTCAAGGGGAGGGTGAAAGTTACACCCCGCCAATCACCTGCCGAATATAGTCCAGCTTAGCGACGACCGGCGGCGACAGGATGAAGGGATAGGAATCCCGCTCACCCATGCTGCGCTGGATGGAATTGATTGCGACGCTCAGCGGAATCCAGGCGCTGACGAGTTGTTCGGCGCTCTCAGCCTTGTAGGGATTGAAATCCACCTCCGCCGCCATTTCGTGATAGCCACGAGGATCGACCGCAAGCCCGAAGGAGCGAGCGGTCTCCAGCGTATCGACGATGTGAAGGTAATGCGCGAAACATTCGGCGAAATCTTCCCAAGGGTGGGCGCTGGCATAGGCGCTGATGAAATTCTCCTGCCAGTTCGGCGGCGGGCCATGGTCGTAGTGCCGCTGCAGGGCCGCCTCATAATCCGCCCGCTCGTCGCCGAAGACGGCGCGAAAGGCATCGAACTCATCGCGGTCGCGGATCAACTTGTTCCAGATGAAATGCCCGGTCTCATGACGGAAATGGCCGAGCAGCGTGCGGTAGGGCTCGTTCATTGACGCGCGTGCCTGTTCGCGCGTCACATCGTCGGCCTCGGCGGCACGGATGGTAATGAGGCCCTCCTCATGGCCAGTGGTAGCCGGCACGACGGTGCCGTCCTGCACCTCATCCTCGAGGAAATCGAAGACCAGACCGCTTTCCGGATCCTGCTTGCAATCGGGATGCGGCAGATGCCAGCGCAACATTGAATAGAACAAATGCCGCTGCGCCTGGCCGATGCGCCGCCAACGGTCTATGCCCTGCTGTGTATCCGTATTCGGCACTAAGCGGTTATGGCGACAGGCAAGGCAAAAGGGTTCGGGATCTCCCGCTTCGACCATCCAGTTGCAGATATCGAGGGTGGCGTTGGAACAGAAGCGGACGATACCGGTCGGCTCGGCAACAAGGCGCCAATTCGATCCATCGGCCTCCAGCGCATACATCGCGAGACGCTCGGGAACAAAACCGAGCCGATAACCGCAGCGCACGCACTGCCGGTTATCGAAATGGACCGGTTGGCCGCAATGGTCGCAGGCGTAAAGCCTCATGGAAAGCGCTCCGAAACTTGGCCGCTGGCAAGTATGAAAAGAGCCTGTCGCGAATTCGTGACAGGCTCTTTCACTGCGCCGCGCATGCGACAGCACACGAAAGGACGCAGCACTTAGTTTGGCGCTGCGAGTTGCCGGATCACATCCGGTCTACTGCGCCCTTGGCTTTATCCTTGGCCTTGCCAACGGCAACTTGGGCCTTACCTTTAGCCTTCTGGGCCGTGCCTTCGGCTTGCATGCTCTTGCTCTTGGTGGCCTTGCCAGCCACCTGCTTGGCCTTGCCAGCCATCTCGTTGGCTTTGCCGGATACCTTGTCACTCATGCTGCCCATAGCGAACGCCTCCTCATTCGGCACCAGCGGAGTTGCCGGTGCGGTGACAAGGAAACGTCACTATCAATATTTCGTTCCACAAGGACGTGGACGGTTAGGCATGTCCGGCGTGCGGCGACAGCATGGCGGCATTGATACCCATCAAGGCCAATGCACGTTCATACTTATCGTCAAGGCTGCGATCGAAGATCAGCTCCTCGTTGGCCGCGCAGTTGAGCCAGCCATTATTGCTGATTTCCGCCTCCAACTGACCCGCGCCCCAGCCGGCATAGCCGAGCAGCATGGTGGCGCGCTTCGGCCCGCCGCCCTTGGAAATAGCGCGCACGATATCCAATGTCGCGGTCAGGCTGATATCGTCGCTCACCGGAATACTGCTGTCGCTGATATAGTCGTCGGAATGGAGGACGAAGCCGCGGCCGCTTTCGACCGGCCCGCCGGTCTGGATCGGGAAATCACGGGCGACCGGCGGCAGAAGAATAGCATCGTCATCTTTGATCATTTCGAGATGCAGCAGCACATCCGTAAAGGTCAGGTTCTGCGCGCGGTTGATGACGAAGCCCATGGCGCCGGCGGCGGAATGAGCACAGATATAGATCACTGTGCGATTGAAATTCCTGTCTTCCATACCTGGCATGGCAATCAGGAACTGGCCGTCGAGAAAACCTCTTTCGCTTCTATTCTTCAGCGTCGATAGGGACATCGTACCTCCTGACTGCAGTCTGTAACTGCGCCCCTCGGAAAGAAGATGGGGCAATGTCATAAATCAATCAACTGAAAATGATCATTTCTTTTTCGCGCCGTTCTGGCACAGGCGTGCGCCATCCGGTAAATCCTTGTTCCATGATCGCAAAACTCTCTTTTATCCCGCTGTTGACAATGCTGACCGCCGCGACACTGGCTGGTAACACCGCCCATGCCGCCATGAGCGACTGGGCAAACAATGAGGGCGGCCGCATGCGGCTGGTGGCGCTGGCGCCGGATGCGCAGGGCCATATCCGCGCCGGGCTGCAGATCGAGCCTGCACCCGGCTGGATCACCTATTGGCGCGAGCCGGGCGAAAGCGGAATTCCGCCGCAGGTCAGTCCGGCGCCCGATAGCGGCGTTACACTGGAAAAGACCAGCTATCCCACGCCGAAGCCGATCACCGTCGGCACCATCCAGGAAATCGGCTATGACGCGCCGGTGACATTGCCGCTCGATTTCCGGGTCGGCGGCAATCCGCCGGCGACACTCCACCTCACCGCCTTCATCGGGCTCTGCAAGGACATCTGCATTCCCTTCCAGACCGAATTTTCGCTGCCGCTAGCGCCTGCCGCCCAATCGACGGCGCATGAACAGGCCCTCCTCGACGCCGCCAACGCCTCGCTGCCACAGGCGCCTTCTGCAGATTTTGCCATCGAAGATCACCGGCTCTTGGCCGATGCAAAGACCCTGTCGCTGCGCCTGACGCTGCCGGAAGCAGCAGGAAGCGCCCCGTCGATCTACGTGACCGGCCCGGCCGGCTATGTCTTTTTCAAACAAGCCAACGGCATACGCGCTGGCAAGACCTTTTCGACGGACATCGCGATCGGCAAGCTTCCGAAGAATTACGATATCAAGGGCAAAAGCTGGGGCGTCCTGGTCATCGATGGCGAACGCGCCATGGAAACCACGCTTGCGTTCGAATAGCGCCGACCTATAGTTCCGACCAACCATTTTCATCCAAAGGGCGGCGATTCAGCCGCCTTGATCGCGACCCAAGGAGAGTGCCATGACCATCGCTATCGGCGACAAACTACCTGCCGCCACCTTCAAGGAAAAGACTGCAGACGGCCCGGTGGAACTCACCACCGACCAGCTTTTCGCCGGCAAGCGCGTCGTGCTTTTCGCCGTTCCCGGCGCCTTTACGCCGACCTGCTCGCTGAACCATCTGCCGGGCTATCTGGAAAACCGTGATACCATCCTTGCCAAGGGGGTCGACGACATCGCTGTCGTCGCCGTCAACGACTGGCATGTCATGGGCGCCTGGGCGCAATCCTCCGGCGGCATGGGCAAGATCCACTTCCTCGCCGACTGGAACGCCTCGTTCGCCAAAGCCCTAGGCCTCGACATCGACCTTTCCGCCGGCGGCCTCGGCATCCGCTCGAAGCGCTATTCGATGCTGGTGGAAGACGGCGTGGTGAAGACGCTCAACATCGAGGAAAGCCCCGGCCAAGCGACGGTTTCGGGCGCGGCAGCGATGATTGAGCAACTTTAGGCTTTGAGGATGAAAGGACAAAGGGTATTCGAAGGCCGGCGCCCTTTGTCCTACTAGCTGTCCTTGTCAAAATGGCTTTCAAGGTCTCGATGGCCTTCGAGGATGTTCGCAACTTCAAAAACATCATCGATATAGCGGAAGAAGATCACCTAGCCCTGAAATGCAAAACTGCGAGCATCGGTCAATAATTCGGGCCTTGCACGACCCATCTGACCTGGCAGTGTCGCCAAGTGACGACATTTACCACGAAGTCTGCCGACAAAATTTCGGGCGCTTTCCGCGCTTCCCCCTTCTTGTCTGATATATCGATATATTATCGAAATCGGCTCTGGCACTCGCTAGATAACGAATGCGCGGCACATCAATAACCTTCTTTCTTCAGCTCGGCCTCCACCGCATCTAGCGATGCATCGAACTCTTCTTCCGATACATCGCCACCACCAGCGATCGATGCCTCCAAAGTGCGTCGCAAAGCTGCGATTTTCGCCTCACGCTCCTCTACAAGCCGGAGACCTTCCCGCACAACTTCGCTTGCGGAGCTGTACCGCCCTTCTTCAACCGTTTTTTCAACGAATTTTTCCCAGCGCTCACCAATTGAGACGTTCATGGGCGTATCCTTTTGTGCAGCTTTCAGATGAGCCGTGTAACATATAATGTACAATCTATAGCATTGGCAGCGATAACGCCAATCGTCATCGTGATTTTTCCTGGCGATCAAAGATACAAGCGTCTTATTCCGCCACTTTTTCGCCGCATTTCCTCCGCAACAAATCGTTATGTTATTACATTATGTGAGTTGCCTCATGCCTTTCAGTAATGATCCCTTTGCCTCCTCCTTAATTGGCCGCTCCGCATTGACACGCCTCGCCCTCCTTGCGATCGGCATCGCAATTCTGTGGGCTGCGATCGGCTGGGCGGTGGCGCTGGCATGAGTGCTCCGATCCATCTCGACAATCTCACCGTCGCCTATGAGCGGCATCCCGCCGTGCATCACATTTCCGGCACCTTCCAGGCTGGCAGCCTGACGGCGATCGCCGGGCCGAATGGGGCGGGCAAGTCGACGCTGCTGAAGGCGATCATCGGCGAATTGAGGCCGGCGGAAGGATCTGTCGATCGCGGCGGGCTGACGCGCAACGATTTCGGCTATCTGCCGCAGGCGGCTGACATCGTCAGACGTTTTCCGATCTCGGTGGCCGATACTGTCATGCTCGGCGCCTGGAAGAATTTCGGTGCCTTTGGCCGTTTCTCACGCGCGGATGCGGAGCGCGCCAAGGATGCCCTCGCGGCTGTGGGTCTCACTGGCTTCGAGCGCCGGCACATCGGCTCGCTTTCGGCCGGGCAGTTCCAGCGCGTGCTCTTCGCGCGGCTGCTGCTGCAGGACGCCCGCATCATTCTCCTCGACGAGCCCTTTACAGCCATCGACCAGCGCACGACGCGCGACCTGCTCGACCTTGTCCTGCGGTGGCATGACGAAGGGCGCACGGTGATTGCCGTGCTGCATGATTTCGATCAGGTGCGCGCGCATTTTCCGCAGACGCTGCTGATCGCCCGCGAACTCGTCGGTTGGGGCCGGACAGAGGACGTCATGAGCCCCGACAATCTCATCACGGCGCGGGCCATGGCCGAGCGTTGGGACGAGGATGCGGAAGACTGCCTGCCGGAGCGAGAGCATGCCCAGCGGGAATTGGCGAAGCGGGAGCCGGCCGAATGACGGCTTATGATATCTTCCTCGCGCCCTTTGCCGATTACGGGTTCATGCGGCGCGCGCTCGTCGCCTGCCTTTGCCTCGGGCTTGGCTCCGGACCAATCGGCGTCTTTCTGATGCTGAGGCGCATGAGCCTGATGGGCGATGCCATGAGCCATGCCGTGCTGCCGGGGGCGGCCATCGGCTATCTGATCGCCGGCTCGCTGTCGCTGACGGCCATGGGGCTTGGCGGGCTTGTAGCCGGCCTGTCGGTGGCGCTGCTCTCCGGGCTCGTCAGCCGCATGACGGTGCTGCAGGAGGATGCGAGTTTCGCCAGCTTCTATCTGACGTCATTGGCGCTCGGCGTGCTCATCGTATCGCTGCGCGGCTCCAATATCGATCTCCTGCATGTGCTATTCGGCACCATCCTCGCGATCGACGCCCCTGCCCTCTACCAGATCGGCGCGATCACCACGGTGACGCTCCTGGCGCTCGCCGTCATCTACCGGCCATTGGTGATGGAGTGCTTCGATCCCGGTTTTCTGCGCGCCGTGGGCGGTCGCGGGCCGGTCTATCATTTTCTCTTCCTGCTGCTGGTGGTGCTCAATCTCGTCGCCAGCTTTCAAGCGCTCGGGACGCTGATGGCGGTCGGGCTGATGATGCTGCCAGCGGCCATCGCGCAGCTCTGGTCGCGCAGCCTGCCTGCGATGATGGCGATCGCGGCGGCAACCGCGACCGCGTCTGGCTATGTCGGGCTCATCGCCTCCTATCACCTCGAATTTGCTTCCGGCCCGACCATCATCATCACGGCGAGCCTGATCTATGGCGTTTCCATTCTCTTCGCGCCTTCAGGCTTGGCTCGACGGTTTATTCCTCGTCCCCATCTCAGGGGCTAACTTGATCAAGGAGATTTTTATGATCAGACGCAGACTGCTTCTCTCCGCGGCGCTGCCGGGCTTCATCGCTTTCGGCATTGCGGCGCCTGCTTCGGCCGAAACCTTGGATGTCGTCGCCTCCTTCACCGTGCTCGCCGATGTCGTCAAGCAGGTTGGCGGCGAGCATGTGAAGGTGTCGAGCCTTGTCGGCCCGAACGGCGATCCCCATGAATTCGAGCCTTCGCCGGCGGACGCCAAAAAACTCAATGCCGCCAAGGTCACCTTCGTCAGCGGCGAAGGTCTGGAAGGCTGGATGGATCGGCTGATCAGCGCTTCCGGCTATAAGGGCACACCGGTCGTCGTCTCCGAAGGCATCAACACCCGCACGATGGTCGACGACGGCAAGACCATCACCGATCCGCATGTCTGGAACAGCCCGGTCAACGTGAAGATCTGGGTTGCCAACATCGAAAAGGCGCTTTCCGCCGCCGATCCGGTCGACGCCGCCGATTTCAAGGCCAATGCCGAGCGTTACACCAAGACCCTGAGCGACCTCGATGCCTATGCGCATAGCAAGTTCGACAAGATCGCCGACGATCGCCGCAAGATCCTGACCAGCCATGATGCCTTCGGCTATTTCGGCCGCGAATACAACGTCACCTTCCTGTCGCCTCTCGGCGTTTCGACCGAAACCGAGGCTTCCGCCGCGGGTGTCGGCAGGCTGATCGAGCAGATCAGGACCGAGCATGTGAAGACCTATTTCTTCGAAAACTCGAACGATCCGCGCCTTGTCAAGCAGGTCGCCAAGGCCACGGGCGCACAGCCCGGCGGCGAGCTCTATGTCGAGGCCCTCTCCAAGGCGGACGGTCCGGCTGCGACATATGAAAAAATGTTCCGTTATAACGTTGACCAACTTGCTGCCGCAATGGCGAAGTCGAGCTAAGAAATCCCGGCAAACAGGGTGGTGGGCATGCGCCTGCGACCTCTTTCAATCGAAGATCAAGAGTCGAAGCCACGGGAGTAAAAACGGATGGACAACACTTCCATAACAATTTATATAACGGGTTATGTAAATGAGACTATAAGCGCATGGTTGAAGATGTCGTGAAATCCCTGGGTTTTCTCTGTCTCGGCAGCCGCTTCCGCCGCATCGGCGAACGCCTTCAGGCCGATACCCAGCAGGTTATGGATGAGCTTGGCGTTTCCCTCCAATCCGCTCAATATCCCTTCCTCGCGGCGATCGACCGCGCCGGCCCGCTGACTATCGGCGAGCTGGCCCAGGCTGTCGGCATCACCCAGCCGGGTGCCACACGCACGATCTCACAGCTCTTGGAACTGGGTTATGTCGATATGCGGGCTTCGCCGAAGGATCAGCGGCGAAGGCTGGTCTCGCTGACGCTGGAAGGACAGAAGCTCGTCGATTATTCGAAACGATCGGTCTGGCCGCGCATCGAACAGGCGGTGAGCGAACTTTGCGGCGAGATGTCCAGGCCAATCCTCGAACAGCTCGCTGCAATCGAGGACGGGCTTGCCGAAGCGCCGCTTGCCCGCCGAGGCAAGCTCGACAAGGAGCAGACACCATGAGCCATATTCTCGACCGTCCGGCCTGGAACGCCCTTCGAACCTCTCATGCGGCGTTGGCCGAAGGCAGCGAGCGCGCATGGCGCTATCCGCCTTCCATCGTGCCCTTCGCAGCCTCCGCCGACGATACCGTGGAAAGCCTCGAGGCTCTGGCGAGCCTGCCGGCCGCCGACGAGGTCATGGCGCTTGTCGAAGCCAATCCCATGCCGATCCCTAAAGGATTGTCGATCGTCACCGAAGGCAGACTGGTGCAGATGATCGCCGAACGACCCTATGAGCGCATCTCTGACGGCCGGATCGAGCCGTTGACGGAAGCCGATGCAGCGGAGATGCTCGCCCTGGCCACGCTGACCAAACCCGGTCCCTTCACGCTGCGCGCCCAAAGCCTCGGCACCTTTTGGGGCGTGAAGATCGACGGCCGCCTCGTCGCGATGGCCGGCCAGCGTATGCGTCAGCCCGGTTTTACCGAACTCAGCGGCCTCTGCACCCATCCCGACTTTCAGGGGCGCGGCCTCGGCACCCTGCTCTTCCGCTTCGTTGCCGGCGAGATTTCCGCGCGGGACGAAATCGCTTACTTGCATGCCTATGCCACGAACACACCAGCCGTCTCGCTTTACAAGGCGATGGGTTTCCACTTGCGCTCGGAAATGAATCTCCGCGTCGTTACGCGCGGGCGACCAGTATGACAAGGCCTGCGGGCCTATGTCTGCGCCCCCTTTAAAGATTGAGATCAAAAACCAGCAGGCCGGCAAGGCCACCATCGGTCGAGGAGACGATACGCTCTCCGACGGCAACGTGTTCGGGATGCACGAGATAGGCGTCGCGCGCTTCAGGGCTCTCGAACGTCACCACAAAGCCATCGACAAAGCCGCCATGCAGCCCCTCCGGCGAGACATTCGGCCCGTATTTGATATCGAGAATGCCGGGGATGACCTGCTGCAAGGCGGTGATGGATTCGAAAAGCGCTTTCTTCTCGTCCTGTGTCATGGCGGATTTCAGCCGCATGAAAACGCAATGCAGGATCATATTCATCTCCCTAGCTGTTTTGGCGCAGCATAGAGGGAAAGGGCTGAGGGGCAAGATGCGGGTTGCGATGTTTGGGCTTTTTGGTGAGCGCCTATCATGACGGCTTTTGGGCCTAAGCGACCTTTACGAGATAGCGGGCTGGGGAATTCCTCGGCCGACTAGGCCACCGCTGACACGATCCATACCGAGGCGACCAACGCTACGCTCGGCCCATTGCCAAGGCTAATGAGTCCTTCTCGCAGCTTAGGTTCGGCCGCCAACTTTACGGCGGGGTTTTCGCGGGCGATCTTTCCCAGCGGGCCAACGCTTAGAAGGACGCGCGTCATTGCCTCTACGTCACCGCTTGTCACCGCTTCGTCGTAGGCTGCGATCTCAATATCCCTGAATCCGGCAGAAGCAAGGACGTTGCCCACGTACTCAGCGTCAGAAAAACTGAACGGCGTTTCATCCGATGGCGATCGAAATCCCGCTGCAAGTAATGGAAACCTATCCAATTCGTTATCGCAGAAAGCGCGCCAACAGCAGAATGCGATCCTTCCATCAGGTTTCAGTAAGCGATGAAAATTCGAGAACGCAACGATCGGGTCATCAAATGCCATTACGCCGAAACGAGAGAAAATCGCATCCGCACTGTGGGAGGGAAGCTCCAAAGCTTGGGCATCAGCGTTGATAAGCTGAACACACTTGAGATGGCTCGTGCGTTGATTGGCGACAGTCAGAAGCTGTTCCGAAATATCAACGCCGTAGATCAATCCTTTCTCACCGACCCGGTCCGCTAACTGTAAGATCGTCTGCCCTGTCCCGCAGCCGACATCGATGACGGTATTGGCACGAGCTAGATGCAACTCATTCATGGCTCTTAAACCGAGCGGAGAGAGCTGCCGATCGATAAGTTCGTATTCGCCAGCCCAGGCCTTGGCGTGCAATCGCCGTGGACTCAAACCCTCGATGCTTGCCTCTGTCATGGACTGTTCCACCAAGTAATTCCGTTCGCGCGGAACTATAGACAAATCGATACGACGACTGCAATCAGCGCAAAGCAACTGTCCAATCGCTGGCCCACCGCCACCCCTACTTCCTCTTAAACGGCTCCATGCCCTTGCGCGCCAGCTCATCGGCGCGCTCGTTCTCCGGGTGTCCGGCATGGCCCTTGACCCAATGCAGCGTCACCTTGTGACGGTTATAGGCTTCATCAAGTGCTTGCCAGAGTTCGGCGTTTTTCACCGGCTTTTTGTCGGCGGTTTTCCAGCCGTTTTTCTTCCAGCCGAAAATCCACTTCGAGATGCCGTCTTTGACATAGACGCTGTCGGTATAGAGATCGACTTCGCATGGCGTCTTCAGCGCGCCGAGCGCCGAGATCGCCGCCATCAGTTCCATGCGGTTGTTGGTCGTTTCCTGTTCGCCGCCGAAAAGTTCCTTTTCGACATCGCCATAGCGCAGCACCGCCCCCCAGCCGCCGGGACCGGGATTGCCGGAGCAAGCGCCGTCGGTAAAGATATCGACGTGTTTCATGCCTTCAGCCCGTATTCGGCGCTTGAGGCGATCTGGCGATGGAAGCGCAGCTTGCGCAGATATTCGAGCGGGTCTTTCTTGGTGACCAAGGCGCCGGCCGGCGTCGTCAGCCAATCGTAGAGACGGGTCAGGAAGAAGCGCAGCGCCGAGCCCCGCGACAGCGTCGGCAGGGCGGCGATTTCCGCATCGTTCAGCGGCCGCACGCTCTGATAGCCTTCCAGGAGCGCCATGCCCTTGGTGATATTGTAGGCGCCGTCCTTCTCGAAGCACCAGGCGTTGAGGCAGATCGAAACGTCGTAGGCGAGCAGATCGTTGCAGGCGAAATAGAAGTCGATCAGGCCGGAAAGCTCGTCACCGAGGAAAAAGACGTTATCGGGAAACAGATCCGCATGGATGACGCCATCCGGCAGGTCCTTCGGCCAATGGCGCTTAAGGAAATCGAGTTCGCCCCGGATCTCGTCCTGCAAGCCGGGTTCGACCTCGTCGGCACGCGCTTCGGATTTTTCCCAAAGCCCTTGCCAGCCTTCAACCGACAGCGCATTCGGCCGCTTGATGGCGAAGCCTTCGCCGGCGACATGCATCGCGGCCAGCGCCTTGCCGACTTCGCGGCAATGTTTTGCCTCAGGCTTGCGCAGCCACATTCCTTCGAGAAAAGAGATCAGTGCGGCCGGGCGGCCCGAGAGATGGCCGAGCAACGCGCCGTCTTTGCGCGGCAGGGGCAGCGGGCAGGAAAGGCCGCGGCTTGCCAGATGCTGCATCAGGCCGAGGAAAAACGGCAGGTCGCCCTTCTCGACACGCTTCTCATAAAGCGTCAGGATCAGCGGCTCGCGCGACGTATGCAGCAGGAAGTTGGAGTTTTCGACGCCCTCGGCAATGCCCTTGTAGGAGAGCAATGTGCCGACATCATATTCCGTCAGGAACCACTTCAGATCGTCTTCAGTAATATCGGTATAAACGGCCACGAATTATTCCCTATCTAATACACGCCGACCACCGCAACCACCCGCCCTCGTGGTTCGAGACGGCCCTCCTGCGACAAGCTCAGCAGGGCCTCCTCACCATGAGGACTGATCATTGGCGTCTAGCGGCGAAACTCTCTCCAGCTCATCCTGAGATGCCCTAGCGATGCAGCGCAAGCGGCAAGGCTTCGAAGGACGAGGTGGCCCTTCAATCTCCATTGACGAAAGCCATGTCCGCCACTGTCAGTTCGATATTGCGCAGCTCGCGATTGACGAGGAAATTCTCGGTTTCCTTGACCGTTTCGGCAAGCTCCACCACCGCATTGTAGCGGGCGCGGAAGGCCTCGATGATCTCGTTGACGATGACCTCCGGCGCCGATGCGCCGGCGGAGAGACCGACGGTTTTGATATCGCCGATCTCGTCCCAATCGATTTCCGAGGCGCGCTGGACAAGCACGGATTTCTTGGCACCAGCTCGCAGCGCCACTTCGACGAGACGCTTGGAATTGGACGAATTCGGTGCGCCGACAACGATGAAAAGATCGCAGCCCGGAGCGGCTTCCTTCACCACTTCCTGGCGGTTGGTCGTGGCGTAACAAATCGAGTCGGCGGCCGGAGCAGTGAGATTCGGGAAACGCTGCTGCAGTCGCGCGATGACGCCGGCGGTATCGTCGACCGAGAGCGTCGTCTGCGTGACGAAACCGAGATTGTCCGGGTCGGCAGGTTCATAGGCGTCGACATCCTCCACCGTCTCGATCAAGGACACGGAACCCTCCGGAAGCTGACCCATGGTGCCGATCACTTCCGGATGGCCGGCATGGCCGATGAGGATGACGTGGCGGCCGAGGCGGTTATGCCGCATGGCCTGCTTGTGCACCTTGGACACCAGCGGGCAGGTGGCATCGAGATAGAAAAGATTGCGCGCATCGGCATCCGCCGGGACGGATTTCGGAACGCCATGGGCGGAAAAGACGACGGGCTGGGCGCGGTGTTCCGCCGGGATCTCGTTGAGTTCCTCGACGAAGACGGCGCCCTTGGCCTCCAGGCCTTCGACGACATAGCGATTATGCACGATCTCATGGCGGACATAGACCGGCGCACCGTAGGCCTTCAACGCCAGCACGACGATCTGGATGGCACGATCGACGCCGGCGCAGAAGCCGCGCGGGCCGCAGAGCCGGATGGTCAGGTCAGGTTTGGAAACCGCTATGTTCATGTCTCTTCCGAAATCCGGGACGATGGCAAGGCTACAGATAGGTTCGCCCTGCCGCTTACTCAATTTAGTGCGCATGATCTTATCCAAAAACCGCCGCGCACGTTTGGGATCATGCTCTAGCCGAATATTCCATCGAAATGAAGCTGTTCTATTGCGGGAAACTATTGCCGGGGGCCGGATGACGTTTGCGCCACCAGGAGATGGCGACGATGGCAACCAGCGCCACTGCCAGGCCATACCAGGTCACGGCATATTGCAGATGGTTATTCGGCAGATCGACGATGGTGACGCCGCCGATCGGCAAGCCCGCCGGATTGGGTGTCTTGTCGGCATCGACGAAGAAGGGCAGCACCTTGTCCCGCGGAAGCCCATCGCTATCAGCCATGGCATCCAGGTCTTTCCAATAGAATATATTCTTCGCCAGATCATTGTTTGGCATGCCGGAGGGCTGGCTGGCGAGCTTGGCGCGGGCAAGACCCGTAACGGTCTGCTCGTCCGTCAACTGCCCCTGCATGCGCATTTCCGGCTCTTTGGCGTCATAGGGCACGAAGCCTCGGTTGACGAAGAGATAGCGGCCATCTGCAAGCTGCAGCGGCGTATAAATATCGAAGCCGGAAGCGCCGGCGAAGGTCGCGAAGAAATGCCGTTCCTTGTTGTTGAGGTAGCGACCTGTCGCGGTCACGACGCGATATTCGATATCGCCGCCGGATGCGGCCATCGTCTCGATCGTCGACAGCGGCACGGGGGCAGCGGCCTGGCGCACGGCAATATCTGCCAGCAAGCCCTCCTTCCAATGCAGCCGTTCGACCTGCCAGGTGCCGAGAACCAGCAGGATGACGAGCGCCGCGAGCAGGATCAGCGCCTTGCCAATCTGCCAGAAAGGATTGGCGCGGCGAACGGGCATGGCGGTCTCAGTCACGGTGAATGCGCCCTTCACTGGCATTGTTGCGGTATTGCAGCGCGATCAGGATGCCCTTGCACCAGCGGAGCGACAGAAGCGACAGGATGATGGTCAAAGGACCGAACAGCAGGATATGCACCCAGATCGGCGGCGCATAATTGACTTGCAGCCACAGCACCGAGCCAATGACGATGAAGCCGACGATGAGGATAACGAAGACCGCCGGCCCATCGCCGGCATCGGCAAAGGCGTAATCGAGACCACAGGCCGCGCAACGCGGCTGGAGAGACAACAGACCGTTGAAGAGCTTGCCGTGACCGCAACGCGGACAGCATCCCTGAATGCCGACCTTGAACGGATCGACGGGTGGAAAAAGGGCGCTGTCGCTGTCTGCCCCTTGATTTTGGCCTATTCCGTGACCTGAAGCTCTGTCCTGTTCTGGGCTCAACGTTTGATCTCGATCGATTGCCATTCACGACGAGCGTACAGATCTCGTCCTATCATCATCAGTAGCCGCGACGCAGCCATCCGTCCAATCCAAATGCATGATGACCGCCGCGCCGCAGGCAAACAAGGACCTTCCCCAGCAGCATGATGTCGCGGCCGCCTTCTCCAGTTCGTTTGAAAAGCGTCATCCCGGCCATAGAAAGAGAGTATGGACAACAATCAAGCCACCAACGCCGGTAAGATCGTCATTCTGAACGGCGCGCCGCGATCGGGCAAATCGAGCATCGTCGAGGCCATTCAGGCAAGTTTCGACGGCCCATGGATGAATCTGGGTGTCGACGCCTATGTGCGGCATATCACGCCCCAGCGTTATCGGCCGGGGATCGGTCTGCGGCCGGGTGGCGAGCGGCCTGATCTGGAGCCGCTGGTTTCGACATTCTATTCGGCGCTGTATGCCTCGATTGCAGCCCACAGCCGTCTTGGGCTCAATGTCGTTGCGGAATTCGGCCATCATGACGCCTATTCAAAGCCGCTTGGCATTTTGGCGGATTGCGCCCGACGACTTGCCGGCCTGCCCGTTCTTTTCGTCGGAGTGCGCTGCCCGATCGAGACCATCATGCAGCGGCGTTTGGCGGAAGGCGCCGAAAGGCGCAATGACTATGTCGGCGTTTCCGCCGCTGCCCCGATTCCCGCGCCGATATCAGCCTGGCAGGCGCAGGTACATCAGCCCGGCATTTATGATCTCGAGGTCGATACCTCGGTCAAAACTGCGCAAGCCTGCGCCGACGAGATAAGACAGCTCATAGTTCGGGGCGTTTCGCATCCGACGGCATTCGAGCGGCTTGCGGCGGGCATTTGAGAGGCCCCTCTCGCAATCAAAAAAGGCGGGCGCCGAAGCACCCGCCTTTGATATTTCTACGTCCGTGCTTAGCCGGCCGCGACCGGCGCGCCCCAGCTTCCCCAGATATAGATGCAGAAGAACAGGAACAGCCAGACGACGTCGACGAAGTGCCAATACCAGGCGGCCGCTTCGAAGCCGAAATGCTGCCTCGGCGTGAAGTCGCCGCCAATTGAGCGGATGAGGCAGACAAGCAGGAAGATCGTTCCGATCAGCACGTGGAAACCATGGAAACCGGTCGCCATGAAGAAGGTCGCGCCATAGATCGAGTTTTTAAACTCGAAGGGCGCATGCGCATATTCATAGGCCTGCACGCAGGAGAACAGCGCGCCGAGCAGTACCGTCAGGACCAAGCCCTGGATCAGGCCTTTGCGGTCATTGTGCAGCAGCGCGTGGTGCGCCCAGGTGACCGTCGTGCCCGAGAGCAGCAGGATGATGGTGTTGTAGATCGGCAAATGCCAGGGATTGAGGACTTCGATGCCCTTGGGCGGGAACTGGCCGCCGAGGAAGGCCGTTCGGGAAGCCTGTATCGCTTCATTCGGGAAGAGGCTGACGTCGAAATAGGCCCAGAACCAGGCAACGAAGAACATCACCTCGGAGGCGATGAACATGATCATGCCGTAGCGCAGGTGCAACGAGACGACGCGGGTATGCGCGCCCTCATGCGCTTCCTTCACAGTATCCGACCACCAGCCGTACATGACGTAGAGGATCACGGCCAGGCCGATGAAGAACAACCAGGGCTGTGCGAAATTGATCCCGAACAGATGCACCGCGCCGCCGTTCAGGTAGCGCATGAAGCAGACGCCGCCAAAGGTGATGACAAAGGCTCCGAAGGCCGCTGTGATCGGCCACGGGCTGGGGTCGATGATGTGGTAATCGTGTTTCTTCGTATGCGCCTCTGCCATGTCAGCAATCCCCGAATGACTTTTCCCATATCGCCTCCGGCTGAGCCGAAAGCACTCTCCATCAAAGTTTCTTTTCCACCACCTTCGCCGCGTCCTCGTTGGAAGCCACGGGCTTCGCGCCGTCGCGCGGATAGAAGGTGTAGGATAGTGTCAGCGCCGTGATCGTCTTGGTTTCTTCCGCCTTGGTGATCTCAGGATCGACGTAGAAAACCACCGGCATCTCACGCTTTTCCCCCGGCGCCAGATCGGTCTCGTTGAAGCAGAAGCATTGCACCTTGTTGAAATAGGCGCCCGCTTCCACCGGCGAGACATTGAAAATAGCCTGCCCGCGTGTCGGCTGATCGGACTTGTTCTCGACCAGGAACTTGATCTCGACCGTTTCACCGATCTTCGGGTCGACTTCCTTCTGCATCGGCTTGAAATCCCAGGGCACGCCCGGAGCAACATTGGCGTCGAAGGAGACCTTGATCGACTTGTCGAGAATGACGCTGGAGGCCTGATCAACGCGCTGCGTCGTGCCGTTAAAGCCGGTCACCTCACAGAAGATGCGATAGAGCGGCACGGCGGCGGCGCACATCGCGCCCATGCCGACCACGAAGCTCAAGCACATGGCAACGACCAGGCCGTTGTTGCGGCCGGCACGTCTTGCCTTCTTTGTTGTCCCCTCCTCCATCACGCCTCCTCAAACGTGTCCGGTGCCGACCTTGATGATGGTGATCGCGTAGAACAGGATCACCAGGCCGGCGAGCACCAGACCGAGCGCGATGTTGCGCCCTCGCCGCGATTTCTTTTGCGCTTCCGTGAGCTTGACGAGTTCGATCACAGCCAGCCTCCCGCACCGCCCGACATCAGCACCGCAACGAGCCGGTCGATCAGCAATGCCGAAAAGATTGCAAAAAGATAGAAGATCGAGAAGCCGAAGAGTTTCTTCGCCGGGATCATCTTGATATCGCCATCCGGCATGCGCCGGACGGCGATGGAACAGTATATGAAGACCGCACCAAGCACGGCGGCGACAACACCATAGCCGAAGCTTGCAAAGCCCACGAATGCCGGTAGGACGCCGATAATGGCCGTCAACACGGCATAGGCGACGATCTGGTTCTTGGTGGTCGGCACGCCGGCGACATTCGGGAGCATCGGTACGCCGACGGCTTCGTAGTCGCGCATCTTGAACAGCGCCAGCGCCCAGAAATGCGCCGGCGTCCAGAGGAAGATGATCAGGAAGAGCACGACGCTCTCGATCGTCACGCTACCAGTCACACAGGCCCAGCCGATGACCGGCGGGAAAGCGCCGGCAGCGCCGCCGATGACGATGTTCTGTGGCGTCGAACGCTTCAGCCACATCGTGTAGATGACAGCATAGAAGAAAATGGTGAAGGCGAGGATCGCGGCCGAAAGCCAGTTGACGGCCAGACCGAGGATCGTCACCGAGAAGCCGGAGAGAACCAAGCCAAAGGCAAGCGCCTCGGAAGCCGTAACGCGGCCGGCGGGAATTGGACGGCGTGCCGTGCGGCTCATGACCGCGTCGATATCGGCGTCGTACCACATATTCAGCGCACCGGACGCGCCGGCGCCGACAGCAATACAGAGAATGGCGATCACGCCAAGAACCGGGTTGATGTGGCCCGGCGCCAGCACAAGGCCGGCAAAGGCGGTGAAGACGACCAGCGACATGACCCGCGGTTTCAAAAGCTCGAAATAATCGCGCGCACTCGCTTCCGACAGGCCGGTTTCGCCTTTCTTCGCGAGCACTTCGTGATTGTCGATGACCGTCATTCTTTCATTCCAATGTCCGTTAAGTCGGACGCCGTTTATCACGGCGTCCGAAAATAAGCTACTTGATGCGCGGCAGCTCTTCCCACTGATGGTATGGCGGCGGCGAAGGAAGCTGCCATTCCAGGGTAGTCGCCCCCTCGCCCCAGGGATTGTTACCGGCAACGCGCTTCTTCACGAAAGCATCGATGACGCCCCAGAAGAAGAAGCAGAGGCCAACGGCAGCAACGTAGGAGCCGATCGAGGAGACGAAATTCCAGCCGGCAAAAGCGTCCGGATAATCGATGTACCGGCGCGGCATGCCGGCACGACCGAGGAAGTGCTGCGGGAAGAACACCATGTTGACGCCGACGAAGGTGATCCAGAAATGCCAGTTGCCGATCTTTTCACTGTACATATAGCCGGTCATCTTCGGGAACCAATAGTACCAGGCAGCGAAGATGGCGAAGACGGCGCCGAGCGACAGCACGTAGTGGAAGTGCGCAACGACGTAGTAAGTGTCCTGCCATACGCGGTCGAGACCGGCATTGGCGAGTTGCACGCCGGTAACGCCGCCCACCGTGAACAGGAAGATGAAGCCGATCGCCCAGATCATCGGCGTGCGGAACTCGATAGAGCCGCCCCACATCGTCGCAATCCAGGAGAAGACCTTCACGCCGGTCGGGACGGCGATAACCATCGTCGCGAAGACGAAGTAGCGCTGCGTGTCGAGCGACAGGCCGACCGTGTACATGTGGTGGGCCCAGACGACGAAACCGACGGCGCCGATCGCGACCATGGCGTAGGCCATGCCGAGATAGCCGAAGATCGGCTTGCGGGAGAAGGTCGAGATGATGTGGCTGATCATGCCGAAGCCGGGCAGGATCAGGATGTAGACTTCGGGGTGACCGAAGAACCAGAAGAGGTGCTGGTAAAGGATCGGGTCACCGCCGCCTTCCGGCGCGAAGAAGGTCGTGCCGAAGTTGCGGTCGGTCAGCACCATGGTGATGGCACCGGCGAGAACCGGCAGCGACAGGAGCAGCAGGAAGGCCGTGATCAGCACCGACCAGGCAAACAGCGGCATCTTGTGCAGCGTCATGCCCGGGGCGCGCATGTTGAGGATGGTGGTGATGAAGTTGATTGCACCGAGGATCGACGAAGCGCCGGCGATATGCAGCGCGAAGATCACCAGATCGACCGCCGGTCCGGGATGGCCGACGAGGCCCGATAGCGGCGGATACATCGTCCAGCCGCCACCCGCGCCATAGGCGCCGGCCGGGCCTTCGACGAACATCGACAGGATCAGCAGCAGGAAGGCAGGAACGATCAGCCAGAAGGAAATGTTGTTCAGGCGCGGGAAAGCCATGTCCGGCGCGCCGATCATGATCGGGACCATCCAGTTGGCGAAGCCGCCGATCATCGCCGGCATGACCATGAAGAAGATCATGATCAGCGCATGGGCGGTGACGAAGACGTTGTACATCTGCTTGCCGCCATCGATGGAGGCGTCGCCCGAATAGCCATAGACCATGGAGGCCAGACCACTGAAGATCTGGATACCCGGCTCCTGCAATTCCATGCGGATTGCCACGGACAGCAGGAAACCGATGATGCCGGCAAAGATCGCGAAGATCAGATAGAGGGTGCCGATGTCCTTGTGGTTCGTCGAGAAGAGCCAACGGTCCGCGAAACTGGGCTTGTGAGCGTGATGGTCGTCATGCGCGTGAGCGTCATGAAGAGCGTGCGAATGATCGTCGTGTGCCGTAGATCCAGCCATTATCCCTATCCCTCTTACTCAGCCGTGTTTTCAGCGACGTTGACGGTAGCCGGCTGATCGACGGCGGCCATCAGGGCCTTGTTTGCCTTGCTCAGGTCGCCGGCAGCGGTGGTCAGCCACTGCTGATATTGATCCTGAGAGACGATGCGGATGGCGATCGGCATGAATGCATGATCCTTGCCGCAGAGCTCGGAACACTGGCCGTAATACAGGCCCTCATTGTCGGCCTTGAACCAGGTTTCGTTCAAACGACCGGGAACGGCGTCGATCTTGACACCGAAGGACGGCATCGCGAAGGAATGGATGACATCGGTCGGCGCGGCGGTAACAAGGACACGGACGACCTTGCCGACGGGCAGCACCAGCTCGTTGTCGACGGCGAGAAGCCGCGGATATTTCGACCTGTCTTCCTTGCCGGCGGCGGCGCGGTCCTGATCCTTCAGCAGGAAGGAATCGAAGGCCAGTGGCGTGTTGCCGCTGTTTTCATATTCATAGTTCCACTGCCACTGCGTCGCTGTCGCCTTGACGGTAACGTCAGGATTTTGCGGGAACGTGAGCTGTGCGGTCAGAAGATCGAAGGAAGGAACGGCCAGGAACAGAAGAACGAGAACCGGCCCCACGGTCCAGATCACCTCGATCAGCGTATTGTGGCTCGTCCTGGAGGGTACCGGGTTCCTCGATGCCCGGAACTTGATCATGACGACGATCAAAAGGACGAGCACCAGCAGCGTGACGGGAACGATAAACCAAAGCGTGTATGCTTCGAACCAGCGTATTTGATGCATGTTGCCGGTGGCTGCCTCTTGCAGGCCGGTTTCCCATGGTTTTGGCTGATCGGCATAGCTGCCGGTCGCAAAAAGCAGACAGGCGATAGCCGCCAGAGCTGCGTAAGCCCTCTTAATCACGATGTCTCTCCCTCCAGCGTCTGATCCCAGATCAATCTCAAACGCAGTATCCCTACAGTCCATTGCGCTTCAAACCACAGTTTGGAGCACTCCGCAACAACTCACAACAGTTGTCCGTGCGGCATTTTTGCGCGAAGTATATTCCCCCGGGCCGCCGAAACATGGCAAGCATTTCATCATCATACGAAAAATTGCGTGCTGGTCCATCGCATTGCCGGGGCAAAATGGGATACAGGTCGTATTTCCGCCGCAGTCGGTTGGAATTCAGCACGCGGGGCCTTTCATTTGCCGGCGTGGGCTTCAACAATAGCGGCACTGATTCGAATCTAGAGGTTTCTATGGGTTTTCGTTCCCTCGCCCGGCTTTGGTTTGTCAGCGCCAGCATCGCTGCCGCAGCCGCAGCGCCCGTTCTGGCGCAGCAGGCACAGCAGACACAGCCGGCGCCGCAGGCTCAGCAACTGCAAACCCAGCCAGCGCAGCAGCCGGGCCAACAGCCGCCGGCGCATACGCAACAGCTGCCGACCAATCAGGTTCCACAACCGCCGGGTACGGTGCGCTCGAGCCATGGCGCGTGGTCCGTCGTCTGCGACAAACCGGCTGGCGCATCGACCGAACAATGCGCACTGATGCAGAACGTCATCGCCGAAGACCGGCCGGAAGTGGGTCTTTCAGTGGTTGTGCTGAAGACTGCCGATCGTAAGTCGAAGATCCTTCGCGTGCTGGCGCCGCTCGGCGTGCTGCTGCCGAACGGGCTCGGACTCAATGTCGACGGCAAGGATATCGGCCGGGCCTATTTCGTGCGCTGCTTCTCTGACGGCTGCTATGCCGAAGTGGTGCTTGAGGATGAGTTGCTGAAAACGCTGCGCAGCGGCGCCACCGCCACGTTCATCGTCTTCCAGTCGCCGGAAGAAGGCATTGGCATTCCCGTCGATCTCAAGGGCTTTGCCGAAGGCTACGACGCGCTTCCGTAAAACGACAGGGCTTGCTCTCTCGTCATCCGAAACCTACATCGGCTCTGAACGGAGCACTTGATCCATGAATACCGATCTCCTTACCTTGTTCGATACAGACGAAGCCAAGCTGCGCGGCATCGTCGCCGAGGCGCTTGCCGGCGCCGACGACGGCGAGCTTTTCGTCGAGCATGTCCAAGCGGAATCGCTGACATTCGACAATGGGCGCATGAAGGGCGGCAGCTTCAACACCGAGCAGGGATTCGGCCTGCGCGCGGTTGCCTGCGAAGCGGTGGGCTATGCGCATGCGGGCGATCTTTCCGAAGCGGCGCTGAAGCGCGCCGCCGATGCGGTGCGCGCCGTCACCAGCGGCTATGCCGGTTCCTACGCAGCGGCACCTCAGCGCACCAATAAGGTACTTTATAGCGACGAGAACCCGATCGGGAGCCCTAGCTTCGAGGACAAGGCGAAGCTCTTGCAGGAGATCGACAGCTACCTGCGCGACAAGGATGGCAAGGTGCGTCAGGTGACGGCCTCCATTGCCGCGAGCTGGCAGGTGGTCGATATTCTGCGTGCCGACGGTCATCGCGTTCGCGACGTCAGGCCGATGACACGCATCAATATCTCGGTGATGGTTGGTGATGGCGACCGGCAGGAGTCTGGTTCGTTCGGCACCGGCGGTCGCGTCGGTTTTGGCGATTTCGTCACGGAAGAAAATTGGCGCCGCGGCGCTGACGAAGCTTTGCGCCAAGCTTTGGTCAATCTCGAGGCAATCGATGCGCCGGCCGGCACGATGGACGTCGTCCTCGGCTCCGGCTGGCCGGGCGTCATGCTGCACGAAGCTGTTGGCCACGGGCTGGAGGGCGATTTCAACCGCAAGAAGACCTCGGCCTTCGCCGGGCTTCTGGGCCAGATGGTCGCCGCTCCCGGCGTGACCGTCGTTGATGACGGTACGATCGAAAATCGCCGCGGTTCGATCACGGTCGACGACGAAGGCACGCCCTCGGCCTACAATGTGCTGATCGAAAACGGCAAGCTGGTCGGCTACATGCAGGACCGGCAGAATGCCCGCCTGATGGGCATGAAGGCAACCGGCAACGGCCGCCGCCAGGGTTATGCCCACACGCCGATGCCGCGCATGACCAACACCTATATGCTCGGCGGCGACAAGACGCCGGAAGAGATCATCGCCTCGGTGAAAAAGGGCATCTATGCCGTCTCCTTCGGTGGCGGCCAAGTCGACATCACCTCCGGTAAATTCGTCTTCGGCTGCACCGAAGCCTACCTGATCGAAAACGGCAAGATCGGCGCACCGATCAAGGGCGCCATGCTGATCGGCAACGGCCCGGACGCGATGAAGCGCGTCTCGATGATCGGCAACGACATGAAACTCGACACCGGCATCGGCAATTGCGGCAAAGGCGGCCAATGGGTCCCCGTCGGCGTTGGCCAGCCGCATCTGAGGATGGATCAGGTAACGGTCGGCGGGACGAAGGCGTAGCAGTTCCGACGACCGGCTTTATCCCTACGCTTGCGGCAGGAACCGCCATTTCCGCTCAACGGCGGCGGCCAGATCGAGGCCGTTGCGGTGGGCGAAGAGAAGGACATGGCCGAGCACGTCGGCTGTCTCGTCGGCCAGCGCCATCGCCAATTCCTCATCGCTCATGCCCTTGCGTCTTCCCCGGCCGGTCGTCTTGTTCCAGATTTGGGTAAGTTCGCCCATCTCTTCCAGCAATTTCAGCACAAACCAGTCTGCATCGCGCTCCAATCCATTGGCGGCGGCATAGGTCGCGGAAGCCTTTTCGAACTGCTGGATCAGATCGGACAACATAGATATCGTTCCCTGTATGTTCTTAACAGAAGTGACCGATTCTGTCGGAAATAGCAAGACGGCGGAGCTTGTGCCCCGCCGTCTCGATCGTTCCAAATCTTGACTTCAGCTCAGCCCTTGTTCGGCAGCAGCATGCAATTGAAATCTTTGCGCTTCAGCGCGGCGCAAGCGGAATTCGCGTCATCGCGGCTGCCGAAACCGACGAAGCGGGCGCGATAGACCGTGTTGCTGCCCTTGCCGACAGCTTCGGTATAGGGCGAAGCGTTGGCAAGAGCGCCGCCCGCCTTGGATTGAGCTTCGGACAGCAGGTCCTTGGCGGCCTGCGCTGTCGGAGTGGCCGCGATCTGCACCTGCCAACCGCCCGTCGCCGATTTGCCAGCATTTTGGATTTCATCCATCGCCATCGGGCGATCCATCGGCACGGTCACGTTTGTCGTGGCAGCATAGGCGAGCGGGGCTGGAGAGGGAGTGAACTCGGCACGTTTGCGCGTCGTCGCCGTGGTTTGCGCGTCGATATCGACAGCAACCTCATCCGTCGCCGAAGCGACTTCGACCTGCTTTGCGCCACCAACGCTTGCCACGAGGCGCGACGATCCCGCGGAGGTCGCTTTCGGCACATAACGATTGAGAAGCGAAGCCATAAAGGCATCGCGGCCGCGTGCGGTCGCTCCGCCCATCACAACGCCGATAACGCGGCGGTTGCCTTGGCGCACGGCGCTGACGATGTTGAAACCGGAGGCATTGGTATAGCCGGTCTTGATGCCGTCCATGCCTTCATAACGATACATCAGATTGTTGTGGCCACGAATGTTCCTGCCGCGATAGCTGAAGCTCGACTGCGAAAACAACCGATATTCCTGAGGGTAGTTGTTGATGAGCGCGACGGCGAGCGTCGACATGTCGCGCGCGGTCGTCACCTGCTCCATGCTCGGCAAGCCCGACGGATTGGTGAAGACGGTGCGGCGCATGCCGAGTTCGTGTGCCTTCTGGGTCATGATGCGCGCGAAACCGCTTTCGCTGCCACCGAGTGCTTCGCCCATAGCCGTTGCAGCATCGTTGGCGGACTTGATGATCATGCCGTTGACGGCATCCCGAACGGTGATGGTGCTGCCCGGCTTCAGGCCGAGTTTCGTCGGGCTCTTGCCGGCGGCGTTGCGCGAAACCGGAATCGCCGTGTTCCAACCCAGCTTACCGCGATGGATCGCTTCGAACGTCAGATACAGCGTCATCATCTTCGTCAGCGATGCCGGGTGGTTGAGATCATCGGCATTATCCGAAGCCAGGACCTTGCCGGATTTCGCATCCATAATGAAATAGGCGCTGCCCGCAAAGCTCGCCGCAGGTGCGCTCAACAGCAAGACGGCCGCAGAAAGGGCCATCAAAAGTTTTTTCATATTCGTCCCCAACTGAAACAAATGCCAATACACCGCATCAACCCATTGTACGAATTTGCGACAAAAGCCTGATTTCGGTGCGATATTGAGGCAACACCCTCGAGAGAATTCCTATTTTGCCTTTGCTGGTAAAATAACGGTTAACATATTGAAAAGATGGTGCGGATTCAGCAAGACTTAACGGCGGACGGGCTAAAGCATGGGCATTCGTCAACCGGGTCAATCCCCATGCAACAGGGCATCAGCATCCGTCTCAAGCGCGCTGTGATCTCCGGCGGGCTGGAAACCGCCGCAATTCTGAAAAATCTCGGCGTGATGCGCAACGTCGCCGGCCTCGGCGCCATCTTCACCCTGCATCATGTCCGCCCTCCCTCGCCCCGAACCTTTGCCCCGAATGCACATCTGGAAATTTCGCCCGAATTCCTCGATCGTGCAATCGCCCGATTGAAACGGGACGGTTACGATTTCATCTCGCTCGATGCGTTGCCGGACCGTATCGCAAGTGATCGCGACAAGCCACCCTTTGCTGCCTTCACACTCGACGACGGCAATCGCGACAATCTCGATTATGCGCTGCCGGTCTTTGCCCGCCACGGCGTCCCCTTCACGATCTTCGTCACCCAAGGCCTGTCGGAGCGGACGCACAGCATCTGGTGGGAAACATTGGCCGACCTGCTCGGTCGCTTGGATCGCCTGACGTTCGATTTCGGGATGGGCATGGAGAGTTTCGATCTTGACAAAACCGGCCAGCGGCAAGCCGTTTTTGCCCGCTTTGCCGCCTATGTTCACGCCCACGATGAGATGGAAGCCATTGGCCGGATCGACGAACTTGCCCGAATCAACGGTCTGGAGCCGCTCGATCTCGTGCGCTCAGCCATCATGGACCGCAAGGAATTAACGCAACTTAGCCGTCACCCCCTCGCTTCGCTCGGCGCCCATACGGTCAGCCACCGGGCGCTCGCTCGTCTTCCGGAAGCGGAAGCGGCAGCGGAAATGGCATTGTCGGCGGATTATGTTGCTGACATCATCGGCCACCGGCCGCTCGCCATCGCCTATCCCTACGGCACGGCTGATGCGGTCTCTCCGCGCGAAGCCCGGCTTGCGGCGGAACTTGGTTTTTCCGTTGGCGTGACGACCCGGCCTGGGACGATCGCAACGGCGAGCGCCGCCGCCCTCGCCCATCTGCCGCGGCTATCGTTGAACGGTCACTACCAGAAGGCCCGATATGCCTCGGCGCTTGCCTCCGGCATCCCCATGCGGCTGATGGGGCGCCGGGCATCGGCATAATTGGTCACGGATACATCCGCACCTTTTCCCAGGCGCCCTCCGGCACGTCGCGGCGGAACTCGACGCGGTCGTGCAGGCGGAACTGGCGGTCATGCCAGAACTCGATCGACAGCGGCCGGATGCGGAAGCCGGACCAATAGGAAGGGCGCGGAATATCGCCGATGGCATAGCGGGCGGTATATTCGGCAACTGCCTTTTCCAGGGCGAAGCGGCCCTCGAGCGGACGCGACTGCTTCGATGCCCAGGCGCCGATTCGGCTGCCACGGGCACGCGTCTTGAAATAGTCGTCGGCCTCCCTGTCGCTCACCACGTCGACCAGGCCGCGGAGCCTGACCTGCCGGCGCAGCGACTTCCAATGGAAGCACATCGCCGCTTTCTTTTGGGAAAGTATTTCTTGGCCTTTCTGGCTCTCGAAATTTGTATAGAATACGAATCCTTGGCTATCGAAACCCTTCAGAAGAACCATGCGGACATTTGGCAATCCATCCTTATCAACCGTTGCCAAGGCAACCGCATTCGGATCGTTCGGCTCGTTGGCTTCAGCATCGCGCAGCCAGGCAGCGAAAAGCGCGAAGGGCTCGTTCTGTTCGGTGAAGTCACCGCTTGTTAACTCGTTTTCCGACATATTAGCTCAAATTCTCCGCATTTCCTAAAAATCGCCAGCCCCAACACTGGCCAAGATACTCGGGTGGAAGTCATAGCAAAGTCGACGGTTCATACAAAGCGCAAGCTTGCAAAAGGCGCGACGATGGCGATTGCCATTCTCTCCCTTTTCTCCCTTGGCGGCTGCGTCGGCGGCGGCATGGACATGCTGAGTTCGGTGAAGGTGGATCGGAGCGTTTCGACCGGCACCATTCCGACCAGTCCTGTGACGACGGACAGCGTTTCGGACGAGACCACCGTGCGCAATGCCGTGACTTCGGCGGACCTCAACAAGCTGAACGGCCAGCCCGTGCCTTGGGCGAACGCCTCGACCGGCAGTGCCGGCGTCATCGATACCATCGTCGAAAACAACGCCTCGGGACAGGTCTGCCGCCAGTTCCGCACCACCCGCCATTCCTATGAGGGCATCGCCAATTTCTTCGGCAAGACCTGCCTTATCGGCCAGGGAGAATGGCAATTGCTGAGCTTCCAGCAGGCCGGCTGACGACCGCGTCTTATGCCATGGCCAAAAGCGGGCCGATCAGCGTGCCCGCAGCAATGCAATCGGCGAGCGCGTAGATATCGTTGCTGGGCGAACGGTCCACCTCAAGCGGCGGCACGGTGGAGCGGACGGTGGCAAACAGCGTCGCAGTTCCTTCACCCAACTTTATTGGACCGCGCAGATCGATGGCGCGAGCGGCTACAATCAGTTCGATCGCGGTCAGGTGCCGCAGCTTCTCAACCAGCCGTCCGGTCTTGTCGATCACCGACATGGCGAGCGATGCATAATCTTCGACGCGGTCGGCGACCGGCGTCACCCCAAAGGGCATGGGCATCGCCAGATGGCCAATTTCCGCCGTCAGTGCCGCAACGGGCTTTTGCAGCGCGCCAAAACCGTTGGCGCCGGCACCCTGAGGGGCGAGGAAACGCGGCAGATCGGAGAAGCTCGGCGATAGCAGCTTCATGATCCGCTCGGCTGTCATCGCGGCAAGACGGGCGAGCGCCAGCCCCAGCGTGTCGAAAGCCAGCACCATGTGGGTCGGATCGAAATTGCCCGTCGGCAACACGATATCTTCATCGGCAAGAACCGACGGGTTGTCGTCACTGGAGCGCAACTCCAGCTCGACAGCAGTCCACGCCGCCCTCAGCGCCTGAAGTGCGGCGCCGGAGACGGATGGCACACAGCGAAGGCTGAGCGGATCCTGAACGCGCCGTGCGGCCCCTTGTTTCGTCAGATCGCCCCCTTCGAGCAGCGAGCGCAGCGCTGCCGCGACGTCGCCCTGGCCGGGGCCAGGCCGCAAGCGAATCGCCAGCGGATCCAGCGGATCGAGGCTGGCGCGAAATCCTTCATAAGACAGCGCTGCCGCACCGACATGTGCGTCGAAAATGCGCCTGATATCCTGTAGCAGCAGGCAGGCAAGGCCGACGGAAGCGGCGTTGGACGAGATCAGCGACAGCCCATCCTTGATGCCGAAGGATGGCTGCGCAAGACCGGCGGCCGCCAAGGCTTCGGCGCCGGAGACCTCGCGGCCGTCCGGCAGAATGGCTCTCCCCTCCCCGGCTAATACCAAGGCGATGTGCGCAAGCGGCGGAAGATCCGCCTCGCCGATCGATCCGGTCATTGGCACCTTCGGATAAACGGCGCGATTGAGCATGCCGGCAAGCGCTTGCGCCACCTCGGGCGACACGCCCGAATAGCCGCGGCAGAAACGGGCCAAGCGCGCCGCCATCATGGCGCGGACCTCGTCCGATTCGCCAAAGCGCCCGACGCCGACAGCACGGGGGCGTGGAATAAGGTGTTGTCCGGAGTCCTTCGTAGGATCGAGGCGCGTATCGACGGCGGCGCCCAAGCCGGTGCTGACCCCATAGATTGCCTTGCCCTCGCCGGCGTGACGGATGAGACAGGCATAGGCGGCTTCGATGCCGGCGAGCGCATCGGCAGCGATCGTCACCTCGGCGCTGTTGCGGGCGACAGCATAAATCGCATCGATATCCGCGCCGGACGCATCGAAGATCACGCTTTTAACGTCAGCACCCATCCATCCGTCCGTTTCTCAAACCATCCGTTTTCAGGCGAAGCGCAGACGCTGGCCGATATTCATCCGCTTCGCCTTGTCGACCATGGCAGCCCCAAGCGCGACGTCGGTTGTGCTGAGGCCGCGATGCCAGAAGAGAATTGTCTCGTCGTCGCTTTCGCGGCCGGGCCGCGCACCGCAGACGATCTGGCCGATTTCCGCATGCAGCGTTTCCGCCGTCACCTTGCCCTCATCGACATGCCGGCGCAATGCGCCATAGGGGCGGCCGGGACCGCACTGGCCCCAATCGTCGACGACGACCTTATCCATGATGTCGGTCATATCGAATTCCAGTGCGCTCATCGTGCCATAGGGAACGACGAAGGCGCCCTTCTTGACCCAGGCGGTCTTGAAGAGCGGCGTCGGCTCCGGCAGACGACTGGCCTCGATCATGATATCGGCGTCCTTCAGGCAGTCTTCCCAATTGTCGTTGACGATGATCTTCTTGCCGAGATCCTTTTCCAATCGCGCGGCGAAGGCGTCGCGGCTTTCCGGCCGGCGGGAATGGACGCGGATTTCCTCGAAATCGAAGAGGTGATCGAGCAGGCGGACATTCCAATAGGAGGTGCCGCGGGCGCCGATATGGCCAAGCACCCTGCTGTCCTTGCGGGCGAGATGGCGGGCACCGATGGCGGTCACCGCGCCGGTGCGCATATCGGTGATCGCCGTGGCGTCGATGATCGCCTTCGGGATGCCGGTGCGCGGGTCGAAAAGATTGAGCACGGCCATTTCAGAAGGAAGGCCCTGCTTGTAGTTATCGACGAAATCGCCGACCACTTTGACACCGGCATAGTCGAGCGGCTTCACATAGCCGCGCAGCACGTTGAAATGGCCCTTGTCGGAGCTTTCCGGCACGAGATGAACGCGCGGTTCGATCACCGTTTCGCCGCGTCCCTGCGCGTCCAGCGCCCTGCTGACGGCATCGAGGATTTCGTCGTTGGTCAGCGCCAGCGCCTTGGTGTCAATGGCGTTCAGATAGTCGATCCAAATTTCCTGCATGAAATCCTGACCCCTCCGCTTGTCGCTATGCTCGCCTTATCATGAAACGATTTGTCTATACTTATTGTCAAGGCAAATCCTGCGCGGAAGCTCTGCGCTAGTCTTAGCGGGGCGTGGCATCCCGGGCGATGTCTCGCATCCAGGCTTAGCGAATGGCTAACCATTGCGGCAGGTCGAAGCCTCGCGTGCAGTCCGCCATAACAACTGATTAGCAACTGCTCCCGCAAGGTCACACCATATGCGCGTCAACCATTCTCGCTTCCGGGGAGCAGGGAATGCGGCGCGATCCATATGGTTTTCTTCTTTTGGGGTGCCACAACGAGGCCGGGCACACCTTCAAAACGGTGGTTATAATGATGCGCGATCCTTACAAGGTGCTTGGCGTAAAGAGGGATGCTGGGGCAGACGAAATCAAGGCGGCTTGGCGCAACCTCGCCAAGGCCGTGCATCCCGACCATAACATTGGCGATCCCACGGCAACGGAGCGCTTTGCCGAGATCGGCCGCGCCTATGAAACGCTCAAGGACCCGCAGAAGCGCAGCCGCTACGACCAGGTGGCCCGCATGGCCGAAGCGAAGGGCCAAAGCACCGAGCAGACCATCATGCAGCAACGTCAGGCAGCCCGCGAAGCCGCGGAGCGTGCCAAGGCCGCGCGCGCCAACGCCGAAAAGATCATGGAAGAGCTTGCCCGCGCCAATGCCCAGAAGGCGCAGAAGGCTGCCGCAGCAGCCAACCCGCAGGCTTCCGGAAGCGAGTCACCCGAGGATATGGTCGAGCGCATTTTCGGTGCCAAGGCCGCCCGCACCGCACCGAACCAGGCGGAGACGGCCGCCAGTGCGGGGGAGCCGGAAAAACAGCGCGAACAGAATAGCGGCGAGACCGAAGAGACCTTTGCCGAAGAGGAGCAACTCGCAACGGGTACCGGCCCGGCCGTCTTCCGTTCGCGCTTCGGCATTCTAGGCTCGCTTGTGCGCCGTATTACAGGCGGTAGTCAGGATAAGGCGCCGGAGAAGACGCCCGAGATCGCGGCCGAAGCGACCGTCACCCTCGATGACATGCTGAAGGGAAACTGGGTTGCCGTACCGCTTTCCGATGGACGGGAGGCGCGCTTTCAGGCGACGACGGATATCAGCAACGGCCAGGTCGTGCATCTGAAGGGCCAGGGGCTGAAATTGCCGGGCATGCTGCGAGGCGATGTCGCGATCACCATCCATCTCTCCACCGACAGCCGCTTCACCCTTAAGGGTCTCGACGTCCACACCACACTTCCCGTGACCATCGAAAATGCGGTGCTCGGTTATGAGACAACGGTCGAGGGATTGAACGGTCCGGTCAAGCTTACGGTCCCGCCCTGGTCCGGTTCGGATCAGGTCATCCGAATCTCCGATCAGGGACTACCGGACGGGCACGGCGGAAAAGGCAATCTCGTGGTGGAATTGCGCTTGATGCTGTGGGAAAAACCGGATGACAAAGTCACCGATTTGATGCGCAGCATGCGCGAAGGGCTTTTTCTGTGAAATTTCAGTGACAACCGCACCCTTTGTTACGATCCCTAACAGTTGATGATCTTTCCAATGCTTGAACAGGGGATCGGCCTATGCCATAGGCAGGATCATTCGAAAGTTCAAGGGAGCAGAATATGGCTCAAGCCACTGGCCTCATGGCAGGCAAGCGCGGCGTCATCCTCGGCGTTGCAAACAACCGTTCCATAGCGTGGGGTATTGCCAAGGCCTGTTCGGAAGCCGGTGCCGAAATCGCGTTGACGTGGCAGGGCGACGCTTTGAAGAAGCGCGTCGAGCCGCTCGCCCAGGAACTCGGCGCCTTCATGGCCGGCCATTGCGATGTTACGGAACTGGCAACGATCGATGCCGTCATCGACACGCTGGAAGCGAAATGGGGCAAGATCGATTTCGTCGTGCATGCCATCGCCTTCTCCGACAAGGATGAGCTGACTGGACGCTATGTCGACACCAGCCGCGATAATTTCGCGCGCACGATGGACATCTCCGTCTATTCGCTGATCGCGGTCGCCCAGCGCGCCGAGCGCATAATGAACGATGGCGGTTCGATCATCACGCTGACCTATTATGGCGCGGAAAAGGTCATGCCGAATTACAACGTCATGGGCGTTGCCAAGGCTGCTCTCGAAGCGAGCGTGCGTTACCTCGCCGTTGATCTCGGCGGCCGCGGCATCCGCGTCAACGCCATTTCCGCGGGTCCGATCAAGACGCTCGCCGCCGCCGGCATCGGCGACTTCCGCTACATCCTGAAGTGGAACGAATATAACGCGCCGCTGAAGCGCACGGTGTCGATTGACGAAGTCGGCAGCTCCGCGCTTTATCTCCTCTCCGATCTTTCCACGGCCGTCACCGGCGAAGTGCATCATGTCGATTCGGGCTATCACGCCATCGGCATGAAGGCAGTGGATGCGCCCGACATCGCTGTCGTCAAGGATTGATCAACAGGAAGCCTGAACCGTGCCGCCTCTCTATGTGATACGCCACGGTCAGACGGACTGGAATGCCGAGCGCCGGCTGCAGGGACAGAAAGATATCGATCTCAACGCCATCGGCCGCGCGCAAGCGCGGCAGAATGGTGTTGAGCTGGCCGAAATCCTCGCTTTCGAAAACCAGCCTTTCGACTTTGTCGCAAGCCCGCTCAGGCGTACCCGCGAGACCATGGAGATTGCGCGCGAAGCCATGGGCCTGCCGCCGAAGGATTATCGCACCGACGAGCGGCTGGTCGAAGTTTCCTTCGGCGCCTGGGAAGGGTTCACACTTAAGGAATTGAAGGCGACTCAGGCCGAACGCCTCGCCGAGCGCAATGCCGGCAAGTGGGACTTCATCCCGCCCGGAGAGGATGCGGAGAGCTACGAGATTCTCTCCTGGCGCGTCGGCTCCTGGCTGACGTCGGTCGATCGGCCGACCGTCTGCGTCACCCACGGCGGCGTCATCCGCTCGCTGTTCCGGCTGATCGCCGATATCTCGAAAGAGGATGCCGCCGACGCGGAAATTCCGCAGGATCGTATCTTGAAAGTCGATCCGGAGATAAAAATCATCGGCTGGATTTGAACGCCGCCAGCCGAGCTTATATTTTTCGATCCCTACTGCACGATGTCGAGATCGTTGATGACGCGCTTGCCGTCGACCTCGGTATAGAAGACGACGACCTTGACGCCTGCTTTCAGGCCGGTGAAATCGAAGTCCTGCGGCGCTTGATAACTCTTGCCATCATCCAGCGTGATGCTGAAATTCTTCTCGTCGACCTTCTTGATCGTCGCCTCCACGTCAGCGCTTTCGGCAAAACCGGCGACGGGGGCGAGAAAACTTGCCGTGGCCAGAAGCGTCGCAACAAAGAAGCGCATCGGGAGTACCCTTTTGATCTCAATATCGGTGCTAAATTTGATTGGCCTTAGGTAACGCTTTGAATATGGCGGAAGTTGCCCGCAACAATGGCTTTCATCGCCCAATTGATGAATGTATTTTCACGATCCACAGCATGACTTAATCTTCGTTTACCATATGGGCACTGGCAGGCTCGGGGTGCGCGGACTCATCCCGGAAAGAAAGATTTGCCTCGGCAGCTTTTTGGCCTATGAGTGTGCCGCAATTCCAAGAGATAAAGGCGCGGCCGCCGCCGGGCCGCAGCAATCCGGTCGTTTCCCATGTCGCACAATACATTCGGTCATCTCTTCCGCGTCACCACCTGGGGCGAAAGCCATGGGCCGGCCCTCGGCTGCGTCGTCGACGGCTGCCCTCCGGGGCTGCGTTTCAAGCTTGAGGACATTCAGGTCTGGCTGGACAAGCGCAAGCCCGGTCAGTCGCGTTTCGTGACGCAGCGCCGCGAAGACGATCTCGTCAAGGTGCTGTCCGGCGTGATGCTGGACGAGGACGGCGAGACGATGATTGCGACCGGCACGCCGATCTCGATGCTGATCGAAAACACAGACCAGCGCTCCAAGGATTATGGCGAGATCGCGCGCCGCTATCGCCCTGGCCACGCCGACTATACCTATGATGTCAAATACGGCATCCGCGACTATCGCGGCGGCGGCCGTTCGTCTGCCCGCGAGACGGCAGCGCGCGTCGCTGCAGGCGGCATTGCCCGTCTCGTGGTACCCGGCGTCACCGTGCGCGGCGCGCTGGTGCAGATCGGCAAGCATAAGATCAACCGCGCCAATTGGGACTGGGCGCAGGTCGATCAAAACCCGTTCTTCTCGCCGGATCCAGAGATGGTGCCGGTGTGGGAGGAATATCTCGACGGCATTCGCAAGGCCGGCTCTTCGATCGGCGCCGTCGTCGAAGTCGTTGCCGAGGGTGTGCCCGCCGGGCTCGGCGCACCGATCTACGGCAAGCTGGATCAGGATATCGCCTCGTTGCTGATGTCGATCAATGCTGTCAAGGGCGTCGAAATCGGTGACGGCTTTGCCTCCGCCGAGCTGACCGGCGAGGAAAATGCCGATGCGATGCGCATGGGCAATGACGGCAACCGCATTTTCCTGTCCAACCATGCCGGAGGCATTCTGGGCGGCATTTCCACCGGCGAGCCCGTCATCGCCCGCTTCGCCATCAAGCCGACCTCGTCGATCCTGACGGAACGCCAGTCGATCGATGCCGATGGCAACAACGTCGATGTGCGCACCAAGGGCCGGCATGACCCCTGTGTCGGCATTCGCGCCGTGCCCATCGGCGAGGCGATGGTTGCCTGCGCCATTGCCGATCATTACCTTAGGGATCGCGGCCAGACCGGCCGGCTGAAGTAAGGACGTTTTCATGCCCTATGACCAGAAGCGTGTCGTCGAAGCCATCCGAGCTTTCGAGGCCGGCGAGATCGTCGTTGTCATGGACGATAACGACCGCGAGAACGAAGGCGACCTGATCGTCGCCGCTGTCCATTGCACGCCAGAGAAGATGGCCTTCATTGTCCGCCACACGTCTGGAATCGTCTGCACGCCGATGCCGCGCGAAGAGGCTAAACGCCTAAACCTCAACGCCATGGTGGCGGAAAACGATTCGGCCCATACCACCGCATTTACCGTTTCGGTCGACTTCAAGCACGGCACGACGACGGGCATTTCCGCCGACGACCGCACGCTGACGGTGCGCAATCTCGCCAACCCAAATGTCGGCCCGACGGACTTCGTTCGCCCAGGCCATATCTTCCCACTGGTCTCCCGCGAAGGCGGCGTGCTGATGCGCTCCGGCCATACCGAAGCCGCCGTCGATCTCTGCAGGCTCGCCGGCCTGCCGCCGATCGGCGTCATCAGCGAGCTCGTCAATGACGACGGCACCGTGACGCGTGGCCAGCAGGTGGTGGAATTCGCCGAGCAGAACGGGCTGAAGCTAATCTCCGTCGCCGACCTCATCGCCTATCGACAGCGCAAGGAGACGCTGATCGAACTCGGCGACAGCTTCGATATCGAAACGCCGTTCGGCAAGGCGCGCGCCCATACCTATTCGCTGCCATGGGACCCGATGCAGCACCTCGCCGTCGTGTTCGGCGATATCCGCGACGGCATCGACATTCCGGTGCGCCTGCATCCCGAAAGCGTGGCCGAGGACCTGTTCGGCAAGCGCCGACCGGTGGACTTCTATATGAAGAAGATTGCCGATGAGGGCCGCGGCATCATCGTTTATCTCCGGGAAGGTTCCGTGGGCGTCGGCCATTTCGATAATGGCCGCAAATCCCGCCAGGCCGGCCATGAGACCCATGCCGAGGCGCAGGCGCGCGATAGCGAATGGCTGGAAATCGGCCTTGGCGCGCAGATCCTGAAAGATCTCGGCGTCAGCTCGATCAAGCTGCTGACCAGCCGCGAGCGGCACTATGTCGGCCTCGAAGGGTTTGGCATCCAAATTAGCCAGACCGAGATTTGCTGATTCTTCCTTCTCTCCGGCGGAGAGAAGGTCTTATCCGCGCCACCCGTCCAGAAATACCACCTTCTCCACCCCGGTAAAGCGCGCCACCCGGTCCAGTTCGGCTTCCAATTTTTCCAGCCGTCCGGCGGATGCCCGGACACCGGGCTCCAGCCAGAGGCGTTTGACGTCGAGCGTGCCCACCTTGCGGTCGGCTTTCATATCAATCCGGCCGATCAGCCGGTCTCCTTCCAGGAGCGGAAAAACGTAATAGCCATATTCGCGCTTCGGCTCCGGCACGAAAACCTCGATGCGGTAGAAGAAGCCGAAGAGGCGTTCGGTGCGGTTGCGGTCGCGTATCGTCGGATCGAAGGGGCTGAGGACGCGTATGCGGGCCGGCGCTTCGGGGAAGCTGTCGAGCGTCGATGGGAAATCGACGAAGGCGAAGGAAGGGCGTGGCTTGCCGTCCATGGCGGGCTCGATCAGGATTTCCGTCAGTTCCGCGCGGTGCGCCTCGACCCAGGTCTTTGCCTCCTGCGGCGTCACCAAGCCCCAGAAGGCGGCAATTTCGCCTGACGTGGCGAATCCCAGGCGTTGCAGAGCGCTACGGCAAGCCCAATCGACGAATTCGTCATGGCCGACTTCGGGCGCGTGGAATTTTTCCGGCAATACGCGCTCGACGAGATCGTAGATCTTTTGGAAATTGGAGCGACCGGCGATCGCGAATTTGCCGGTGCGCCAGAAATATTCGAGCGCAGTCTTGTTCGGATGCCAGTTCCACCAGCCGCCGGAGGTATGATTTTCATCTTTGATCTCACGGGCGGTGATGGCACCGTTTTTCAAGACGCGCTCATAGGTCTCGTCAAAAGCGGCTTCGAACCCCTCCCCCCGCCATTTGCGCCAGCGCTCGACGATCGCCAGTTCCTCGCGACGGAATCGGTGCTTCCAATAGACGAAGAAGGCGCTCGGCAGGATGGAGGCATCATGTGTCCAGTTTTCAAACAGTGAGCCATCCTTTTCAAGCAACTCGGTCAGATGCTCGCGCCGATAGGTCTGGTTGCGGGAAAACAAAATCTGGTGGTGCGCCCGCTCCACCGTCGAGATGCTGTCGACCTGCACGAAGCCGATATCGTGGATCAGTTGCAGCAGCCCGGCCTTGGTCAAGACCCGGTTCGGCGGGTTGGAAAGCCCCTGCTTGGCGAGGAAGACACGGCGGGCGTCGCGGTTTGAAAGCAGATTCGTCATGCTAAGATCATAGGCATAAATTCCCATGCTTTCAAACAGGCGTTGATTTGATAATTCGTTGCGATGGGCTATAGGACCGCGATACCACAGGGGAACAGGGCCAGCAGCTTGGATATCCGCTTCGATAATGCCGGCGTGAATTTCGGTGCGCGGCTTGCGCTTTCGCCGCTCAGCCTGACGCTGAGCGAGCGGCGCATCGGCGTGATCGGGCTCAATGGCTCGGGCAAGACAACATTCGCACGGCTGATCAACGGGCTCGCCAAGCCGACGACCGGCCGGGTCACCGTCAACGGCCTCGACACCGTTGCCGACGCAAAATCCGTGCTCGGCAAGGTCGGCTATATCTTCCAGTCGCCGCAGAACCAGATCATCCTGCCAATCATTCGCGACGATATCGCTTTCGGCCTCAAGGCGCGCGGACTCGGCAAGAGCGACATCGAGGCGGCAGTAGACGGCATTCTCGACCGGTTCAGTGTCCGCCACCTGGCAGAAAGGCGCGCGCATGAACTTTCCGGCGGCGAGCTGCAGATGGCTGCTCTCTGTTCCGTGCTCGTCACCGGGCCTGACATCCTCATCCTCGACGAACCAACCAATCAGCTCGATCTCAAGAACAGGGCGCTTGTGCAGAAAACCATTGCCGGCCTGCCGGAACATGTCATCGTCATCAGCCATGACCTGCCTTTGATAGAGGATTTCGATCGCGTGCTGTTGTTCGATCAAGGTCGCTTGATCGCCGACGCGCCTCCGGCCGAAGCCATCGCGCGCTACAGGGAGTTCGCCGCCTGATGCAGACGCTGCATGTCGACGCCAATACGTGGATGCACCGGATCGGGCCGCGTCTCAAGCTCGGCACGCTGGCGGCTCTCGGCCTTCTCTTGTTCCTGACGGACAATCTCGCGCTGCTCGGCCTCGCCGTCGCCATCGGCGCCCTCCTCTATTTCAGCATCGGGTTGCCGGTGAGCGAAGCGCTGAAGCGGCTGCGGCCGGTCATTCTGACCATTGTCGTCGTGGCGCTGTTCAGCCTCATCTTCAATCCTATCCATGTCGCCGTCGTCACCGTATTGCGGCTGACCGCGCTCGTCCTTTTCGCGGCCGTGGTGACGGCAACGACATCGATCGCCGCTTTCATCGACGAGATTACGGCGCTTGCTGCGCCATTGGAAAAGGCCGGCCTGCTGAAGGCTGCCGATATTGGTCTTGCGGTGGGCCTTGTCGTGCGCTTCGTTCCGGAAATTCTCGACCGTTACCGCGCCATACGAGAGGCTCATGAGGCGCGCGGGATCAAAATCCGCCTCACGACGACGCTGGTGCCGCTGATCATCCTGACGCTGCGCGATGCCGATAATATCGCGGCTGCGATTGACGCCCGCGGCATTCGGCGGCATTGAAAAGACGCTGTTTTCGAATGGAGCCGTCATGACCACCCGCGACCTCGTCCTCTCTGCGCTTTTTGCCGCCATCATCGTGGCGCTCGGCTTGCTGCCGCCGATTTCGATCGGCATCATTCCGGTGCCGATCACTGCGCAGTCGCTCGGCGTGATGCTTGCGGGCGTAGTACTTGGCGCGAAGCGCGGTACAATTGCGGTGTTGATCGTCGTCCTGCTGGTGGCGATCGGCCTGCCGGTGCTGTCAGGCGGACGCGGCGGCCTTGCCGTCTTCGCCGGTCCGACAGCCGGCTTCTTTATCGGCTGGATCTTCGCCGCCTACGTCACCGGTTATCTTTCCGAACGGCTGGTGAAGGGCGAGCAGTCGGGCCCTGCCCAGGGCATCGGCTTCTTCACCGCTTCCGTAATCGGCGGCGTCGTGGTTCTCTACGCTTTCGGCATTGCCTGGCTTGCAATCGCGGCCAATCTCGGTTTCAGCAAAGCATTCTTGGGGTCGATGGGCTTCGTTCCCGGCGATCTCGTCAAGGCTGCCGTCGCTGCCCTTGTCGGCCGCGCCGTCATGGTCGGCTATCCCCTCTTGCCGCAGCGGAGCTGAGCATGATCCCAAACGGAAGGACCGCGAAGCAAGGAAGGCGACGGGGTTTACGGAAAGGATTTTGATCGACCAGAAGGTCAATCCAGATACTTGTAGAGCCAGTCGCGGGTATCTTCGGGCAGCGGCACGGGATCGTGTTCCTCGCCGCGCACGGCGAGCCAGAGGATTTCCACCTCAGCCGCCAGCTCATTGCCGGTTTCGACCATGACCATGAAGCCGATCGACTTGCCGCCGATCTTGTTGACGCTGACCGAAAAGCGGGCGAGATCGTCATAGCGCAGCGCCCTGTGCAGCGCGCACGAGGCCTTGGTGGCAATGTAGACCGGTTCGTCGCTCACCAGCGGCCGGGCGCGCCAAAAATTCGACAACGCCGTTTCCGCCTGGGAGATGTAGGAGGCGATGAACATATGCCCCTGCCTGTCGACATCGCGAGGCGGTATTCGCATCTCGATGACATCAGATCGTTCGATACCCATCATAACGCAAAACCTCGGCTGGCGCGGCTTGCACCTTAATGAAAGCTTAACATCGCGCCTCAAGAAGTAAACGGTCGGTAGCTCAACGTGGTTAAGATGGATTGTTGACATTGTGGTGATACTGCCCATGTCCGGTAGCAGATGTCATATCTCGTCTGTAGATTGGTTTCATGAGCACACGTCTTTACGAGCACCCGATTTTTCTGGAACACCTTACCCCGCCGGGTCATCCGGAAAGGCCCGACCGGCTGCGGTCTTTGAATATCGCGTTGGAGCATCCGAACTTCGAGAGGTTGGACCGGCGCAAGGCGCCGCTCGCCCATGAGGACGCGGTGCTGCTTGCCCATCCGGAAGAGCACCTGACTTTCGTCCTGCGCTCGATCCCCGACGGGGGTGACGAGGACGAGATCAACCAGCTCGAAGCCGATACCTATGCCAGCCCGAAGACGTTGCAGGCGATCATGCATGGCGTCGGGGGAGCCATGGCGGCAGTCGACGATGTGTTCTCGGGCGCGGCCGACAATGTCTTCGTTGCGGCCCGTCCTCCCGGCCACCACGCCGAGAAGAACAAGGCGATGGGCTTCTGCTTCTTCAACAATGTGGCGATCGCCGCCCGCCATGCGCAGAAAGCCCATGGAGCCGAGCGCGTTGCCATCGTCGATTGGGACGTGCATCACGGCAACGGCACGCAGGACATCTTCTGGGACGATCCCTCGGTACTTTTCTGCTCCACGCACCAAATGCCTCTTTATCCCGGCACCGGCAAAAAGGACGAGCGCGGCACGCATAATACCATCGTGAACGCGCCGCTTTCGCCCAATACCGGTGGCGACCATTTCCGCGAGGCCTTCAAATCGCGCGTGCTGCCGGCGCTCGACGATTTCCGCCCCGACCTCATCATCATCTCGGCCGGCTTCGACGCCCATCATCGCGATCCCCTGGCGCAATTGAATCTCACCGGTGAGGATTTCGACTGGGCGACCGGGCGTATCCTGGAAGCCGCCGACCGCAGCGCCAAGAACCGGGTCGTCAGCCTGCTCGAAGGCGGCTATGATCTGGAAGGCCTCGCCGAATCGGCGGGCCTGCATATTCTGCGTATGATGAAGGGTTGATGATGAGCGAAAGCGCTAAAGTGGATGTCTCCGGCTATTCATTCGAAAAGGCCGTGGCGGAGCTTGAAAGCATCGTCGCGCGGCTGGAACGCGGCGACGTAGCGCTGGATGAATCCATCGCCATTTACGAACGCGGCGAAGCGCTGAAAAAGCATTGCGAGACTCTGCTCTCGGCAGCGGAGAACCGCATCGAGAAGATCAGGCTCGACCGCGCCGGCAAGCCTCAGGGCACGGAGCCGCTGGACGGGCAGTAGGGCTTACGCGCGCAAAATTTGAGTTTCCGACATATTGCCGTTAGGTTGCTTTCAACCGAATGGAGCGCTCGTCATGTCCTTCTTCCCTGGAAAAGATCCGCTGCCCGGCGATGTCTTCGCCTGCGACGCGATCGAGCATCTCATCATTCCGCGCACCAGCGATCTCGGCGGCTTCTTCGTGCGACGGGCACTTCCGAGCAGCCGGCGTCGGCTGGTGGGACCGTTCATCTTTTTCGATCGCATGGGTCCGGCGGTGCTGCGACCCGGCGAAGCGCTGGATGTCAGGCCGCATCCGCATATCGGCCTGTCGACCGTCACCTATCTCTTCGACGGCGAAATCCGCCATATGGATAGTCTCGGCACGGAAAAGGTCATTCGTCCCGGCGATATAAACCTGATGACGGCAGGGCGCGGTATCGTGCATTCCGAGCGCACGCCGGACAATCTGCGCGGTCATCCGCTGGCGATGTCCGGGCTGCAAACCTGGCTCGCCCTACCGGACGACAAGGAAGAGATTGATCCGGCCTTTACCCATACTGAAAAGAGCGATCTGCCGCTGATCAACGACGGCCGGGCGACCGGCCGCGTGGTCATCGGCAGCTTCGAGGGCGTGACCTCGCCGGTAAAATCCTTCTCCGACACGCTCTATGTCGATCTTCAGCTTCAGCCCGGCGTGAAGTTCCCGTTCGGTGCAGGACATGAGGAACGTGCGGTCTATATTCTCTCCGGCTCGTTGATCGTTGCGGGCGACCGTTTCGAGCAGGATCAGCTTCTTGTCTTCCGCCCCGGCGATGCCATTACCCTGGAGACGGCTGAGAAAGGCTGTCATCTTATGCTTTTTGGGGGTGCGGCGCTCAATTCGAAGCGCTATATCTGGTGGAATTTCGTGTCTTCTTCCAAGGAACGCATCGAAAAGGCCAAGGAAGAATGGCGCACCGGCCGTTTCGACATCGTGCCGGGAGACGAGGAAGAGTTTATTCCTTTGCCGGAAAGCTAACGGGTTCATAACAATGCCAAATGTTTCTTGTTCAGGCAGTCCTTGAATTCGTCACCTTCTGACGCAATCTGTTTTGACATAAAGGCGGGCCGCCGCCCAAGAATAGCAAGAAAGAGGCTTCAGCCTTGACACACATGCCAGAGACGCCCCTGCTGGACCAGGTCCACTATCCTTCCGACCTGCGAAAGCTGGAGGACCGGGATTTGCCGCAACTCGCCCGCGAACTTCGCAACGAGATGATCGATGCGGTATCGCGCACGGGTGGACATCTCGGCGCCGGCCTTGGCGTCGTCGAACTCACCATCGCCATCCACAATGTCTTCAATACGCCGAACGACCGTCTGATCTTCGACGTCGGCCATCAATGTTATCCGCACAAGATCCTGACCGGCCGGCGCGACCGTATCCGAACGCTGCGCCAGGAGGATGGACTTTCCGGCTTCACCCGCCGCGCGGAGAGCGAATACGATCCCTTCGGCGCTGCGCATTCCTCAACGTCGATCTCCGCCGGTCTCGGCATGGCGGTGGCGGCCGAACTCGACAAGACCGACCGCCGCGTCATTGCGGTCATCGGCGACGGCGCGATGTCGGCCGGCATGGCCTATGAGGCGCTGAACAATGCCGGCGCGCTCGACGCCCGGCTGATCGTCATCCTCAATGACAACGACATGTCGATCGCTCCGCCGACCGGGGCCATGAGCGCCTATCTCGCGCGCCTCGCCTCCGGCCGCACCTATATGGGCTTCCGCGATTTCGGCAAGAAGCTGACCGCCTATCTCGGCAAGAATGTCGACCGCGCCATTACCCGCGCCGTGGAGCATGCACGGGGCTATGTCACCGGCGGGACAATGTTCGAGGAGATGGGTTTCTACCATATCGGCCCGATCGACGGTCATTCCTTCGACCATCTGCTTCCGGTGCTGCGCAATGTGCGGGACCATGCGCAGGGGCCGGTCCTGATCCATGTGGTGACGCAGAAGGGCAAGGGCTATCCGCCCGCCGAAGCGGCTGCCGATAAATATCACGGCGTCAACAAATTCGACGTCATCACGGGTGCGCAGGCCAAGGTGAAACCGAACGCACCGAGCTATACCAGCGTCTTCGCCGATGCCCTCGTGCAGGAAGCGATGCTGGACGAGAAGATCGTCGGCATTACCGCAGCCATGCCAAACGGCACCGGCCTCGACAAGCTGCAGGAATTTTTCCCGGCCCGCTGTTTCGACGTCGGTATCGCCGAGCAGCATGCGGTCACTTTCGCGGCGGGCCTCGCCGCCGAGGGTTTCAAGCCGTTCGCGGCCCTCTATTCGACCTTCCTGCAGCGCGCCTATGACCAGGTGGTGCATGATGTCGCGATCCAGGGCCTGCCGGTGCGCTTCCCGATCGACCGCGCCGGCTTCGTCGGCGCCGACGGGCCAACGCATGCCGGCTCCTTCGATACGGCCTTCCTCGCCACCCTGCCCGGCTTCGTGGTCATGGCAGCTGCCGACGAGGCGGAGCTGAAGCATATGGTGCGCACGGCCGCCGCCTATGATCTTGGCCCGATCTCCTTCCGCTACCCACGCGGCGAAGGCGTGGGCATCGAGCTGCCGGAACGCGGCGAAATTCTCCAGATCGGCAAGGGCCGCATCGTCAAGCAGGGATCAAAGGTGGCGCTGCTGTCCTTCGGCACACGGCTCGCCGACAGTCTCGCCGCTGCCGAAGATCTCGACGCTGCCGGCCTGCCGACAACGGTTGCCGATGCTCGCTTCGCCAAACCGCTGGACCATGATCTCATTCGCCAGCTCGCCAGCCATCACGAGGTGCTGATCACCATCGAGGAAGGCTCCGTCGGCGGCTTCGGCAGCCAGGTCATGCAGTTCCTCGCCACCGAAGGCCTGCTCGACAATGGCCTGAAAATCCGCACGCTGGTCATGCCCGACATCTGGATGGAGCAGGCCAAGCCCGAAGTCATGAACGCCAAGGCCGGCCTCGACCGCGCCGGCATCGTACAGACGGTGTTCAAGGCGCTGGGCCGCAGCCGGATTATCGAGGTCGCCGGTTAAGCTCGGCTAAACTCGCGATCGATCTACCATTTGTCCGGGAGTCGAGCTCCCGGCACATCATGTGATGTGCCTATTGGGGTCGGCTTGGATCTCCTGGGCGCTATCTGGCGTTCTGCGTGCTTTACCTTCCGTCTTGCCGCAATCATTCATCCAACTGTCATGAACAAAGCGGAATTTGCAGCAATGCAGGAACGGGCATGTTTTCGTTTTTAGGAGCGATCATGCCCTCGACTGTTATCGTGAGCTGCCATCGATAAGCGGAGAGAACCTTGATCAATCCAGACAACGAACACGAGCATTCCGATTGGCTCGAAGCGGAATTGGCCGATACGCTAGACGAAGACTACGAATTGGAACTTTCGGAACCGGCTCTCTCCGAAGAGATCCGAAAGATCTACCAGAAGGCGCATCCGGCTGCGATGCCGCGCATCGACTACTTCCGCGCCTTGCTGTCGCTGCAAGCCGAACTGATCAAGCTGCAGGATTGGGTGACCTATCACAAGGAGAAGGTCGTCGTGATCTTCGAGGGTCGTGATTCGGCGGGCAAAGGTGGGGCCATCAAGCGGATCACCCAGCGGCTCAACCCACGCGTTGCTAGAGTCGTCGCGCTACCGGCGCCATCCGACCGCGAAAAGACGCAATGGTATTTCCAGCGCTACGTGCCCCATCTGCCGGCAGGCGGCGAGATCGTTCTTTTCGACCGGTCTTGGTACAATCGCTCCGGTGTCGAGCGTGTGATGGGCTTTGCGACGGAAGACCAGGTCGAACAGTTCTTCAACGACGTGCCCGAGTTCGAACGCATGCTGGTTCGCTCCGGGATCCGGCTCGTGAAATACTGGTTTTCGATCACCGACGAAGAGCAGCAGCTTCGCTTCCTCGTGCGCATCCACGATCCCCTGAAGCAGTGGAAGCTGTCGCCGATGGATCTGCAATCCCGCGTGCGCTGGGAGGCCTATACGAAGGCCAAGGAAGAAACCTTTGCGCGCACGAATATTCCGGAAGCGCCCTGGCATATCGTCGAAGGCAACGACAAGAAGCGCGCCCGCCTGAACTGCATGGATCATCTGCTCAAGCAAATTCCCTATGAGGACGTGCCTCACGAGGACATCACCCTACCGGAGCGGATCTTCAATCCCAACTACGAGCGCAAAGTCCTGCCGCCGGGGCTTTATGTTCCATCCAAGTATTAAGGAGCGTAGCGCGAGCCATGGGTCATAACCACCTTGGCAGTTGCCGCTAACTAGGATCTGTCTCGCCTTGAAATAAGCGAGACAGCTCATCCTTAAAATGCCCGAGCCCCCGATGCTCGGAAAAAGCATCAGGGGCTCGGCGTCAGCAAGACGCCTTACTCAAAATTCCTCCCACTCATCCTGGGCAACCGCCGCCGCAGTGGCCTTGCCGCTGAACGCCTTGGCGACCGTGCGACCCAATGCCCTCGCCGGGGAAGCGGCCGGCCGCGACTGGGCGGTAGCGGCTGCGGGACGCTTGGATTCGCGTGGCATATCATTCAGGCGGAACTGGTGCAGGAGTTCGTTGAGGGAGGCTGCCTCGCGCGCAAGTGCGTGGCTCGCCGCCGTCTGTTCCTCGACCATGGCGGCGTTCTGCTGCGTGCCCTGGTCCATGTTGTTGACGGCGGTGTTGATCTCCTGCAGGCCCGTCGACTGTTCGCGGGTGGCGATGACGATGGCGCCGACGTGGCGGTTGATCTCCTGCACTTCCGAAACGATCAGTTCCAGCGCCTTGCCGGTCTCCCCGACCAGCGAGACGCCGGTGTTGACCTGATCGCTCGACGTGTTGATCAGCGCCTTGATTTCCTTGGCGGCGTTGGCGGAACGCTGTGCCAGTTCGCGGACTTCCTGGGCGACGACCGCAAAACCCTTGCCTGCATCACCGGCGCGGGCAGCTTCGACGCCGGCATTGAGAGCCAGAAGGTTGGTCTGGAAAGCAATGTCGTCGATGACGCTGATGATGTTGCTGATCTCGCCCGAGGACTTTTCGATCTGCTGCATGGCGGAGACCGCCTTGCGCACGACATCCCCTGATTTCTCAGCGCCCTGACGGGCGCGTTCGACGAGATGGCCGACATCTTCGGCACGCTTGGCCGAATCGCGAACCGTCGTCGTCACCTGCTCGAGGGCTGCTGCCGTCTCTTCGACGGCGGCGGCCTGCTGCTCCGTGCGGCGGGCAAGATCATCGGCAGCCGAGCGAATTTCGCCGGCGCCTGCATTGATCGCCGAGGCATTGCGGCCGACCGACTGCAGGGCGGCCTCCAGCTTTTCGACGGCATTGTTGAAGTCGGCGCGAACAGCGTCGAACTGCGGCGCGAAGGCGCGGTCGAGGCGCGCGGCGACGTTGCCGGAGGCAAGGGCTGCAAGTCCGCCGGCCAATCCCTCCATCGCGAAGCGGATCTCGCCCTCTTCGCGGGCCTTCTGCTCATCGCTCATCTGACGCTGACGCTCGGCATCGCCGCGCATGCGGTCGGTTTCGCCCGCAAGACGCAGCTTCTCGATCGCGGCATCCTTGAAGACGAGGACGGCATCGGCCATGCGGCCGACTTCATCGCCACGGCCGATGGCCGGTACCTCGATATTGTGCTCGCCGCCGGCGAGACGGCCCATGGCCGCGGTCATGCCGACGATCGGGCGAACGATGGTGCGTGCGAGGAGCCAGGCAAGCACGGCAGCGGCCAGCGAGGCGATGATACCGCCGGCGATCAGCGTCATGCGTAGATCGCTGTTCGCTTCGTCCTGGGTGGCTGACAAGGCAGCAGCCTTGGCGCGGGCAGCCTGCTTGATCTTGGCGGCCGCCTCACGGAAGCCATCGAGCTGGCCCTTCGTCTCGTTCTGGCCGATCTTGACGATCTGGTCCAGCGGCATCTCAGTTTCCTTGCGCGCCTTCATCTGCGGCTCGGCGAGCTGGTGGAAATAGAGGTCTGCTGCCTTCTGCATGCCGTCAATCGCCGAAAGCAGATCGGGCTCGTTGGCGGCAACCGCTTTGGCAGCCGCCATGCTTTTCAGCATGCGATCGCGATTGGTGCCGACGTCGCCATAGGTGCTATCGCTGCGCAGCAGCAGGAAGCCGCGCAAATTGACGGCCTGTTCCAGCATGGCCTGCAGAGAATCGTCGATCAGATTGACGAGCTCCTGCGATTTCACCTGTTCGGCGGCGGCCCCGGTCGATACTTCTTCCTTGGCGTAAACGAATGCCGAAACGCAGGCGAAGAGAGCGATAAGTGCGGCAAAGGTGATGGCGAGTTTGCCATTCAAAGAAAGGTTCTTCGCAAACATGGGCGAGCGCCTCCTGAGCGCTGGTCCTAGCAAACAACGACGATACCGCTCGGAGAGCGCGGCCGGATGCTCGAAAATTCAGGGAAGAGGCATGATTGGGCGCGAAAGGCGCAAAGCCGTCATGGCAGGCGATTATCCCTGAAGAAGACAATCGCAATCCTCTGCATAAGTAAATGCTACCGCTTTAAAATCATTTAACTCCGTGCGGCGCAGTAAAAGCCTAATTCCGAGGTACTGCGTTGAGGATCAGAATATCGAGGTCATGCTTAGGAGAGAAATCCTCCGCTGTCATCTGGAAGGTCGTGGGGCCGGTCTTTTTGACGCCGCTGCCGCAGAAACTAATGTAATTATCCGGGCTGCCTTTATCGACGGTTAGCTGGAAATGCTTGATCGGACCGGACCAGTTGGCGCCTGTGCTCAAAACATAGGAAATCCAGCTTTCGGTATAGCCGCGGCCGCCCTTGTCGGCGGCGGCGGACAGTTTGCCGGCGGTTTTGACGAAGGCGTCGTCCATGCAATATTTCGTCCGATAAGTCTTGAGCTGCTCCTTCTTGTAGTCATCATCGCCGGCGAAGGTGATGGCGACCGTGCCGCCAACGCTCGGCTTGTAGCGGTGCTGGACGCTGATCTTGGCGCCGGCCGGAAACTTGGTGCGCCACCAATAGGTGGTGTGCAGGGTCCACATCGGCGTCGGATGATGCTTCATGCCCTGGCCGTCATCATCATATTCGTCATGCGTAATGAGGCCCCGCGCCGTCCAGTCCTCGATCACGTCAGGCGGCAGCTTCGCAACCGCGTTGAACGCGGCTGAGCCGAGCGGTCGCAGTGGAATATTGTGCGCCTTCAGCTCCGCCGTCATATCGATACCGGCGACTGTCACGTTCTGCTGGAGAGTCGGCGTGATCGGTTTGCCGTCCTGCATGACGGTGAAATCGAGGAAGTTGTCGGCATCGGCGTCCTCGATGGCGACCGTGCTATCGAGAACGCCCTCGATATCCGGCATGGGGAAGGCGACGACGCTTTCGACATCCTTGTCCGAGGTGTTCTCGAAGATGTAATCGACCTTCACCTCCGTCGGAGAAATGAAGAGCTTTTCGTCCTCCATGCTGATATCGCCGGTGCGGACATAGGCGAGGCCGCCGGTCTTGAGTTCAGCCATGCTATCATTCGCCAAGGCCGGCATAGCAATCATCGCCATAGCCGCCACATAGCCACACATCCCCCGCATTCGAGCCCCCATCAACCGCCGGTTTGTGGCGATTATGGTCAGATGCCGCATAGCGTCAACGCCGACATTCGCCGCCATCAACACAAAACGCTTGCAACGCAGACCATTGCCCGGCATGGACAGCCCATGTCTGAACCGCAACGCCTCGACCAGCTTCTCGTCTCCCTTTCGCTTTTCGCCAGCCGTTCGCGGGCGCGCGACGCTATTCAGCGCGGCACGGTAACGGTTGACGGCAAGGTGGTGAGCAAGCCGGGGGCGTTATTTACCGAAGATGCTGAGATCGCGATCGACGATCCGGCTCAGGACTATGTGTCGCGGGCCGCGCTGAAATTGGTGGCGGCGCTCGATCATTTTCAGCTCGACCCAAAAGGGCAGCACTGTCTGGATGTCGGCGCCTCGACCGGCGGCTTCACCGAAGTGCTGTTGCAGCGGGGTGCCGCGCATGTCACCGCCATCGATGTCGGCCATGGACAGATGCATCCGCGCATTTCAGCCGATCCGCGCGTGACCAATATCGAGGGCCTGAACGCCCGCAACCTGACAGCGGAGGATATTGGCAAGCCGATAACCTTCATCGTCTCGGATGTTTCCTTCATCTCGCTGAAGCTGGCGCTGGCCCCGGCCCTTGCAATCGCAGAGCCGGGTTCGCATTGTGCGCTGCTGGTGAAGCCGCAATTCGAGGCCGGGCGTGAGGCGATCGGCAAGGCCGGGCTGTTGAAGGATCCCTCCTCCGCTCCGGCCGTCGCGGCAGAGCTGGAACGCTGGCTCATGGGGGAGATGGGCTGGCGGAGCCTCGGCCTCATCCCCTCGCCGATTGCGGGTGGCGACGGCAATCAGGAATATCTTCTCGCAGGGATCAAGCCATGAGCACCGAAACCGTAACTATCCAGAAGCTCGGCGCCCAGGGCGACGGTATTGCGCAAGGCACTGACGGGCCGATCTATGTGCCCTTCACACTGCCCGGCGAGAGTGTTGCCATTGCCCGAGTGAAGAGCCATGGCACATTGATGTCGATTGCAACGGCCTCGCCCGACCGGCAGGAGCCGCACTGCCGGCATTTCGGCCCGGAGGGCGTCAACGGCGCCTGCGGCGGTTGCACGCTGCAGCATTATGCCGATCAGCCCTATCGCGCCTTCAAGCGCCAGCTCGTGATCGATGCGCTGCGCTCCAAGGGGCTGACGCCCGAAGTAGACGACATTATCGCTGCTCGTCCCGGCGAGCGCCGGCGTGTCGTCTTCGCTGCGCGCAAGACCGAGAAGGACATGCTGATCGGCTTCAATCAGGCCGAAAGCCACCATATCGTCGCCATTCAGGAATGTCCGATCGCGTCTGTTGGAATCATGTCGCGGCTGCCGGCGATCCGGGCTGTCGGCGCGGCTCTCGCCGTCAGCGCAGAAGCGTTTCGCATCTCCGTTTTGGAGACGCTATCCGGTCTCGATATCGCCGTCGACGACATCAAGAAGCTTTCCGACAAGCAGCGCCGCAGCGCCATTGAGACCGTTCTCACCCTTCGCGGCATCGCCCGGGTCTCGTTGAACGGCGAGATCCTGGTCGAGCCGATGAAGCCGATGGTCGAGTTCGGCGGCGTCCAGGTTTCGCCGCCGCCAGGCGCCTTTGCCCAGGCGACGAAGCCGGCGGAAGAGGCTATGGCCGAGCTGGTCGCCGCCCATGTCCGCAAGGCAAAGCGCATCGCCGATCTCTTCGCTGGCAGCGGCACGTTTGCCCTGCGCCTGGCGCGCATCGGCCGCGTGCATGCCGTCGAGGGGGAAGACAAGCCACTGGCAGCGCTCGACCATGCAGCGCGCAATACGCCGGGGCTGAAACCGGTGACGACCGAACGCCGCGACCTTTTCCGTCGGCCGCTGATGGCGCAGGAATTGAAAGCCTACGACGCCGTCGTCTTCGACCCGCCGCGCGCCGGTGCCGAATTCCAGAGCAAGGAACTGGCTCGCTCCACCGTCAAAAAAATCGTCGCCGTCTCCTGCAATCCGCTGACGCTCGCGCGCGATCTGGCCCTGCTTGTCGAAAGCGGCTACCGCATCACGAGGGTAACGCCGATCGATCAGTTTCTCTGGAGCTCGCATGTCGAGGTGGTGGCGGCGCTGGAGAAGTGACGATACGAGCTTGGGGCCGACCCTCGTGGGCGGATGAGGGAAAAGAACATTCCTCACCGCTTCATGAACGCCTCGAATGCCGCCCGAGCCTCCGCGCTCTTCAGTTGCGCCGCAAAGTGCCTTGCCTCTTCCTCGATACGGGCGAGAACGTCTTCGGCCGAACCGCGTATCAGGTCACGGGCGATCCGCAACGCCTCCGGCGGCTTGGCTGCAAGTTTGGCAGCGAGCGACAGGGTTTCGGCTTCCAGCGCTTCCGGCGTAGTGATTTTCCAGATCAGGCCGGCCTCTTTTGCTTCTGCGGCAGAAAAGCCCTCGCCGAGAGCGAGAAGAGCAAAAGCGCGTTGGTGGCCCATGAGGCGCGGCGCGAGCAGGCTGGAGGCGGCTTCGGGGACGAGGGCGAGATCGACGAAGGGGGTCTTGAACAGGCTGCGGTCTGAAGCGATCGTCAGGTCGCAATGGAGATGGATCGTGGTGCCGATGCCGATCGCCAGGCCGTCGACGCCGGAGATGGCGGGCTTTTTCGCCGACGCCAGCGCGGCCAGGAAGTCCAGAACCTCGCGGCCCATGGTGCCGCTCATGGCGAAAGCCAGGAAATCGGCAAGATCGTTGCCGGCGGAAAAACAGCCTTCGCTACCAAGGAAGGCGGTGACGCGGATATCGGAGGTCTCATCCGCCGCCCACAACGCGTCGGTCATCGCCTGATACATGGCGCGCGTGAAGGCATTTTTCTTTTCCGGCCGGTTGAAGCGGATCACCTGCACATGTGGCGCGGTCTCAGGGCGTTCGATCAGGATGTGGTCGGTCAAATCTATGTCCTCAGGCAAGAGCAATGCGCGCAGCTTCGAGGCTGGAAGCGCCGGCGACGATGCGATCGGTAAGTGCGGTGGTTTCGGCCAGCATGTTTTCGGCGGCAAAGCGGCAGAGGGCGATACGCTTTTCCTGCTCACCGTCCGCAACATCGGCCAGACCGCCCTTGGCGAGATAGCAGCCCGTGAGCACGAGACCGAAGAGCCGCTGATAGGGTGTGGCACCCGCCAGGGCCTCGGCGATACAACCTTCCGCCTGCCGTGCGAGGAGCCATTCGCTTGCCGCTTCGAGATCAGTGATCGCGGCGTAGAGCCGAGTAGCCGTCTCGCCGAAGCCGTCCAGATTGGATTTCTCAACAGCATCGGCGATCTCGCGTAGCTCATTGGTGAAGCCACGCACATGGTCGCCATTGGTAATTGTCAACTTACGGGTTACGAGATCGATTGCCTGGATGCCGTTGGTGCCTTCGTAGATCGGTGCGATGCGGGCGTCGCGCAGCAGGCGGGCAGCGCCGGTTTCCTCGATGAAACCCATGCCGCCATGCACCTGAATGCCGAGCGAGGCAACATCGACGCCTGCGTCGGTGGAAAAGGATTTGGCGATCGGCGTCAGCAGGGCGGCCCGCTCCTGCCAATACCGCGCCCTGCCCGCATCACGACGCGACATGTCGATCGCCTCGGCGCAGGCATAGCAGATGGCGCGCGAACCCTGCGTCAGCGCCTTCATCGTCAGCAACATGCGGGCAATGTCAGGATGTTCGATGATCGGGCTCATGCCTGTGGTCGTCGTACCCGGCGCCCGACCTTGCGTGCGCTCTTTTGCGTAAGCGATGGCCTTCTGTGTCGCAGCCTCGGCGATCGCCACGCCCTGGATACCGACGGCGAGGCGGGCATTGTTCATCATGGTGAACATGCAGGCGAGCCCCTTGTTCTCCTCGCCGATCAGCCAGGCAACGGCACCCTTCTCGGTTCCGTATTTGCCGTCGCCATAGATCATCGTGCAAGTGGGCGAGCCGTGGATGCCGAGTTTATGCTCCAGCGAATGGGCGAAATAGTCGTTGCGGGCGCCGAGCGAGCCATCGTCGCCGACAAGGAATTTCGGCACCAGGAACAGCGAAATGCCGCGGGTGCCTGCCGGCGCGTCCGGAAGGCGGGCGAGCACGAAATGGACGATATTCTCCGCCGCCTCATGATCGCCCCAGGTGATGAAAATCTTTTGGCCGAACAGGCGATAGGTGCCGTCGTCGCGGCGTTCGGCGCGGGTGCGTAGCGCCCCGACATCGGAGCCGGCATGCGGCTCGGTCAGGTTCATCGTGCCGGCCCATTCGCCGGAAACCAGTTTTGCCAGATATTTGCGCTTAAGGGCATCACTGCCGTGGGCGAGCAGTGCCTCGACTGCACCCATGGTCAAGGTCGGTGCGAGGCCAAAAGCCATGGAGGCGGAATTCCACATTTCCAGCGTCGCGATATTCAGCATATGCGGCAAGCCCTGCCCGCCGAACTCCTCCGGCGCCGTCAGCCCATTCCAGCCGCCGGCAATCCAGTCGCGATAGAGCTGCTCCCAGCCAGGGGGCAGCACCACCTTGCCATCGACCAGCTTCGTGCCCTGCCGATCGCCGATCTCGGCCAGCGGTTCCATCACATCGCCTGCAAAACGGCCGGCCTCGGTCAGGATAGCGTCGACGACATCGCCGCTGAGATCGCCAAGACGTCCGTCTTCCATCGCTTGCCCCATGCCGGCGACATGCTTCAGCGTAAACGCGATTTCCTCGACCGGCGCCTTATACATGCTATTCTCCTCCGCAATAATTATGCCGACAGCCTACCTCACTTAGGCTATCGGCCACATGATGTTTATAGCTAATTGATTTTTACGTAAACGTCAATTTTGAGGTTTCGTTTGAAAGCAAAATTACGGCATATCCGCCGCTCTGCACGATTGTCGCATCGCAGCCGGGACTTGCATAAACAACTGTCATGAACAATGACTATGGCAATTGCCTTGATGGATACGAACAACCCGGCCATGAACACGATCACGTCAGCCACCACGATACCCGGCCTCGTCTGGGCTTATCGCCTGCGTCCCGGCGCGAGTAAGCCGGAGCGGCTATCCGAAGATACCGAACGCGCCGCGCTGTTTGCCGAGGACGGTTTCCTGTGGCTGCATCTCAGTCTTGTCGATGCCCGGGTGCCAGCCCTTTTGGAGGATGCGCCAGGTCTGAACGAACCGGCCTGCATGGCGCTCACCACGCATGAGACGCATGCGACCCTCACCGTCGACGAGCAGATGCTCTACGGCACGCTGGTGGATTTCCAGCGCGAATTCGATCAGGACACTCGCGACATCGGCTGGCTGCATTTCGTGCTCACCGACCGCATGCTCATCACCACCCGGCTGCAGCCGCTGCGCAGCGTCGAGCGGGCGCGCATGCTGATCGAAAAAAACGCCGCCAAATTCACGGGGCCGCTGGATATTTTCGAACTGCTGGTCATCGAGTTCCAGCGCAGCCTGATCTCGCTGGTCATGGAGATGACGGAGGAGCTCAACCTCATCGAGGATTTCGTCTACGAGAACGCGCCGCGGGACGAACGCCGGCGGCTCGCGCCCATCCGCCGGACGATCGTACGCCTGCACCGGCATCTACGCACCGTCTTGTCACTGATGCGACGCGCCGCAGCGTCCGATGACGAAGAGATGCCGCTCGGCTTCGAGGATGTCGCCGGCCGTTTGACCGGCCGCCTGGAGGCGGTCGATCACGATGTCTACGCGCTGCAGGAGCGCGCCAGGCTGCTGCACGAAGAAATCGACTCGAAGCTTTCCTCCGAGATCAACCGCCATCTCTACATTCTGTCGATCATGACAGCTTTCCTGCTGCCGCCGACGCTGGTCACCGGGTTTTTCGGCATGAACACGTCAAATCTGCCATTTTCAACCGGCGGCGGCGGCACGGAATATGCCGTGGGGCTCATTATCGCGTCGATGGTATTATCCTGGTGGCTGCTGAAGCGGGTCAACATTCTCTGACGGCAACAATCCATCCATAAAAAACCGCCCGGCGAACGACCGGGCGGTTTTCGTTGATGGACCAAATCTCTTGCTCAGTAATAGGGCGAATAGCACTGTTGCCGGGGACCGCGATTGGGCTGGAACGTATTGTCGTAAGCCCGGTAGGAGCGGTAGCGCGCCTCGCACCATTCGACATGGCGTGGGTTGATGCCTCCAGCGGGGGCAACGTAACGCGGCTGGCTGGCAATCGCGCCGCCGATGATGGCTCCGGCGCCAAAGGCCGCCAGCGGGTACCAATAACCATCGTAATAGCGATAGCCATAACGATAGCCGGGATAACCGCGATAGCCGCCGTACCAACCACGGCGATAGTAGGGATAATACCCACCGTGATAACCGCCATAGCGGCGCCACTGAACCTGCTGGACGTCGGCAGGGGCAGCCTTATCTGCTACCGCTACGGGCGCGGCAGGCATCTGCATTGCGAAGGACGGGGTGAAGCTCGTCAGAGCCACAGCGGCCGAGACAGCGATAGTCGCAATTCTTGCACGGAAACCAAGCATTTATATCTCCATTCCCTGGCTTACATTGTGCTGAGGCAAATAACGTTCCGTATTGGGGAAGGTTCCCAAGACAGGATTCGAACTGCCTGCCGCGTCGCGCGCCTAAATTTGACGCGTCGGGAACGCAGCGGTGCATAGTGTTTCTCTTAAATCGGTACAAATTTAAGGGGTTATGCGGATCGCACGGTAAATTTTTGGCGATCCCATGCTTAACCGCAGATTAACCACCGATCCTTACCATTGTTTCATGAAGGGATACCGGCAGACTCACCCTCTGATTTGCAGTTTCCTGATGGTTCTGGCGCTGCTCGGACCGGCTTCCCGGCTCGCGGCCGGTGAGAACCAACCCTGGAACGATCCCCAAAACGCCCTCGTCGTCGATGCCTACGAGTTGAATACCATCGACTGGGATAAGCTTCTGCAGGACAAGCGCATCGCCGCTTTCATCTCCAAGGCTTCCGACGGCCTACCCGAGAGCTTTACCTGCACCGGTGATCACGCCGGCGACACCTTTGCGCACTGCAAGACCATGTGGCGCAAATATGCCGTCAGCCGCGAGCTGTATCAGACGCGCCGCATGCTGGCCAAGACGAACGGCCTGCTCTGGGGTGCCTACCACCTTGGACGGCCCGGCAATCCCGTCGACCAGGCCAATCATTTTCTAGATTATGCCGATCCGAAACCGGACGAATTGATGGTGCTCGATATCGATGGTTTGGACCAGACTCAGTTCATGTCGCTGGATGACGCACAGATCTTTGTCGGTCATATCAAGGTCAGAACCGGCCGCTATCCCATTCTCTACACCAATCACAATACCGCCCGGTATATTGCCGACCATCGCGAGGACTATCCGATCCTGTCGCGGCTGCCTTTGTGGTACGCCCGCTATAAGCCGGATGTGACGGGAACCTTCCCCCTCGGCAATTGGGATAATTATGCGCTCTGGCAATTCTCCTCGTCCGACAATTGTTCGGAGAAGACCTGTCCTTACCGGGTGCCCGGGACGCTCACCGATATCGATGTCAACATCGTGCAGATGACGAAGGTGCAGCTCGCCAAGATATGGCCGCAGGGCGATCTTCTGCCCGCCAAGCCGGAGCCGGCCCCCATGATCATTGCCAAGGGGCCGAGCTGCACTGCACCACTACAGACACTCGTCTCGCTGTTGATCGATCCCATCGTCACCGCCGCCACCCAACCGAAACCGGTCGAAATCAACGAGTTGAATTATCAGGATTTCTAGAGCATCCGCTATGAGCTCTAGGCTTCTATCTGCACATCCGATTTAGGCCGCGAACAGCAGGCAAGGATGTAACCTTCGTCGATTTCGTCATCGAGGATGCCGCCATTATGGTTCATCTCGACTTCGCCCGATAGTTTCATCACCCGGCAGGTGCCGCAAAGGCCGGATTCGCAGGCAGCGCCAATACGGACCCCGGCACCGCGCGCGGCCTGCAGGATCGTTTGGCCTGGGCTGCAAGCGACATCCCTGCCAGCCATGGTAAAGCGGATCGAGGTCGCCGCCTCCGCCGACGCATCATCGCTGACTTCGGCCAGCGGCGTTGCCGCCTGCGCCGGCTGGAAGCTTTCCTGATGGTAGCGTGCCATGTCGAAGCCGTGAGCCTCCAGCATAGAGCGGACGGCGTCCATGAAGACTTCCGGGCCGCAGCAGAAGATGGTGCGTTCCATGAAATCGGGTGCCAACAGTGCGATCTTCGCCTTGTCGATGCGTCCTTTCAGCCCCGACCAGAGATCGGTGCGGCCGCAGCCCTCGACGATGAAGCCAAGATCGAGGTTCGGCATGAAGCGGGCGAGATATTCCAGCTCCGAGCGGAAGATGATGTCGGCGGGGCTGCGCGAGCAATTGACGAAAGTGATGTCCGACAACGGCGCCGTGTCGGCCATATAGCGCGTCATCGCCATCATCGGCGTAATGCCGGAGCCGGCCGATACGAAGAGATATTTTTCGCCGGGATGACGGATGTGGCTGAAATCGCCGAGCGGACCAAAAGCCTTGACGCGCATGCCGGGCTTCAGGTTTTCGAACATCCAGCGCGTGCCGATGCTGTCCTTCTGGGCCTTCACGGTGACGGCAATGGAAAAGGGCCGCGATGGCGTGGATGACAACGTATAGGTGCGCATCACCGGCTCCGGAGCCGTCGGCAGTTCCAAGGTTACGAACTGGCCGGGCAAATAGCGGAACCAATTGTCCTTGTCGGAGCGGAATGCGAAGGTCATCACATCGGGCGCTTCCGGCGTTGCCGACAGGCATTCCAGCAGATGCTGCCTGTCGCTCCATGGCTGCATCTGGTCGAGGTGGTGATGGCGGAGAGAAATGGTCATATTCATACTCAGGCAACCGCCGACAGCTTGGCCTGGTCGCCCTGCAGCCGGTTGATCATGAAATTCGAGTACCATTCGACGAACTGCATCACGCCGCCTTCATGGAGTTCCGAATAAGGACCGGGCTCGTAGGCCGGCGAACGGATGCCGAAGGCGTTTTCCTCGACGATGCGGCGGTCCTGATCATTGGTTTCCGACCAGACATGGGTCAGCTCCTCGAGATTATAGTCGACGCCTTCGACCGCATCCTTGTGCACCAGCCATTTTGTGGTGACTGCGGTTTCCTCAGCGCTGATCGGCAGGACGCGGAAGGAAATGGCGTGGTCGCCGAGAAGATGGTTCCATGTCGTCGGGTAGTGGAACAGCAGCATCGCACCGATATTGTTGACGGCCATGTCAGGCGATAGCGGCCGCTTGACGGCGCGTTGACCAGACATGGTGTAGCTTTCAGCTCCGTCGATCAGCGGCATGCGGGCAGCGCGGAACTGACCATCCGGCGAAATCTTGAATTGGCTCGGCAGGCCGGCGGCTTCACAGCGCTGCCAGTGCTCGGCGATGACGGGGTCGTTCATGGCGCCCTGCACACCGGTCACGGTCGGCGCTTCCGGGAAGGTCCGGCAGAGTTCCGGATGATTGCCGGCGCAGTGGTAGCACTCGCGATTGTTCTCCCATACCAGTTTCCAGTTGCCCTTTTCGATAATGGTGCTCTGGAAGGCGACCTTCGTCTCGCCGATGCGATGCGGCGCCATGTACGGTTCGATCGCGGCGCGGACCGAGGAGAAATCCGGGGCGTTCTTCGCGAGGCAAATAAAGATATAGCCGCCGACGCTTTCGCAATGAACCGGCTTCAGGGAGAATTGGCTTTTGTCGAAATCCTCCGCCATCTGCCGGGCGAAGAGCAGTGAACCGTCGAGCTCATATGTCCACTGGTGGTAAGGGCAGACAAGCTTGGCCGCAGAACCGCGCTCGGAGGCGCAGACACGCGAGCCGCGGTGGCGACAGCTATTGTGGAAGGCGCGGATGACCTGATCCCGGCCGCGGACGATGACGACTGGATAATCGCCGATCTGGACGGTGAAATAGTTGCCCGCACGCGGCACTTCGCAATCATGGCCGATGAACAGCCAGTCGCGATAGTAGATCATCTCCATGTCGAGCTTGAAGTAATCGGGGTCCGTGTAGAAGGCCTGCTCCAGGCTGAAACCCTGGCGGCGGTTCTTCAATTGCCGCAAAACATTGGTGCCGATATCCATTTGCCTATCCTCGTGCGATGCCAGGCAGCAGGCAGAGGACATGCACCGGCCGGCCGTAAACGGCTCAACGCGTCGCACTCCGACCGCCCGCCGCGGTCAGTAAAATCTATAGCCTCAAGGCTGGTTTCCGGGCTCTGGAGCGGTTCTTTCGAGAGAACCCCATGGCACCTTCCCAGGCAGTCTGAACCCAGTGGCTTTGTTTGCCATGCCTTACTCCACCACCGTTGCGGGGGCAGCGCCGGACTTTGACCGGCTTCCCAATTCTCCACCTCCCTAGCAGGCGGCACCATGAGATTGAGGTCATCATAGCCGCCGCCTCAGCCGTCGCTCTGCTGCAATGCGACATCGGCTTCGAAATTGGCGACAGGTGAGATGAAGTTTGGAAATGCGGCAAATATGGTCGCGATAACACGAATAAATTCAGTGCGTTATCTCGTCGCTGACAAGACGACTGCGCGCGTGGGCCGCTCTTCGCTCCATGACGCTTTATCTTGATTGCGACAAAGCGGCCAGCGACCGACTTTAGAGAGGATCTTGGCCGGCGGAGAGCGCCTTGAGTGCCGCCATGGCACGCGCGGCATCGGCGGTCGGCACAAAGATATGATCATGATAATAGGCTGCGACGACATTGGCGCTGATGCCCACATTTCCGAGCGTCGTGGCAAAGGCGGCCGTCAGGCCGACCGCTTCCAATGAGGAGTGGACGTCGAGAGTGATCATTCGCATCACGGGTTCCGCCGGAAGCCTCGCCTGCCGGGCTGCCTCGATCGAAAGGATCAGGGTCATTCCTTCCGTTTCCTGAAACATCCCGATCGGTTTCAAATGGACGTAGTTTGTCAGTGCGGAAGCGGGCACGCTGCAAAAAACGAATTCGCCGTCGACGAGATTCGGTTTCATGCTCGAAATCAGTTGTTTGAGATCGGTGATGCCCGGCATGGTTCTGATCCTCCTCAAGCACGCTGCGCTTAAGCCCGGCTCAAGCTAGGCGATCTATCAACTGGTATCCATACCCATACCGTGAGTGCCGCTATGGCCAAGCTCAGATATTTCGACGCCAAGAAGCCTGCCGAACCGGAACCGGAATTGCCGGCGGCCTCCCATAGCGAATTCCTGCGCACCGGCCGCATCACGCGTGACCGGGCGCATTGGCTTGCTGAAGAAAGGCGCTATCTCAGCTATGAGGAAGTGGCCGAACGCACGGCGAACAAGTTGCGGAATGCCGGCGAAAAGACCCATGACCGGCTGAACAGCTTTCACCAATCGATTCGTTTTCCGAAGCTGATCTTCCATCACACGCTGAAGGACACGCCGCATCTCGGCTATTGCCATGTCACCGCGGCGCGAACGCAATTCGCGCAGTATGAAGAGGTGAGCTGGGCCTTCTACATCGCCAATTTCTTTGCCCGCATTGGCCAGAACGACAATTTCTTCGAAAATATCAGCCTGAAATATTCACGGATGTATTTTGCTGTCGCCATCCAGCCGGATCAGGAATCGCCGGAAAAGAAACTGACGATCAATCGCGAGATCCGAGGCAATGGCGTGCTCTTCCACACGCATGATCCGCAGATCGCCGTTCGCAATGTGCTGCTGCTTGGCGCGCGCAACGAACAGCTCCGCGACATCATTCGCCAGCTTTGATCATTGATCCCCAAACTTGAAAAGCATAAGAACGGCCTGAACTGCAACCGGTCAGGCCATGGCGCGACACATAGACATTCTCCAACACCCGGAAACGGCGATAGCTGAGGCATCGGCGACCCTTGCCGCGGGGCTGCCGATCGGGTTGCCGACCGAGACGGTCTATGGGCTTGCCGCCGACGCCACCAATCCCGCCGCCATTACCCGCATCTACGAGACGAAGGGACGGCCACGCTTCAATCCGCTGATCTGCCACATGAGCGATCTCGCCATGGCGGAACGATATGCGATCTTCGACCCGATCTCACGGAAGCTGGCGGAGGCCTTCTGGCCCGGTCCGTTGACCCTCGTCCTGCCGCTGCGGCCGGAAAGCGATATCCACCCGCTGGCGACGGCGGGGCTCGATACGATCGGCATCCGCGTGCCGCAGGGTTTTGCCGGCGATCTGATCCGTGCCTTCGGCCGGCCGCTTGCCGCCCCCAGCGCCAATACGTCCGGCAAGATCAGCGCCACCAGCGCCGACCATGTTCACGATGATCTCGGCGAGCGGATTTCCCTGATCCTCGATGCCGGCGCTTCGATCGTCGGCGTCGAATCGACCATCGTCAAGGTCGAGGATGGAGAGATCCGGATGCTGAGGCCGGGCGGCCTGGCGGCGGAGGAGATCGAGCGGGTCGCAGGTCAGCCACTCAAGCGAAAGAACGGCGCTTCGCCTGCCATTGAGGCCCCGGGTATGCTTGCCTCTCATTATGCGCCGGGCGCCGCTGTGCGGCTCGATGCGACGACTATTTTGCCGGGCGAGGCCCTGATCCGTTTCGGCCGGCCAGACATTGCCGGGGTGGAGAACGCGGTCATGGTGCTCGATCTCAGCCCCTCCGGCGATCTTTCAGAAGCTGCGGCCAATCTCTTCGACTTCATGAAACGTGCCGATGCCACCGGCGCGGCAATGATCGCCTTTTCCAGCATACCCGACGAGGGCCTCGGCGAGGCCATCAACGACCGGCTGCGCCGCGCGGCCGCGCCGAGAGAGTAATCCGGTCAAAGACAAATCGGCAAAGGACAAGCTATGAGCAGCTCCGCCCCCTCCCCCGCCCTCCTGGATCGCTTTGTCGCCATCGTCGGCGAAAAGCAAGTGTTGCGGGAGGCGGCTGATATGGCGCCGCATCTCATCGAAAACCGCGGGCTCTATCACGGCGCATCGCCGCTGCTCCTGAAGCCCGGTTCGGTGGAAGAGGTTTCAGCCATCCTGAAGCTTGCCAGCGAGACCGGCACGCCGATCGTGCCGCAGACCGGCAATACCGGTCTTGTCGGCGGCCAGACGCCGCGCGAGGGTGGCTCCGACATCATTCTTTCGCTGGAGCGCATGAACCGCATCCGCGACATCGATCCGGTCGGCAATACCATGATCGTCGATGGCGGCTGCATCCTCGCCGACGTGCAGAAGGCGGCGGAAGAGCATGGCCGCATGTTTCCGCTTTCGCTCGGCTCCGAGGGCTCCTGCCGCATCGCCGGCAACCTCTCCACAAATGCCGGCGGCACCGCCGTCCTCGCCTATGGCAATATGCGCCAGCTCTGCCTCGGCCTCGAAGTGGTGCTGCCGACCGGCGAAATCTGGAACGGCCTCCGGCGGCTGAAGAAGGATAATACCGGCTACGACCTGCGCGACCTCTTCATCGGGGCGGAGGGAACCCTCGGCGTCATCACCGGCGCGGTGCTGAAGCTCTTCCCGCAGCCGCTCGGCCATCAGGTGGCCTTTGCCGGCATTCAGTTCCTCGAGGACGCGCTGACACTGTTCAAGAATGCGTCCAGCCTCTGCGGCCCGGCGCTAACCGGTTTCGAGCTGATGCCGCGGATCGGCGTCGAGTTCACCATCCGCAATATTCCGGGCGTGCGCGATCCGTTGGAAACGGTGCATCCCTGGTATCTGCTGATCGATATCTCCACGTCGGATTCGGCCGAAACAGCCGAGCGGATGATGACGACACTGCTGGAACAGGGGTATGAGGCCGGCTTGGTCCAGGACGCGACGATCGCCAGTTCCGAGGCGCAGCAGAAGGCGCTGTGGCACATGCGCGAAAGCATGTCGGACGCGCAGAAGCCGGAGGGCGGTTCGATCAAGCACGATGTCTCCGTGCCCGTCGCGCAGATCCCGAAATTCATGCACGAGGCCGAGACGGCGGTGATGGCGGCCATGCCCGGCGCCCGCATCTGCGCGTTCGGCCATATGGGCGACGGCAATATTCACTACAACATCTCGCAGCCTGTGGGAGCCGACAAGGCGGAGTTCATCGGACGCTGGCACGAGATGAACAAGATCGTGCACGGGCTGGTGCTGCAACATGGCGGCTCGATCTCTGCCGAACATGGCATTGGCCAATTGAAACGCGACGAACTGGCCTCGATCCGGCCCGAAATCGAGATGGACCTGATGCGCCGGATCAAGATGGCGTTCGATCCTGCGGGTGTGATGAATCCGGGGAAGGTTTTGCGGGTTTAGTCACCTTCTCCCCGGCGGGGAGAAGGATGCGCGTTAGCGCAGGTTGAGGGGGCGTTGCACCGTAAGGCTGCCTTTCGCTTGTCGCTCAAGGCCCTCGGGATTTCATCCCTCGGCCCCCTCATCCGCCCTGTTGGGCACCTTCTCCCCGAGGGGAGAAGGTATTTTCTCAATCAAAATCTTCCTGGCCCACATTACCGCCGCCATTGCGGTTGCCCGAGATAATTTCGCGCTTGCCGACATGATTCGCCGGGCCGACGAGGCCATCCTTCTCCATGCGTTCCACCAAGGACGCGGCCCTGTTGTAGCCGATGCCGAGGCGGCGCTGGATGTAGGAGGTCGAGCACTTCTTGTCGCGCATGACGACCTTGATCGCCTGTTCGTAGAGATCGTCGCCGTCTTCCGAAGCGATGGCGCCCTTGTCGAAAACAGCCGTATCTTCGTCCTCGTCTTCTTCGTCCTCGTCGGCGGTGACCGTATCGAGATATTCCGGGCGACCCTGCAACTTCAGATGCGCGACGACCTTTTCGACTTCCTCGTCGGAGACGAAGGGGCCGTGAACTCGCGAGATGCGACCGCCGCCGGCCATATGCAGCATATCGCCCTGGCCGAGGAGCTGTTCGGCGCCCTGCTCACCCAGAATGGTACGGCTGTCGATCTTCGAGGTCACCTGGAAGGAGATGCGGGTCGGGAAGTTCGCCTTGATCGTGCCGGTGATGACATCGACCGACGGACGCTGCGTCGCCATGATCAGGTGGATGCCGGCGGCGCGCGCCATCTGGGCCAGACGCTGGATCGCGCCTTCGATCTCCTTGCCGGCGACCATCATCAGATCGGCCATTTCGTCGACGATAACGACGATGTAGGGCATCGGCGTCAGGTCCATTTCCTGTTGCTCTTCGATCGGGGCACCGGTGCCCTTGTCGAAGCCGGTCTGGACCATGACATGGATCGTCTCGCCCTTTTCCTTGGCGGATGCCACGCGGCTGTTGTAGCCGTCGATATTACGGACGCCGAGGCGCGACATCTTCTTGTAGCGATCCTCCATCTCGCGCACCGCCCATTTCAGCGCCATGACGGCCTTCTTGGGATCGGTAACGACGGGGGTCAGGAGGTGCGGAATGCCGTCATAGACAGAAAGTTCCAGCATCTTCGGATCGACCATGATCAGGCGGCACTGTTCCGGCGTCATGCGATAGAGCAGCGACAGGATCATAGTGTTGATGGCGACGGACTTGCCCGAGCCGGTGGTGCCGGCAACCAGCAGATGCGGCATCTTGGCAAGTTCGGCGATGACGGGCTCGCCGCCGATCGTTTTGCCGAGGCCGAGCGCCAGCTTGTAGCCGCTCTTCTCGAAGTCGGCCGAATCGATCATCTCGCGGAAATAGACGGTCTCGCGGGTGACATTCGGCAGTTCGATACCGATGACGTTGCGGCCGGGAACGACGGCGACGCGGGCCGACAGAGCCGACATGGAACGGGCGATATCGTCGGCAAGGTTGATGACGCGCGAGGATTTGACGCCGGGGGCCGGCTCGAATTCGTAGAGCGTCACCACAGGGCCGGGACGGACGTGGATGATCTCGCCTTTGACCCCAAAGTCCTCAAGCACGCTTTCAAGAAGGCCGGCATTCTGCTCCAGCGTTTCCTGCGTCATGATCACGCCGGTCCGGGCGACCGGCTCCTGCAGCAACTCGCGGGGCGGTAGCTCATATTCACCCTCACCGCTCGGGGCGATCGGCCGCCACTCCGGAAGCGCCAAGGCGTTCGCCCTGCGCGGTGTGATCTGCGACGGCGGCGGATCGATCAGGCGCTGCTTGGCGGCTTCGACCGCGGGAATGACCGGCTTTGCTTCTACGACGGGAGCGGGGGCGGCAGCAGCCGGAGCTGATGTTCGAACCGGCATCGGCGCGACGACCATGACCGGAGCCGGAGAAAGCACGCTCGCGGCCGGGGCCGGTTTCACTTCGACGACGGTCTCAGGTGCGCTCGCGAATACTGCGGTGACGAATGCGGGCGGAACGAACGTAGTGGGTTCGGTCGACATCGATTCCGCGATCGTCGGCGCTGCGGCCTCGATCCGGGCCGGTGCGACGGGCGCCAGTGCCAAGGCTTCCAGTGCGGCGAGCTCGTCCATCACGAATGCGCCGACAGGAGCAGTCTCGACAACCGGAGCAAGCTCGGCGGAGGCAGCGGCCGCTATAACAGGCGAAACCCCAGCGTCCGGCGATGAGGCCATGGCGGATGAAGGGCGGCGGCATTCGACGACGCGGAATTTTGCGATGATCGACTCGACCCGGGACTGGATCTCCGGAACGACTGCCGGCTGAACCGGCGTGCCTCTGACGGCGGCAAGAAATTCGCTTTCGAAGGGCATGGCATCCCAGAAGGCGAAATCGGAGAGATTGACGAGCCGCGACTCGACCACAGGCGCGGCAACGGATTCTGCAGTTTTCGGCAATGACGGCGAGGCATCCAGCGCGATCGCTGGAGCTTTATGAAATGCGGTAGCGATGACGGTCATCTCCAATGCGTCCGGCTCCATCGCCGGAGATTTCTGAATTGCGAAAGGCTTGTAGGTTTCAGCCGCGAAAGGCATGTCTTCCCAAGGCGGCAGTTGGAATTCTGCCGCCTGTTCCATTTGTGAACTATCGATCGAGACGTGCGATTCAATTGCCGGCGGCTCAACGACGCGCATGGCGGCCTGGTTCACGGCCACGGGCGACAGAACGGGCGCAGGTTCCACCGGCGGGCGCCGGCTGATGATCTCGGTTTCGCGCGTGCGGGTGAAACGAACGTTCGGTCCCATCAGGAAAGCGTTTTGCCAGCCGGGTGAGGCAAGCTCCTCGGCCGAAATCCCATGCGGCGTAACGGGCATAATAGGGCCGCCTGCTGCCGTGCTGGTTTGCAATGCCTCGACGACAGGTTTTGGCGCCGCGGCGATTCGGAAGCGTGCCTCTTCGGCGAGCCGCAATTCTTCCTTGCGGCGCTGTTCTTCCGCGCGCTGCTTTGCCTCGCGGGCGTTGCGGATCTTTTCTTCCAGAAAAGCGCGGCGAGCGGCGATCTGCTCGGCCCGGCGGGCCTCTTCCGCGACCTGCTCCGGATCCGGCTCTCCCTCCTGCAGGAAGCCGGTTGCCGCATTCGAAATGTTCGTTCGAGAAAGACGCATGAGACCTGCAACCCAGTCATTGATATTGCCGATGGCTTCTCAAATCGAATAGGGCAAAGACGGTTAATAAGTTCCTTCTTATCGGCGTCGAATGCGCTTATTCCACGTTGGCAGAACTGCGGGGCGACCTGCGTCGGCACGGCGGCTACGGACGCGTCGACGGCCTCGCGCCTCATATCGAAACGACGCGAGTCGACCTTATTTTTAGGGGACTAGGTCCGCTATTTATTGGAAAGCTGGGCGATCGATAGCAGCGTATCGGCGCTGATGCCGACGGTCGAGGAACCCGTTAGGATCGACAGGGCCGGCGAAGTCGACGAGGTCGTATTGTTCTCCATATCGTACATGGCAGAGAAGCGCTGCAGAAGCTTAGTCACCTTGTCCGGATCCTTCAGATCGGAGACATTGAGAACGTTGCCCAACAGCTTGGCCTGCTGATCGACATCCATCGACGAGATCGAACTCGGCAGGTTGAAGGTTGTCGTAACGACCTGATAGAGCGCGGTGTCGCTCATGATATCGTAAATGGAATTGATGTCCGGCGCCTTGCGCTGGAAATAAAGCGCCAAGCGCACGCCGGGGCTGCTCTCTCCCTGCTGATCCTCGAGGGTCTGGTGCAGGAAGAGGTCGTTCGTCTCAGCGATCGCGCCCTGGTTCTGCGCGGTACCCAGTTTCGAGTCCGTCAGGTTTCCGTCCGTGCCGAAGTTGAACGCCTCGACGATACTCTTGAACTGAGAGCCATCATCAGTGTTGATGAAGCTCTTGGAGTCACTCGGATCGGAGGCGAAGGCCTTCTTCAGCGTCGCCGTGGTGACGCTCTTCGGGTCGATGCCATTGGCGGTCAGGATGAAATTGGTAAGCTTGCTGTCGGCCAGAAGGTCGGTGACATTGGTGATCTTGACGATATTGGTCGCAAAATAGGTGCCGGCATCCTTTGCGTCACTGGAAGCCTTTGTCTCCTGAGCGCCGGTTAGCCCCGCCGTTACGCTACTGGAATATTTTGAGATGTAGCTATTGATCTCAGTCTGCGACAAAGACTGGACGGGCTGTTTTAAGTTGCCTTTGCTATCAAAATTGAAGGCTTTGGCGAGATTGGTGAAACGCGTGTCCTTGAGCGAGCTGACATAGCTTTTCGAATCGTAGGGATCGCTTTCGAGAACCTTCTTCATCTGCGTCTTCGACATCTCGTCCGGGCTGATGCCGTAGGCGCGCAGCGCCATCTGGTAGAGTTCGGGAAGATTGTCGTTGGACGTATCGCTGTCGGCGGCGGCGTTGGTTTTGAAGAAATCGTCGATCGTCTTCACGTTGGCGATGCGGGTCTTGTAGTTGTTGACCGCGTCGGTGGTCAGCGACGACTGCGACGTCGCATAATTTTTCATATAGGAGGTGGATGCCGCAGTGATCTCAGCCTGAGATTGCGCCACGTCGCCTGACGCCAGCGTACCATCGGACTGAAAGTTGAATGCCGCCACAACCTTCGTCAGGCCGAAAATGGAGGCGGTGGTAGGGTCGGAGAACGCGTTTTTGAATACGATGGCGGGGGTACTTGCATCGACCCCATAGGCCGTCTTGACATAGTTGAAGAGCCGGGTGTCCGAGGTCAGCTCCTCGACCGAGGTGATGGAGCCAATGTGATCCTTATAATAAAGATCGTTATCCGTGGCGCCGACATCGGTCGTGAATGAGGGGACGGTGGAGTTGTAAGCGCTCATGACGTCGGCCGTCTGGCCGAGTGTCTGCGGGCCGCCCGGATAATTGGTCGCATAGGCTGACGTCGTCGCGCTGAGCTGAGTGGCGGTCTGCGCCTGCTCGCCGCTGGCGACCGTGCCGTCGGACTGGAAATTGAACTGCGCCAACACACTGGTCAGGCCGTTCGACTTCGCAACATTCGCATCCTCGGCCGAGGCATTGAATTGAGAGGCGGTGATATAGGCCGGAATATCGAAGGCAGTTTTGACATAGTCGAACAGCTTGGGATTGGAGGTAAGCTCATCGACAGAGGTGATCGTGCTGATCTGGCTCTGATAGTAGGTCGTATCGGCATCCGCCGTCGTCGTCTTTACGGTTCCGTCGGCATTGAAATTGAACTCGGCGACGATCGCCTTGTCGGCGGCGCTGCCGTTCTGGTTTACGAAGCTGCTGGAATCGCTGATATCGCTCGTCAGCATCTTTTTCAGGAATGTATTCGACACATTCGTCGGATCGATGCCATAGGCCTGCAGCACATAGTTTCTAAGGCGCGTGTTACCCAGGAGATCGTCCACGGTCTTAACATCGCTGATGTGCTGGCTGTAGTAACTTGTTTCAGTCTGGGCGTTGGTCTCCTCGGTCGTAAACGACTGCTTATAAAGGCCGGCCAGATCGTCTTCCTGTGCGCTGGTTTGCGCCGAAGAGGAGCTGCTCGTGCCGAAATTGAACGCAGCAGCGAATTCCTTGTAGCGCGAATCCGTCAGCTTATTTGCGAAACTGCTGGAGTCGCTGAGGTCGCTGGTCAGCACCTGTTTCATAAAGGCCTTGGCATAGGTCATGTCCGAAAGACCGTAAGCTTCCATAGCGTAGCTATAGAGCTGATAGTCGTTCATGAAGTCGTCGACGCTGGTGACCTTGCCAATATTGGCATTGTAATAATCGATTTCACGCTTGCTCTCAGGCTGCGTCGCCACCTGTTTAAGCGTCGTCGCCATGCTCCGGGTCGCGATTGAATAGCCTAGATAGGTGGATATCATCAGCGTGAGCCCCAATAAGTCTCTAATATATGCAGGCGAATCTGCCAGCAGCATCGCAGATAAACCTTACCTGAGACTTACAATACTTCCTCCGCCGCCTGCGTCAGATCGGGACAATTGGCGCCCGGCGATGCATTCACTTTATGGAAACCCTGATGCATTCGATTTCGCTAACCATTTGAGGACGCAAAGTTTTCTTAACCCCGATTTTTAAGCTGTCTGGAAGGGGCCCCGCCTAATCTGCACCCAACGAGAGGACATGAAGTTCTCCGTAGAAGACCGGAAAACCGGCTCTCAGGTAAAACAAGGGTAGAGATTAGATGACAAATACCGTCCTGAAGCCCGATTGGGCTGGAACCACACTGCGGCTCGATCCGACGCGCTTTCCGCAACAGGTCAGCTATGCCATGCGCGGTGCCGCGGGTGACGTCACGATCACGATCGACGAACGCGGCGCCGTGCTGCGAAAGATATTGCCTTCCAGCGGTCTGCCGCTGTCCGTCGCATTGCCGAAGCGTGCCTTCAAGGGCGTCGCCGCCCGCGCCATCGACCATGGCGACGGCGAAGTCACGGTAACGCTGGAATTGCATCATGACGATCCCGACCTCTGCATCCCCCTCCTCGTCGCCCACGATTTGAGCGACATCGCCGCCGACTGGCGCTCGTGGTCGGAAGCCTTCCGCATTCCGATGATGATGATCGAAGCCGACGGAGTCGCCCGTCCGCTGGAAGAACATCTCGGCGGCGTCTCCACTCGCGACATCCAGCCCCGCCGCCGTCACTCCTATTTCGCCAATCGCCGCCCGCGCTTCCTCGTGCGCCGCACGACCGGCAAGCTCGGCGTCAAAATGAAGATCGAAGGCCGCGAGATCATCGCGCGGAGCTGAAGTCCCCGAATCGAAATCTCGGCATATTGTCCATGATCGGCCGCAGAGCGTTCAGCCTTGCGGCCGATATAGCTATTGCTCTAGCGAACGCTCCACAATGATCGTCCGTTCAGCCTCGTGGTAGTTGTCCCTCACGGCCTGGTAGCCCAACTTGGCATAGAAAGCCTGCGCGGTGACGGACGACGGCACGACAAGGGTCGTGATACCTTTGCTACGCGCTATCAATTCTATTTCGGCCATCAGTTGGGTTCCCACTCCCTGCCCCTGCATCAAGGGAGATACGAACACAGTGCGGATCACCGCGCCGTCGAGACTGGCAGTGCCGACGATATTGTCGCCTTTCGTCGCCACGCAAACAATCCGGCTGCCCAAGAGTCTTCGCACTGCCGCAGGAGTGAAATTCTGTGCTACGCGGGAGATTATGTCCTGCGAATAATCCTTCGCATTGGTTTCGCGAAGGGCGGACTGTATCACGGCGCTAATGGCCTCCACATCCGCTTCTTGAGCCAATCGGATGCGATATCCCATGCTGAGCACCCATCGCTTATAGCAAAACTGTAATGCAGCCGTCTTTCATCACGGAACGAGAAACAGGAACGACAGGAAAAGGCCGGCAAAGATGATGAGGCCGACCTTGCCGTTGGATCTGAACAGGATCATGCATTGCTGCGCATCGTTGATGTCGAGCACGGCGATCTGATAGGCGAACATGCCGCCGGCGACGATCAGACCGACATAGGAGAGCCACCCTGCTCCGGCCAGTGCAAAGGACAACAGCATCAGCAGCAGCGTCGCACCGTAGAGACCGGCCAACCAGAGACGCGTCTTATCGCCGAAGAGCCGCGCGGTAGAGCGGACGCCGATGAGCTCGTCATCCTCCTTGTCCTGATGGGCATAGATCGTGTCATAACCGATCGTCCACAGGATGGCGGCGGCATAGAGCACGATGGGAGCAAGCGACAGGCTACCGAACAGCCCGGCCCAGCCCATCAACGCACCCCAGGAGAAAGCCAGCCCCAAGAAGAACTGCGGCCAGTCGGTAAAGCGCTTTGCAAAGGGATAAAGCGCGACGATGGCGAGCGACAGCACGCCGAGAACGACGGTGAACCAATTGAACTGCAGCAGGACCACAAGGCCGACCAGCGCCTGCAGCGCTATGAAAATCTTTGCCTGCAAGCGCGTCACGCGGCCGGAGGGTAGCGGACGTGAGCGCGTACGCGCCACTTCCATGTCGATCTCATGATCGACCAGATCATTATAGGTACAGCCGGCGCCGCGCATGGCGACGGCACCGATGAAATAGAGGAAGAGGTGGTGGATCAGCAGGAAGCCGGGTGAGACCTGGCCCGCCGCCGCTGCGGCATTGGCCGCCAAAGCGGCCGACCAGAAGCATGGCCACATCAAAAGCTCCCAGCCAATCGGCCTGTCCCAGCGCGCGAGCTGCGCATAGGGCCAAAGCGCCGGGGGCAGGATGCGGTAAACCCAGTTGCCGGAGGGCGCGTCTGCGACGCGCCCGTTGATGTCGCCTGTCTTTTGCATAGACGACTAGTAGTGATATCTGGCGGCCGCGGTCAAGCGGCGGGGCTGACACCCCGCTCTTTTCAGTTCAGCGTGAAGTTGAACTTGTAGCTGGCGGAGACGCCGACCAGCAACTGGTTGCGGTCGCCGCGCTCGCGCACGAGGCTGCTGTCTGCGGCCGGGCCTGTCAGGCGGGAATATTCGACGAAGGCGCTCGTGGTCCAGTTCTGGCTCGCCTTCCAGGTCAGCGCGCCGCCAGCGCCCACGGACTTTATACCGCCACCCGGATTGTAGCGGCTAAGACCGGACGCCGCGGACTGCTTGGCGTTGACGCCGTAATAGGTGTCGAAATAATCGGGGGACGCGAGCGTCATGCGCGGGCCGCCGGAAAGGCGCAGTTCCGGCGTAATGTCGGTAAAAGCGTCGATGGCGGCGTCGGCAACAATGCCGCTATGGGCACGGATGCCCTGGCGGACTTCGACGCGGGCGCGCAGCCAATCGGTCGGATAGGCTTCGACGAAGCCGCCTGCTTCGGCGCCCCACTTGACCTTCTTCAGACCTTTCAACTCGTGACCGTCGCTGGAATCCCGGCTCGGCACGAATTTGCCGACAATACCGGCCCGGATACCGTCATTGTCGATGAACGCGAAAGAGGGATTGTCGTTGCGCGAGGAAAAACGCGGGCCTGGGCCTTGCTTACCGACGGAAATCAGCGGCGACCATTGCAGCTTGTTGTGTTTGCTGCCTTCGAACTTCGGCGCCGTGAAACCGGCCGCACCGACGCTTAGATACCAATCACCCGACCAGAAATGCTGACCGTCTCCGGCAAAAGCGACGCCCGCCGAGGCGGAAAACAGGCCGAGGGTGAAAAACAGACGCGATTTCGCAAACACAATGCAACTCCATGATACGCAATACAAAGGGCCATACACGCCCTCCGAGTTGCCGCAAATTATCCCGATCGCGTTACCGCTCCCTTAACCAAACGCGATCGACTTCGGGGAATAACGGCGAAACTTTAGAGGGTGACTTCATGGGATCCGAGCCTGCGCCGATGTGTCGCGGTGATTTAATTCCGGCATAGGATACTCAATCATGGGTGTTACCAAGGCATTATTCAGGATAGGGCCGGAATGAATACTATATCTTTGATTTCGCTCAGCATGTTTATTGGTATCGGCACGACGCTTTCAGGCTGTGTCGGCACGCCGCTGGATGGCACCAAACAAAACCAATATTCCCACAGAGTAGTCTCCGGCAAAAAGACGGCACTTGGCATGGCCGCTTCCGTGAAGCGGGATTGTACGTTCAACTCCTACCCCTATACCGGGATCATCAAGCAACCCAGCCATGGCAAGGTTACTTTCGAACATGGCCCGGTTCGCGTGAAATACGACAAGGACAGCGACGCTTACGTCTGCAGCGGCAAGCCGGTCGAGGGAACGACGGTATATTACACGTCCGATCCCGGCTTCACCGGCACGGATCAGTTCAGTCTGCGCATGACCGTTTTATATGCAAGCAAAGTCAGCGACGAAAATTTGACGGTCCAAGTGGTCAAATAACATGGACACCGTCGCTGTCCGGCAGGGTCAAAATCAAAACGCCGGGCCTACGGAATCCCGTGGCCCGGCGCAATCCCGATACTGCCGCAAAGGTTAGAACGTCACCTTTTCCAGCGGCGCGCGGTTTGCCTCGAATTCTCTGAGCTTTGCTTCCCGCTCGGCGATGTAATTGCGGTTGTCGGGAACAGCGAACTGGTTCTTGGCAATCTGGATCTGCATGATGAAGAGTTCATCCCAGCGGAAGCCCATTTCCGAGCCGGCCAGATAGAACTCCCACATGCGGAAGAACTTCTCGTCGTAGAGCGCGACGGCCTCGGCCTTGCGCGCCACGAAACGATTGCGCCAGTGCCGCAGCGTATGGGCATAATGCATCGGCAGGATTTCGACATCCTTGACCATGAGCCCCGCCTTTTCCAGCGGCGCCAAGGCCTCCCCGACCGAGGGAATGTAGCCGCCGGGGAAAATATATTTCTCGATGAAGGCGTTCGTGGCGAAGCTCGGCTTCGGACGGGCGATGGAGTGCAGCACCATGACGCCGTTATCATCGAGCAATTCGAAGACCTTGCCGAAGAACTTGCCATAGTTGCCGATGCCGACATGCTCGAACATGCCGACCGAGACGATGCGGTCGAACTTCCTGCCGGTCAGGTAACGATAGTCCTGAAGCTCGAAGCGCATGCGGTCGGACAGCCCACGCTTGGCGGCGCGATCGCGCGAAACTTTAAGCTGCTCTTCGCTCAGCGTAATGCCGGTAAAATCGAGGCCGGGATTGGCTTCGGCAAGGTACATGCCCATGCCGCCCCAACCGGAACCGATCTCGAGAACGCGCTGGCCTGGCTCGACCAGGAGCTTGGCGGCAATATGGCGCTTCTTGGCCAGTTGTGCCTCGTCCAGGCTGATGCCGGGTGGGACGAAATAGGCGCAGGAATATTGCCAGTCCTCATCGAGGAAGAGATCGAACAGCTTGGCCGACAGATCATAGTGATGCGCAACATTGTATCTGTTGCGGTTGATCGGCGAGCGGCTCTTGATCTGCTGCCAGGCGATGCGGCCGATCAGGAGCGCCGCCATGCGCAGGTCAAAGATCTCGTTGGTGGTGTTCTGCTTCACAAGCGAGAGGAATTCATAGATATCCCCTTGCTCCAGAATGAAGCGCCCCTCCATGTACATTTCGCCGAGCTTCAGGGTCGGATCGCGCCCAATCGCGTCCTCCGCCTGTTGGTCAGCGACGCGGACGGCAACCGTTTCGCCGGACCCATCGCCGATCATGTGCGTCTCGCCAGACGCGAGTGTAAGTTTCAGAGAGCCTTTACGGACGATTTTTTTGACAATCGAGAAGAGTGCCGACGCCATGGACGCCTCGCATATGATGACATGACATTGAGGCTGACTTTAGCGCCTCATAGCATTGTGGCAAGCACACCTTTTCGCACTGATTGGCACTCCGGCAACAACTCTGCCAGAGTGTGACATTCTTGCACTGAGTCTCGCTAAGTCATTATTTTCGCTTAAGTGCATCCGCCAGAGCGGCGCCGAAGCTGCCCTGCTGCTCCAGTTTCGGGCCGCTGTCACGCCTACCGCCAGCGTTGTGCCCGCCAGTTTTTTCGCGCGATTGCTGTCCAGGCGTCGCTGCTACGGCACTGCCATCTTTGCGCATGGAAAGACCGATTCGCTTGCGTTTGACGTCAACCTCCACAACTTTCACCTTCACGACGTCGCCGGCCTTGACCACCTCATGCGGGTCCTTCACGAAGCGGTCGGCGAGCTGCGAGACGTGGACGAGGCCATCCTGGTGGACGCCGATATCCACGAAGGCGCCGAAAGCCGCGACGTTGGTCACCGTGCCCTCCAGCAGCATGCCGGGCTTGAGATCGCCAATCTCGTTGACCCCTTCGGCGAAGGTGGCAGTGTTGAAGCTCGGGCGCGGATCGCGACCAGGCTTTTCCAGTTCTGCGAGGATGTCACGCACCGTCGGCAGACCGAATTTTTCGTCGATGAACTGGCGGGGATCGACCGCCTTCAGCACGGCAGCATCTCCCATCAGGCTGCGCAGATCACGGCCGCAGGCCGCCACGATCCGCTTGGCCACACCATAGGCTTCCGGATGCACCGATGAGGCATCGAGCGGCTCCTTGCCATCCGGAATGCGCAGGAAGCCGGCGCATTGCTCGAAGGTGCGCTGGCCAAGACGGGCGACCTTCAGGAGGTCACGGCGGGTCTCGAAGCGCCCCTCGCCGTCGCGATGCTTGACGATCGCATCGGCAATGGACGGGCCTAGGCCGGAGACGCGCGCAAGCAGCGGCGCCGACGCTGTGTTGAGATCGACGCCGACCGCGTTCACCGCATCTTCCACGACGGCATCGAGCGAGCGTGACAGCTTCTGCTGGTCGACATCGTGCTGGTATTGGCCGACGCCGATCGACTTCGGCTCGATCTTCACGAGTTCTGCCAGCGGATCCTGCAGACGACGGGCAATAGAGACGGCGCCGCGCAGCGATACGTCGAGACCGGGGAACTCCAGCGCCGCCGTTTCCGAAGCCGAATAGACGGATGCGCCTGCCTCGGAAACAATCACCTTGGTCGGTTTCGGCGCCGGCAGGTCAGCCAGCATATCGGCCACCAGCTTTTCCGTCTCGCGGCTGCCCGTGCCGTTGCCGATGGAGATCAGCTCGACCTGGTGCTTGCGCACAAGCGCTGCCAACGTCGCCTGCGTGCCGCGTACGTCGTTTTTCGGCGGGAAAGGATAGACCGTCGTCGTCTCCAGCAACTTGCCGGTGCCGTCGACCACGGCAACTTTGACGCCAGTGCGGATGCCCGGATCGAGCCCCATCGTCGCCCGCGATCCGGCCGGTGCCGCAAGCAAAAGATCCTTCAGATTGCGGGCGAAGACGTGGATAGCCTCCTCTTCGGCGCGTTCGCGTAGCTCTCGCATCAGGTCGAGCGACAGGGACATGGAGAGCTTGACCCGCCAAGTCCAGCTTGCCACCTCCATCAACCAGCGGTCCCCGGGTTTGCTCGTGCCGATCTCGTAGGCCGTCACGATCATCCGCTCGACCGGCTTGTTCGGCGAGACGGCATCGACGTCGACCTCGATGGTCAGGGTCAGCACTTCCTCATTCCAGCCGCGCAGCATGGCAAGCGCCCGATGACCGGGAGCAGTCGCCCAACGTTCCTGATGTTCGAAATAGTCGGCGAATTTCGCCCCCGCCTCCTGCTTGCCGTCGACGACCCTGGCTTTCAGCAAGGCATTCGTTTTCATATAGGTGCGCAGCTTGCCGAGCAGATCGGCATTTTCGGCAATGCCTTCGGCGATGATATCGCGCGCGCCTTCGAGCGCCGTCTTCACGTCGGGCACGTCAGCGGTGATGAAACCCTCGGCAAGGGGGGCCGGCTCTCTGGAGCGATCGGCAAGAATGGTATCGGCAAGCGGGCCGAGGCCGCGCTCCCTGGCGATTTCGGCGCGGGTGCGACGCTTCGGCTTGTAGGGCAGATAAAGATCTTCCAGCTCGGCCTTAGTCGCGACCACCGCGATCTTGCGCATCAGCTCATCGGTCATCTTGCCCTGGCCGGTGATCGACTCGACGATGGCAGCACGGCGGGCTTCCAGCTCGCGCAGATAGACGAGGCGTTCCGCCAGCGTACGCAACTGGCCGTCATCGAGACCGCCGGTCACCTCTTTGCGATAGCGGGCGATGAACGGCACCGTCGCGCCTTCGTCGAGAAGCTCGATCGCGGCCTTGGCCTGATCCGGACGCGAATTGATCTCGGTGGCGATGGTTGAGGCAAGGGAGCGAATATCGGCGGCCATATGATTCTCTGAACTTGATAGAAGTGCGGGGACCATAGTGCCACAAAAAGGCGTGGCAATGTTGTAGCCTGAGCCTCCACAGGATTTGCCGCTTGACCTTTGGTTCAACGGCCCTTAACCGCGCAAAGGACGTTAGAGCAGTTCCGCGCTTCACGGATTCGCTGAACTGCTGTTTTCACGCAATTCCGGACGGAAAACCGCTACGCACTTTTCCTGGAATTGCTTTAGAAAAGGGCAAGCCATGAAAGTTCTGTTGATCGGATCGGGCGGACGCGAGCATGCACTGGCCTGGAAGCTGGCGCAATCGCCGCTGATGACGGAATTCTACGCCGCGCCCGGCAATCCCGGCATTGCCGAACATGCGACCCTTGCCACCATCGATATCGAAGATCATGGCGCGATTATTGCCTTCTGCAAGGAAAAGGCCATCGACTTCGTCGTCGTCGGCCCGGAAGCGCCGCTGGTCGCCGGGCTTGCCGACCGCTTGCGCGCCGAGGGCATTGCCGTGTTCGGGCCTTCGGCCGGGGCCGCGCAGTTGGAAGGCTCCAAAGGGTTCACCAAGGATATCTGCGCCCGCTACGATATCCCGACTGGCGCCTATCAGCGTTTCAACAATGCGCCGAAAGCAAAAGCCTACATTCGTGCGCAGGGCGCGCCGATCGTCGTCAAGGCCGATGGGCTTGCCGCCGGCAAAGGCGTCACCGTCGCCATGACGGTCGATGAAGCGCTTGCCGCCATCGATGACTGCTTCGAAGGCGCATTTGGCGCAGCCGGCGCCGAGGTCGTTATCGAAGCCTATCTTGATGGCGAGGAGGCGAGCTTCTTCTGCCTTTGCGATGGCACGCATGCGCTGGCTCTCGCCACCGCCCAGGACCACAAGCGCGTCGGTGACGGCGATACCGGGCCGAATACCGGCGGCATGGGCGCCTATTCCCCGGCTCCGGTCATGACGGCTGACATGGTCGAGCGCACGATGAAGGAAATCATCGAACCGACAATCCGCGGCATGGCGGAAAGCGGCCATCCCTTCTCCGGCGTCTTCTTCGCCGGGCTGATGATCACCGCCAAAGGGCCGGAACTGATCGAATACAATGTCCGCTTCGGCGATCCGGAGTGCCAGGTGCTGATGATGCGGCTGAAGAGCGACCTGCTGCCGCTGCTTCTCGCGTGCGCCAATGGCACGCTGGATCAGGTCGGCGCCGAGTGGAGCGACGACGTGGCGTTGACGGTGGTGATGGCCTCGAAAGGCTATCCCGGCTCCTATGCCAAGAACACGCCGATATCTGCCCTGCCCGCCGACAGCGACGGCGCCAAGGTGTTTCATGCCGGCACAGCGCTGCAGGATGGCGTGCTGGTCGCAACCGGCGGCCGGGTGCTGAACATCACGGCGACCGGCAAGACGGTCAGCGAGGCGCAGAAGCGCGCCTATGCCCTGGCTGCCGAAGTGCAATGGCCGAATGGTTTCAATCGAAGCGATATTGGCTGGCGCGCCATCGAACGGGAACAGGCTTGAACCGACAATCGCCAGCCTGTGCCGATTTCTGCGGTTCCGCTAAACTTTTAGCAAATCTCCTGACGGGATGGAAACAAAGCGGCGCTAATCTCTCCGCCATATAAGACGGAGTGGTTTTGTTATGCGTCCCTTTTTCCTGACTTTGGCATGCGTGCTGGCCGCCGGCTCGGCCATGGCTTCGTCGATCCAGCCCATCGACAGCAAGACGGAAACCAACGGCGGCAGCATCATCGACAAGGTCTGCACGGATTGCCCGGCGCTCAAGCCGGAAGCCGTCAAGAAGGATTATGTGGTGCCGGAGCTGACGCCGGGCACACAGTCCATCGTCGTGCGCGACATCGATGGCCAGCGGAAAGTAGTGCGCACCGAGGCCTGGATGGGCGGCTCTCCGGTCGTGTTCATCTCCAAGCCGACACCTGAAGCGCTTGCGGCCGCCGACGCTCCGAGCGACGGCATCGATTTTGCCACCAAAACGGCCGCCCTGCCCGAATCCGCCAAGGCGAAGGCACCCCTGCCGCTCGATCTCTCCGGCTTTCAGCTTCGCCAGTAACAATAGCCGTTCTATCTCGTTCCCTGCCCCGCCCGACCAAAGTTTCGGTCGACGGGGTCTGCCGCAAGGCGGACCTGTGCGCCCCTGAAGAGAAGCAGGGGCGCATTTGTTTTGTATAACAAAGCAAGGAATTTTCCCGCCAGTTTCAGATAAACTTGAAAGCGAGTTAGTATTATTTATTGCGATGCAACTGAGCGATTTATTAAAGCTGCTTAAATTCTGATCACGCGGTTTTGATTAAAACTTTATTAGATATAAAGCGCGATTTTGCTTCCACCGGACAGCAGCATGTCATTTCGAGCAGCGGCAAGCGTATTGGGGCTCTCCCAGGCGATCGCACAGGCGGTAGAAAACCGCGCCGGTATTCATCCTACCCTGTTGCGAGGCATTATGAAGAATCTCAAGATCGCCCATCAACTCTTCGCTCTTCTGGGCGTGCTTATGGCCGCTTTTGCCGTGGCGACCTATTTCCAGATCCGGTCGCAGGCGGATTCCATCTATGACGACCGTTTCGACATGCTCCGCACGCAGGTGGAGTCCGGCATTTCGGTTCTGAATCAATATTATCAGCGCGAGAAATCCGGCGAGATGACGCATGAGGCGGCCCAGGCCGAAGCCTTCAAGATCCTCTCGCATATCAGCTTCCAGCCCGCCGGCTATCTCTTCGGCTTGGACTACAGCGCCATTATGCGCTTTCATCCCATTCCGGCCAATGTCGGCAAGGACATGTCCGGCCAGACCGACAAGAGCGGCACCTATTTCAGCAAGGAAATGGTCGAAAAGGGCATCAAGGGCGGTGGCCGTACAGTCTATTACTGGGGCAAGCCCGGTCATCCCGACAGCGAGCTTTTCCTCAAGGGCAGCTATTCCGCCGCCTTTGCGCCATGGCAGATCGTTCTTGGCTGCGGCGTCTATATGGACGACCTCGAAGGCCAGATTCACGCGGCAATGTGGCGCGCGCTGCTGATCTGCGGCATCGTCTTCCTGGTCGGCATCGGTTCTGCCCTCTATTTCATCCGTGGCATTACCAAGCCGCTTGCCGACGTCCATACCGCTCTCAAGGCAGTGGCTGACGATGACGTGAAAATCGCCATCCCGCATACCGAGATGCGCAACGAGATCGGTTTGATGGCCAAGGCCACCCTGGCGCTGCAGGAGAAAGTCCGCATACGCCATGCGCTGGCGGATCGTCAGGCCGCGCAAGAGCTGGAAATCAGCAGCGAACGCGAACAGAACCTTCGTCAGCAGCAGGACGAAGCGCATGAGCAGGCACGCGTCGTCTCCATCATCGGCCGGGCGCTCGAAGCGCTCGCCCAGGGCGATCTGACCGTGCGCTGCGGCGATATCGGCGCCGGCTATGCCGGGCTGCGCAACAACTTCAACGAGGCGCTGTCACACCTCGAAGCCGCCATGGGCCGGGTCAATGCCAAGGGCAATGACATCGGCGTCAGCAAGGAGGAAATCCGCAGGGCCTCGAACGAGCTGTCGCAGCGCACCGAACGCCAGGCCGCAAGCCTGGAGGAAACCTCGGCAGCCCTTGACGAGTTGACCGTCGCCGTACGCCAGACCGCCGAGGGAGCCCATGAGGCCAGCAAACGCGTGCACGCCGTCAGCACCGAGGCATCGCGCAGCGACGCCGTCGTCGCCCAGGCGATCGACGCGATGAGCGGCATCGAGAAATCGTCGGAAGAGATCAGCAAGATCATCGGCGTCATCGATGAGATCGCCTTCCAAACCAACCTTCTGGCGCTGAACGCCGGCGTCGAGGCGGCTCGTGCCGGCGAATCCGGCAAGGGCTTTGCCGTCGTCGCCCAGGAAGTGCGTGAACTGGCACAGCGCTCTGCCGCCGCCGCCAAGGAGATCAAGGATCAGATCGCCCGCTCCTCCGGCCAGGTCGACGAGGGCGTTCGGTTGGTCGGCGAGGCAGGCGAAGCGCTGAAGCGCATTTCCGATCAGATCAAGGCCGCCAATGAGATCGTCTCGAAGATCGCCCACAGCGCCTCCGAGCAGGATACGACGCTGCGCTCGATCTCGTCTTCGATGAACCAGCTCGACGCCGCCACGCAGCAAAATGCTGCCATGGCAGAAGAGACGACGGCATCGGCCGAAACGCTTGCCGCCGACACCGAGGACCTGCTCGGGCTCATCCGCGGCTTCCGCGTCAACGACGGTCGGCCGCTCGCCCAGAACCGCCGCGCCGCTTAAGCGGCAACAAAACAGCTATCTCGAGAACCGTCGGGCGCAAACCCGGCGGTTTTTCTCTTTTTGGGTATGAAAGGTGTCTCAGTCGGCCGTCGCCAGCCGCTCGACCAACCTGTCGATCTCGCGGTCGGAATAGACCTCGACGCCCGCCTGCTTCAGCAGAGCTGCCGTGACGCCATGGCCCATATGCCGACCGCCCGAGAATGTGCCGTCATAGATGAAGCCCGAGCCGCAGGACGGGCTGCCATCAATCAGCAGAGCGTAGAGGCAACCGGTTTCCTGAGCGAGCGCCAGAGCATTTTCGGCCGCCTGACGAAACGCCGTCGTGATATCGCCGCCGGTGACCTCGATCACGCGTGCACTGCCGGCAAGCACGTCCTCGCCGGCCGCACCATCGGCAATTTCGGCCGGCGGCCTCGGAACGGCCATACCAGCCGACATTTCCGGGCAGATCGTCACCAGCCTGCCCTCCTCGCGCCAACGCTCGATGGCCGGATGGATGAGCGGCTTGGAGCGACCGTCATAACGGACGGCATGGCCCATGAGGCAGGCGCTGACGAGAATTTTTCCGGTCATCGCGCCTCCTTGCCTTACCCCGCGATCTTCGAGAAATCCGCGACCGTTCCCGTCGCCTCGCGGATCAGCCGCAGCAACGCCAGACGATTGGCGCGGATGGCGGCGTCTTCATCGTTGACGAGCACGTCTTCGAAGAAGCGGTCGACGGGCGCGCGCAGTTTGGAAAGCGCTGCCATGGCCGAGCGGAAATCTTCCTTGGCGATCGCATCGGAGGCTTCGGCGGAAGCTTTGGTGATGGCGGCGAAGAGGTCCTTTTCGGCATCGAGCTTCAACAGGTTTTCTGAAACGTCATCGGCTATGACCGTGCCCTTCTTCTCCTCGGCCGCGAGAAGCTGGGTGGCGCGCTTGGTGCCGGCAAGCAGGTTCTTGCCATCTTCGGAGGTAATGAAGGCGGTCAGCGCCTCGACACGGCGAGCGACCATCAGGAGATCATCGGCTTCCGGCGTCAAAACGGAGTCAATGAGATCGTATCGGGCGCCCTGATCGCGGAGATAGACCTTGAGGCGGTCATGGAAGAAGGCGAGGAGATTTCCACTGAATGACTCAAAATCGGGCCACTCGGGCTGGTTACTTCTAAGACGGGGGTAGTTATCCTCCCGGTTTCTTTCATCCAGCATCCACGCCTCTACCTGGGAATAGCTGAATTCATCCTCAATGTTTCCATCTTGATCAATAGGAACCAGAAACGCCTCACGATAGTCGGCATCATTCTCATCGAGACCAAGCTTTCGCCCATCTACCGTCATGAAAAGTTGTAGGGCTAACATTTTCGCGATTGTCAGAGTTTTATATGTGGAAAAGCCCACGGAGCTTAAAGGCAAGCGCACCTTGCATTCCAGCAGAATCCTCACCACACCCAAAGCAGCGCGCCGCAGCGCAAACGGGTCCTTCGAACCGGTCGGCTTTTCATCGATCGCCCAGAAGCCGATGAGCGTATCGAGCTTGTCGGCGAGCGCGACCGTGATCGCGACCTTGTCCTCGGGAACGCGATCGGACGGGCCTTGCGGCTTGTAATGATCTTCGATCGCAGCCGCGACGGACGCGTCTTCGCCCTGCAGCACCGCGTATTTGCGGCCCATGAGGCCCTGAAGCTCCGGAAATTCGCCGACGGCTTCGGTCCGCAGGTCAGCCTTGGCGAGCACGGCGGCGCGATCGACCTTGGCCGGATCAGCGCCGGTGATTTTGGCAAGCTCGGATGCCAACGCACGAATGCGGGCAATGCGTTCGCCCTGGCTGCCGAGTTTGGCATGGAAGGTGACGTTCAGCGCGTCGAGCTTCGCCATGCGCTGGTCGAGCGGCTTCTTCAAGTCGAGGCCGAATTTCACAGCAGAGGCTTCCAACGTTTCGAGATCCGGCAGGTCGCCCTGATCGCGCTTCCAGAAATGCAGCGCGTCGGAAAGACGGGCGCGCACGACCTTGCCATTGCCGTGAATGATCTCCTTGCCGCCATCCGTCGCCTGGATATTGGAAACGAGGATGAAGCGGTTGGAGAGTGTTTCGCCGACCTGCGGACGGGTGACGAAGCACTTCTGGTTGGTCTTGATCGTCAGACGGATGATTTCCGAGGGGATCGACAGGTAATCCTCCTCGAAGGAGCCCATCAGCACCTGCGGCCATTCCACGAGGCCGGAAACCTCTTCCAGCAGGCCCTCGTCCTCGACAAGCTCCAGACCATTGGCAAACGCGACATCGCGGGCATCGTGCAGGATGATATCCTTGCGGCGCTCGGCATCGAGAATGACCTTCGCCTTCTCCAGGCTAGAGACGTAGTCATCGAAGCGTTTGACGGCGATCGCCTGCGGTGCATGGAAGCGATGGCCATGGGTCACATTCGACGCGACGATACCGTCGATCTCGAAGGGGATGACGGCGGTTTCTTCATGCTCAGTGCCGAAGACGCAGACGATCGACTGCAGCGGGCGCACCCAGCGCAGCGAGCCCGGCTTGGCCGACGCCTTGCCCCAGCGCATCGACTTCGGCCAGGGAAAATCGCGGATGATGCCGGGCATGACGTCGGCGACGATCTCCTCGGCGGCGCGGCCGGGCTTGGAAATGACCGCAACATAGAAATCACCCTTCTTCGGGTCGCTACTTACCTGCGCTTCAGAAATGGAAGACAGGCCGGCGCCGCGCAGAAAACCCTCGATCGCTTTCTCGTTGGCGTCGGTGCGCGGTCCCTTGCGCTCCTCGCGCACATCAGCCGAGCGCGCGGTCAGGCCGCGAATGTCCAGCGTCAGCCGCCGCGGCGTCCAATATTCGCGCGCACCCTCATAGGACAAACCCGCTTCGACCAGCGCGTCAGTGACGAGTTTCTTCAGGTCGCCGGCAGCCTTGCGCTGCATACGGGCAGGAATTTCCTCGGAGCGGAGTTCGAGAAGGAGATCGGGCATGTCAAGGTTCCTCACCCTCCCCTTGTGAGAGAGGGTCGGCACGGCGTGCCGGAGTGGGGTGAAAATGGTCGGCCTCTGCTAGCAAAATTTGTCGCTGCTGCACAATGGCAAATATCGTGTCCAGAACAGCCTCGATCTCATCCGTGACCTCGGCATTCCAGAATCGGATGACATGATAGCCTTCGCTTTCAAGGAATGCCGTTCGCTGAGCATCATAACGTCCTGCCGCATCTTCTGCATGCTGCCTACCGTCAAGCTCGACAATCAGACCTATCTGATGACAGGCTAAATCAGCAAAATAACGCCCAATTGACACCTGCCGCCGAAAATGCGTGCCTTCAATGGGGATGCGCCACAAATGTTTCCAGAGCTTGGTTTCCGCATCAGTCGAACCTGCGCGCAAGCGCCGGCTATTGGAAACTTTGAAACGATCCAATTTGGAGGGCTTTTTGGCCACGGGATCTCCGATCTGCTGAAATACCGAAATTAATGCATCGCGACGAACACCCTCCCCTTGAGGGGGAGGGTCGGCCGAAGGCCGGGGTGGGGTGATCGCCGCCAGCTCCGCAGCCAAGCAATTGTCCCCCCCACCCGCCGCTTCGCGGCGACCTCCCCCTCAAGGGGGAGGTGATCAACTACCACCCGCCTCCGCCTCCGCCGCCTCCACCGCCGCCGGAGGAGCCGCCATCACCGCCGCCCGAAAAGGCCGAAGAAGAGCTGGAGACGGGCGCTGGGATCGTCGAGGCGATGGTGGATGCCATGGAGGAGGAAAAATCGCCGATCGTGCCGCCGATATTGCCTGGGTGGAAATCGCCGGAATACCAGGCCGGCGCATAGGCGGCCGCGGCCGCACCCGCAGCGGTGGCAAGCCAGGTCTCGAAGGCGTCCGACCAAGGCTTTTCGACGCCGAGCGCGACCGCATAGGGCAACAGCTTTTCGAAGTGCTGCGGCGACATCTGCGGCGCGCCTTGCATGTTCATCCGGTCGCGTTCGGCGAGCGTCAGATATTGCCGCAGCCCGGCGATGCCATCCATCATCTTGCGCCCGAGCGGCGTCGGCGCCCCCATCAGGAAAAAGAAGACGACGTTGAGCGCGAAAATGCCGACGATGCCGGCGAGCAGGGGCAGTTCACCCGCCTCCCACAAGGGGACGAGGGCGGCAGCCAGGCCGCCGACCGCAGCCGATACGAATAGAAAGCCGAAGAATGCGGCGAGCAGAACAGAAAGAATTCGCTGTCCAAGGCCGGCATCATGACGGCGGAACCTGCGGCCGATTGTACCGGCAAAGATCGTCACCACGATCGACAAGAAGCCGGGCACAATGATGAGAGGCAGCGCATTCTCATGCAAACGACCGAAAATGACGATCGCAGCCAGGATGAGGATCGATAAAGCGATGCCGGCAATGACGTACAGCGCATTGGCTTTGTAATATTCGCCGCGGTGATCGCGCTCGATCGCGCTGCGGAATGTCGAGCCAAGCTGCTTCACCGCCTCGCCGTTCGCCTTGTCGATGACAAGCGGGGAAAATGGCCCGACCGCCTGCATGAGCACCTTGTCGCCGCCGCTGAGATCGCTGCCTGCCTTGCCGGTCGGGCGGATGACCACCTTTTCCTTCAGGTCGTCGAGAATGACATAGCCGCGCACCGCAAGATCGATCAAAGTCGCCGACAGCGCCGTCCATCCCCCGCCGGAAAAACCCCTGTTGTCGACGTAGTTGACCAACGCCGGCGAAATACCGTCAGGCGGGTCCCAGCGCGGGACCATCACGCCGCGTGGGGGATCGCGGCCGACGACAATCCAACTGCGGAGATAGTAGGCGAACACCAAAATCAGGCCGCCGATGGCGATGATCGCGTCTATATGATCGGTTACGAACCAGTGCCATTGCTGGCTGCTACTCGGCGCCACAATCGCGCCCTTCGGCAGCTTGATGGCGATCGTCAAACCTTCGGCCGGGGCCAAGGGCCGGATGGTGACAAAGGTGATCTTGTCCGCCTGTGCGCTGGCGCTTGCGTCCTGGCCCATCGCGCCGATCGGCCCGGTATAATAGGCAAGCTGCTGCGGCTTCACGCCGTCCGGCAGTGTGACGGTGGCCGAGACGTGAAGGATCGGAAATTGCCAGCCATTGCCGGTGACGTTCCAATAGAGCTCGTCATGATCGTCAAAATAGCGGATCTGGCGATCGGTGGTGTAGACGATGCGGTAGACATGCTGGCCACGGTTTACGATCCGATCGGCATTTCCGACATAGATGCGCTCCCCGCCCTCGATCTGCTCCTTGTGCCAATCTTCCGGCTGTCCATCGCGTTCGACGGAGACGACGTCAAAATCCACCTGCGCCTGGCGGCCTGCGGAATCGACAAAAGTCAGCGGAAAATCCCGGAATATGCCGCGACGGATCGCGCGGCCTTCCGCATTCACCGTAATCGTCTCGGTGACCTGCATGGAGCCGTCGCGATCGAGAATAATTCCCTGATCGAAAGCGTTGATGACTTCGGCGGCTGCCGTGATCGATGCGGAGAACAGCAGGAGCGATGCGACAAAGAGTCCGGAAAGCCAACGCGTCATCACAGCTCCTGCGATCCGACGGCACCCCAGCGTGCCGCATATGCCGAAATATCTATGCGCCTCTCCTAGGGGCGGTATCAGTCGTCGTAGGCAACTCCCAGTGACGCCAGGACATCCCAATAGGCCGGGAAGGTCTTAGCGACGCAATCGGGATCGAGAATGGTGATGCCGCCGATCTTAAGACCGGCCAGCGCAAAGCTCATGGCGATGCGGTGATCGGCGAAGCTGTCGATCTCGGCCGGCAGCGTCTTGCCGGCAAGGCTCGGGTCGGAGGCGACGATCAGGTCGTCGCCTTCCTCGGTGCCGAGGCCGGGAGCGATGCGCGACAACCCGCTCGACAGTGCCCGGACGCGATCGCACTCCTTGACGCGGAGATTGGCGATGCCGACGAAGCGCACCGGCGTCTCGTTGAAAGCGGCAAGAACGGCGAGCGTCGGAATGGCGTCCTGCATCTGCGATCCGTCGATGACGGCGGGGAGATGTGGAAACTGCGAGATCGTGTCGTAGGCGCGAGCGTCCGGCTGCGAGAATTCGCTCGCCGGTGTGCCGAGATCGATCTTCCCGCCGGACAAAACCTCGGCGGCCCAAAGATAGGTCGCGGCCGACGCATCCGGCTCGATGTGGAAATCAGCCGCGTGATAGCCGGTCGGCTGAACCCGCCAGGCAACGGCGCTGACGCGCTCGACCTCGGCGCCGAAGGCACGCATGGCGGCAACCGTCAGATCGATATAGCCGAGAGCGCCGATATGTTCGCCAAGCAGCACGACATCGACCGGGCGATCGCCGCCGGACGCCATCATCAGCAGCGCCGAGACATACTGGCTGGAGAGGCCGCCATCGATCTCAACCCGGCTCGCCTCGAAGCGGCCGGTGCCATTGACGGTGACGGGCGGGCAGCCGGTCTCGGCCGAGGCATCGATGCCCAGGGAACGCAGGGCGTCGACCAGCGGGCCGATCGGCCGCTTGCGCATATGCGCATCACCATCGACCACGACCTTGCCGTCGACCAGAGCGGCGGCGGCGGTCAGGAAGCGGGTCGCGGTGCCGGCATTGCCAAGAAACAGCGGTGCAGCCGGCGACTTGAGTTTGCCGTCGCCGGTAACGATGAACGTGGTGTCGTCGGGCTCCTCGATCGCAACGCCCATGGCTCGCAGCGCTTCGGCCATATAGCGCGTATCGTCGCTCTTCAGCGCACCCGTCAGCCGGCTGGTTCCCTTGGCAAGGCCGGCGAGCAGCAGCGCGCGGTTGGTGATCGACTTCGATCCCGGCGGCATGGCGCGTCCGGTAAGCGGCTTGCCGGGGGGGATAATCGTGAGTTTGGCTCTACCCATCATCAATCTCTTTGGTCGGTCCAGAAAGCGGCCAACGGCCTGCGGTCGGCTTCCTTTACCGCCTGGAACGCAAAACCGATAGAAGGAATCTTAGAACTTGACGGATGGAACGGCGCGGTCCGCCTCGTTGGTGATTTCGAAGAAGGCCCGCTTGGTGAAACCGAAGGGGCCGGCGAGCAGATTGTTGGGAAAGCTCTCGACCTTGACGTTGAGATCGCGGGCGGCACCGTTGTAGTAGCGCCGCGACATCTGGATCTCGTTTTCCGTCGTTTCCAGCGATTGCTGCAGCTCGACGAAACCGACATTGGCCTTGAGGTCCGGATAGGCTTCGGAGACGACCATCAAGCGACCGAGCGCCTGTCCGAGCACGCCTTCGGCGACAGCGCGGCCGGCAACATCGCCGGCGGGCACGGCCTGGGCCCTGCTGCGTGCCTCGACCACCTCCCTCAGCGTCTGGTTTTCATGCCCGGCATAGCCTTTAACCGTCTCGACCAGATTCGGAATGAGATCGGCACGGCGCTTGAGCTGCACGTCGATCCCTGACCAAGCCTCCTCAGCCACCTGACGCGCGCGAACGAGGCCGTTATAGGTGAAGACGGCATAAAGCGCGATCAGAACGATGATCGCCAAAATAATATACATCGCGAACCCTCGTGGCGAATGCAACCGCGAGGGAGACTATGTGGCTTAACGGATATTGTCATCCGCTTTTCGTCGTTGGGCCAATACGTTAGCGATGCGAAATGTGTCTTAAGCCGCCTGCTTGTCCCAGTTCGCACCGCCGGCATCCGTCAGCAGGAATGCCTCACCGCAGGCTTTCGCCAGCGTGCGGACGCGCAGGATATAGCTCTGGCGTTCGGTGACCGAAATCACGCCGCGCGCATCGAGCAGATTGAAGACGTGGCTGGCCTTGATGCATTGGTCGTAAGCGGGGAAAACGCATTTGTGCAGGAGTTGATTGGCGTTGTCGCCCGGCGCGCCGGCCGCGAGCAGCGCCTGGCATTCCTTCTCGGCATCGATGAAGTGACGGTGCAGCATTTCAGTGTTGGCATATTCGAAATTATGCCGCGAATATTCCTGCTCGGCCTGCAGGAAGACATCGCCATAGGTGATCTTCTCATCGCCTTCGAGACCGTTGAAATTCAGGTCGTAGACGCTGTCGACGCCCTGAACATAGGTTGCGAGACGCTCGAGACCGTAGGTCAATTCGCCGGCGACCGGCGCGCACTCGATGCCGCAAATCTGCTGGAAATAGGTGAACTGCGACACTTCCATGCCGTCGCACCAGCATTCCCAGCCAAGACCCCAGGCGCCGAGCGTCGGGCTTTCCCAATCGTCTTCGACGAAACGGATGTCATGCAGGAGCGGATCGAGGCCAATAGCAGCGAGCGAGCCGAGATAGAGTTCCTGCAGGTTCGGCGGATTCGGCTTCAGGATGACCTGATACTGATAATAATGCTGCATACGGTTCGGGTTTTCGCCGTAACGACCGTCGGACGGGCGGCGCGAGGGCTGCACATAGGCAGCCTTCCACGGCTTCGGCCCAAGCGCGCGCAAAGTCGTCGCCGGATGGAACGTGCCGGCACCGACTTCCATGTCGTAGGGCTGCAGAACCGCGCAACCCTTGTCAGCCCAGTAATTGTGCAGCGTCAGGATCAGCGCCTGAAACGAGCGCTTCGGATTCATATTATCGGGCGGGGTCGCGGTCATGGAGATCAGCCACTATCTGCTTGGTGTACGTTGGCGCGACAGGTGCCACGATGGAAGACAAGGGTCAAGAGATGACGTATAGATAGAGCTATGCGTCTCCACGCCACTTTGGAGAAGGATTATGAACGTCAAAACCGAAATCATCTTATCGGAGCGCCATCTCCGCCTTGCAGAGAAGATGGTCGAGGAAGGCGCATTTCCGTCCATCTCCAGTCTCGTTGAAGCAGCTATCGAGCAGATTGATCAGATCACGCATCATGATGACGTGCCTAGTGATGTGGTGTCCGGCATGGCCGACGAAATTCGCCGGCGGATGGAATTGCCTAGTGATCAATGGATACCGCTGAAGGGCGACACTTTGTTTGACGACGTCCGCACCCTCATCCGCAAAGAACTGGATGAGAAGCAGAATGGCATATGAGGTTAGTCGTCACCCCCTCGTTAGAGACGACCTTTTTAATATCACGATACTGATTGGCGAATATGCCGGCTATGCAATCGCCGAGAGCAAAATCGAGCAAATCGAAAAGAAATTGAACTCGCTGACCGATTTTCCCTATATCGGGACAACGCGGGACGACATCTACCCAGGTTTACGCGCCATTCCTGCGGCGGAAAAAGCAGTCATCTGTTTCACCCGTCAACGAACAGACCGCGACCGTTAATGTCGTCTGTATCAGCTATGCAGGCGCGGACTGGACGTCTCGGGTAAAGGAACGACGCTAACATCCTGGCCAATCCACGCCATTCCTACTCATCCTCTCGCTTCACCCGATACTCCCCTGTCTTCGGGTCCTTCACCAGCGTGCCGATGGCACCGGTGCGCCGCTCGCTTTCGGCGCGGCGGGATTTCTCGGTGAGTTTTCGGGCATCGCGCACGAAGCGTCGATAAAGAAGCCAAATACCGCCGACAGCAACGATGAAGAAGATGATCTGCGGCATCGCGCAGCGCTCCCGATTACAATCCGTACCGGCCCCACAATGCCTTTTCCTCTGCCACTTCTGCAAGTCCGGAGGCGAGGCCGGCGCCGATGCCATCCAAGCCCGAAAGGGAAATGCCGGGTGTGCGGCGGCCGAAGAGGCTGCGCGGTGTTGTGACCAGTTCGAGCTTGATCTTGTCGCCGAAACGCTTTTTCAACTCCTGGCGCATATCACCGAGGCCATCGATCAGGCCGAGTTCGAGACCGCGCCCGCCCGTCCAGAAGAGGCCGGAAAAGACGACCTCGTCCGCCGCCAGCTTACCGGCCCGACGCTCGCGCACCATATCGATGAACACCTTGTGAATCTCGACCTGCAGGCTCTTCAGATATTCGATGTCCTTTTCCTTCTCCGGCTGAAACGGATCGAGGATCACCTTGTTTTCGCCGGCAGTATAGACTCGGCGCTCGACCCCGAGCTTCTTCAAAAGCTCCGGAAAACCGAAGCCGCCGGAGACGACGCCGATGGAACCGACGATGGAGGTGGCATCGGCAATGATCTCATCGCCGGCGAGCGCGATCATGTAGCCACCGGATGCCGCCACATCCTCGACGAAAACGAGCACCTTCTTCTCTTTCTCGCGGGCAAGATCGCGGATGCGGCTATAGATCATGCGTGATTGCACCGGCGATCCGCCGGGCGAATTGATGACGATCGCCACTGCCGGGGCAGCCTTCATGCCGAAGGCCTTTTCCAGCGCCTGCGAGATGCCCGCAAGATTGAGCGACTGGCGGAGAGGACCGCCGCCGGAGGCGATGACGCCACTCAGCCGGACAACGGGAATGATCGCCCTTTCCTTGCGAAACCGCTTCGGAAGCATGCGCCTAAAAAATCCAGCCATTCGTCGTCCCTGATTCATGATGTTTGCTGCAGGTGATGTATGCATGGAAACGGCAAACGCAACATCCATCATCGCATTTCGCGCCCGCTTCCCTTCGCGACCGCACGTTTTTCGCCAAAAGCAAGACGTACAGAAGCGCCGCCCCTAACAGGGTGGAGACGCATTCCCACCCCGTGCGGAACCATCTTGGCTATCGCAGATTTCTCTCCCTGCGGATTGCAGGAATGCCACAGCGGGTGCGAACGAGACCCGGAATGGTTTTTCTTGTTGCGAATGAATTGCATTATCATTCTAAACCGCTAACCTCTCGCGGTATCGAAGCCTGCGGAAGCCCCATGGATCTTATGAAACCCAAGTCCGACGCCGGCTGGCGCCATGACCGAGAAGAGGCCACTCTTTCCGATGTGTACCGCTCGGTCGAAACCGCCAAGGGCGGTTCGGTGCTGCGTCGCGTCGCCGCCTTCGCAGGTCCGGGCTATCTCGTCGCGGTCGGCTATATGGACCCGGGCAACTGGGCGACCTCGCTCGCGGGCGGATCGAAATTCGGCTATGCGCTGCTGACCGTCGCATTGTTGTCCAACCTCATGGCCGTGGTGCTGCAGGCGCTTTGCGCGCGTCTTGCGATCGCCACCGGCCGCGATCTGGCTCAGGCCTGCCGGGACGCCTTTCCGGGTTTCGTCTCCGTGCCGCTGTGGGCGATGGCGGAGATCGCCATCATCGCGACGGATATCGCGGAAGTCGTCGGCACTGCCATCGGCTTGAATCTCGTTTTCGGTATTCCGCTCGAACTCGGCGTCCTGGTCACCGCCTTCGACGTGTTTCTCATTCTTTTCCTGCAGCGGCTGGGCTTTCGCTGGGTAGAGGCGCTGATCATCACCCTGCTCGGTGTCATCGCCTTCTGTTTCGGCGTCCAGGTCTTCCTTGCCGATCCCAATTGGGGCGAGGTCATCAAGGGCTTTTTCCCGACGACCGAGATCGTCAGGGATCCGAACATGCTCTACCTCGCGCTCGGCATCCTCGGCGCGACGGTCATGCCGCACAATCTCTATCTGCATTCCGGCATTGTGCAGACACGCGCCTTCGGCAATACGCTTTCGGAAAAGGAAGAGGCGCTGACCTATGCCACGATCGATTCGACCGTGGCGCTGACCTTCGCTCTGCTCATCAACGCTTCCATCCTCATTCTCGCCGGCGCGGCGTTTCACGCGCATGGCCACACCGATGTCGTGGAACTCGCCCAGGCGGAATCGCTGCTGGCGCCGCTTCTCGGCCTGGCGATCGCGCCGACGCTGTTCGGGATCGCGCTTCTCTGTTGCGGCCTCAACTCCACGGTGACGGCAACGCTTGCCGGGCAGATCGTGATGGAAGGGTTTCTGCGGCTCAAGGTGAAACCTTGGCTGCGCCGCATAGTGACGCGTGGACTGGCGATTACCCCGGCCGGAATCGTTACCATATGGTACGGTGATTCCGGTACGGCGGATCTGCTGATCCTGACCCAGGTCGTGCTCAGCCTGCAACTTTCCTTCGCTGTCTTCCCGCTGGTCATGTTCACCGCCGACAAGACCAAGATGGGCGATCTCGTCGCACCGCGCTGGTTAAGCACCGTCGCCTATATCATCGCCTTTGCCATCGCCCTTCTGAATGTAAAGCTCATCTTCGATGCGATCCAAGGCACACCCTGAATTCGGATGATCTTGTCGAAAACCGCGTCATGCTTTCGGAATGGTGCGCTACTTTCGGGAATAGGCGGCGCGGCCATTGTTGAGGTCGTCGACGAAGTCGGAGAATTTGTGCGTGCCCTCGCCATGCATGATCAGCGGCGCCCGCAGCGCCAGCCGCGCCCTTGAGCCCTTGATGGCAGTCACCAGGATGCGGACGGCATTTTCGCCCTCCCGCGGATGAATGGACGTGATTTCGATACCGCCGAAACGGCGGCCGCAGGCGGCGATGATCTCTGCAATCGATTGCGGCCGCGCAATCAACGACAACTGACCGCCGGGGATCATGATGGCGCCCGCGGTCCGCACCCAGCTTTCGAACAGACCGTCGGTCATGGCATGCGCCTGCGCTTTCAATGCATCCGGCGTCAGCCTGTCGCTGGCATCGTTGAAGGGCGGGTTCATGATGACATGATGGAAACTGTCATCGATCAGACCGGCATCGTTGCGGGCCTTCGCGGTCAGGGTCACATCGGCCTCGACAATAGCGACACGGCTGGCGAAGCGGGCATTTTCAGAAAGCTCCAGGCTCTTGCGGGCGAACTCGGCCATTTCCGGCGAGCGCTCGAACAGCACCACTTCCGCCTGTTCCAGCCGCGAGGCCACTGCCATGCCGGCGGCACCCGCGCCCGCGCCGAGGTCGGCCACCCTGATCTTTCGGCCATCGGCGACCAGGGCCGCGAGCAACATGGCGTCCATGCCGGAGCGATGTCCCCTGCCCTTCGGCTGGACGATATGGAATGCGCCACGATGGAAGGCGTCGATGGTTTCGGAAGGATTGTCGGCCATGGCGGAGCTCAGCCGCGCGCCGGGCGCAGCTCATCGCCAAGACCGGCATCGATGAGAATGCGCCGGGCCTGATCGGCACGCTCGTCCTCGACCATGAAGCGACGCGGCAGCATACCAAGCGAGCCCTCAAGAATGCTCATAGCCTGATCCGCGACGAAGCAATGAATCCCCGCATCCTTCATCAGGCTCTCGGCGAAGGAGAGTAAAACGGGGTCATTGGTGCGTATCAGCTCGTGCATAAGCCTTGGGTTTCCTGTCAAATTTGCGAGACGAGACAAATCGCCTCTTGCCGCCTCTTTCGCCCCTTCTTATTGTGCTTTGCAGAAAATGAACAGGAGTCCGGATCGTTGGGCGTCGTGATACCGCTTGAAGAAAGCAAGAATAAACTGGCCTCCATCAAGCCATTGGTGGACCTGACCAAGGCGGATATGGAACGCGTCAACCAGCTCATCCTGTCGAAAGCCGGCTCCGATGTGCAGATGATCCCGGAAGTTGCCGAGCATTTGATCTCCTCCGGGGGCAAGCGCCTGCGGCCGATGCTGACCATCGCTTCCGCCGCACTCTACGGCTATCAGGGCGACAATCACATCAAGCTCGCGACCTCGGTTGAATTCCTGCACACGGCGACATTGTTGCACGATGACGTGGTGGACGAAAGCGATCTGCGCCGTGGTAAGTCCACGGCCCGCATGATCTGGGGCAACCAGGCAAGCGTGCTGGTCGGCGACTTCCTGCTCGGTCAGGCTTTCCGGATGATGGTCGAAGTCGGTTCGCTGGATGCGCTCGATGTGCTGTCGTCTGCAGCTTGCGTCATCGCCGAAGGCGAGGTGCTGCAGCTTTCCGTCTCCAAGAATATGGAGACTACCGAAGATGATTATCTCTCCGTCATCCGCGCCAAGACCGCGGCACTATTTGCCGCCGCCGCCGAAGTCGGCCCGATCGTCGCCAATGCCGGCAAGGCCGAGCGCAATGCGCTGAAGTCCTACGGCACCAATCTCGGCCTCGCCTTCCAACTCGTGGACGATGCGCTGGATTACGGCGGCAAGGCTGCCGATCTCGGCAAGAATGTCGGTGACGATTTCCGCGAGGGCAAGATCACCCTCCCCGTCATTCTCGCCTATCGCCGCGGCACCGAGAAGGAGCGGGCTTTCTGGCGCGACGCCATCGAGACCGGCAACAATAGCGACGAGAACCTGGAAAAGGCGTTAGGTCTGATTACCAAATATGGTGCGCTGACAGACACCATCGCTCGTGCCGTTCACTACGGCACCATCGCCCGCGACGCACTGGCGCCGCTACCGGAAACGCCGTGGAAATCCGCGCTCATGGAAGTGATCGATTTCTGCATCGAACGTGTGAACTGATCACAGCCGCCCGAATTTCTTGCAGGAGCGCTTCAAAAAAGCCATCCTGTTGTGAATCAATTGACACGAACGCTTTGTGCCGCCGGCGCTCTTACCGGCAAATCCCTTGATGAAAGGCTTACTAATGCGGCAGAGACTTGCCATTCGTTTCCTCTCGGGCGCAGCCCTGGCGGCGATCCTTTCGATGGCAGCGCTGAACAGCGCGCGCGCCGTGGATGCCCCGGCAGCGCCGGAGGCGAGCACCCCGGTGACATTCGATGCGGAAAACGTCGACACCTTCGCAGGCGCCTTCCTTGCTGCCCGTACGGCCGACGTCGACCATGATTATGAAACCGCAATTTCGCTTTATAAAAAGGCGCTGATGATCGAACCCGGCAACCCGGAGATCCGTCAGCGGCTGATGATCTCGTTGTTGCTCAACGGCAATCTCGACGAGGGCGTGAAATACGCCAACGAGCTGAAGAACGATCCCTCGGTCGAACGCGTCACCACGATCGTGCGTGGCATGGACGCCATCCGCCGGCATGACTACAAGGCCGCGCAGGAAATTCTCAAATATGACGGTCCGAACGATCTGGACCGAATGATGGCCGGTCTTCTGCTTGCTTGGGCCCGCGCCGGCTCCAATCATGGCAAGGAAGCGATCGCCATGATCGACAGGATGAAGGGCCCTGACTGGTTCAACATCTTCAAGAATTACCATGCCGGCGCCATCGCCATTACCATCGGGGATACGAAGTCCGCCCGCTCGCACCTGAACGATGCCATTCTCGACAAGGCGGGCGGCGCAACGGCTCCCGACACATTCATGCGCGCGGTCATGGCGCTCGCGGAGCTTGAATCCAAGGCCGGCGACAAGCAGAAGGCGTTGGATGCCGTTTCGGTCGGCGACAATCTGATCAACAATTACGCGCCGCTGAATGCGTTGCGCGACAGCATCAGCAAGGGCGCAACGCCGGAACAGCAGGTGACCGACAGCACGCAGGGAGCAGCCTCGGTGCTCTTTACCGTCGGCGCGGCGCTCAACCGTGACGGCGCCGAAGATGTCGTCTCGCTTTATCTGCAGATCGCCAACACGCTCGATCCCAAGAGCGCCGACACGCTGGTTCTGCTTGGGGGGCTTGCGGAAAAGCAGGAGCAGATGGACCGCGCCATCGCCTTCTACAAGAAAGTGCCCAATACCTCGCCGATGGCCCGCATCTCCGAGCTGCAGCTCGGCCTTGCGCTCGCCCAGTCCGGCAAGGTCGACGATGCGCGCAAGCATTTGAAGGCGCTGATCGATTCCGATCCCAACGATATCCGCAGCTATCTCGCCTATGGCAGCGTTCTTTCGGACGCCAAGGACTTTCAGGGCATGGCGGACAATTACGACAAGGCCGCTGAGGTTATCGGCGCCGTACCGAACCGCGGCGACTGGGCCGTATTCTTCCAGCGCGGCATCGCCTATGAGCGGCTGAAGAAGTGGGACAAGGCCGAGCCGAATTTCAAGAAGGCCTTGGAGCTGAACCCCGACCAGCCGCAGGTCCTGAACTATCTCGGCTATTCCTGGGTCGATATGAACCTGAACCTCGACCAGGGTCTGAACATGATCAAGAAGGCCGTCGATCTGAAGCCGGATGATGGCTACATCGTCGATTCGCTCGGCTGGGCCTATTTCCGACTCAACCGCTTCGACGATGCGGTGAACGAGTTGGAGCGTGCCGCACAGTTGAAGGCCGGCGATCCGACGATCAACGACCACCTGGGCGATGCCTATTGGCGCGTCAACCGCAAGCTGGAGGCGGTTTACCAGTGGAACCGCGCGCTGGCTTCCAAGCCCGAGGACGCGGATATTCCGAAGATCAAGGAAAAGATCGCCAACGGTCTGCCGGCGCTCGACAATGACCCAAGGACGGTCGACAAAACCAAACAGCCTGATCCGGCTCCGGCGGTCACTCCATCGCCCAACACGACAACGCCGCCGCCGGCCGATAAGAAGTCCTAGACTTTCAATGACCGTGATCTTAGCGGCTGACGATTTCGACCTCTCGGAGGAAGCGCCAGCCAAGATCAACTTGGCCCTGCATGTGACGGGCCAACGGGCCGACGGGTACCATCTGCTCGACATGCTCGTTACTTTTGCCCGGCATGGCGACCGCCTTGGTTTTCGTGCAAGCGCGCATGACGAATTCAGCCTTTCCGGACGCTTCTCTCCCCTTCTTGCCGAGGCGAGTGCGGGCGGCAATCTAGTGCTGAGGGCGCGCGATCTGCTGCGACAAGCGGCTCATGACGCGGGTTTCGAAGCGCCGCCGGTCCACATCCATCTTGAAAAGAACCTGCCCGTCGCCTCCGGTATCGGCGGCGGCTCCGCAGACGCCGCGGCGACTCTCCGTGGGCTGACGCGGCTTTGGGGCTTCCCCCTGCCCGCCGACACGGCGACGGCAATTGCGCTGAGGCTCGGAGCGGATGTGCCGATGTGCCTCGTGAGCCGGCCGCTGATCGCACGCGGCATCGGGGAGGCGATCGAGTTGTTGCCGGACTTTCCGTCTTTTGCCATGGTGCTCGGCAATCCCCTCGTTAGCGTTTCGACGCCGGAGGTGTTTCGCATGCTAACCCGGAAGGACAATCCGCCGTTCGCACTCCCCTTGCAGGCAACAAACAACCGCATGCAATGGATTGGTACCATTGAGAGGTTGCGCAATGATCTGGAGCCGCCGGCGCGGGCGCTCTGCAACGAGATCGCCACGCTCTCGCAATTGATCGAAAGCCAAGGTGCGCTCGCCACGCGCATGTCCGGCTCCGGCGCCACCTGCTTCGGCCTATTCGATCATCTCGAGCAGGCGACGGCAGCGGCGGCAGCGCTTCACAGCTTGAGGCCGGACTGGTATTTCCAGGCGACGGAAACGATCAAGGGAGACGCGTGATGGCCGGTTCAAGCGAAGCAAGGTCCTTCATCCCTGTCGGCATCGCGGTGCTGACCGTTTCCGACACGCGCACGCTCGCCGACGACAAGTCCGGCGACACGCTGGTTGCCCGCATCGCGGAAGCCGGCCACCGGCTGGCTGACCGTGCCATCGTTCCCGACGACAAGGAGCGTATCCGAAGCCAGGTGGAAGCCTGGACGCGCGACGACACGATCGACGTCGTCATCACCACCGGCGGCACCGGCTTTACCGGCCGCGATGTCACCCCCGAAGCGCTGGAGCCCTTGTTCGAGAAGAGGATGGATGGTTTTTCCGAGGTGTTCCATCGTATCTCCTACGACAAGATAGGCACGGCGACGATCCAGTCACGGGCAACCGGCGGCGTCGCCAACGCCACTTTCATCTTTGTGCTGCCGGGCTCGCCGGGTGCCTGCAAGGATGCCTGGGACGGCATTTTGAAGGCGCAACTTGACTACCGGCATATGCCCTGCAATTTCGTGGAGATCATGCCGCGGCTCGACGAACATCTGAAGCGCGGTGCCGGCTCAAAATAAGCCGGCGCTTTGCCGGGCAATATGGGCTTCTCCAATCCTATGCCTTCGATCCGGGCAAGGCAGGAATTGATTCCCATTTCTGACCCGTGAGGATCACGCAGCTCCGGCCGGAAACGTTGGTAATCATCATTGTCCAACTGCCGCTTTCGGCGGCGAAGACTTCGATGATCGTCTTCGGATCAAGCTGGCCGACGGCCGAGAGCTTTTCGGAATAGCGCGCACCCAGGAAAGCGACGATATCGGCGCGCTGAGCGCATGCGAGCATTGCCTGCGAAGCTGCTGAGTTCGGATGAAGAATTGCCATTGCCACTAGGGCCGTTCCGATGAGGCGGCAGAGCATTGTGCGTCCCATGACGCACCTCCTTTCGCCGGAAATCCGGCAGAAGAGGAGAGAGTTCCGCTGACCTGCTCTGCCGCATACCGGCATCTTCATGGTCGGCCGCCCGAACGCGACACGCGAGACGTGCCGCCATATGAAAATTATGACAGCAATTCCCTTATTTTCAATTGGATTCTGGATCGATCACAAAGCCATACTACCGCGCCGCGCGCGCGACCCAGGAGGGAATCAGTTCGCTCGACAGTTGACGGCTTTTCCGGCCTTTGGCGAACTCGGCAAGCCGCATGCCCGTTTTGGCGGCGGCGATGGCCTGTCGTTTGGAGAGGAGCAAGCCTAGTTCCAGAGGTGGCAGGCTACGGCTGATGCGCTGCAGCAAAGGCCGGCGATAGCCGCGCGACGCGGTGAAGCGCGCCGGCACTTTGTTGAGCGAAACATATTCGGCGATCTCATCGATCCAGCCCGCTTGCGGGCGGGCGCCGGGCTCGACGAAAAGCAGCCATTCACCGCGCGCCGACTGCAATATCTCCCTGATATCCCATTGCGAATAGAAACGGCAGCCGGCAGCATCGGCGACATGCGAGCTGCCATCGCGCGAGCCATGATCGAGCACGACGACGTCGCACACGAGCCCTTCGATCGCGCCCGCCACCAAGACCGCCAATGTCTGCGCCAGTTCCGATTCTTGGTCCTGACATTCAATGATTACCGTCAACATTGCCCATCTATAGAGCGGCGCACAATTTATTGCCAGCGCATAAACCTTGGAACTGGCGGGTTTGGAAGAAAGCTTGGCGGGGTTCAGAAATACCGCCGCGTCCAAGTGGACGTACCGTCCGGCGGTGGATAGTCCGCATTTTGTTCTTGCATTGTTCTCGTTTGTCGGATAGGAATTTAATCATCTTAGACGCGGCGTGCGATGCCATGAACCGCCCTGGAGTTACCGATGAACGAGCAGTCCCTTGCAGGGCAGGCCGCATTTGCGCCTGCCAATACGGCAGATGTTGCCAATGCTTTGATCGCCGACACCGGTCTCAGAGTCGAGATCGACCGCAGGCGAGGTCGCGGTGCCGGGCTGAACCCGAGCGGCCGGTTCGAGCCACTGAAGCGTGAGACATTCGATGACGGCTGGCAAACGTTGGAAGAGCTGCCGCCCTTCAAAACCGAAGTGCAGGTGGAGAAGCCACGCACGGCAATCACGCGCAACGATTCTCCCGATATCTCCTTCGATCGCTCCATCAATCCCTATCGCGGCTGCGAGCATGGCTGCATCTATTGCTTCGCGCGGCCGACGCATGCCTATATGGGATTGTCGGCGGGGCTCGATTTCGAATCGAAACTCTTCGCCAAGCCCGACGCGGCGCGGCTTCTGGAACGGGAACTGGCAAAGCCGGGCTACAAGCCGCGCGTCATCGCCATCGGCACCAATACCGATCCCTATCAGCCGATCGAGAGAGAATGGCGAATCATGCGTCAGATTCTCGAAGTATTGAACAAGGCGAACCATCCGGTTGCGATCGTCACCAAGTCGGCGCTGATCATGCGCGATATCGACATTCTCAAAGAGATGGCCGCCAAGAACTTGGTTCGTGTCGGCATTTCGGTGACAACGCTCGACCGCAAGCTGGCACGCACCATGGAACCGCGCGCGGCGACGCCACCGCGGCGGCTAGAGGCAATCCGGGCGCTCAACGAGGCGGGCATCCAAACGGCTGTCATGGTGGCGCCGATCATTCCGGCGCTCAACGATCATGAAATCGAGCGAATCCTCGATGCTGGCAAGGCCGCCGGCGCCATGGAAGCGAGCTATGTCATGCTGCGCCTTCCGCTCGAGGTCAGCCCGCTCTTCCGCGACTGGCTGCTGCAGAACTATCCGGATCGCTACCGCCATGTCATGTCGCTGATCCGCTCGATGCGTGGCGGCAAGGACTATGATGCCGAGTTCGGCAAACGGATGAAGGGTGCAGGCCCTTACGCCTGGCAGATCGGCCGCCGTTTTGAAATGGCGACCAAGCGGCTGGGGCTCACCCGCCGCAGTATCGCGCTGCGCGACGACCTGTTTGTGCCGCCGGATGGCAGCGGCGTGCAGCTTTCACTGCTCTGAGCGGTTCAGCTTTTCACGGAATCTTAGAACCGCTCTCTCTTTTTGTTTTTTCGCAATTCCAGACGGAAAGCGGCTCACGCACTTTTCCTGGAATTGCTCTGATCCTTTCCCGCGGGTTTCCCTGCCCGCCGGAAGAGCCCCCAGGTTCGCCGCCTTGATCCGCTGGGGGCTTGCAGGAGATCGGGTGGTGTGCGAGCTTGCCGCATGCCACGCAGCACACCATCCGATTCTCCTATGCTTTTCGACGAGGACCCGATCGTTCCGACTTTCGAGCTGGAGCTGATTGCCCGCCGCGCCGGACACTGGCCTGTTGCCGGTGCCGACGAAGCCGGACGCGGGCCTTTGGCAGGCCCTGTGGTCGCTGCCGCGGTCATTCTCGATCCGGAGCGTATTCCCGAGGGATTGAACGATTCCAAGCAGCTTTCGGTCCTGAGACGCGAAGCGCTGTTTGTCGAAATACTTGCAACCGCCACCGTTTCCATTGCGTCCTCGAGTGCGGCCCGCATCGACATCACCGATATTCGCAAGGCAAGCCTTGACGCCATGCGCCGCGCCATCTGCAGCCTTGCCGTTCCGGCAAGTTACGTCCTGACAGATGGCTTGGACGTGCCTTTCGGTCTTGCTTGTCCGGGAAAAGCCGTGGTCAAGGGCGATGCCCGCTCTTTTTCCATCGCCGCCGCTTCGATCGTCGCCAAGGTGACGCGCGACCGGATGATGGCTCGCGCCGGCGATGTCTTCCCCGCTTACGGTTTTGCGTCCCATGTCGGCTATGGCACGCCCGAGCACCGCGCCGGTATCGAGAAGCACGGCCCCTGCTCGCTGCATCGCATGAGCTTCCGGCCCCTTCGAAGGGAAGAGGCCTGACAGCCGCCTTCCGCCTCCTCTTCATTCAAAGGCCGGCTATAATCTGCTCCCGATGTTCGTTGATATAGGCGACATCGCGCCGGTAAATTTGATCGTGGCCTTCTTCGATGTTGCGGCGATATCTCTCCACACCATTGGCCGCCTCGCTTTCCATGTAGGCGACCAAGGCATTCAGACGGTCGACGATCATGTGCGGCAATGTCCGTCGCTGCTTTGCCGGCAGGCCATAAGCGTCAAGAAAAATGCAGGTGCGGAGAATTTGTGTATCGAGCCCGCAGAGATCTTCGACCGCGATGCCGGTAGACAGAGGCGCCCAGCGATAGATGGCATAAGCGAGGTCCCAGCAACGAGAACCGGGATGGGCTGCCTCGAAGTCGATGATGCCAGTGACCTCGCCGCCGCTCAGAACAACATTATATGGCGCGAAATCGCCGTGGCAGATCACCTCGAAGGGCGGGCGCGGCGACAATTGCCATATCTGGTCTTCCAGCATCGGCCGCATAAAAAGCGCGGTGCAGTCATGATAGCGCCGCAGCAGGCGCGCCGCCGACTGCAGGGCTTTCGCGGACCTCATCGACTCATTCTCATCCAAGTCACCGGTCTCGCCCGGAAGAAAGCTCACCCTTTCCCACGTCGTATCATATCCAGCTGGCAATGGCGCATTCGCAAAGCCGTGTGATTGAAGTGCAGAGAGCAGCGCGTGAACACTCGCCGTCCAAGGGCGAGTGCGCCGATAGATCAAATCATCATGGTGAAATGGGCCTTCGCCACTGTCCGCGCTCGGCATCACCCTCTCCCTCCTTAAAGCAAGGCCGGATATAATTTGGATCCAAAGCCATCGTCAAACTTTGCCGCCAGAGTGTTACCGCCTCAAACGCAAAAAGCCCGGCACAAACCGGGCTTTTCAAAGATCGATTGCTTGCACGCTCAGTTCAGCCGTGTCTTCACTTCGCCAACGGCGTTGCTGAAGAGTTCGGATTGAACGCGGCTGTCGGCCTTTTTGGAGAGCACGGATTCGGCGGCAGCGATAGCCAGATCGACAGCGGCGGAGCGAACCGCCTTCATCGCATCGGCTTCCGCCTGCTTGATCTTCTGCTCGGAAAGCGCAGTACGATTGGCGACGAATTCCTCCGTCTTCTTACGGGCTTCCGTCGTCAGCATTTCCGCTTCCCGCTCGGCTGCCGCAACGATGTGGGCTGCTTCGGCTTCGGCTTCCTTCCGCTTGCGCTGATATTCGGCCAGGAGATGCTGAGCCTCTTCACGCAGGCGCTTGGCTTCGGCTAGATCGTTGCGGATCTGATCGGCGCGGTCGTCCAGCGACTTGGCCATCATGCCCGGCACCTTCAGATAGACGACCAGGCCGAGGAAGATGATGAGAGCGACGAACGCAAAGAAAGTTTCGTCGAGACCGAATTCCATGGATCAACCCTCCCGCTTGGCGGATGCTTCGGCAACAGCCGAAACGACGTCTGCCTGGCCGGCGACGTTGCCGACTAGCTGCTCGACAACGGCAGCGGCCGTTTCTTCGGCAATGGCGCCGACATCGCCGAAGGCTTTCGCCTTGATCTCGGCGATACGCACCTCAGCGGCTTTCAGCTTCTCGGAAAGGCTTGCTTCGATCGTCTTGCGATCTTCCTCAGCCTTTGCCTTGGCGGCATCGCGGGCGGTGGCACCGATCGAATTCGCCTTGGCGCGCGCTGCGGCCAATTCGCTTTCGTAGGTTGCGACAGCAGCATCGGCTTCGGCCTTCAGACGCGAGGCTTCGTCGATATCCTGAGCGATACGATCGTGCCGGCTTTCCAGAATGCTGCCGACACGCGGAATGACGATCTTCTGCATGGCCACGTAGAAGATGACGAAGGTGATCACCAGCCAAAGGAGCTGTGACGGATACGTCGTATGGTCAAACGGCGGGAATACGCCTGCGTGATGGCCCTGATCGGGCGTACCCGTCTCCGTATGCACCGCGCCGGCTGCCGGCGGTGCTTCTTCAGCATATGCCGGGGTCACAAACATGCTCACCTCCAGGTGGTCTGCAAATACAAAGAATCACGGCCCGCTGTCCCGCGAACCGTGATCTATCATGCCGTTGATATCAAACGGCGAAGAGCAGGAGGAGAGCGATGAGCAGCGAGAAGATGCCCAGAGCTTCCGTAACGGCGAAGCCGAATACCAGACGGCCGAACTGGCTGTCAGCGGCAGACGGATTGCGAAGTGCGCCGGACAGGTAGCTGCCGAAGATGTTGCCGAGGCCGAGAGCCGTACCGGCCATACCAAAGCAAGCCAGACCTGCGCCGATGAACTTTGCTGCTTCCGCTTCCATGTTGAACTCCTTTGAAATGGTTGTTGCGGCAAATGACTGACGTCCTGAAGACGTCAATGTCGGAAATCCTTAGTGGCCACCCGGATGGATCGCGTCATTGATGTACATGCAAGTCAGTACCGCAAAGACGTAAGCCTGAAGGAAGGCGACGAGGAGCTCGAGACCAGTCAGGGCGACGGTCATGAGCAGAGGAAGAATGGCGCCGCCGATGCCAAGCGCGCCAAGGGTTCCGAGCGAGGCAACGAAGCCTGCGAACACCTTGAGCGTGATATGGCCTGCCAGCATGTTGGCGAAAAGACGAACGGAGAGCGAAATCGGCCGGGACAGGAAGGAGATGATCTCAATTCCCACCACCAGCGGCAACAATATGCCTGGCACGCCCTGCGGCACGAAGAGCTTCAGAAAGCCAAAGCCATGCTTGATGGCGCCGTAGAGGATGACCGTCAGGATGACCAGAAGCGCCAAGGCGAAAGTAACGATGATCTGGGCAGTGACGGTGAAGAAATAAGGAACCATGCCGAGCAGATTCGCCGTCAGCACGAACATGAAGAGCGAGAAGACCAGCGGGAAGAATTTCATCCCCTTGGTTCCCGCCCCTTCCTTCAACATAGAGGCGATGAACTCGTAAGACATTTCCGCAACCGATTGGGCGCGGCTCGGAATGACGCTGCGGGGCGCGGTGGCAAAATAGAGGAAGCCGGCCGAGATCACCGCAGAGGCAACCATGAACAGGGATGCGTTGGTGAACGAAAAATCAATTCCGCCGATATCGATCGGGATAATCTTGAAGATCAGGAACTGATGGGTAGGTCCGTTTGCCACCGCTTGTTCTCTTTCATTTTCCCGCTCGTCAAGCGGATGCCTCTCACCAGGAAACCGCGCCTCAGCGCCGCTTCCGCCTCACTTCTTATCAAGCCCGTGCTTTTCAAGCATCGGTGTCGCCACCTTGCCTGCAGAGCGCAGAACATTCAGAACGCCGGCACAAAATCCGAGAAGCAGAAAAACAATCATGCCCCACGGCGCCGTGCCGACAAAACGGTCGAACATATAGCCCAGAACAGCGCCAACGATGATGGCAGCAATGAACTCACTGGAAAGCTTCATCGCCTCAGCATAGCCCTTGCGGCTCTCCTCGGCGCGAACCTCCCCTTGTTCATCCTCTCCCAACGCAGAGCGCTTGCTCGCCAGTTCGGCTCCCAATTGCTCCCGTCGCTTTTCCAGACCTTCGTCGCGGTCGTCCACCATGGTGATGTCCTTCCATTTTCGCTGCGCGCAACCCCATTACCCCGGTCAACGCGTCAACGAACGGCAGGTTTCGCCACCTTTTCGGCCCGTTTTGAAGTCGCGCGCAACATAGTTTTAGGAAAAAGCATAGTCAAGGCGTAGACGTCATCTGTCCAGCCATAAATTAGCCGAATTAAATCATGATCTTACGCCGAATATGCGATGCCGGCTGAAAACTGGGCCGAAGAATCCTCTTCAGGCCGGGTTTTTCTGTGGCCTTTTTATCGCTAACCCGGCGCGTGCGGAATCGAACCAGTCCCGCCGCGCAACAGGCCGTCAGCTCCAACCGCCGCCATAGGTACGATAGAAGATGTGCATGCCGATACGGCCGACCTTCACCATTTCGGCCGCCCATTTCGGTCTGACGTAGACGGCGTGATAATGCGTGGCGGAACCGACTTCCGGCAGCCAGATCTTGCCGGCGGTCACGGCCATGGCGACCTGGCGTGCAATTTTCCAGTGTTCGGGCGAGTTGACCCGATCCTTGACGTTGTCGCACGCAAAGGAAAACTGGCATGCATTATGCCAATCGTCGTTCTGATAGACGACGCCGCAGATGGTTTTCGGGTAAGCTGGATTGCGGACGCGGTTGAGGATGACCTGTGCGACGGCCGCCTGTCCCTTCACCGATTCCCCGCGTGCTTCGAAATAAATGCCGGTGGCAAGACATTGCTGTTCATCCGACGAAAAGACGGAAGGCGGCAGGACGTTCGCGGCCCAGGTGTGATCCTCAGGACCGATCTGCGGCACGAAGCGGCCCTGATTGTCCTGATCCTTGGCAAGTATCGAATCGAAAGGCGAGACGCGGGCATAATCAGGCGGCGGCGACGCATAGGCGGCGGCGAGAACATCGGCATCCCGATTTGTGATCAGGCCTGCAAGGTAGGAAGGCACGCTATTGTCCGGCTTTGGCGGCTCTTTTCTATAGAAGGCCGTGGCGATCTGAATTTCCTTGCCGCCGATCTTCGGCTTCAGGAAAACCGTCTTGTCTTTGGTGTCCAACTCGGGCCGAAGCAATAGGCTGTCGCGCTGCAGCACGGAACCGGCGGAGAAATCCTTGGGCGGCTGCATCGGCGCAACGGCAACCACCCTGCCCTTCTTATCCTGGCGATTGATGCGCTCTTCGTCCGGCCTGGGATCGCTGCCCTTTTCCTGCGACAGGAAAGCAACGCGCCGACCGTCGGGCAGGACGAGACCGCCATCGCCAATGGCCGCAGCGGTCGATGCATCGCCAAAGGCAAGCTCGGCCTGGTGCGTCGAACCTGCCGGCGAATTGGTGATGACCATGCGCCAGTTGCTGCTCCCCCTGTCGATGCCCGCCAGCAGACCGGCAAGATCGGCGTAGGCCACTGTCGAAGGGAAGATCAGCCATGCGCAAAACCCGAAGACGGCTGGCGAAGTCCAGTTTTTCGGCAAAAGACCAAACTTGCGAGGGATACGACGCGGGCGAGACAATACCGAACTCCAAACGGCACTCTGGACTAGGAGCCGTAATAATCTCGCATTAACCTTGATGGATGGTTAACTCTGGCCGCCGTCCCCCGCGCAACCAAAAGGCCCGTCGGAGATCCGGCGGGCCTTTTATGCAAAAAGCTGATTTCGATCTGCGTCAGATGATGACGTGCGATCCCAATTCCACCACGCGATTGGCCGGCAGGCGGAAGTAGTCGGAAGGATCGGTCGCCGCGTTGGCGAGCGCGATGTAGAGCCGATCCTGCCAATGCGGCATGCCCGACTTGGCGTCGGGCACCAGCTTGCGACGGCCGAGATAGAAAGAGGTCGACATGATGTCGAACTTCAGACCGGTCTTGCGCAAAGTCGCCAGTGCTTGCGAGACGTTTTGCGATTCCATGAAGCCGAAGCGCAGTTCGACGCGCGAGAAGCGATCGGAGACTTTTTCGACCGAGTAGCGGTCCTCCTGCAGGACGCGCGGCTTGTTGATGGTGCGGATCGTCAGGATAACGTTTTTATCATGCAGGACATGATTGTGCTTCAGATTGTGCAGAAGCGCCGCGGGTGCCGACTCCGGATCGCTGGTGAGGAAGATCGCCGTCCCCGGGACATGCGCCGGAGAGTGATCGCTCTTGCGCTCGATGGAGCTGACGAAGGACGACAACGGAATATCCGTATGCCGGGTCTTCTCCATAAGGATCGCCGTACCGCGGCGCCAAGTCCACATGATCACCGTGAAGGCGGTCGCGATCAGAACCGGAACGTAGCCGCCGTCGTGGATTTTCAGCAGGTTGGCGCCCAGGAAGACGAATTCCAGCAACAGCAGCGGTGCCAGCACGCCGGCTGCCATCGGCAGCGTCCAGTTCCAGCGCACACGCACGAACTCGAAGGCCATGATCGAGGTAACGACCATCGCACCGGTTACCGAGATACCATAGGCCGTCGCCAGCGCATCCGAGGTCTTGAAACTCAATACCAGGAAGATGACGCCGAAGAAGAGCACCGTGTTAACGGACGGCAGGAAAATCTGCCCGGTATTGGTCTCGGAGGTGAAGAGGATTTCCATGCGCGGCAGGAAGCCGAGATGAATGGCCTGCCGCGTCAGCGAGAAGGCACCGGTGATAACAGCCTGGCTGGCGATGATGGTCGCGAGCGTCGCGAGAATAACCACCGGCAGGATCGCCCAATGCGGATACATCAGGAAGAACGGGTCGGACATGGCGAGCGGCTGGCGCAGCACCAGGGCACCCTGGCCCAGATAGTTCAGTGTCAACGACGGAAATACCAGGGCAAACCAGGCCCACTGGATCGGCCGGCGACCGAAATGACCCAGGTCGGCGTAAAGTGCCTCCGCGCCGGTGACAGTCAGGAAAACCGCGCCAAGCACGACGACGCCGAGAAAACCTTCGTTCATCAGGAAGGTGATCGCGTACCAGGGGTTCAACGCCGCCAGGATGCCGAAATCATCCGAGATGTGCATGATGCCGACCACGCCCATGACGATGAACCACAGCGCCGTGATCGGACCGAAGAAGCGCGCGACCGCGCCGGTGCCATGCGACTGGATGGCGAAGAGCAGCGCCAGGATCCCGACCGAGATCGGCACGATATAATCCGTCAGCGACGGCGTCACCAATTTCAGGCCTTCAACGGCCGAGAGAACGGACAGCGCCGGGGTGATCATCGCATCGCCCAGGAAGAGCGCGGCGCCCAGTAGGCCCAACAGCATCAGAACGGCGGTGTGGCCGTTCGCCGTCTTCATCAGCAACGCCAAAAGCGACAGTGTGCCGCCTTCGCCGTCGTTGTCCGCGCGCAGCAGAAAAAGGACATATTTGATGGTGACGATGATGGTGAGCGCCCAGAACATCAGCGAAACGAGGCTGATGACTTCGCCGCGCGTGAGGCCGTCGGCGGCCACCGGTTTCAGCGCCTCGCGAAAGGCGTAAAGCGGGCTCGTACCGATATCGCCGTAGACTACGCCAACCGACCCCAAGGCGAGGTAGAAGAGTTTGCGTGGATTCATTTTCCCGTCGGGAGAATGATGGGTTTCGTCAGACATTCAGGATCACTAGACTCTCAGAGCCAGCCTTTCCAGCGAAAAAAGAGAAACGGAACGACGGCAGATACCACCATCAAAAGCAACGATGCCGGGTATCCATAGGCGAAATGCAACTCCGGCATGAACTCGAAGTTCATGCCGTAGACAGAGGCAACTAGCGTCGGCGGCAGGAAGACTACGGAGGCGATCGAGAAAATCTTGATGATGGCGTTCTGCTCGATATTGATCAGGCCGAGCGATGCATCCAGCAGGAAGGTGACGTTACCGGCGACGAAGGACGCATGTTCGGACAAAGATTGCACATCCCGCGAGACATTGCGGCACAATTCCTTGGCCTCACGGTCCTGCTGCATGGCGGGAATAGCTTGGAGGAAGGTCAAAACTCGCGACAGTGAACTCAGGCTGTCTCGCACCTTGCTGACCGTGCGGTGATAGCCTGCAATGTCTTTCAGCTTCTCTTCCAGATAGTTCGACGGGCGACGGATTTTCTTCACGCGGTCGCCGAACACATGCACCGACAATATATCGATGCTCGAGACCGTCTGTTCAAGGACTTCGGCAGTGCGGTCGACTATTGTTTCCAAAAGTTTCGTCAGAAGCGCGACACCCGTGCGCCGTTCCCGCGGTATGCGCTGCAGCGCCGCAATGAACAGCGCAAAGGATTTCGGCCGTGCATAGCGGATGGTGACCAGGCGATGACCTGTCAGGATGAAGGCGACGTCGGTCAGTATCGGCAGGCTGGTATCGGCCTTCCAGAGCAGTGATGCCGTCAGGAAAACCGAGCCCTCTTCGACATAGAGTCGGCTTGATGGCTCGATGTCCTTCATATCTTCGCGCGTCGGGACTTCAAGCCCAAGCAGGCGCTCGATGTTCTTCTCTTCTTCACGCGACGGCTCGACCATATCGATCCAGATGGCGTTGTCCGGCAATTGGGCAATGGTCGACAGATCTGCCAATTCCAGCGGCTTGCAATCGGAGCAATAGGCCGTGATCAACGGATCGTCCTCGGCACGACGGAGACAAAGCTATCGCTATGGCGCTTTGTGCGCTCTCGCCGCGATGCTGCCGATGGACATTGAGAAAAAATCATAAAACTCCGGGCGTATCCCGCCGGTCCGGCTGGGAATCCGTGTCCATGCTCCATTGCGCTGCTGTACCAATCCTTCGTCCGTCATGACAAAGCCGATTGCTCAGGCGAGACGAATTCACCATTAGGCGGGTGGCCGTCATCGGATATGCCCGACCAAACTCACGCCGGCGGCGCATATGCAGCAAAGCCCGCAAAGAATCAAGTCACAACCCCTTCGATGCGCGCTTTCACCGCAGATTCACAATTGTGCGAAGTCATAGCACACGGCGCGGGCAAGGCAATCGGGCCGATCGCTGTTCAGCGCACGCGCTTGTGAATTATTCGAAGACGATGGAGGGTGCTGCGCGCTGAGGCGTGTTGCTGACCTGCGCCCAGACTTTGGCCGCGATATCGCGATAGATACCGGCGATGGCGCCATTGGGGTCGGAAGCGACCAGTGGCGTACCGGCATCGGAGGTCTCGCGGATACCCATGGTCAGCGGCACTTCGCCGAGGAAGGATGTGCCGATGCGCTCGGCTTCCTTCCGCGCACCGCCGTGACCGAAAATATCGTAACGGGCACCGGTGTCCGGAGCGATGAAATAGCTCATGTTCTCGACAATGCCGAGGACGGGTACTTCCACCTTCCGGAACATGTTGATGCCCTTTCGGGCGTCGATCAGCGCCAGATCCTGGGGGGTCGAAACGATGACGGCGCCGGCGAGCGGCACCTGCTGCGCCATGGTAAGCTGCGCATCGCCGGTGCCTGGCGGCATGTCGACGACCAGCACGTCGAGCTCGCCCCAGGCGACTTCTCGCAGCATCTGCAGGAGTGCCGACTGCACCATCGGCCCGCGCCAGATCATCGCCGTCTCTTCTTCGACGAGGAAGCCCATGGACATGACCTTGAGGCCGTAATTCTGCATCGGGTTGATGATGCGGCCGTCAATCTGGGTCGGCCGGCCGGAAATCTTCAGGAGGCGCGGCATGGAAGGCCCGTAGATATCGGCATCCAGAACCCCGACCCGCAGGCCGTTGGCGAGCAGGCCGAGCGCGAGGTTGACGGCTGTGGTCGACTTGCCGACGCCGCCCTTGCCGGAGGCAACCGCGATGATTGCGCCGATGCCGGGCACGCCGATCTTGCCAGCGCGCGGCGGCTGTTGCGGTGCATGGGTATGGGCATGCGGCTGGGCAGGAGCCGGGCGCGGCGCAGGCGCGCCGGCGGCATTGGCCTTCTTGTCTGCGGTCAGGGCGACCATGGCGCCTTTGACGCCCGGCAAGTCCTTGATCACCCGTTCGGCAGCAAGTCGCATCGGCTCCAGTTCCTTGGCGCGCTCCGCCGGAACCGTAATCGAGAAATAGACCTTGGAATCGGAAATGAAGACATCCGAGACCATGCCGAGCTCAACGATATTGTGCTCCAGGTCCGGACCACGAACAGTCCGCAACGTTTCCAGAACCTGTTCCTTGGTGATGTCCGTCATTCTATCCTCACTGCACGATTTCCATCCGAATCGCCGTGCGTGGACGTCCACGCAGCAAACGCTCCAGATCTCTTGAGGCTTAGATAGTGGAGTGGGGGAACTTCGCCAAACGAAATTAAGGGAATATCGACACAGAACTCAGTCCGTTGCGGCCGGCAGGTCCGCCGGGCTTAATAGCCCTACCAGCCGCAACGCTCCCTTGGGGACTGAAATGTCAGCGGCGGACATAAAGCAAAGCTTCGAAAGAAGTAGGGCAAGCGCACGAAAAATCGCTCCTTAAACCCCGTTGATCTTGAAGACGTGCCAAATAAGCAACAGGCGCCGCAGATACCTGCCGCTGGGAAAACAACGGCTATGGTATCGGCGGCGCCTGCCGGATCCGCGCGCGTTTGTCGGCGCTGTCATCAAAGTCCCCTCTGGACCTCTGACGGTTGAAATGCAGAAAGCGTGCCAGTTCTACGAAATAAAAAAAGACACATATTTTCAATAGATTACCAGATCGACCGGGCCGAACCAAAAACTGACTGCGTGAAATGGCGGCAAATTTTATGTGCAGCGCACAAAATTCGCCCAGAAAATTGGCGGTTTTCGCTCGCGCCTACTAACCGTCCGTTAGGATGCTGCCCTATTTTATCAGTCCCACGCGCAGCGCTTTTGCGACTGCCTGGGTGCGGTTGACCGTGTCCAGCTTCTTGGTGGCCCGATTCAGGTAATGATTGACCGTATGTTCGGAGAGGGTCAGGATCTCGGCGATTTCCGCACTGGTCTTGCCGGCGGCCGTCCAGTTCAGGCAATCGATCTCCCGGTCAGTCAGCGCGTCGACGACGCGGATGTCCATATTGCGGATTTCCGCGAGCCTGTCGAAAACATAGATCGCGACAAAGCTGAGATCCTTGATCTCTTCGGGAGTGAAGGACTCGCGATCGCCGGCAAGCGATATCGCGCCTCGAAGGCCGGATGCGTCATGGGTCGGCAAATAGACGCAGCGTGTCATGCGAAAGCGTTCGAACAGGGCAGCGATGAGTTCGCCTTTCCCATCGTCGCGATTGGTGAGCGCCGTCGTCTCGTGGACGAAAGGCAGCGTGGAACCACGCAGGCGCCGCAGCACAGGGCTGTTGGTCATCAGCCCTTCCTGGTCATAGGTCGCCAGGAGTTCGGCAGGCCAGTTGTTGATGACCGAATTGCTCTGCAGTTCGAAGGATGTCACCGGCGGCAGGTTCAGCACCATGAAAGCCCGGCAGCGATAGGCTTCAGTCAGCCGCTTCATGAAACGAAAAACATCGAACTGCGTTTTCAGACCGGTAATTTCATGAATGTAATCTTCGGCCCGAGGGGCCTTTCCCGCCTGCACCAATGCTGCCATCATTAGTCTTCTTTACATAAGGGAGGGGCACAAACGCGAAACAGCCGCCTCCAAGCCTCCGGGTCATCACATGAACGCCGACAAACCGGCGCCTAATCAATATAAATTTTAAAAATTTCGCCTGCTGCGACACCATTTACTGCGGCGCCGGATAACCGGGCCGCCATCCTCCTCCGGGTGTGGCAGCAGGTACCACGGAGAACGGCAGTTCACCTGCGATCCCCACGAGCCGCGCAGAATAAACGTGTAAGTTGGCGAAGGTCCAGCACGCGAAAGGCCAAATTGGTGAATTTCACATGACAGCCGAGAAAAACAGGCGAATTTAACGCCTCGGACCGAGCCGACTGTGCATATCCTGCATGATCGCGGCCGCCGCTGCTTTCACCAAAGGCGCCCATTCCTCCAATTTTCCCGGCGTAACGCGGTAGGCGGGGCCGGTCACCGAGACGCCGGCCAGCATGTCGTTGTCATCGGAGTAAATTGGTGCGGCGACGCAGCATATGCCGCTCTCGTGCTCTTCACGGTCAAAAGCGCAACCGCGCCTTCTGATGGCCTCGATGTCTGCCCGCAGATCTGCCAAGCTGCGATGGGTGTGCTCGGTGTAGGCGTGAAACTCGAGTCCGGCGACCCGTGCTCCAAAGCTGGTATCGTCGAGGGCGGACAATGCAGCCTTGCCGACGCCCGTGCAATAGGCCGGCGAAGCATTGCCGATCTGCGAATACATACGTACGGATTGCCGGCCTTCGACTTTGTCGAGATAGATGACCTCGGTGCCGCGCAAGACGCCGAGGTGCACGGTTTCGCCGGTCTGCGCCTGCAGCAGCCGCAGATGCGGCTCGGCGACGGTGCGAAATTCATTGCGCGCCCAACTGCGCGAGGCAAGGCTCAAGAGCCTGATGCCGGGCAGATAACATCCGTCGCGGTCGATCTCCAGCAGCCCTTCTTCGACGAGGTGAGACAATTGCCTATGCAGTGTGCCACGCGGCTGGTCGGAGAGAGACAGAATGTCGGTGAAACGCATTGGACGATCGGAGAGCGCAACGAGATCGACGAGCGTCATGAGCTTACCGAGCGTGCCGGTTTCCCGGCCGCGGCGGATTTCCCTCATGTCGTCACCCTGCCTCGAATTCACGATTGCCTCCGCACGCCGCTGACATATCCTCACGTCCTTGACACGGTGAAAGCGTAATCGGATAATTCCATATAGTCAAATCACGTTCCAAATAATGGAACAAGAAGGCATTTCAATTCCGGGAGGAAACGAACTTGACCGAAGTACAGGCACAATTTCCCGATCTTAAGGATCGCACTGTTTTGATCACCGGCGGTGGCTCCGGCATCGGTGCCGCACTTGTCGAAGGTTTTGCCCAGCAGGGTGCCAAGGTCGCCTTCATCGACATTGCCGAGGAGCCGAGCAAGGCACTTGTCGCCCGGCTTTCTCCGCAATCGGCGCATCCGGTCTCCTTCTATCATGCCGATCTCCGCGACGTCGGTGCCGTCAAAAGCACGGTCGCTGCCGTCGAATCCGATCTCGGCGCCATTCGCGTCCTCGTCAACAATGCCGCCTGGGACGATCGGCACGAGATCGACACGACCACCGAGGAATATTGGGACAACAACCAGGCGATCAACCTCAAGCAGGTTTTCTTCGTCTCGCAGGCGGCAGCGCCGGGCATGCGCGCGGCCGGCGGCGGGGCGATCATCAATTTCTCGTCGATCGTCTTCAAGATGAACCCGCCGCATCTTTCCGCCTACGCAACCGCAAAGGCAGGGGTCATTGGCCTGACCAAGAGCCTTGCCGGCCGTTTCGGACCGGAAAATATCCGCGTCAACGCCGTTTTGCCAGGCATGGTCGTCACCGAGCGGCAGATGGAGCTTTGGCTGACGGAAGAAGGCATAGCCAAAACGGTCGAGCGCCAATGCCTCAAGCATATTCTAAAAGCCGCCGATCTGGTCGGCCCGACGCTTTTTCTTGCATCCAACTGCTCGGGCAGCATCACCGCGCAGACCATCATTGTCGACGGAGGTATTCTCTAGTGAAAAACCAAGAGTATTTTCGATGGAAAAATCAGAGGTATTGTTAAATGGCACGGCCCGCATACATAGCGGTCGATTGGGGCACCAGCAGTTTCCGGCTGTGGCTGATCGGCGAAGATGATAGCATTCTCGGCGAGCGCCGCAGCGGCGAAGGCATGACGTCGGCGGCTCAGACAGGCTTTGCCAAGGTGCTGCAGTCGCATCTCGATGCCCTTGCCGCGCCGGAAGACCTTCCGGTCATCGTCTGCGGCATGGCCGGAGCGCGCCAGGGTTGGGTGGAAGCCGGCTATATCGACACGCCGACGTCGCTCTCTGCCATTCTTACCGGCGCCGTCTCCGTGCCCGGTCAATCGCGCGACGTTCGTATTTTGCCGGGCCTTGCGCAGCGCGCCAAGGACGCGCCAGACGTCATGCGCGGCGAGGAGACGCAATTGCTCGGCGCGATCGCCACCGATGCCAAAGGCGAACAGCTCGTCTGCATGCCCGGTACGCATTCGAAATGGGTGCGTGTCGTCGACGGCCAGGTCACGGGCTTTTCGACCTTCATGACCGGCGAACTCTTCGACGTCATCACCAAGCACAGCATCCTGTCCCATGCCGTTGCCGGCGCGGCCGACATGCCCGCGGACGTCCCCGCCTTCGAAACCGCGATCAAAGCTGCCTTCAACAAGCCGGCCCTCGCTACGAACCTGCTCTTTGCCGCCCGTGCCGGCCAACTTCTGCATGGCTTAACGGCGGCCGGAGCCCAAGCGTTGATTTCCGGCACGCTGATCGGTGCCGAATTCGCCGGCGCGCTGTCATCCGCGGGACAAGGGGCTGCGATCACTCTGGTCGCCTCTGGACGCCTGCAGGCGCTCTACGAAGATGCATTCCGCATCCTTTCCCTCACCTATACGACTGTTGATGCCGATGCCGCCGTCCGCCGCGGGCTCTCCGCCGCTGCAAAGGCGATTTGGCCGAATGACGAAAGAAAAAGCTGATGACGACCCGCATTCCCTTCCCTGCCATGAAGCGCCCGCTCATCGCCATTCTCCGCGGTATCAAGCCCGAAGAGACCGCTGACATTGTCGGCGCATTGATCGATGCCGGCTTGGCGGCGATCGAAATCCCGCTGAACTCGCCGGAGCCCTTCCGCTCGATCGAGATCGCCGCCAAAATGGCGCCCGCGGACTGCCTGATCGGCGCCGGCACGGTGTTGACCGTCGAGGATGTCGACCGGCTGGATGCCGCTGGCGGCAAGCTGCTGGTGACACCGAATGTCGAGCCAGCGGTCATCAGCCGCGGCCGCGACAAGGGCATGGTAACGATGCCCGGCGTGTTCACTGCGACGGAAGCTCTTTCCGCCGCGCGCGCCGGTGCGACGGGCCTTAAATTTTTCCCGGCCGGCGTGCTCGGCGCCTCCGGCATCACCGCCATTCGCGCCGTCTTGCCACCCGAGCTCGTCATCGCGGCGGTCGGCGGCGTTTCGGACAAGAATTTCGCCGATTACACCAAAGCCGGCATTCTGGCTTTCGGTCTCGGCACCAGTCTCTACAAGCCGGGAATGACGACCGCAGAGGTTGCCGAACGTGCCAAGGTGACCATTTACGCCTATGATGCTGCCGTAGGAGCCTGACACATATGACCGACATTCATGATTTCCAGGGCAATATTCTCTGCAACACCGCATCGGCTCTGGGCGAAGGACCGACCTACGATCCCGATACGGATACGGTCTGGTGGTTCAATATTCTCGGCAAGGAGTTGCACGAACTGCATTTGGCGACGGGCAAGAAGGAGGTTCACGCCCTGCCGATGATGGCAAGCGTGCTTGCCCGCGTCGACGCCGAACGGCAATTGATCGCCACGGAAGAGGGATTGTTTCTGCGCGATATTAAATCCGGCGAATTGACTTTTTACGCCGCAATCGAGGCCGACAAGCCGGAGAACCGTTCCAATGACGGGCGAACGCATATGTCCGGTTCGTTGTGGATCAGCACAATGGGCAAGCGCGCGGAATTGCAGGCTGGCGCGATCTATCACGTCGCCGGCGGCAAGGTGACGAAGATCTTCGACCAGCTCAGCATTCCGAACTCCATCTGCTTTTCACCCGACGGCACGATCGGCTATTTCACCGATACGCGCCTCAGCCAGTTGATGCGGGTGCTGGTCGACCCCTTGACCGGGCTTCCGGTCGGCGAACCGATCGTCATGGTCGACAGCATGGAGGATCCCGGCGGCCTCGACGGCTCCGTGTGCGATGCCGACGGCTATATTTGGAACGCGCGTTGGGGCTCCGGTTTCGTCGATCGCTACAGCCCGGACGGCTTGCGCATCGAGCGCTATCGTGTGCCCGCCATGCAGCCTTCCTGCCCGGCCTTCATCGGCCAGAATGGTGATCGCCTCGCCGTGACCACAGCCTGGGAGGGTCTCGACGAAGACGCCCGCTCGATGCAGCCGCAAGCCGGTGCACTTCTCGAACTCGGCCCGACGGTCAAGGGCGTCTTCGATCCCGTCTACAAGATCTGATTGTATTCGATCTTTTTCTCGCTTTACGGGAGATATTGCGGCCGGCAGAGACTTTGCCGGCCTGCGTGGTTCTGACCGTTGCCGGACGCTGAACTCAGTGAGCGGTCGCTGCAACCGATCTGTGGGATCAATTGCTTCGGTTGTACAAAGCGGTATCTCATCCGCCAATTTTTTCAGGTTATTTCTGCCCAACCGCGGCAATATGCGGCCGTTTCCCGCAACTCTTGCCGGAACTAAACCCTCATTCGACCATTTTCCTTAACGAACCGGCACGGTGATGGTCAGCCAAAGGAGTGGCCCCGCCCGAGCTGGTGAACAAGCCCATCAGAATGAAAGGTAGGTTCACGATGACCGGCAAATTGTTCACTTCCGCCGCTGCTGGCGCAATCTTTGCTACAGCATCGGTTCTTTCCCCGATGGCTTTGGCGCAGCAGCAGCCGTCAACCGACAATAATACTGCGCCGATGACAAAAACCGCCCCGGCAACGCCGGACACCACCAAGCCGACTGCAAAGATGCAAAATGATGCCAAGGCTCCGGCTCCGGCGCCGACAACAACCACGGCGCAGGGTGCGGGCTATCTGACCGAGCAGTCGGCAGACCAGATGAGCGCCAAGACCTATATAGGCCAGTCGGTCTATAATGGTCAGAACAAAAGCATCGGTAGCATCGACGACCTTATCCTGCAGAAGCAGGGCGGTATCGTTGCCGCGATCGTCGGCGTCGGCGGCTTCTTGGGCCTCGGCCAGAAGAATGTCGCTGTTCCCTTCGACAAGATCACCGCTACCCAGAACGCCCAGGACGGCAGCATGAAGCTGACGACCACCGAAACGGCTGAGTCGCTGAAGGCTGCACCGGAGTTCAAGACGCTTTCCATGCAGGCTTCCGAAAAGGCTGCAAAGACCCCGGCAACAGCCGCGGTGCCTGGAACCGACACCACGACGACCTCGTCGACGACAAACAAATAACGAAGGTCATCGCAACATTGAAAACGGCGGTCTTTGTAGGCCGCCGTTTTTGCATCTGTCGCGACCTCGCGTTCAGGCGTTTTCGCGCTCGCCGCCGAGTTCGTAGTGGTTTTCGTGGAGATATCGCAGCGTCGCGACGCTGTCGGCGGGTTTGCCGTAGTAATAGCCCTGCCCCATCGCGCAGCCGAGCGACCGAAGCGCCGCTGCTTCCGCATGGTCCTCGATGCCCTCGGCAACCACTTGCAGGTCAAGCCCTTCGCACATTGCAAGGATCGCCTTGATGATATGTTCGGAGGCGCGATCGGAATTGATGCGTGAAACGAAGGCGCGATCGATTTTCACCTTGTCGAAAATGAAATCGCGCAGGCGCCCGAGGCTCGATTGGCCCGTGCCGAAATCATCCAATGAAATGCGCACGCCGGCTGCCCTGAGATCGGCAATGATGCGATGTGCCGTGTCGGCCGAGCTCATGACTGCGGTCTCGGTGATTTCCAGTTCCAGGCGGTGCGGATCGAGGCCGACGCGGCCGAGAATGGCGAGAATGCTGCTGCTCGTGCCGGGATCCATCAATTGTGCCGATGACAGATTGAAGGAGAGGAAGAGCTCGCGCGGCCAGGAGAGTGCTGCCTCCGCCGCCTTGCGCAGCAGGGTCTCGGAAAGAGCATCGATAAAGCCGCGCTCTTCGGCAAGCGGGACGAAGACGGCAGGCGAAACAAAGCCGAGATCGGCGTCGTTCCAGCGGGCCAGCGCCTCAAAACCGACGATCAGATTGTTGGCAAGCGAGACGATCGGCTGGAAATGCACGTCGATGGCATTGGAAATGATGGCATTGCGAAGCGCCTGTTCAAGCTGCGTCGCGCGCTTCATCTCCTGGGCGATCTCCTTGGAATAGACGGTGATCTGGCCGCGGCCGCGCCGCTTGGATCGATAAAGCGCCGTTTCGGCGCTTTTCAGCAGATCTTCGAACTCCTCGCCGGCAAAGGGATAGATGGCGAAACCGAAGGAGGCGGAAAGACGGACGTTGCGATCGCCAAGATCATAGGGCGCCGACAGCACCTCACGGATCATCTGCCCGAACTTTTCCGCGCCGACACGTTCAAAGACCAGCGGCAGTACGAAGGCAAATTCGTCACCGTCGTGGCGGGTGACGGTGGCGCCGTCGGGAATGCAGGCTTTCAGGCGATGCGCGACCTGGCAGAGAATTTCGTCGCCGGCTTCGACACCGAAGAGGTCGTTGATCGGCTTGAAGGAATCGAGATTGGCGATGCCGATGGTGAAGGGTGCAGGATCACTCGCGCGCTCGACGGAAAGCACGCGCGCGCGGTCGCGCATGCGATAGCGGTTTCCCAAGCCGGTCAGCGGATCGGTATAAGCCATCGCCTGCAATTCATTTTGACTGACTGGCGCAAGCGAAATTTCAGCCGATTTCATATTCAGTCCCGACACTCTCCTCCACCCGCGAAAGAGAATGACGGCGAAGTCTTAACAAAGGATGGCGGGACGGCAGTCATTCCATGCGAGGAAAATCTATTCATTAGACATTAAAAACTATGAGCCCTATTGGACTTGAGCTTTGCGGCTGGCCCGCATGTATTTCTGAAACACGGTCTCAAGAATATCCGGGCTCACGGGCTTCATGATGATATCATCCATGCCGGCATCGATACATTCGTTGCGGTCCCGCTCGAAAGCCTGAGTAAGCACACCGATGATGGGCGTGTGCGAACCGCCCCCTTTTTCGGTGCGGCGGATCAGTCTTGCGGCTTCGAAACCGTTGAGGCCCGGCAGGGAAATATCCATCAGGATCAGTTGCGGGCGGTGTTCGCTCCACAGCCGCACCGCCTCGTCGCCGCTGGTGGCGATGATGTAGCGATAACCGAGACCTTCCAGGATCTGTGAAAAGACAATCTGATTGATATCGTTATCTTCGGCAACGAGGATCTGAAAGCCGCTATCCTCACCGCCGGTCGCGATCTGCCAATCATCCACGCTGCCCTCGATGGAATCGCCCGGCTTGCCGCGGATATTGCGGTTGAAATGCCGTGCGATCAGGAAGGTGAGTTCGGTGGCGAGCTGCGAGCCATCCAGCGACAGAGCCGGCACATTCTGCCGCTCGGCCAATTCCAGACCGCGGTTGCCAAGCTGGTTGTCGACGATGACGAGATCGATTTTGATGCCGAGAGAGCTTGCGACATCCAGAAACGCCGCCTCCTCGTTTTCATTATGGACCGAACACGCCTCGAAGCCATATTTGGCGAGCATTTTCAACGCCGCCGATTCGGCAGCAAGATCGGCTGTGACCACGAGAATCTTCCGACCTGAAAAATTCTCGGGAACAAAAGTTTCCATGGCCGGAGGGCGACGCGAGGCGGTCTGAAGCGCTGCCATCGGTACATAGGCACGTCGGTAGGACCGGTCGCTGTTTTCTTTGATCTCCGAAGCAAGAGCAAATTCGTCGAAATCCGCACCGTCTTTCGGCAGGTCCTGCATGGTGGCGACTAGGAAATAGCGGCCGGGCTTGCCGATACGCTGTTTCCTAGTGACCACATCGCGCTCGATACCGTCGCGCGCGATTTGCCGCTGGCGCGAGATCGACATTTCGCCTGTCTCCAGGACATGCCGGTCGCTCTCCTCGAAGCGGTTGGCGATATCCGTGGAGAAGAGATCGACGCCCTTGCGGCCCAGCACCTCATCCGCGGAGGTCTGGTATTTGTCGCAGAACGCCTTATTGACCGCGACATAGACCATGTTGCGGTCCTTGACGAAGAGCGGAAACGACAGATTGTCGAGAATGTCCTCGGTGAGCTGCACGCGCTCCATGTCGAGACGCCATTGCTCCTCCCGTTTCTTCACCTCCGAAATATCCGAGAGGATGCAGACGCCGAGACCGGAGGGCAACCGGCGCTTGACGAAGCGGACCCAACGATCCGCGCCGAAATGCTCCGTCGTTTCAAAGCGCTCGCGCCAATGCGAGGCGATGCGCTGCGAAATCCAATCGTCGCGCGTGACTGCCGATCTCGCGCGAGCATCATGATGGCGGACGCCGCTGTCGAACACAGCACCCAGAAAGTCGCGCAGCCTCGTCGATGGTTGCAGGAATTGCGGCGGGATCGGGAAGAAATTCAGGACTTGGCGGCTGGCGAACAGGAGCAGATCGTTCTTGTCATAGATAAGAAAGGCACTGGAGAGCCCATCGCAGACGGCATCGAACAACGCCGCCTGCAGATTGCCGTCAGACGGCATATCTTCGGCCATTGCTGCAAAAGCTGCCTTGTCAATCTCGGCAGTCATTCGTCCGATTCCTACATCTATCCGGTACCGCGGTACGCCAGGTTTGGCAGCGATGACGGCTCCCGAGGTAAATTTATGGAAATATCATGCTGGCCTGAACACTTGAAACAGGCGGAAGCCGGCTGCTGTAAATGGCGGCCGCCAACCTGCCGCCAAAAGCCGAAACGTGCGTGAGCGCGCCACCTGCAATCATTTCAAGTTTTATGAATGCAACCTGTCATCATTCCCTTAAGCTTTGATTAAATTTCTAAACAAAGCTCCTGCTGAATCGGGTGGATGACGAAAGACAGGCGGCGTTTTCTCTTTCCACCTCGCCGCGAATCCACGAAAATGCGGATATGGCCATCAAGCAACTCTCCGAAACCCTGATCAACCAGATCGCCGCCGGCGAAGTCATCGAGCGGCCGGCAAGTGCTGCCAAGGAACTGATTGAAAACGCCCTGGATGCCGGCGCCACGCGCATCGAGATCGCGACGGCCGGCGGCGGCAAGGCCCTGCTGAGGGTCGGCGACAACGGCGCCGGCATGGAACAGGCGGATCTGGAACTGGCCGTCAGGCGGCACTGCACCTCGAAGATATCCGACACGCTGGAAGACATCCGCACCCTCGGCTTCCGCGGCGAGGCCCTGCCCTCGATCGGCTCGGTGGCGAAGCTGTCGATCGCCAGCCGCAAGCCCGGCAGCGATGGCGGCGCCGAAATTGCTGTCGCCGGCGGCAGGGTGCTGCACCTGCGCCCCGCTGCGGCCAATCCCGGCACGATCGTCGAGGTGCGCGATCTGTTCTTCGCCACGCCGGCGCGTTTGAAATTCCTGAAGACGGAGAAGGCCGAGGCTGCGGCGATCAGCGAAGTCGTCAAACGCATGGCGATCGCCTTTCCGCGGGTACGTTTCGTGCTCTCCGGCAGCGACCGCTCGACGCTGGAATTTCCGGCCACCGGCGACGATCACCTGGCCCGCATGGCGCAGGTGCTCGGGCACGAATTCAAGGACAATGCCATCGAACTCGACGCCATGCGCGAGGATGTGGGCTTGGCCGGCTTCATCGGCGTGCCGACCTTCAATCGCGGCAACTCGGCGCATCAATATGCCTTCGTCAACGGCAGGCCGGTGCAGGACAAGCTGATCCTGTCGGCGATCCGCGGCGCCTATGCCGAGACAATCCCTTCCGGGCGCTATCCCGTTGCCGTTCTTTCCATCAGGCTCGACCCTGCCCTCGTCGACGTCAACGTGCATCCGGCGAAGTCCGACGTCCGCTTCCGCGATCCGGGCCTGGTGCGCGGCCTGATCGTCGGCGCCATCCGCGAAGCTCTGGCGCGAGAAGGCGATCGCGCCGCGACGACGGGCGCCGACGGCATGCTTCGCGCCTTCGGTCCCGGCCGTTCAAGCTTTCAACCTGCCTGGCGGCCATCGGCACCATCAGCACCATGGACGTCAGAGGCTTCCCCATCGCGGCCCTATCAGTCCTCGGGCACGAACGGATATGGATTCGGCGAACGGCCTCAGTTCGCCTTCGATGGCCTCGCCACGCCGACAGCCCGCGCCGAAACGGCTCCGGTTGTCGAACCTGTACGCTCCGAGGAGCCGGCTCGATTCCCCCTGGGTGCCGCTCGCGCCCAATTGCATGAAAACTATATCGTCGCCCAGACCGACGACGGCCTCGTCATCGTCGATCAGCACGCCGCGCATGAGCGGCTGGTGTTCGAAGAAATGCGCAAGGCGCTGCATTCGAAGCAATTGTCCTCGCAGGTCTTGCTGATCCCGGAAATCGTCGACCTGCCGGAGGAGGATTGTGATCGGCTCATGGTGTTTGCCGACGAACTCGGCAAACTCGGCCTTGCCATCGAGCGTTTCGGTCCAGGAGCCATTGCGGTGCGTGAGACGCCGGCGATGCTTGGCGAAGTGGATGCTCAGGGGTTGATCCGGCAATTGGCGGATGAGATTGCCGAGTGGGAGACCGCCTCGGGTCTTGCCGCGAAGCTGGAATATGTCGCCGCCACCATGGCCTGCCATGGCTCGGTGCGCTCCGGCCGGAGACTGCGACCGGAGGAAATGAACGCGCTGTTGCGTCAAATGGAGGCAACGCCCGGCTCGGGCCAGTGCAATCACGGCCGGCCGACCTATATAGAACTGAAGCTCTCGGACATCGAACGGCTGTTCGGACGGAGCTAAGAACAGACACGGTCGAAAGAACTGGAAAAGTCAGGCTTGCCAGGGTATGGCAGGCAGATGACAGAGATCGGGGACGGCATCAGATGAATCTTTTCGAGGGACATGGAAACCGCGAGGCGAAGATTCGCTATCTGGATGGCGACTTCCAAATCCTCATGCCCGGCTCCTATGTCGTCTGCGCCATGACCGGCAAGCACATCGCGCTCGATGAGCTGCGATACTGGAGCGTCGCCCGGCAGGAACCCTATGCCGACGTGATGTCTTCGCTGGAAGCCGAAAAACGCGCCGGCGCGCTTCCGAACCAGAAGCGCTGATTGCTGCATCCCTATTTTGCTTTCTGCTTTTCCCGTAACCGTCGCTCGCGGGCGGCCGCGATCGCGCGGTCGATAATCAGGGCCGCTGCGCGGTGATCATCGAAGACCATGTCGATCTCGATGACGCGGCACGCCGATAATAGCTCGTCGGCCCGGCCGTGATGGCCGATCAGGCGGACATAATCCTTGGAAGTGGTGACGATCTCCAGGCCATCGCGAGCGGCGATATCGAGAATGTCGGCTATGTCGTCTTCGCCGAGATGTTCGTGATCGCCGAAGGTACGGCTGACGGCAATGCTGGCCCCCAACGACTCGACCGTGCGAAAGAATTTAGTGGGATCGGCAATGCCGGCGAAGGCGAGGACGTTGCGCCCGTGCAGATCCTCCTGGCCGCGCACCCTGACCGATGCCGCGAAGAACGGTTTTCCGGCTCTCGCCGCCATGCGCACGAGCCGATCGGCGGCGTGGCCTTGGCCGACTTTCAGCAGCGCCGAGGCATGACGCAATTGCGTGCGCAGCGGCGCCCGCACCGGTCCGCCGGGAACGAGATGGCCATTGCCGATGCCTCTCGTGGCATCGATGACGACCAATGCATAGTCGATGGCAAGTTGCGCGCTCTGGAAGCCATCATCCATGATAATGAGATCGGCGCCCTCGCGCACCAGCCGCTCCGCCCCCTCTAAACGGCGACGTGAGATCACCGTCAATGCCTCACGGGCAAGCAGCAAAGGCTCGTCACCAACCGCAGTGGCGTGATGGTGATGCGGATCGACGACGGTCGTGACGTCCAGCGAACCGCCATAGCCGCGGCTGAGGAAGCCGGGCGTCAATCCCCTCGTCTTGGCTACACGCGCAATCGTCAACGCCGTCGGCGTCTTGCCGGCGCCGCCGACCGTGAAATTGCCGACGCAGATGACCGGTACCGGAACGGAAGCACGGCGACCATGCGTCATGCGATGGCCGGCAATGCGACCGTACAAAAAGGAAAAGGGCGAAAGGCCCCAAGCGCGCCAATCCGGTTTCCGCCACCAGAAAGGCGGTGCTTCCGATACCATAATCTAATCCCGCCTCGCGCCGCTTTTGCCCGTACATCTCAGCAAGGCGGCAAGAAAGGGCAGATTGGACGAAAAAGCAAGCCTTTGCGTTGCTCATACCGGTTGAGCGACAGGCAGCAGGCTTTCCAGCTCGGTAATGTCATTCAGGCAATAATCGGCGGCGGCAAGCGATTCGCGTGATCCGGTGCCGGTCAGCACGCCGACCGTCAGGCCTGCACCGGCATTGTGCCCCATATGCAGATCGTGATTGTTGTCGCCGACAACGGCGATTTGCGCGGGAGAAAGGCCCGTCGCCGCGCAGAAACCGAGCATCATGCCCGGCTCCGGCTTGGTTCCGAAACCGCTGTCATAACCGGCGATATAGTCGAGATAATCGAGAAAGCCGAAGCGGCGCGCTGTCTGGCGGATGGAGCGCTCGTTGTCGCTCGAGGCAACGCCCAGCCTGTAACCGCGCTCGTGCAGGCGGCGGAAGAAGCCAGCGAGATCGGTGACTGGTGCGGAGAAATCGGCAGCATGGGAAAATAGCGTATCGAGCCTTTCCGTCAGCTCCAGCACGTCCATCATGGAGCCTGCGGCGATAAGGCCCTCGGAAATCTGGCGGGTATTGCCGGCCGCGAGCAGGCTGTCGGGCACGATATGGCCGGTGACCGGGTCCATGCCGCAGGCCAGAAGCAAATGATCGGCAAGGACAGCGTTACCCTGTGCCGCGATGCTGGCAAGTTCGCGATTGACCGGTAGCCAGCTCGCGTCATAGTCGAGCAGCGTGCCGTCCTTGTCGAAAAGAATGCCTGCGATTGCGCCCAGTTTCACCGATGTCATATAAAGTCCCTTATCCCCGCGCCATCGTCTTGGGCAGCAACCGCGCCTTCACCGTCAGCGGATTGATGTAGGGTTCCAATCCCTTGATGGTCGCCGCCAGCGCCCCGCGCATCTCGTGCACGGCGATGTAGCCGGCATCGATCATGCCGCGCCGAGCCGCATCGTTGGTCAGCAAGTAATGCACGCCCCTCGCCAGCATCTCGGTGTCGCGCACCATGCGGGCACTGCCGCGACGGGCGAGCAGTTGATAGGCGTCGCGGAAATTCTGGACGTGACCGCCCGTCAGGATGGCGCAGCCGAGCATGGCCGGTTCCAGCGGGTTTTGTCCGCCCTCATTGTGCAGCGACTTGCCCATGAAGGCGATTTCGGTCATGCGCAGATAGAGACCCATTTCGCCGATCGTGTCGCCGAGGAAGACATCGACATCGGGCGACAGCACATCATTGCGGGTGCGGCGCGCCACTTTCAGTCCCTGCTCGGTCAGCATCGCTTCGATCGCGTCGCAGCGTTCGGGATGGCGCGGCACGATGATGGTCAATTGGCTGTTATGCTCTTTCAGCGTCTTGTGGACGATGGCGGCGGCACTCTCCTCGCCCTCGAAGGTGGAGACGGCAGCCCAAGTCTTACGGGTGCCGATCTGCTTCTTGTAGCTGGCCAGGGTCGGCGCGTCATGGGGCGGCGCATCGGTATCCACCTTGAGATTGCCGGACTTGATCACCTGCCGCGCATTGAGATCGCGATAGCGCTCCGCATCGAGATCGGATTGCGCGATGACCAGCGCCAGGTTTTCGAACAGTGCTTCCGAGAGCGCAGGATGCCGGCTCCAGCGGGCAAAGGAGCGATCCGACAGGCGGGCATTGACGAGGATCTGCGGTATGCGCCGGCGGCCGAGTTCCATGATGGTCATCGGCCAGATCTCGGATTCGGCGATGATGGTGCAATCGGGCTGCCAATATTCCAGGAAGCGGCTGACGGCCGGCTGCAGGTCGAGCGGCACATATTGGTGGATGACCTCATCGCCAAGGCGCTCCTGCGTCACCTTGGCCGAGGTGATGGTTCCCGTCGTCAGAATGACGTGAATGTCGCGGCGGCGGATTTCGCGGATCAGCGGAATGACCGCCGAGGTCTCGCCGACGCTTGCGGCATGAAACCAGACGAGCGGTCCCTGCGGACGATTGGCGCTGGCATAGCCGAAACGCTCCAGCCGACGGGAACGGTCTTCCTTGCCCTTGGCGGCGCGGACGGTAAGGTAAGTCCCGACGAGGGGATAGACTGCAATCCCGCCAAAGCGGTAGGCACCCAAAGCGAGGCGCGCCCTAAGGCTGCTCATCTCGATTGCCTCCGATCCAAGCTGATCGTCATCGATGCCAAATCCCAATTATTCCACGGCCGAAAGTCCGGCCGATTTTTCGTTCTGATTGCGTCAAAAATACTGCGCCATAGCCGGATTAAACGACAACGCCCGTCCGGACGGGAATATCAAATATCAAATGGGCAAAATGCGACCTTAGGAGGAAGCCTTGTCCTGCGGATCGAGCAAACGATGCAGATGGACGATGAAATAACGCATGTGGGCATTGTCGACGGTCTGCTGCGCCTTCGACTTCCAGGCGGTCAGCGCACTCGCATAGTCGGGATACATGCCCACAATGTCGAGTTCGTTCAGATTGCGGAACTGCACTTCCTCGAGATTTTCCAACTCCCCGCCGAATACGAGGTGCAAGAGCTGCTTTTTGCCGCTGGTATCAGTCATTTTCGTCTCTTTCTGCTGTCGTCCCCCTCTACACTTCCTCTGAGGGATTTTGACCAAAAGGTCAACCGTTTCGTCTGTGGGAAAGCTCGCGCAGGAACACCGGCAGCCGTGCCGCCGACGCGCCGCAGAGTTCGCCATGGGAGACATCCGCACGATTGTAGTTGAGCGGATGGCCTGAGAGATCCACCAGCGCCCCGCCTGCCCGCTCCAAAATGAGATCGGCGGCCGCGACATCCCAGTCATGGGAATTGCGTTTGACGATCGTCCCTTCCAGCCGACCGTCGGCAACCATGGCGAGACGATAGGCGAGAGACGGCACGTGCTTTGCCCGTTCGATCGTCTTGCGGAAATCCGGATCGAAGCCGTTCAACATGTCCTCACCGGCGGCAAGTCTGTGGATATCATGCTCTAGCCTTTCGGAAACGGCGATCGGTTCGCCATTCTTCAGTGCCGGGCCGTCAGCCGTTGCAACGAACAGTTCATCCAGCGCCGGCGCGTAAAGTACGCCCGCCGTCGGGCGCCCGTCGGTCACCACCGCGACGCTGACGCACCATAGCTCAAGTCCGGACAGGAACCCGCGCGTGCCGTCGATTGGATCGACGACGAAGAGCGTCTCATGCGAAAGCCGCTCGGCATCGTCGTCGGTCTCTTCCGAAAGCCAGCCATAATCGGGCCGTGCGGGACGCAGGATGGCGGCGAGCTTTTCGTTGGCGGCGAAATCGGCGGCGCTGACAGGGGAACGACCCTCGTTCTTCCACCAGACCTCCGGCGATTGGCGGAAAAAGCTGAGAGCGATGTTACCCGCCTGGCGTGCCGCTTCAACGATCAGATCAAGATCGTTCAATTGGCCGACTGCGTCTTTATCGCTCATTCCGAAAATTCCAATCTCCGTCTCAGCGCCCAGCCAGCGTCATGCCTTCGATGGCGAGTGTCGGAGCCGCGACGCCGAAATCGCGGTCGATGTCGTTTGCCGGCGTCACGCGCATGAACATGTCCTTGAGGTTGGAGGCGATCGTCACCTCCGACACCGGGAACGTCAGTTCGCCGTTCTCGATCCAGAAGCCGGTGGCTCCGCGGCTGTATTCGCCGGTGATCATATTGACGCCCTGGCCGATCAGCTCGGTGACGTAGAAGCCGTTGCCGACATTGCGGATCAGCTCTTCGGGCGAAATATCGCCCGGCTCCAGCGCCAGATTGGTGGAGGACGGCGAAACGGCCGTGCCGCCGCGCGATCCGCGGCCATTGGTCTTGAGACCGCCGATCTCACGCGCCGTCGACGTGGACAGGAACCAATGTTTCAGCACGCCGTCCTCGATCATCACCAGACGCTTGCCCGAAACGCCTTCGCCGTCGAAGGGACGCGAGGCCGGGCCGCGCACGATCAAGGGATCATCGGTGATCGACAGGCCCGCCTTCAGCACCTGCTGGCCCATCTTGTCACGCAGGAAACTGGTCTTGCGCGCGACGGATGCGCCGTTGATCGCCCCGGCGATGTGACCGACGAAGCCGCGCGCCACGCGCGGATCGAAAACAACAGTCACATCCTTGCCGGTCGAAACCTGGCGCGGATTGACACGCTTGACTACCCGTTCGCCGGCACGGCGGCCGATTTCCTCGGCTGCGTCTAACTCGGCGAAATAGAGGCGGCTGTCGAAATCGTAATCGCGCTCCATGCCGGTGCCTTCACCGGCAATAACGCTGATTGAACGGCTGAAGCGCGAGCCCATATAGTGACCGGCAAAACCATGTGACGTCGCAAGCACCATCCCACCCATGCCGGCGGATGCGCCCGCGCCCGAGGAATTACTCACGCCGGGAACGGCGAGTGCGGCCTCTTCCATCGCGAGGGCTGCCTCGCGCAGTTGAACCGACGAAACCTCGGTCGGATCGAAGAGTTCGAGATCGGGATAGGTTTTGGCCAGATCGGCCTCATCAGCCAGGCAGGCGAACGGATCTTCCGGGGAAACCCTTGCCATCGCGACTGCGCGTTCGGCCAGCGCCTGAAGGTCGAAGCCAGGATTGGCCGAGACGTTGGCTACGCGGTTGCCGACAAACACCCTCAGCGAAAAATCGTCGCTTTCGGAGGATTCGGTGCCCTCGACCTTGCCGAGACGGACGCTGACGGATTGCGCACGCGAGCGCACGACGACGGCGTCGGCCGCATCCGCGCCGGCTTTCCGGGCAAGGTCGATCAATTGGCTGGCGCGGGAAAGCAGAGTGGCGGAATCGATTTCTGAAGACATGATTTGGCCTTTCCTTCGCGTTCCATTTATTGTGCACTACATAAAGCATCAAGGGCGGCCATGCCGATTCTTGTCCGAATGTCTTCACGCATGGTTGTTTCTGACGACCGTACGCTGCAACACCGCCTGCCCCACAGAAAGAAACAGACGATGTCCGCGCCCAATGCCCTGTTTACCGAAACCCTGATGTTGCTCGGAGGCGCCGTCGTCACGGCGCCGATCTTCAAGAAACTCGGGCTCGGCACCGTGCTTGGCTATCTCACCGCCGGCGTCGTCATCGGGCCGGTGCTGCATGGCATCGGCGACGGCGAATCCGTGTTTGCCGTCGCCGAACTCGGTGTCGTCTTCCTGCTGTTCATCATCGGCCTGGAGTTGAAGCCGTCGCGCCTATGGCAGATGCGGCGCGACATTTTCGGCCTCGGCACGGCGCAGGTGATCTTGAGCGGACTGGCGCTGACGCTCGCCGCCTACCTTGCTGCTATCGCCGGGTGGCGCGGCAGCATCATCGTCGGCTTCGGCCTGGCGCTGTCGTCCACGGCCTTTGCCATGCAGATTTTGGAGCAGGAGGGCGACGTCAACACGAAATATGGCCAACGTTCCTTCTCGATGCTGTTGTTGCAGGATCTGGCGATCGTGCCGCTGCTTGCGCTTGTCACCGTCCTCGATGGGCCGAAGCAGGCTTCCAATCCGATACCGGACTTGGCCATCGCGGTCGGCGCCGTTGCGGCAATGATCATTGCCGGCCGTTATCTGCTGACGCCGCTGTTCCAGATCATCGCTCGTACCGGGGCACGTGAGGCAATGATTGCGGCCGCCCTGTTCGTCGTGATGGGATCGGCAACGCTGATGCAGCTCGCCGGCCTTTCCATGGCAATGGGCGCCTTTCTCTCCGGCGTGATGCTTGCCGAATCCTCCTATCGTCACGAGCTGGAGGCGGATATCGAGCCGTTCCGCGGCGTGCTGCTCGCCATCTTCTTTATCGCTGTCGGCCTCTCGCTGAAGCTCGATGTCATTGCCGAGAATTGGCTGCTGATCGTGCTCGCCGTGCCGGTCATCATGATCATCAAGGGTGTGATCATCTATGCGCTCTGCCGCGCCACCGGTTCGTCGCACGACGATGCGATCCGCATTGCGTGCCTGCTTCCCCAGGGCGGTGAATTCGGCTTCGTGCTCTTCAGCACGGCCAGCGCCAGCGGCGGGCTCTTCTCCGCCAGCACCGCCTCGCTGCTGATCGCGATCGTAACGCTCTCCATGGCACTGACGCCGCTCGGTGCGGCGCTTTCGAAGCGCATGCTGACCGGCGATGGGCATGAGGAGCTGGACGAGGATTTCGAGGGTGCGGGCTCGGACGTGCTGATGATCGGCTTCTCACGTTTTGGTCAGATCGCGGCACAGATTCTGCTTGCCGGCGGCCGTGATGTCACCGTCATCGATTTTTCCGCCGACCGCATCCGCCAGGCCTCCAACTTCGGCTTCCGCATCTATTTCGGCGACGGCACCCGCAAGGATGTGCTGCGTTCGGCCGGCATCGATCGGGCCAAGGTCGTGGTCGTCAGCACGCATCAGCGCGACATCACCGACAAGATCGTCGAGCTGGTGCAGACGGATTATCCGCATGCTCGCATCTTCGTTCGTTCCTACGACCGTGTTCACTCGATCGCGCTGCGCAATCAGGGCGTCGATTACGAACTGCGCGAAACGCTGGAATCCGGCCTGCTCTTTGGCCGCCGCACGCTGGAAGCCCTCGGCGTCAGCGAGTCCGAAGCCTTCGAGATCGGCGAGGATATCCGCAAGCGTGACGAACAGCGGCTGGTGCTGCAGGTGAGCGAAGGATTGCAGGCGGGGCGCGACATGCTCTATTCACGGCCGGTCAAGCCGGAACCGCTGGTCAAACCGAAACGCAGCGCCGATGTGTTCAGCGACGACGACGATCTCTCCATGCCGGCGGAGGAGCCGGAGCGGGTTTAGAGCGGTTCAGCGCTTCACGGAATCGCTTTCCCATTCTATCCCTTTGTTTTTACGCATTCCGGGCGGAAAACCGGTTCGCACTTTTCCAGGAAGGGCTCTAGTTCTTCGCGGTCATCACACGGTCGAGCGCAAATTTGAGTTCGTCCTTGACGCCGGACGACATTGCGAGAATGTCGCGGGCCTTCAGGAAATCGAGCACGCCGGTGCGGCCGGTAGTTGGGCGCAGGAATATCTGAGGGGCAAGCAGTCGCAGCTTCAACGCGATATTGGACTGCATCGTCAGTTGCCCGGCACCGAACAGGCTCTCGATGCGGTTCGGGATATGGGTGCCGTCGCCTTCCGGTCCGCCGACGACATCGATGCCGATAATGATATCGGCGAGACCGGCCAGATGCTCGTAGGGAACGGGATTCATGATGCCGCCATCGATCATCACGCGGGCACCGACCTTGACCGGCATGAAGACGGCCGGGATGGCGGCGGAGGCGGCCAGCACCGGAAAAAGCTCGCCCTTTTCGGTCACCACCTCGTTTTGATCATAATAATCGGTCGTCACCACCTTCAATGGGATATGCAGCTCGGAGAAGTCCTCCGGAAAGGTCGAAGGCAAGAAAGCGCGCAAGATGCGTTCGAGATTGAACTGACCGATCCGAAAGCTGCGCATGTTCGGCGGCCGCAGGCTCCACATCTTGTTGAGCACGGCCGGGCGGTTGCCGACCGTGGCGAGCGTATAGTCGCGGATCTCCGCGCCGCTCATGCCGGCCGCCATCGCGGCGCCCATGATCGAGCCGATGGAAGCGCCGGCAATCGCTACTGGACGGATGCCGAGCTCATCCAATGCCTCGATGATATGGATATGGGCAAGTCCACGGGCGCCGCCGCAGCCGAAGGCGACTGCGACGCTCGGCGTGCTGGATGTCGCGAGCGTATAGTCGCTCCCAACAAAATCGGCATAATCGCCCATGTCTCTCTCCCTCCGCCAAAAGCGTGTCGCGATCTTTCAGATTCGCTCGTTGCGCTTTAGGCTTTGATTTTGCGCATGTCGTTATCGCAAAACCGCTTCACACTTTTGCGCGACATGCTTCAGGGCTGCCGAGGCTGATAACGGAAGAAATGCATTTTGCTGTCGCCGAAAGTCCGCTCTTCGAGAAAGAGAAAATCCGGCGCGACGGCAATCGTGACGTCGGCGCGTTCCTCGAGGATCGCCAAGGCTCCCGGCACCAGCCAGCCGCCGGCAGCGGCAGCGGCGAAAGCCTTTTCGCCCAGACCCTTGCCATAGGGCGGATCGGCAAAAAGAAAATCGAAAGGTTCCAAATTGCCGACGCTGCCGAGATCGGTGGCGTCGCGTCTCAGCATGCGCGTGCGGCCGTGCAAGCCGAGCGCATCAATGTTTTCCCAGAGAAGACCACGACCCTCGACGCTGCTTTCGACGAAAAGCACATGCCGGCAGCCGCGAGACGCAGCTTCGAGCCCGACTGCGCCCGTGCCCGCAAAGACATCCATCATCCGCGTGCCGTCGATGGCCTCGGGATAGGCATGGCTCAATATATTGAACAGACTTTCGCGCGTGCGGTCCGCTGTCGGACGAATCTCGTTCGACTTCGGCACCGCAAGCGACCGACCGCGAAATTCACCGCCGACGATCCGCACCGTGCGTTAACCTCTTCCGCCTTTGGGGCCGCCCTTGCCGGAACCGCCGCGATTTGGGCCGCCGCGGCTGGGACCGCCACGACCGGGACCGCCGGATGGACGACCGCCGCCACCGGGCTTACCCGAGAAGCCGCGTGCACCACCGGGCTTTCCACCCGGCTTGCCGCCAAAGGACTTCCCTCCGCCCGGCTTCTTGCCGAAGGGCTTGCCTGCCGGGCGATCACCGTAAGAACGCTCGCCCTGCGGACGATCACTGCGAGGACGTTCGTCTCCCTCAGCGCGTGGTCGACGATCACCACGAGGTTTGTCGCCAAAAGGCCGGTCGCCACGCGGTGGACGATCGCCGAAGGGGCGATCACCGCGAGGACGCTCGGAGCGCTGCTCTCCATCGAAAGATCTGGTGCGCGGACGCTCGTCTCCTTCGGCGCGCGGGCGACGATCACCACGTGGTTTGTCACCAAAAGGCCGGTCACCGCGCGGCGGACGATCACCGAAGGGACGATCGCCGCGAGGACGCTCGGAGCGGGCTTCGCCCTGGAAGGATTTTGTACGGGGGCGATCACCGCCCTCCGGCCGCGAGCCACGTTCGCCTCGAGGACGGTCGGAGCGCTTGCGGTCAAAACCTTCGTCATCGCCACGCGACCTGCGCGGAGCTTCTTCGCTCGAACGAATCCATTCGCCATCGCCCTCGTCGACGCGGTTGATCCGAACGCGCGGACCTTCATCCGGGCGGTCGAAGCCGCTGCGTTGCGGACGCTCGATCTCGCCGCGTTTTGCGGCGGTTTTCGCATTCTTGGCGGCCTTCAGCGCCGCCTTTTCGCCGAGCGGACGGGCGCCCGGCGCCATCCAGACATTGGCGCTGCGACGCGGGGCGAGCGGCTGCCGCTTTGGACGGTCGTCCTCCCCATGGCGCGAGCCTTCGCGGCGGTCGTCCGCACGGCGGCCACCTTCACGGCGATCCTCCCGTTTGGTGTCGAGACGGCTCAAGGCGCGCTCGCGCTTATCCTCGGGCCGCTCGCGCCGCGGCCGTTCTTCTTTCGCGGTGCGGGCCGGCTTGGCGTCCGCCTCGTCCTCGGCAGCAGCGGCAGCAGCCGAAGTATTGTAAAGCGGCGCATCGAAATTCGCTTTGGCGTCTTCCACCAGACGGGGGCCAAGCTGATCGCGCAGTGTGCGGCCGCGCACTTCCAGCACCCGGCCTTCCGGCAGTTCGCCGAGCTGGAACGGGCCGTAGGAAATGCGGATCAGGCGGTTGACCTCGAGGCCGAGGGCGCCGAGCACGTTCTTGATTTCGCGGTTCTTGCCTTCGCGCAGGCCCATGGTGATCCAGACGTTGGACCCCTGCGTGCGGTCAAGCGTCGCCTCGATCGAGCCGTAAAGCACGCCGTCGACGGCGATGCCTTCCTTCAGCTTGTCCAAAGCTTCCTGATCGATCTCGCCGTGAGCGCGCACGCGATAACGACGCAGCCAGCCGGTGGTCGGCAGTTCCAGCACCCGCGCAAGGCCGCCGTCATTGGTCAGCAGCAGCAGGCCTTCGGTGTTGATGTCGAGACGGCCGATCGACATGACGCGCGGCAGTTCTTCCGGCAGATTGTCGAAGACGGTCGGACGTCCTTCCGGATCGGCATTGGTGGTCACCAGGCCGGCCGGCTTGTGATAGAGCCACAGACGCGTGCGCTCTATGCCGCGGATCGGCATGCCATCCACTTCGATCTTGTCGGTGAGCGTCACGTTGACGACTGGCGTATCGAGCAGCACGCCGTTCAGCGTCACGCGGCCGTCCATGATCATGCGCTCGATGTCGCGGCGCGATGCCACGCCGGCGCGCGCCATCACCTTGGAAATGCGCTCGGCCTTTCCATCTCCGCCTTCTGCCTCTGCCGCCACTTTGGCGGGCGCAGCCTTCATCGGCTTGGCGTCATCGCGTGTCTTCGCCGGCTTCGTCTTGGCATCGCGGGTAAAGGGTTTGGACCCAGGCCGCTTGGGCTTGTCATTCATTGTCATTTGTTGTTTGCCTGAATTTTTAAGGCGTGTTCCTATCAGGTCACGCCCCCGCGGTTAAGTGGAAATCTCAAATGGTGAATACAAATCACTTCATGGAGCTGGCGCTCGCCGAAGCGCGAAGCGCCGGCGCGCGTGGTGAAGTGCCTATTGGAGCCGTCCTCGTGCTCGATAATGCCGTTGTCGCCAAGGCCGGCAACCGCACCCGAGAGCTCAACGACGTCACCGAGCATGCCGAAATCACCGTCATCCGCATGGCCTGCGAGGCACTCGGCCAGGAGCGGCTGACGGGTGCCGATCTCTACGTGACGCTGGAGCCATGCACCATGTGCGCGGCCGCCATCTCGTTTGCCCGCATCCGCCGCCTTTATTACGGCGCGGAAGATCCGAAGGGCGGCGGGGTCGATAATGGCGTGCGCTTCTATCGACAACCAACCTGCCATCACACGCCGGAAGTCTATTCGGGCATTGCCGAGCGGGATGCGGCCAACATTCTCAGGGAATTCTTCCAGCAAAAGCGCATGGAAGACTAGAGCGGGTCAGCGTTTCTCACGGAATCGCTTTCCCGCTCCATTCCTTTGTTTTACGCATTCCGGACGAAAAACCGCGGTTTCGACCGCCGCTTCGCTAGAAAAGGCTTACTGGAAGGGCTTCCACCAACTGCTGTTGTTGGACTGCTGCGCGGCCTCGGCGTCCTTCTTGCGCTGCTTTTCCTTCTTGCTCTCGGGCGTGCCGAGATCGTTCAGCGCAGCCTCATCGGAGACCTGACGGTATTGCTGAGGCGGGTCGATCAGGTAGCGGCGCTGATCGATATAGCTGCCGTTCTGATCCTGGCGCGCGGCGCGATAGGCGGCCGTCTGCTGCGCCTCGCTCACGCGGTTGCGACCGCTGTCAGCCTGAGCGAGCGGAGAGCGATAGTTGACGTTGTTCTTGTTCTGATCGGCTTCGTCCGCCAGGCGCTTGCGCGAATCTTCCGGCGATTCCAGCCAAGCCGGATTATCCTTGCTGGCCAGCGACTGCTGCGGCGAGGTCAGGTTTTCCCTGTCGTTCTGAGCTGGAAGCACCAGGCCCGGGCGGTTCGGATATTTCACGCCCTTATCCTTCGGCGTGGCGGCCGAAACGGAGGCGATGTCGCTAAGATCGTCGAAGAGCTGCTCGCCGGCGGTCTTGTCCGTGCCGTAGCGCGGGCTGCTCATGCAGCCGGACATCAGACCGCAGCCAATCACGAGTGCCGCCAAGCTGACGCCGACACGAACCCTATGCATCGCTCTCATGAATACCCTTCCCAGCCAAGCCGGTACAACTATCGCAGAACCCCATTGCACGGCAACTGCCGCAAAAATCGGGCCATTTTCAGGCAGCTTTTACCGGATGAATGCCTCAAAGGCAATTCACCCGGCAATTTTCTTCAGTTGACGGCCATCAACTCGCGCAAGGCCGCCGCATCACGCGCCGAAACGTCGGGATATTCCGGATCGGAACCGACATCGGTGGTGATGCGCCAGGAGCGGGCGCACTTGCGGCCTTCGGCCAGCTTTGGCACGACGCTGACCTTGGGGTCGTCGTCCAGGCGGAATGCATCCGCGGGGCCTTCGCCGCCCTTGATGGTGATATCGGAAGTGATGCAGATTTCTGAAAAATCCTGACCTTCCAGCACCTTCAGCAGTTCCGGATCGGCGATATAGACGACGGGCGCGGCTTCCAGCGAGGAGCCGATGCGCTTGTCCTTGCGCTCGATTTCGAGCGCGCCGGTGACGACGCTGCGCACTGCACGGATCTTCTTCCACTTATCGGCCAGCGCCTCGTTCTTCCATTCGCCGGGAACGGTGACGAACTGTTCGAGATGCACCGAGACCGCCTGTGGATTACGCGACAGCCACGCTTCTTCCATCGTGAACGGCAGCATCGGCGCCAGCCAGGTCACCATGCAATCGAAGATCGTGCGGATGACGGCAAGTGCTGCGCGGCGGCGCAGGCTCGACGGCGCGTCGCAATAAAGCGCATCCTTGCGAACATCGAAATAGAAGGCCGAAAGCTCCACATTCGAGAAATCGATGAGGGCGCGCGCGATGCGCTTGAAGTCGAAGGCGTCATAGCTTTCGCGCACCAGCTCGTCGAGCTCTGCAAGACGATGCAGCATGAGCTGCTCCAGCTCCGGCATATCGGCAGGCGCGATCACCTCGCCCTTGTCATGCGCTAGCGTGCCGAGCATCCAGCGGATCGTGTTGCGCAGCTTGCGATAGGCATCGATATTGGTCTGGATGATCGTCTTGCCGACGCGCAGATCCTCGGCATAGTCCGATGTCATGACCCACAGGCGCAGGATGTCGGCGCCCGCATCCTTCATCACCTCCTGCGGCGAGGTGACATTGCCCTTGGACTTCGACATCTTTTCGCCCTTCTCGTCCATGGTAAATCCATGGGTGAGGACGGTGTCATAAGGCGCGCGACCGCGCGTCGCGGCGCTTTCGAGCAGCGATGAATGGAACCAGCCGCGATGCTGGTCCGAGCCTTCGAGATAAAGGTCCGCCGGCCATTTCAGGTCTGGACGGTCTTCCAGCGTGAAGGTGTGGGTCGAGCCCGAGTCGAACCAGACATCGAGGATGTCCATGACCTGCGTCCAAGGCTCGTTGGCCTTTTCACGAAGGAAGCGCTCGCGCGCACCTTCGGCGAACCAGGCATCGGCACCTTCCTTCTCGAACGCTTCGAGAATGCGGGCATCGACGCCCTCGTCCTGCAGGATCTGACCATCATCATCCACGAAGATGCAGATCGGCACGCCCCAGGCGCGCTGGCGCGACAGAACCCAATCCGGGCGTTGCTCGATCATGGCGCGCAGGCGGTTCTGGCCCGCGGCAGGCACGAAGCGCGTATCGTCGATCGCCTTCAGGGCGCGCGAACGCAGCGTCGTGCCATCGGCAAGGTCCTTGTCCATGTAGACGAACCATTGCGGCGTGTTGCGGAAGATGACCGGCTTCTTCGAGCGCCAGGAATGCGGATAGGAGTGCTTCAGCCGCCCGCGCGCGAAAAGCGTATTCGTCTCGATCAGCGCCTTGGTGACCAGCTCGTTGGCATTGCCCTTTTTGCCGTTGTCGTCCATGACGCGGCCGCCCTCGAAGCCGGGGGCATCGGGGGTGTAGAAGCCGGCATCATCGACCGGGAACGGGATGCGGGAGGAGATCCCACGCGCTTCAATCTGGCGGGCATGGCTCGTCCAGGCGTCGAAGTCCTCGCGGCCGTGGCTAGGAGCGGTATGGACGAAGCCGGTACCGGCATCGTCGGTCACGTGATCGCCGTCGAGCAATGGAACTTTGAAGTCGTAGCCGAGCGAGACCAGCGGATGGCCACAGATGCTTGCGCCGAGTTCGTCGGCAGTCACATCGCGCAGGCGCTTGAACTGCAGCTTTGCCTTGGCGAAGGATTCCTCGGCAAGCTTGTCGGCAAAGATCAGCTTTTCGCCCGGACGCGGACCGAAATCATTGACGGCTTCCGTCACTTCGTAGAGGCCGTAGGAAACCCGCGACGAGTAGGAGATCGCGCGATTGCCTGGGATCGTCCAGGGCGTCGTGGTCCAGATGACGACGAAAGCGTCGTCCAGTGCGGCCGGACCTTCGACGACCGGGAACTTTACCCAAATCGTGTCGCTCTCGACATCGGCATATTCGACCTCGGCTTCCGCCAGCGCCGTACGCTCGACCACCGACCACATGATCGGCTTGGAGCCCCGATAGAGCTGGCCGCTGCGAGCGATCTTCAAGAGTTCGCCGGCAATGCGGGATTCCGCATGGAAATTCATCGTCAGATAGGGATTGTCGAAATCGCCTGTGATACCGAGGCGCCGGAACTCCTCGGACTGGATCTTGATCCAGCCGGCGGCGAAGTCGCGGCATTCCTGGCGGAATTCGTTGACCGGAACCTCGTCCTTGTTCTTGCCCTTCTCGCGGTATTTTTCCTCGATCTTCCATTCGATCGGCAGACCGTGGCAGTCCCAACCCGGAACATAATTGCTGTCATAGCCGCGCATCTGGAACGAGCGGGTGATGACGTCCTTCAGGATCTTGTTGAGCGCGTGGCCGATGTGGATATTGCCATTGGCATAGGGCGGGCCATCATGCAGCACGAATTTTTCGCGCCCGGCGGCGGAAGCGCGCAACTTGTTGTAAAGGTCCATTTCCTGCCAGCGCTTGACCAGCTCCGGCTCCTTCTGCGGCAGGCCGGCGCGCATCGGGAAGTCGGTCTCGGGCAGGTAAAGGGTTTTCGAATAGTCCATCTTTTCAGCGGTATCGGTCATTGTTCTGACAATTGCCTCGGCGTCTCGGGCGTTTTGCGCCGGAAAGGCGCAGCCATATGGGGATTTTTTCGGCGGCGGAAAGCGCCTCGGGAACAGGCGCCCAAAACCCGGACCTTCCGGCAGCTTACAGCGCGCGGAAGGCCGGGCCAATAATTCGTATCGATGGGCTCAGCCGAAATTGGGTCATAGTTGGCGGTTCATAGGCGCTTTTTGCATGGAAAGGAAGAGGAATCAGCCGCCGCAAGGCATAGAAAAGCCGCCGACGTTTCCGTCCGCAGCCAATCGGCGCCGCCAATCAGACCTCTGCCGCTGCCCGTGCGGGTGTCAGGGCATTCACGATCACCGCCACGACGATGTTGGTGATGAGCGCCAGCAGGCCGATGTAAACGGTAAACGGCGCTCCGCCGAGGCTGATCGCCTGCAGCGGCTTCAGCCCGTTGATCCAGACGAGATAGGTGCCGCCAAAGAAGCCGACGAACCAGCCGGCAAGCAAGCCGGGTGCCCGGAACCAATTGGTATAGAGACCGAAGATCAGCGCCGGCAGCGTCTGCATAATCCAGATGCCGCCCAGCAATTGCAGATCGAGCGCGAACTGTGTCGGCAGGAAGATGATGACGAGCAGCGCACCAATCTTGACGATGAGCGACGTCACCTTTGCCACCTTGGCCTCACCTTCTTCGGTGACCTCGGTGTTGACATAGGCTCGCCAGAAATTGCGGGTGAAGAGATTGGCGGCGCCGATGCTCATCACGGCGGCTGGAACCAAGGCGCCGATGGCGATCGCCGCGAAGGCAAAGCCGGCAAACCAGCCAGAGAAGAGTGTCTTGAACAAGGCCGGCACGACATCGTTGGGGCTATCGAGTTTCAGGCCGGCGGCATGGCCCATGTAGCCGAGCAATGCCAGCAGGCCGAGCAGCAGCGTATAGGCGGGCAGCAGAACGGCATTCTTGCGGATCGTCTGGCCGCTGTTGGAGGCGAAAATGCCCGTCAGCGTATGCGGGTACATGAAGGCAGCGAGAGCTGAGCCGAGCGCCAGCGTCGCATAGGCGACATACTGGTTCCCGGCCAATAGCAGACCGCCAGACCCCTTGGCCTGGAATGCGGCATCGGCCGCCGCGAACACATTGGCGTAACCGCCGAGCTTCAGAGGAATGAGAGCGATAGCGGCGATCACCACGATGTAGATCATGATGTCCTTGACAAAGGCAATCAATGCCGGAGCGCGCAGGCCGGCCGAATAGGTGTAGAGCGCCAGAATGATGAAGGCGACGGCGAGCGGCACTTCGCCGTGAAGCCCCAAAGCCTTGAAAACTGCCGTCATGCCGACGAGTTGCAGGGCGATGTAGGGCATGGTGGCGATGACGCCGGTGATCGCCACCGCCAATTCGAGCGCGCGCGAGCCGTATTGACCATGTACGACATCGCCCGCCGTGACATAGCCATTGTCGTTCGCACGCTTCCAGAGAACCGGCATGACCATGAAGACAAAGGGATAGACGATGATCGTATAAGGTAGAGCGAAGAAGCCGTAGGCACCGACCGTATAGACAAGTGCGGGAACGGCGATCACCGTATAGGCCGTGTAGAAGTCGCCGCCGACCAGGAACCAGGTGATCCAGGTCCCGAAAGTACGTCCTCCAAGGCCCCATTCATCGATGCGGGCAAGGGTCTTCGGCCGGCGCCAGCGCGCGGCCACAAAACCCATGACGGTGACGAGCGCGAAAAAGAAGATGAAGACGGCGAGTGCGGATGTATCGGTCTCAGTCGTCATGGCGCATGCTCCGATAGGCGATCCAGGTCAGGAAAGCGGCGATCGGCACCCAGGCGAGCTGATACCAGTAGAAGAAGGGAAAACCCAGGAAGACCGGATCATGGCTGTTGTAAAAGGGGACCCAGAGCAGGCCGATATAGGGAATGACGAGCAGCCAGCAGGCCGCCGTTCCAAAGCCTTTATCCATTTTGAGCGCCTTTCGGAGATTGGGGCGGCGATTCCGCACCTCATACCTCATAAGAGGTAGCGCACCTGATAGGCGGCTCAAGGTCGAAAGATGCTGAAGTGCATTAGGCTTTTGCCCGGCAAACCTTTGAGGAGCCTTAAGAAAAGGCGATGAAGCGGTCGATATCGCCGAGTGGGTGGACGCCGGCAAGCAACGCCCTCGCCTCCTCTTCATCCTTCCTGATCTGCGCGACCAGCGGATCGAGGCCGTCGAACTTCAGTTCGGGCCGGAGATAGCCGAAGAAGGAGACGGAGCAAATCTGGCCATAGAGATCGCCGCTGAAATCGAAAACGAAGGTTTCGAGCAGCGGTGCGCCATTTTCGGTCACCGTAGGGCGCCGGCCATAACTCGCGACGGCATCGCGAATGACGCCATCGGCAGCGCGGAAGCGCACGGCATAGATGCCGGCCTTTAACTGCGCTTCGGGTGGCAACCGCATATTGGCTGTCGGAAAGCCGAGAGAGCGGCCGAGCTTTTCGCCGCCGATGACTTCCGCCTCCACGGTGTAGCGATAGCCGAGCAGACCTGCGGCCTCCGCCACCTCGCCTTCCACCAGCAATTCCCGGATGCGGCTTGACGAGACCACTTCGGCGTTTTCATCGCGGTAAGCGTCGATCAGCGTGACGCCGAAGCCGTTCTTGCTGCCGGCGTTCATCAGGAACGCGGGACCGCCCTGGCGGTCATGGCCGAAATGGAAATCGAAGCCGGTAACGACTTCGGACGCATGCAGCCAGTCGATCAGAATAGAATGGACGAATTCGTCGGCGGAGCGCTGGGAAAAGGCGCGATCGAAGGGATATTCGATGACGGCATTGAAGCCGATCGCCTCGAGGAGGCGCGCCTTCAGCGGCGCCGGGGTCAGGCGGAAGACCGGCTGATCAGGCTTGAAGACGGTTCGCGGATGCGGCTCGAAGGTCAGGACAAGCGCCGGCACGGCGCGCTCCCTGGCGATCTCCAGGGCGCGATCGAGCACGGATTGATGGCCGCGATGCACGCCGTCGAAATTACCGATGGCAATGACGCCGCCTTTCAGATTGTCCGGCAGCGGCTCTCGGGTCTCATTGCGGTGGAAAACGGTCATCGGCTACCACTTCTCTCAGACAAGGCGCGGCATCCACCACTTCGGCGAGGCCTGTTCGCGCGCCAGAAAGGCACCAAGCGCTGCCTCGTCGGTGTGTCCGTCGACGACATATTCGCGGGCATGGATACCATGGCTTATATAAAGAAGATCGAGGCCGTAATCGAGCGCGCCCCGCACATCGGTCGGCATGCCGTCGCCAATGGCGATAACGCGCGACATCGGGAATTCGCCGCGCGCTTCGCGGGCGGCTGCGATCGAAGCATCGTAGATCGGCTGATGCGGCTTGCCGGCAATCCGCGTCTCGCCACCGAGCCGATCGTAATAAGCGGCCATGGCGCCGGCGCAGGGGATCATGCGGTGCCCGCGCTCTACAACGAGATCGGGATTGGCGCAGATCAGCGGCACGTTACGGGCCGACCAGGCCTTCAGCATGTCGGTATAATCGTCGGGGGTCTCGGTTTCGTCGTCGAAAAAGCCGGTGCAAACGATGCTTTCGGCCTCTTCGGCCTCGACGCGCACGATATCCAGCCCCTCGATAATGGCGATGTCGCGCTCGGGACCGAGCAGAAATACCTTCTTCGGACCCTCGGCAATCAGCCGGCGGGTGACGTCGCCGGAGGTGACGATGCGGTCATAGGCGCTGTCGGGAACGCCGATCTCCCGCAGTTGCTGGACCACCTTCGGTGCCACGCGGGGAGAATTGGTGATGAGGACGACCGTCAGCCCTTCGGCGCGTGCAGCTTCCAGCGCAACCGGCGCGTCCTTGTAGACGGAGACGCCGTTGTGCAGCACGCCCCAGACGTCACAAAGCGCGACGTCATAGAGTTTGCCGATCTCGCGGAAGCTTTCGATACGCTTGCCCATGCAGTCCTCGTGGTCAAAGAAATCACGGGCTGACATTGCAAACCGTCCGGCAAATTACAAGAGCGGAGCCCAGGTTTTTGCATCGCACAAAGCTCAAGCGGCAAGCTGGGGTGAAGGCGGATTTTCGGCTTAGTGAACCAAAAAAAGAACGGCGTTTTCACAATGGGATATGAAACAGAATTGGCTTCTGCCGTTAATCATCGGCAAACAAGCCGATCAGCGCCGCAAAAAATTCACAGTGCTGTTCTTGACTCGTCCAGAAGCCACCCCTAAATCACCGTCGCTAGCACTCGCCAAGGCAGAGTGCTAGCAGAGCCCCATACGGATCCCCCGCTGATCCGTGAATGTCATTTGATCGAGGGATTAGACAATGGCAAGCACCAATTTCCGCCCCCTTCATGACCGTGTCGTCGTTCGTCGCGTCGAGTCGGAAGAAAAGACCAAGGGTGGCATCATCATTCCGGACACCGCCAAGGAAAAGCCGCAGGAAGGCGAAATCGTCGCCGTTGGCTCTGGCGCCCGCGATGAATCCGGCAAGGTTGTAGCGCTCGACGTCAAGGTTGGCGATCGCGTTCTGTTCGGCAAGTGGTCCGGCACCGAAGTCAAGCTCAACGGCGAAGACCTTCTGATCATGAAGGAAGCCGACATCATGGGCATCATCGGCTAATCCGGCCGATTGCCCTTTTCCGATAAAGCTGACGGGCCATAAACCCGGACAACGCGAATTCAGGAGTTTCAAACATGGCAGCTAAAGAAGTAAAATTCGGCCGCAGCGCCCGCGAAAAGATGCTTCGTGGCGTCGATATCCTCGCTGACGCAGTGAAGGTCACGCTCGGCCCTAAGGGTCGTAACGTCGTTATCGACAAGTCCTTCGGCGCTCCGCGCATCACCAAGGACGGCGTCACCGTCGCCAAGGAAATCGAGCTGGAAGACAAGTTCGAAAACATGGGCGCCCAGATGGTCCGCGAAGTTGCTTCGAAGACCAACGACATCGCCGGCGACGGCACGACGACCGCAACCGTTCTCGCCCAGGCCATCGTTCGCGAAGGCGCCAAGGCTGTTGCAGCCGGCATGAACCCGATGGACCTGAAGCGCGGCATCGACCTCGCCGTTGCCGAAGTCGTCAAGGATCTCCAGGCCAAGGCCAAGAAGATCAACACCTCGGAAGAAGTCGCACAGGTCGGCACGATTTCGGCAAACGGCGAAAAGCAGATCGGTCTCGATATTGCTGAAGCCATGCAGAAGGTCGGCAACGAAGGCGTCATCACCGTTGAAGAAGCCAAGACCGCCGAAACCGAACTCGAAGTCGTCGAAGGCATGCAGTTCGACCGCGGCTATCTCAGCCCCTACTTCGTCACCAACCCGGAAAAGATGATCGCCGACCTCGAAGACGCGTTCATCCTGCTGCACGAGAAGAAGCTCTCGAACCTGCAGGCCATGCTCCCGGTTCTCGAAGCTGTCGTTCAGACCGGCAAGCCGCTCCTCATCATCGCCGAAGACGTCGAAGGCGAAGCTCTCGCAACGCTCGTCGTCAACAAGCTGCGTGGTGGCCTGAAGATTGCTGCCGTCAAGGCTCCGGGCTTCGGCGATCGCCGCAAGGCCATGCTGGAAGACATCGCCATCTTGACGGGCGGCACTGTCATCTCCGAAGATCTCGGCATCAAGCTCGAGTCTGTCACCCTCGACATGCTCGGCCGCGCCAAGAAGGTCTCGATCTCCAAGGAAAACACCACGATCGTCGACGGCGCTGGCGCCAAGTCCGACATCGAAGGCCGCGTTGCCCAGATCAAGGCTCAGATCGAAGAAACCACTTCCGACTACGACCGCGAAAAGCTGCAGGAACGTCTTGCCAAGCTCGCTGGCGGCGTTGCCGTCATCCGCGTCGGCGGCTCGACGGAAGTCGAAGTCAAGGAAAAGAAGGACCGCATCGACGACGCCCTCAACGCGACGCGCGCTGCTGTTCAGGAAGGCATCGTACCGGGCGGCGGCACCGCTCTGCTGCGCTCCTCCGTCAAGATCTCCGTCAAGGGTGAAAACGACGATCAGGAAGCCGGCGTCAACATCGTCCGTCGCGCTCTGCAGGCTCCTTGCCGCCAGATCGCTGAAAACGCTGGTGACGAAGCTTCCATCGTTGTCGGCAAGATCCTCGACAAGAACGAAGACAACTGGGGCTACAACGCTCAGACGGGCGTCTATGGCGACATGATCTCCATGGGCATCGTCGACCCGGTCAAGGTCGTTCGCACGGCTCTGCAGGACGCAGCTTCGGTTGCTTCGCTGCTGATCACCACCGAAGCCATGATTGCCGAACTGCCGAAGAAGGATGCCCCTGCTGGCATGCCGGGCGGCATGGGCGGCATGGGCGGCATGGACATGATGTGATAGGGCATCGGCCCAATCACAGGAATGTCCATAAAGCTTCGCCCATGCATCTTTGATGCTTCAGGCCGCCAAGCGGCCTGAAGTGGCGGCATGGACATGATGTGATAGGGCCTTAGCCTTATTACGACTGTTCAATCCGACATCCGGAATTGACGAAGGGCGGCTCTCGGGCCGCCCTTTTAATTTATGTTTTACCGGCGCCGCGCAAGGTTCAACAGATTTTGCAACTATGCAAATTTACGCAAATTGCCCCATTGTCGTTCTTATAAAATCCCCTATAAATCGCAGCGCAATGATGTTCGATGGATTGTTGCAGAGAACGTAAATTTTACTTGTTTTCAATTCGCGTTGCGCGCGACTAGGCACAATCCTAACCTTTTATATAGATTGCGCGCGTAGATTCATTACTTAAAGTGACTTGATAGTTTGAATTGACGATCCAGAAGCACGCCTGGCGTGAATGGGTTCGGCGAAGAAGGGGCTTCGCCGGTCCATAGCTGTGCAACATGCGGAGCGACGCTCCATCCAATATGCATGAAATTCGATTTGAAGCGCGCGCAGGGGAACCCGCGCCTCAAGGGTGGGGAATATCTTGTTCAAGATCGCCAAAGCCAATCTTGCCGCACCTTTTGCTCCGGGATCGTTGGAGTTTAGTGGACATGATGCTGATCTTCTGGCGCAGTTTTGCGTCTCCGAAGGTTGGACTGGTGATTTATCGAGCGGCATCATCAAACTTGGTCAATGGGGCACCATGCTGCACGGGTTGAGTTCCTCCGAATGCGGCCTCTTGAGCCTGATGCATTGCTACGACGCGCATGATCGCGCCCGCATCCTCGACCTCTTCGAGCAGGCGGCAACCGCATCCTCCAGCTTCTGCTACTCCACCACCGCACTCGGCGTCGGCGGGCATCGCCAACCGATCTTCTGCGTCGGTGAATCGATCGGCACCGAGGGAAAACACGCCGGCAGCATGGTGGGCGTCTTCCTGTTTCCGCGCTTCAAACTCGAGCCCGGCAGCCAATTGGCGAGCCGGCAATAGCGCACTGAACGCGAAAGGCCGATCCTCTCGGACCGGCCTTGCATCGCGGATCGGGATACCCGCTATCAATCCCGCTTCGGAATATTCAGCCCGCGCTGGCTCGCCGGGCGGGCTATGGCACGTTCAAGCCATTCCATGACCGCCGGGAAACTTGCGAATTCGAGGAGCTCGCGGCCACCATAAAAGACGTCGACGCCGCGGACCCACGGGAAAGTGGCGATGTCGGCGATGCTATATTCGTCGCCCATGATCCACTGGCGGCCCTTCAAGCGGCTTTCCAACACACTCAACAGGCGCTTGCTCTCATCGCGATACCGCTCGACCGGATAGGAGTTGTTGGCGACCTTATCGGCAGCGAATTTGAAGAAGTGGCCGAACTGGCCGAACATCGGGCCGATACCGGCCATCTGAAAGAACACCCACTGCAACGTCTCATAACGTCCTGCCGCATCCCTCGGCATCAGCTTACCGGTCTTTTCGGCGAGATAGACGAGGATGGCACCGGATTCGAACAGGCCGATCGGCTTACCGTCAGGGCCGTTGGGATCGATGATTGCCGGAATACGACCATTCGGATTCAGCGAAACGAATTCCGGCGACTTCTGGTCGTTGGTGCTGAAGGAAATCAGATGTGGCTCGTATGGAAGGCCAAGTTCTTCGAGCGCAATCGATACCTTGACGCCGTTCGGCGTCGGTAGCGAGTAGAGCTGGATGATATCTGGATTGCTGGCTGCCCAGCGCTTAGTTATTGGAAATGAAGACAGATCGGCCATGGGGCCTCCTTCTGAAGATCATGATTTCGCGAATGAATTCGCGTCAACGACGAATAAATTCGCGTCAACATAGCCGATATGAAGCGTATGGGAAGAGTGCCGGTTGCTGGCGATTGTTCAACAATTGTGAACTAATCGTGCGCTTTTGTTTATCTTTCCAATCTCATCAAAATCGCGAATAACGGATCTCGGAAATCGTCACTCGGCACCAATCGCCTCTACTGGAGACCGTCATGTCCAACACCAATAACATCATCATCCTCGTGGCGCGCATCCTGCTCGCCTTCATGTTCATCTTCGCCGGCTTCGGCAAGCTGACCGATCCGTCGAGCACCGCGGGCATGATCGCCGGCGCCGGCATGCCGGCCGCAACGCTTCTCACCTATCTCGCCGGCGCCTTCGAATTCGTCACCGGCGTCTGCGTTCTCATCGGCTTCCAGATCCGCGTCGTCGGCTGGCTGCTCGCCGTTTTCTGTGTCTTCACCGGCATCGTCTTCCATCTGCCGACCGTCAACGTCCCGGATTTTCCGGCCGCCGCCAATGGCTGGATCAATGGCCTGAACTTCGTCAACTTCCTCAAGAACGTCACGCTCGCCGGCGCCTACGTCATGCTCGCCACCAACGGCCCGGGCGTCTACTCGCTCGACGCACGCCGCGGCGCCTACGCAGCCGCCTGATTGCTCAAGACCTCCCAAGCATAAAAGCCCGCCGGTTCCGCGGCGGGCTTTTTCGTATCATTGAACAGAGCAGAAAATATCAGAGCGCAGCGCGCACGGCATCGATGATGCGCTGAACCAAGGGATCGCTCTCGTGGCTCTCCTTGCGCGCGCGGACGAGGCAGGCCTCAGAGCGCAGGATGGTGCCGTCGGAGAGCACCTTCAAATGGTTCGCCTTCAGCGTCGAGCCGGTCGAAGTGATATCGACGATGATATCCGCAGACCCGGCGGCAGGCGCCCCTTCCGTGGCGCCGAGGCTTTCGACGATGCGGTAGAGCTGGATGCCGTGCTGGCTGGAGAAGAACTGCTGCGTCAGCCGCCAATATTTGGTGGCGATCGTCAGCCTGCGGCCGCGCCGCGCGCGGAAATCAGCGGCGACATCGCCGAGATCGGCCATGGTATCGACATCGAGCCAGATATCCGGAACGGCAACCACGACATCGGCATGGCCGAAACCCAGGCGGGCGCAGAACTCCACACGCCCATCAGCATCGGCCAGGCCCTCGCGCACCAGATCTTCGCCGGTGACGCCAAAATCGACGCTGCCATTGCCGATCTCGCGTGAAATTTCCGAAGCGGAGAGGAAGGCGATCTCGACATCGTCCCAGCCTTCGACACGGCCGCGATAGGAGCGGTCGTTGCCGACGGCAACGATGGGCATGCCGGCGCGTTCGAAGACAGCCGAGCAATCGTCCTTCATGCGGCCCTTGGAGGGAAGCGCAATGGTGATGGTCATCAGGCGGCCCTCGCAGTTTCGATCCGGTCGAGCCAGAGCGCGAAGCCGACGGCTGGGATGTGGTCTTTCGCGCCGAGCAGTGTCAGCAGCCGGTCAAAACGGCCGCCACCGGCGAGCACCGCCGGCGATCCTTCCAGCGTCACTTCGTAGACCAGACCGGTGTAATAATCGAGCGGACGGCCGAAAGCGGCGCGATATTCGATCTCTGAGGCATCGACGCCGGCCTTGGCAAGGGCCGCAACGCGGGCGTCGAAACGCTCAAGCGCGTTGCCGAGCTTCAGCCCGGCCGAATCGGCAAAGCCGGCCAGCGCCGAGGAGGCGTCGGCGAGTGGCAGGCTGAGCGACAGGAATTCCTCCAGGACACCGAAAGCTCCATCATCGAGATGAGTTTCCGAGAGGACCAGCTTTTCGCGGAGACGGCGGGCAATCTCCAACGGCGAGCGGCTGGCATTGGTGGAATAACCGGTCGCCTTCATGGTGCTGTCGATATGCGTGACCAGTCCCTGCTCGTCACCACGCGTCAGAAAGTCCAGCACATGCGGATCAAGGCCGGTCACCGGCTGCGGACTTGCGAGCCGTGCCAACAGGGTCTTGAGATGCGTCATATTGCCGAAAGCATGGATCAACCGCTTCTGCCAGCCGGATGGCAGTCCGAGCGCCTGCACGACCGCCTCGAACACGGCTTGATCGCCGAGTGTCACGGAGAGCGACTTGCCCGGCACCAGCCGATTGAGAATGCCGATGGCATCGCCAATGAGGCGGGCATCGGCTCCGGCGATATCGCGATCGCCAAGATCCTCTATCCCCGCCTGGTAGAATTCATTGCCGCCTTCGCGACGCTGGCGGAAGATCTCGCCAAGATAGGAATAGCGCTTTGGGGTGCCCGTCGCGGTTTCGATATGGCGCAGACAGACGGGAATGGTGAATTCCGGGCGCAGGCATAGGCTGGCGCCGGTTTCGCTTTCGGTCATGAAGATGCGACGGCGCAGATCTTCGCCCGCCATGTCGAGAAAAGGCTCGGCCGGCTGGATGATCGGCGTATCGACCCGCTCCGTCCGGCGGCCGGCAAACTCAGCCAGAAGATCGCCGGCGAAATCTGGGAGGTTGATCAGGGGCATGGGTTTGCCCTCCCCTTCTCCCCTCGGGGAGAAGGTGGCCCGAAGGGTCGGATGAGGGGGGCTCTCAGCACGGGAAAACTATCCTTCGCTTCACGCTCATGATCCGCGTCGCTCCGCTCCTCGGCCCCCTCATCCGCCCTGTCGGGCACCTTCTCCCCGACGGGGAGAAGGGGATGACGGAAATTAGCGCCATCTGTGACCCAACCAAGGGACGAAAGGTCGGAGCAAAAGAGGTCGTCCCCTCTCCCCGCCTGCGGGGAGAGGGTTAGGGTGAGGGGCAAGGCCGCACACTCAGACATTGCCGAGTGCCCTCTTCTTATCCTCCGCCTGCGCCGCCAAAATCTGCTGCACCTTGGCCACCAGATCGGCTTCCGGCACGGTCTCCTGCGCGACGCGGGCCTCGCGCCAGCTTGCATTGTCCTCGATCTCGCCAGACAGACGCTTACCTTCGATCAGGTCCTTGAGCTGCACGACGCCCTCGGCGCGCTCGTCGCCACCTTGGATGATGGCGATTGGGCAGCCGCGGCGATCGGCATATTTCAGTTGGTTGCCGAACTTCTTCCAATTGCCCTGGAACATTTCGGCGCGGATGCCAGCCGCCCGCAGTTGCTGCGTGAAGCGCTGGTAGCGGCCCATGGCCTCGACATCGCCATCCATGACGGTGACGAGCACGGGCTCGATCACCTCTTCGGTGCCGAGCTTGCCGAGGTTCTTCAGCGCTGTCATCAGGCGCGACACGCCGATGGAGAAGCCGGTGGCCGGCACGGGCTGACCCATGAAGCGCGAGACGAGCCCGTCATAACGACCACCGCCGCCGACGGAGCCGAAGACGACCTTCTCGCCCTTCTCGTTGGTGACGTCGAACAACAGCTCGGCCTCGTAGACCGGACCGGTGTAATATTCGAGGCCACGCACGACGGACGGATCGATCTTGATACGATCGGAATGATAACCAGCGCTGGTGACGAGGCTGCCGATGAAATTCAGTTCCTCGACGCCTTCGCCGCCGTTGGACGTGCCGGCGACAAGCTCTGCCAGCCGGACAGCACTTTCGGCATAATCCTTGATGCCGACGAAGAAGAGCACTTTTTCGATCTGATCCGCGTCCAGCCCGGCGCCCTTGGTGAAATCGCCGGACTCATCCTTGCGACCCGGTCCGAGCAGCAGCGCTACGCCTTCCGGACCGAACTTGTCGAGCTTGTCGATGGCGCGCAGTACGTTCAGGCGCTGAGCGGCCTTATTATCGCCGCCGAGGCCGATCGCCTCCAGCACGCCGTCCAGAACCTTGCGGTTGTTGACGCGGATCACATAGTCGCCGCGCTTGATGCCCAAGGCCTCCAGCGTGTCGGCCATCATCATGCACATTTCGGCATCGGCCTGCACGCCTGGCGCGCCGACCGTATCGGCATCAAACTGCATGAACTGGCGGAAGCGGCCCGGGCCTGGCTTCTCGTTGCGGAAAACATAGCCCGCCCGATAGGTGCGGTAGGGGAGCTGAATCTCGTTGAAATTCTCTGCGACATGACGGGCAAGCGGCGCCGTCAGATCGTAGCGCAGCGACATCCACTGCTCGTCATCGTCCTGCAGCGAAAACACGCCTTCGTTCGGCCGGTCGCTATCGGGTAGGAATTTGCCGAGCGCATCGGTATATTCGAACAGCGGCGTCTCGACGGGATCGAAACCATAATGCTCGTACACGGCCCGGATCTTGGCGGTCATTTCGTTGACGGCGCGAATATCGCTCGCCGAACGATCGACAAAGCCACGCGGTAGGCGGGCTTTGAGCTTTTGCGGTTTCTTTTGTTTATCGCTCATTTGCAGGATAATCCGGTACGGGAACAGTGGCGGTTAACTAGCGGATAGCGCGGGATGCGGCAAGGATTGTTGTATGTTGCTGTCCGTCAAAACCGACAAAAGCGACAGAAGCAGATAACCGGGACGTAGAAGCCATGTCCTACGCGATCAGCCTGAAATGCACCAACAACACGGCGCTCCCCGTCCTCGATCTCTGGCGGCAAGCCAGCGCCTTCGAAACTGTGCCGTCGATGCAAGAGCTGAGCTATCCTCCACATCTGACCTTTGCCATCTATGAAGACATCTCGCCCGAGCGCCTCTGCGAGGCTGCTGCCAAGGCTTTTCAGGACATTCCGGCGATTTCGGTGGAATTCTCAGGCATCCGACACTTCAGGAACGATGTGCTGGTGCTTTGGGCGCGTCCCGTCGACGACAGCGCCTTGCGGCATGCGCACGATGCCATTCATCAGGAAATTGATCCCACCCTATGTGATGAGCATTACCGGCCCAGCCAATGGCAGCCTCATTGCACGATCGCGATGAAAATCCCGATGGCATCGGCCGAAACAGCACTGACATGGGCTGCGGAAACGCCGGCGAGATTTACGGTGACTTTCGATGCTGCCGATTGCGTGAGATTTCCTCCCGTCGAAATCCTGAGCGAGGTCAAACTGGCGCCTCGATATTCCGCCAACCATCGCTGAATGCGATTTCCACTTGCCTTTTGCGACTACAAATTTAGATTTTTGCTCATGCGCTTCTTCGCGATCCTGACAATGCTCATTGCCTGGCTGTTCTACGGTGCCATGCCGGCGCTGGCGAAATGCCCCATCTGCGATTCCGCGATGGCGATGGCGGCTGTCCCCAGCGTGAGCATGCATGCCGGTGTGGCTGATATGCCCGGCATGACGGATCACGGTTCCATGGCCGTGCAAACGGATAAGAAACCGGACAATCCCTGCGCCGGCGGTATGGCACATGCGCCTTCTTGCGCCGCCTGCCTTGCGGTTGCGCCGGCGCTTGCGATGGATGAGGGCAAGTCTTTGGCATTCTCCTATCCGGCGCCCACGCATGGCCAACGGCTGCATGATTCCCGCCCGGCTCCGACAGCGCCGCCTCCCCGTTTCGCCTGACGCTCCTGATTTCCATTCATCAATGATGCGGACTTTTCCGCACAAGACTTCAGATGCCGTTCAAAAACGGAAAGGAATTCTCATGCCTCTTTCAAAATCCATCATTCTCGCCGGCGCTTTTGCTCTCGCCCTTATCGTCCCTGCCCTTGCCGACGACGTGTCCGGCATGGACATGAGCAAGCCGATGGGCAACCAGGGCGCATCCAGCAAGGCATTCAACGATGCCATGGGCAAGATGCACCAGGATATGATGATCACCTATAGCGGTGATGCCGATGCGGATTTCGTCCGCGGCATGATCCCGCATCATCAAGGCGCCGTCGACATGGCCAGGATCGAGCTCAAATACGGCAAGGACCCGGAACTGCGCAAATTGGCGGACAGTGTCATCAAGGCGCAGGAGGCCGAAATCAAGGAGATGAACACCTGGCTGAAGAAGCACGGTAAATAAGTCGGGTGAAAGCCGAGCGAGAGGCGGCAGCTCTGTCGTCTCTCGTCACGATCAGACCTCCGTGAAGTGCGAACCATGAAACACTCGGTCGAGCCATTCCGAGACTGCCCGAATTCGCGCGAGGTGGCGAAGCTCGGTGTGAGTCAGCAACCACACCTCCCGCACAGGCAAGGTCTTGTCATCGACATCGACACGGCTGAGCCCGTCGACATGCTTGACCAAAATTGTAGGCAGCAGCGCCCGGCCCAATCCAGCAACGGCTGCTTGAAGCAGCGCTTCAGCGTCATTCACCGCAAGCGCGCCGCCTTCGCCTGATGTTTCCACCTGCATGGCGATCCAGCGGGCATGCGGCAGATGCGTCATCCCATCCTCATAGATCAGCCAAGGCAGTCGTTCCGCTTGATCCCGTTTTCCTGCCGCTACATAGATTGCATAATTCAGTGTAGCGATCCGCCGCGCCACGACCTTGTTGTTGTTCATGTCGGCCGGCCTTGCAAGGCGGAGGGCCATGTCAGCCTCGCGTCGGGTCAGATTGAAGTTGCGCGCATCGCTGATGAGTTCCAACTGCAGGCCGGGATGATAAGACAGCAGCCCGGCGGCCTTGGGTATCAATAGGCGGCTGATGACGGAGGGTGGTGCTGTCAGGCGCACCTTGCCGAGCGCGGTGAGGTCAGTCGCCTCCAACGCTCCTGAAAGCGCCATAACTTCTGCCTCAATCGTCTCGGCCCGCGCTACGGCAATCTCACCCGCCGGCGTTGGCCGCATTGAACCGCTTGCGTCGCGCTGAAACAGAGCGGTGCCGAGCTTTTCCTCCAATAGGCGCAGACGCCGACCAACCGTCGTCGCGTCCGTCTTGATCTCCCTTGCCGTCGCCGCGAACGAGTGCCCTCGCGCCAAGGCGAGGACATAACGCAAATCGTTCCAATCTATATCCTGCATTTTTGCAGCATCCCTCGGCAATATTACAGCACGCAATTGCATTATTGCAGCCTTACGCTGCCAAGGTCCAGCAAGGAGAGAGCAATGAAACTATTTGCGGTTTTGTTCGAGGATGATCAGCAACATGCTGCCGCCATACGTCAGGAATATTTGGAAAATCATCTTGATTTTCTGGAAGCAAACGCGACCTTCATCAAGACGGCGGGGCCGCTCAGGCGACAGGATAACGCATTTGCAGGCGGTTTATGGCTTGTGGAAGCGCCTGATGCTGCTGAAGTCGAGCGCCTGGTGCAGGCGGATCCATTTTGGTCCACTGGCCTTAGGAAATCGGTGCAGATAATGGCCTGGAATTGGGTCTTTGCGAACGGCGTTCGTTTGTAGTGTCGGTAGAGCGTCCGCCTGCCGTAATTCCTTTGATCTGCCGCAGCCGCGTGCAAGCAGGTCGATCGAACCATGACGAATCGCTAGCCCGCCGCCTCACTTATGCGAGACGGCGGCGCTTCATTTGGGCTCGAAGGCTCAGCCCTTCGGGTCGAAAGGCTGCGGCACGCGCTGGGCGCCCTGGCGGCTCAGCATCCAGCCGGGATATTCCGGAGCAAGCGCGCTGACCTCGTCGAGTTTGGCGAGATCGTCCGCATCGAGTTTCAGCTTGACGGCGGCCAGATTCTGGTCGAGCTGATCGAGGCGCTTGGCGCCAATGATGATGCTGGTGACGAAGGGCTTCGCCAGGATCCAGGCGAGCGCAACGGTGGCGACGCTCGCACTATGTTTCTGCGCCACTTCGCGCATCGCCGCGACGCAGGCCCAGGCCCGGTCCTTATCGACCGGCGGGAAGTCGAAGCTGGCGCGGCGTCCCTCGCCGTTGCCGGGAGCGCCCGGACCGTACTTGCCGGAAAGAAGACCGCCGGCGAGCGGCGACCAGACCATGAGCCCGAGCTTTTCCTCAGCCATCAGCGGTACGATTTCACGCTCCAGATCGCGGCCGGCGATAGAATAATAGGCCTGTACCGTTTCGAAGCGGGCAAAGCCGCGGCGTTCGGAAATGCCGAGCGCCTTGGCGATGCGCCAAGCCTGCCAGTTGGAAACGCCGACATAACGCACCAGTCCGCGAGAGACAAGATCGTCGAGCGCGCGCAGTGTCTCGTCGATCGGCGTCACGGTATCCATGGCATGGATCTGATAGAGATCGATATGATCGGTCTGCAGCCGCTCCAGGCTGGCTTGAACCGAGTCCATGATATGGCCGCGCGACGCGCCGCGATCGTTTGGCTTGTCGCCCATGACGCCGTAGACCTTGGTGGCGATAACGACGTCCTTGCGCGGCACGCCGAGGTTCTTCAGGGCCTGGCCGAGCAGCTTTTCGGAGTTGCCGAAAGAATAGACGTCGGCGGTGTCGATGAAATTGACGCCGGCAGCGAGCGAGCCTTCGACGATCTTGTCGGCCAGCGCCTGGTCGACGTCCGCTATCGAGCCCCAGAGGCTGTTGCTGGGATTGGCTTCGCCGAAGGTCATTGTGCCCAGACAAAGTTCTGAGACGAACATGCCGGTATTGCCGAGTTGGTTATAACGCATTTGAAGAAATCCCTTGTGATCCGCCGAAAGGCAGCTTCCGGCCGGTGAATTCTTGTCTCTTGGCTATTGGCCTCGGCATGACAGCCGCTCATCCGCGCTGCCTTGGGAGGTCCGAAGAAGGTCATCGAAGAGCGGTCTTGGCGCGCCGCCATCGAGACAACGTCGACATAATGCACTGGAATCCGATTTCAACGCGATACCCGGCACCGATCACGATGCGGTGACCAGCGCTTCGCCCTTGCCTCCTTTTAGACGCGCGATAGACTCTCGCATCCATGCAATCCATAAGAGCAAGAATGTCCATGACGCAACGCCCTTTGACTACGATCGGCTTCGATGCCGACGATACGCTCTGGCAGAACGAACAATTCTATCGTCTGACGGAACGACAATTCATCGAACTGCTTGCCGACCACGCAGAAAGCGAGAACATTTCCCAAGAGTTGCTGGAAACGGAGAAGCGCAATCTGCACCGTTACGGCTTCGGCATCAAAGGTTTCACGCTGTCGATGATCGAAACGGCGATCGAGATCACCAAGGGCGAAGTGCCGACGACCGTGATCGCGCAAATTCTCGACATCGGCCGCGACCTGCTCGCCCATCCCGTCGAAACGCTTCCCAATGTGCGGGAGACGTTGGAAGCCCTAACGGGCAATTACCTGCTGGTGCTGATTACCAAAGGCGATCTTTTCGACCAGGAGCGCAAGCTTGCGCAATCCGGCCTCGGCGATCTCTTCGATGCCATCGAAATCGTCTCCGACAAGAATGCCTCCACCTATCGCCGCATCTTCTCCAAGGTCGGCGACGGGCCGGAACGGGCGATGATGGTCGGCAACTCGCTGAAATCGGACATCGTGCCCGCGCTCGCCGCCGGCAGTTACGGCGTCTTCGTGCCGCACGAGCTTACCTGGGCTTTCGAACACGTCGCGGAACCGACCGAGGCGCCGAGATTTCGGAAGATCGAACACCTCGGCGAGTTGCGAGGGGTGATCGACGGGCTGGGCTGAAGGCCTTCAAAACCTACTGCGGTTGCGAAGATCTCTTCGGGAACAGCGACGGCGTTTGATCGGCCGGCTGGTTCGATTGCTGTGTGGCCGGCGGATTGGGGTCGATGAGGATTTCGTACGGCGCGCCACGGCCGCGGCGGCGGGTGACGCGGGAGTAATAAGGCTTGATCAGCCATGTCGTGTCTTCATTGACGGTGACGTCGGCGATCATGCCGTCCTCGTCGGTCCCGAAGAAGGATTCGTCATCGTTCGAGGAGAGATCGAAGATCGCCATATAGGCGTATTTGCTCTTCGAGCTGAAGGTGATGCGGATGTGCTGGCCCTTCTTCAGCGGCAGCGTATAGACCTTGCCCTTGCCGAACTTCGTCCAGCCCGTCAATTTCTCCAGGACGGCGGGGAAACCAAGCTTTTCCACGGTCTCGCCACGATCGAGTTGCGGGAGGGGCGTCTGCTGGGCACCCTGGGTGCTGTCATCGTTCTCAGTATCCTGCGCACAGGCGGCGTGACTGCCGAGCAGGACGAAAGTCAGCAGCGAAAAGGCAAGCGTCAGGCGTCTCATGGCCGTACCAATGCACTGCGCATCGCCTCCACCTCTTTCCTGCAATAGCAGCCTTCGATGTGATCATTGACAAGGCCCATGGCCTGCATGAAGGCATAGACCGTGGTGGGCCCGACGAAGGTCCAGCCGCGCTTCTTCAGGTCCTTCGAGATCCGCACCGAGGCCGGCGTCGTCGGATTGGCGGCAATGGTCGGGTAATCGACAAAGGCCGGACGCTCCTCGGCTGATGGCTCGTGGCTCCAGAAATAACGAGCGAGCGAGCCGAATTCCTGGCGCAGGTCGATGGCGCGGCGGGCATTGTTGATGGTGGAGACAATTTTGCCGCGATGGCGGATGATGCCGGCATCGCCGAGGCAGCGCTCGATGTCCGCTTCACCAAACTCGGCCACCTTCTCGAAATCGAAGCCGGCAAAGGCGGCGCGGAAATTCTCGCGCTTGCGCAGGATCGTCAACCAGGACAGGCCCGACTGAAATCCCTCCAGGCAGATCTTTTCGAAAAGCCTGATGTCGTCGATGACGGGCCGGCCCCATTCCTGATCGTGATAGCGCTGATACTCCGGCAGATTGCCGTGCCAGAAGCAGCGGTCCTTGCCATCCTCACCGGTGATGATGCCTGTTCCGGCCATTGTTGCAGTTCGTCCCCTGTTTCAGAACCCGATCCCGAAAACTGGCGGGCGGCTTTCGGATAAGATCATGCCAATCAAATACTTAAGATCGAGAGAACGATTCGACGGCAAGTCATCCCGATTCAAGGTTTACCACTTGCAAACCGTCTTTCCAAACCAAGCAGTAACCCTGACAAAGGTTTATCGGCTTCGCGGCATTTTGATGAATAGATGTTTACCATTCGCTGGCGCGCAAGTGGCACCATGTTCCGGACCGGGCGCAATTACGCCCATCCTCGGCCCGTTTGTAGAGAGTTTGTCCGATGATGAAACAATGCATTTTATTTGCCGCCGGCGCTTTGAGCCTGCTCGCCTCCAGCGCTTTCGCTGACGACCGTTATCAGTCGCGCCCGCCTGTCATCGTCAGCCCCGATCTGACCGCCCCGTGGGTGATGCAGCTCGGCGGCGCCAACGTGCAGCCGGCCGTCTATCCCCGTCGCCCCATGGCGCGCCAGGCCATCAACCCGATGAACGATCCCGCGGATGGCCAGGCTCCGCAGGTGCGGCGAGTGATCCAGCCGCGGGGCCTGTTTTCGCGCCCTGTCGTGCAGCAGGTTGCCGTCATCCGGCCGCAATATCCGGCGGTCCGCGGCCAAATCGACCCGCAGTTCCTGCCGCAGATCGTTGATTACCAGACAAAAGAAAGACCGGGCACCATCGTCATCGACACTAACAATCGCTTCCTCTACCTGGTGATGGACGGCGGCAAAGCGCGGCGCTACGGCGTCGGCGTCGGCAAACCTGGCTTCGAATGGGCCGGTGCGCATACCATCAGCCGCAAGCAGGAGTGGCCCGATTGGACGCCGCCATCGGAAATGTTATCGCGCGAAGCCGCGAAAGGGCATTATCTGCCGGCCCACATGGAAGGCGGCGAAGCCAATCCGCTCGGCGCCCGCGCCATGTATCTCGGCTCGACGCTCTACCGCATCCATGGCACCAATGCGCCCTGGACGATCGGCAACGCCGTGTCCTCCGGCTGCATTCGCCTGCGCAATGAAGACGTGATCGATCTCTACAATCGTGTAAAAGTCGGGACACGCGTTATAGTGATGTGATTGCTATTAAGATTGCTGCGCATGACACGATTGGGCGCAGAAACCCCATTGTAAGCATTGATATAACCCGACAATTAGGCTCTTTCGGATGCTGGATCAGGTCGCTGATCCAGTATTCGATCTTTGCCGTCAGCGATTTCATCTTGATCCTCTCGCAAGTTTCGTTAGTTTCTTGCCCGGTAAATCGAGAGGGGAATGACGGATGAAATCAATACTACCGGTCGTGGCGGCGGCGGGCATGGTTATGTCGTGCCTTTTGGCGGCATCGGATGCAGCGGCCTTCAGCGCCTCAGCACCTCATGTGGCGCAAGTGACGCGCACCGATGTGATCCGCGTGGCAATGCAGCCGCAGGGGCAGGTCAAGCCGCAGTTTCAACGACGGGTCGTACGGCTGGTGACCAATGAAGCGCCAGGCACGATCATCATCGATACCAACAACAAATATCTCTACCTTGTCGAAGGCGACAACCGGGCGCGGCGCTACGGCATCGGTGTCGGCCGCGAAGGCTACGGCTGGTCCGGCGTCGTGAAGATCGGCCGCAAGGCGGAATGGCCCGGCTGGACGCCGCCGCCGGAAATGATCGTACGCGAGGCCAAGAAGGGCCACAAGCTGCCTGCCTATCAGGAAGGCGGCGAGGACAACCCGCTCGGCGCACGCGCCATGTATCTCTATCGCAACGGCAACGACACGGCGTTCCGCATCCATGGCACCAACCAGCCCTGGAGCATCGGGCTCAACATGTCGTCCGGCTGCATCCGCATGATGAACAAGGACGTCGTGGACCTCTACGACCGCGCGCCCGTCGGCACCAAGGTCATCGTCGTCGGCCCCGGCAACAAGCAGGGCGAGGTCAGCTACCAGGATCGCGGCATTGACGTGCTGCGGACGATATTCGGCGGCTGAGCAGCCGCGCGCTTTCCACCAAGACGATTCGGCATGCCGGGCGTCTGATACCTGTGTCGTTATCGTGACATCTCCCCCACCTTGGGGGAGATTGGTGACATATGTCGCTCCCTTATGACTGGAGCGTACCCATCCGACAACACGCACTGTGGCGCAGGTGTAACAACGCCAAACTTATCGCATCCGCCGCCCGGCAAACTGCCCTTTTTGTTCAGTTTGGTGTCAGCTTTCCCACCTAAGCCAGTCCAAATACAGAACGCTGCAATAGAACTGTCACAAAAGCACGCTTAGATAGCGACACTTTGCCATTCGGGGCCATTTGGGGATTTCATATGCATCGGGCATTTCGCATTGGGCAGCCGGCCGTAGCCGCGCTTGCAATATCAGCTTTTGTCTTTGCAGCCGGTTCGGCCTCAGCGGAGATGCAGTTTTCGGCTTATGGCGGCTTCCAGGGCGCGACCGGCAACAACGTCAAGACGTCCGACGGCGCTGATTTCGATCCCGACTGGTCGGGCAAATCCTTCAAGATGCCGCCCTATTTCGGCGTCCGCGGCATCTGGTGGCTCGACGAGTTCGACAAGTCGAACTGGGGTCTCTCACTCGACTACACCCATGCCAAGGTCTATGGCGATCTTGGCAACACGCCTGGCTGGTCGCATTTCGAGTTCACCGACGGCCTCAACATGCTGACGCTCAATGCGCTCTACCGCTTCCAGGATCCGAGCCGCAAGTGGACGCCCTATGTCGGCCTCGGCGCCGGCATCAACGTGCCGCATGTCGAAGTGACCCGCGCCTCCGGCCGCACTTTCGACTACGAGTTCGGCGGCGCATCGCTGCAGGCGCAGGCTGGCATCAGCTATCAGTTCAGCCAGCACTGGTCGACCTTCGTCGAATATAAGGGCAACTACAACTTCGTGAATGTCCCGATCGACAGCGGCGCCAACCTGAAGACCGATGTCTTCACCCATGCCATCGATTTCGGCGTGTCGTTCAACTTCTAAGAGACGCGGCCACATTGTTGCCGAAACCCCTAAATCTGTTCCGATTTAGGGGTTTTTGTAGTAGACAATAGGCCATGAGCTTTTCCTATTACCGATGCGACTGGATCCATCCGGAAAGCGAGGAGCCGGTCGTCATCTATTATGAGGTCGGCGACGGCGGAGACGTTCCCCGGCTGATCGATGTGTTTGCCGATGGCCGTCGGCAATGCATGTCCATTGCCGATTTTACCGCGCGGGAGCGCGAGATGGCGTGCATCGACAGCCTGGTCGAGGGTTCGTTCTATGATGGTGTTGCCGGTTTGATCGACGGTGTCTTTGTTGAGGATGGGCAAGATCGGATCAGCCTGACGCTTATACGCCCCGATAAATTTGAGGTGGAATGGCGGTCGCATCGGCCACCGCCGGCCAGCCGGCTGCACTAAGCGGCTCAGCTTTTGCCAACTGGACAGAAGCTTTTCCCATTTTCCCGGATGACCTTAAGAAGCTGCCACCTTGAGGCGGCGAAGCTTAACCGGCATGTCGCCGCCATAGGCCCAATCCAGCAATTCGACGGTGTGCAGGATCGGCATGTCGGTTCCTGTCGCGATCTGCGTGATGCAGCCGATATTGCCGGTAGCGATGATATCGGCCTTCGTTGCCTCGATATTCCTGACCTTGCGCGCCCTCAGCTCGCCGGAGATTTCCGGCTGCATGATGTTGTAGGTGCCGGCCGAGCCGCAGCAGAGATGCCCCTCCGCCGGATCGCGCACGGTGAAGCCCGCCGCCTTCAGCAGCAGTTTCGGCGCCAGGGTGATCCTTTGGCCATGCTGCATCGAGCAGGCAGAATGATAGGCGACGGTGATGCCGCGTGGCATATGCGAGGGCAGATCGAGGGCTGCGAGATATTCGGTGATGTCCTTGGCGAGCGCCGAGATGCGCGCGGCCTTGTCGGCATAGGCCGGATCGAGCCGCAGCATATGGCCGTAGTCCTTGATCGTCGTGCCGCAACCGGATGCCGTGATGATGATCGCGTCGAGCCCGCCGGCTTCGATCTCACGCATCCAGACGTCGATGTTGGCGCGGGCACTGGCCAGCGCCTGCTCTTCCCTGCCCATGTGGTGCACCAGCGAACCGCAGCAGACCTCGCCTCCCGGCACCACCACTTCGACGCCGAGGCGGGCGAGAAGCCGGATGGTCGCCTCGTTGATGGCGGGATCGAGCACCAGCTGGGCACAACCGGTCAGGATCGCCACCCGCCCGCGCCGCTCAGCCTGCGGCTGATGCCGGCCGGGCTTGGCGAAGGGCGACGGCGCTGGAATGGAGCGCGGTGCGAGATCGAGCATGGCAACAAAGGGGTTCAGCGCCGGGATGCGGCGCATTAAGCCCTTGAAGGGCTGCCCCAGGCGAGCAAGGTTGAGCGCAAGGCGGAACCGGCCAGGATAAGGCAGCACCGCAGCCAGCACGCTGCGCGTCAAGCGGTTCATCAGGGGCCGCTTGTAGGTCTCTTCGATATGGATGCGGGCATGATCGATGAGATGCATATAGTCGACGCCGGAGGGGCAGGTGGTCACGCAGGCAAGGCAGGAAAGACAGCGGTCGATATGCGTTACTATCTCGGCGTCGGCAGGCCTGCCGTTTTCCAGCATATCCTTGATCAGATAAATCCGGCCGCGCGGACTGTCGAGCTCGTTCCCAAGCGTCACATAGGTCGGGCAGGTGGCGGTGCAGAAGCCGCAATGAACGCATTTGCGCAAAATTGCCTCGGATTCGGCAATATGCGGATCGGCAAGCTGGGCGGGGGTGAAGTTGGTTTGCATTCAGGCAGGCTCCCGATTCTTTTCCGCGAGAATAAGGATGCTCGTCGCTTCGCGCCGAGCCCCCCTCATCCGCCTTATCGAGCACCTTCTCCACAAGGGAAGAGGGGGAAACGAGGGTTTGCTGCAAATGAGGTCGTCCCCTCTCCCCCGCGGGGAGAGGGCTCGGGTGAGGGGGTGGGCAGCAAAAGGTTCCATCCGCATCACCCCATTTTCCCCGGATTGAAAATCCGCGCAGGATCGAACTTTTCCTTTACGCGCGCCGACAGCAAAGCCACGGCCTCGGGCTGTGGCTGGAATGCTGATGTCGTCGCGCGGTCGGCGGGCGCGGCGCGTAGCAAAGTGGCATGGCCGCCGCCGAGCACATGGATATAGCGACGCAGCAATTCCCCCTCCGGCTCCGCCTCCATACGCATCCAGACCAGGCCGCCCTGCCAATCGTAATAGGCATCGACGCCGGCTTCGAGGCGGAGCGCTGCGACAAGCTGATGGCCGATGCTGGGGGCGACCGAAACGCGCCAGACTGGGCGCATCGTGCCGTCGGCGTAAGGCTTCACATTGCGTATTTCGCGCCAGAGACGGTGGCTTTCCGCCTCAGCAAGTCGCGTTGCGGTGCCAAGTCGGCGCATGGCCGCGGCCAGCTTCTCCGCCCTCGCCGAGACGGACCCGGCCAAACCTTCGATGCGCAATACCGTTGCCGCTCCGTCCGGCAATTGGCCATCCAGAAATGTCCAGGAGACGGTCAGCGGCAGATGCGCCGCACCGGATACATCGACGGGCAGCGCCATGGCTGCCGCCATGACGTTTGCCGCCTCGGCATCGTTGAGGCCGGAAACGATGATCGTCTCCTCCGTCTTCGGCCGCGGCGGAACCCGAAAGGTGACTTCCGTCAGGAGACCGAGCGTGCCGTGCGAACCGGCCATCAGCTTGACGAGATCGAGACCGGTGACATTTTTCATCACCCTCCCGCCGGCCTTGACGATTTCGCCCTTGCCATTGGCGAAGCGGACGCCGAGCAGGCTGTCGCGTGCAGCGCCGCTTACGAAACGCCGAGGGCCGGAGATATTTGCGGCGAAGACGCCGCCGATCGTCGGCTCGCCCTCCGTTCCCATCAACGGCCGGTAGTCCATAGGTTCGAAAGCCATCATCTGGCCGTTTTCAGCCAGCACCGCTTCGATCTCGGCAAGCGGCGTCCCCGCCCGCGCGGTCATCACCATCTCACCCGGATTATAGGCGACGATATCGGTAAGCGCACACGAACATAGTGTAGCCTCTGCGGCAAAGGCATTGCCGAAACCGGCGCGAGTGTTACCACCGACTATGGCCAATGCTGCGCCACGCGCAGCGTGATCGCGGATGATGGCTGCTGCCTCGTCTTCCGTCTTCGGCAAAAATTCTCTCATGCGGCGTTGCGCCCATCCAGCGGGAAGACTTTAGAGGGATTGAGGATCCAGCCGGGATCGAAGGCGGCGCGCACCGACATCATCTGGGCAAGATCAGCCTCCGCGTATTGGTGCCGCATCAGGTCGCGCTTCTCGATCCCGACGCCATGCTCGCCCGTCAGGCAGCCGCCAGCATCGACGCAGAGCCGGAGAATGTCGTTGCCGGCGGCTTCCGCCTTAGCGGCATCCTCTGGATCATTGGCGTTGAACAGGATCAGCGGATGCATATTGCCGTCGCCGGCATGGAAGACATTGGCGACACGCAGGCCGTAACCATCGATGATTTCTGCTGTCTTCTTCAGGACATAAGAGAGCTGGCTGAGCGGTACCGTGCCGTCCATGCAGATATAGTCGGCGATGCGGCCGGTGGCGCCGAAAGCCGATTTGCGCCCCTTCCAGATCAGCGCCGCCTCGGTCGCCGACTGGCACTCGCGCACCGTCTTCACATTGTGAGTGCGGGCGATCTCGACGATGCTTTTCAGCATGTCGTCCATCTCCGCTTCCGAACCCTCGACCTCGACGATCAGCAGCGCGCCGACATCGAGCGGATAGCCGGCATGGGCGAAGGCTTCGCAGATTTCGATCGCCGGTTTATCCATGAACTCGATGGCGACAGGGATGATGCCGGCGGCAATGACATCGGCAACACAGGCGCCCGCCTGCTCCGACGTGTCGAAACCGAAGAGAACCGGCCGCGCGCCTTCCGGCTTGGCGATCAACCGAACCGTCGCCTCGGTGACGATGCCGAGTTGCCCCTCCGAGCCGCAGACAAGTCCGAGCAGATCATAACCTGCCGCATCCAAGGCCTTGCCGCCGAGATCGATCACCGTGCCATCGGTCAATACCAGCTTGACGCCGAGCAGATTGTTTGTCGTGACGCCGTATTTCAGGCAGTGTGCGCCGCCGGAATTCATCCCGATATTGCCGCCAATGGTGCAGGCGAGCTGCGAACTCGGGTCGGGCGCATAGAAAAAACCGTCCGCGGAGACGCTTTCGGAAATATGCAGATTGGTGACGCCGGCCTGCACCGTCGCCGTGCGGTTGGCGAGATCGATGTCGAGAATGCGGTTCATCTTGGAAAGGCCGAGCACGACGGCATCTTCCTGCGGAATAGCGCCGCCGGAGAGCGACGTGCCGGCACCACGCGGCACGACGGGAATGCCGTAGCGATGACAGTATTTCATGACGGCCGCGACCTCGGCCGTCGAGCGGGGCAGAGCAACGGCGAGCGGCATGCGACGATAGGAAATGAAAGCGTCCGTCTCGAAAGGCGTGAGTTCGCGCGGCTCATGAACCAGACATTCCGGAGGCAAGAGGTCGACAAGATCCGCCACGATCTCGCGGCGGCGGGCAAGAACATCGGCACGCGGCGCCAGAAATGAAATGGCCTCGGCCATGGCGTTCTCCTCCTGCACCCGAATATGGACGCCCCTCTTTTTAACGCCATATCACGCTTACTACTTTCACGAAATTGGCGTAAATGATAAGAATTTATGCCAAAATGGGAATAAATAGCACATGACCAATCTTGGGGATCTCGAAATCTTTGCCAGTGTCGTCACGACCGGAAGCATGTCGCTCGCCGGCCGTTTGCTTGGCTTTTCGCCAGCGGTGATTTCCAAGCGAATCAAACGGTTGGAAGATCGGCTCGGCACCCGGCTTTTGCAGCGAACGACGCGGCAGATTTCGCTTACGGAAGCTGGTCAGGGTTTTTACGACCGGGTGCTCGCCATCCTCGCCGGACTGGAGGAGGCCGAGGCCTATATTGCCGGCCGTTCCGCCCAGATGCAGGGAACGCTGAAGATTTCGGCCCCGACCTCCTTCGGCCGGCTGCACATCGCCCCGCATCTCAAAGCGTTCATGCAGGCGCATCCGGATCTGGCGATCAATCTGGTGCTAACAGACGAATTCACCGATATTGTCGGCGGCGGCTTTGATCTCGCCATTCGTATTGCGGAGCTCACCGATTCCAGCCTCGTTGCCCGGCGCCTGGCGCTGGTGCGCCGCGTGCTCTGCGCCTCGCCAGCCTATATCGCCGCCCATGGCATGCCGGAGGATATCGATGATTTGCGGCGGCACACCTGCCTGCCGCCGCACAATCACGATCCCTGGCGGCTGGACGGACCGAAGGGCGCGCTGACCTTCCGGCCGGAAGGCAAGCTGATCACCAATTCCAGCGAGGTGATCCGCGAAGCCGTGATCGCCGGCCTCGGCATTGCGCTGCGCTCCACCTGGGATGTCGGCCCCGAACTCAAGGACGGGCGACTGGTGCAGGTGCTGCCGGCCTATGAAGGCTCTCACAGTGTCACGCTTTCGGCCGTCTATCCCAGCCGCCAGTTCCTGCCGGCAAAGGTCCGCGTCTTTATCGATTTCCTGGCGGAACTTTATGGGCCGGTTCCCTATTGGGAGCGATAGACGACCACTACCTCAATCCAAAGATTGGAGAGTGTCATCATGCCCGCTCTTGAAACCATCCGCTCCGATCTTTGCGCGGTCTCGAATACGCGCTTCACCATCATCCTCGGCGACATCACCAAGCTCGACGTCGATGCCATCGTCAACGCGGCAAACAGCAGCCTGCTCGGCGGCGGCGGTGTGGATGGCGCGATCCATCGTGCCGCCGGGCCGGAATTGTTGGCGGAATGCCGGACGCTGAATGGCTGCAAGACCGGACAGGCCAAGATCACCAAGGGATATCGCCTGCCAGCAAAGCATGTGATCCACACGGTCGGCCCCGTCTGGAATGGCGGCGGGCGCGGCGAAGACGATTTGCTGGCAAGCTGCTATCGCAACAGCCTCGGCCTTGCCCGGGATCACGGTCTCAAAACCATCGCCTTTCCGGCCATCTCCACCGGCGTCTACCGTTTGCCCGCCGAACCCTCAGCCACGATCGCGACACGCACCGCTGTTGCCGAGAGCATGGGCGGCGATTTCAGCGAGATTATTTTCTGCTGCTTTGGCGACGAGATGGCTGGGCTCTATGACCGGGTGCTGCCGGAAGCATTGGCGAAGGCCTAGAGCGCCGACCGTTCAATCACCAGATCCAGCAGTGCCCGCAGCGATGTCGACAAAGCACATGTTCGCACTCATCTCGCCAGATCGAGATAGGCCGATGCCACCATGGCATCGATATCGGCGGGCACGGGAATGACGCATGCCTCCTTGCCGAGGCCGCCCTTTGCCACGCGTTCCAGGCAGCGGGCTTGCAGCGCAAAGCCGAGATCCATGGATTCGACGGTGTTGCCGAGCGGGCGCGGTCCGGCGAGGTTGGCCATGTGGCCGGCACCGAGGATGTGGAAAGCGCGTCCGTCTCGCATGCGGATGGTCTCGATTTGCTCGGCCTCATAGCGGTCGATGCCGGCGACATCCGGACTATTTCGGAAGGCGTCCACATTAATCTCATGCGGGAAATGACCGCCGTTCATCAGGATCGCGCCATGCTTGATCAGCGGTAGGTCCGCCGCAGTCACGATGCCTGGATAGCCGGTAACGGTGATGAGGATATCGGCGGTACGGATCGCCTCCTCTCGTAGAGGCGTAACGAAACCGTCCAGATGCGCCTCCAGCGTCGTCACGGGATCGATATCGACGACACTGACCGTGGCATAGGCGTTGCGGAAACTGGCCGCCGTACCCTTGCCGCAGGCGCCATAGCCAAAGACGGTGACGCGTTTGCCGTTGGTCGAGCGATTGGTGAAGCGCAGATAGCTCTCGAACAAGCTTTGGCCGACCGCATGCTTGTTTTCGGCGAACTGCTTGATCGGACTGTCATTGATGACGAGGATCGGCATGGCCAGCCTGTCGCGCATCGGCAGCAACCGGATGCGGCCGGAGGTCGTCTCTTCGGTGCCGCCCAAGAGATTGGCATAGGGCCGCTCGGCGGCGCGCGCAAAGAGATCGCCGCCATTGTCGAGCAGCAGGTCCGGCTTTTTCGCCAGGATGGCGTCGAGACTGGCGCCGTGCTCGGCGGCATCTGTGGTCTGGGTGGCGAAAACGGTGATGTCCTGCGTACGCAGATATCTGACGGTTTCCGGCTGGGTGCTGTTGAGATTGCCGGTGCAGACGAGGCGGGCACCACCGGCGCGCAGCGTCATCACCAGTGCCACCGTCTTCGGCTCTAGATGAATGCCGGTTCCGATCGTCAGGCCCTCGAAGGGTCTGGTCTCACGGAATTCAGCTGCCGTCGCCGCCAGCAGGCGGCAGCTCCGGGCAACCCAATCCATACGCGAAAGAGAGGAAGACTGGTCCATAGCGCACTCCTGACGGCGGTCTGTCGTGCCGCGATCTCACATGGGAAATGACAGGCTGTCTATGGACATTGGAATGAGCGATAGGGCAGAAAAAGTGTCATAGGCACGAGGCCTATCTCACCGTTGGCGGGATAGGGCCGGCCCCTGCTCCCAGCAGCCAATCGGCCAGCCGGACAAAAGCCGCCTTCTTCGCATCGCCGCTGCGGATGCAGAGACTGTATCCCGCGGGTCTCCGGATGAAGCCAAAGGGCGCTACCAACGTGCCGCGATCGATATCGTCACGAACAGCCGTGCGAGGGACGATGGCAATGCCAACGCCGGCGCGGGCGGCCGCGATCGCCAGAAGCAAATCTTCGAATTCGCGCATGCGGGCAAAGCGAATGGGCGCGTGGCCGCTTTCGGCAAACCAATCATCCCAAAGACGAGGCGCGGAACGGCTGGTCAGGGCGACCGCGCCGGCAAGGACTTCCACCCCCGTGGCAAGCGCGAGGCGGGCGGAAAGGTCTGGCGTTGCTACCGGGCCGAATTCGTCTTCCATGAAACGGATTGCGGTGATGTCCGACGCGGGCCGATATTCGCCGCCCATGATCACGGCGTCGAGATCAGGATGGCGCGCCAGCGGTTCGACCATCGCCATCGGGATGATATCGACGTCGATGTCGGGAAGTGCAGCCTGCAGATCCGCAACCCGCGGCATCAACCACCACACGGCGAAAGCGGAAGGGACACCGAGGCGAAGCACCCTGCGCTCATCGGCCGCGAGCTCGGCCGAGGCGCGCGCCAGAATGCCGAAGGCAATGCCGACGGAGTCGGCAAAGGCCCTGCCCTTCTCGGTCAATATCAAGCGCCGGCCATCGCGCCGGAACAAAACAATACCGAAAAATGTTTCCAGCACGGTAAGCTGCTGGCGTACAGCGCCGCGTACGACACCGAGCTCCTCGGCCGCTTTCAAAATGCTACCACGACGGGCAACGGCATCGAAGGCGCGCAGCGCGTTCATTGGCGGGAGACGCGGCGGTGGGGAGCGTTCGGGCATAACGGAGATTTAGCTTATTTTCCGGTAGGATAGGAAGAGCGATAGAGCGACTGCGCCATCTGCGGCATATTAAACGGATTTGATGTCGCTAATAGCATAGTCGCTGGCGAATATCAGAGACCGAATCCTCATATTTTTATCTACTGAACACTCAACGAAAGTGTGTGGAAATACCATATAAAGCCATATGGAATGCACAATTTTTCCATGCAATGCTAATATGCAACTGATTCTAAACTCGAACTCTTAAAGGTGACCCGACCCTTGGCCATTCTCGCCCGTATCGCAAATGATGTGCAGCTCATGTTTCGGCGTCCGCCGCGACAGCAATATGCCGCGCTCTGCTATCGAGTGAGAAAGAAGACGGGCGAGTTGGAAATGCTGCTGCTGACCAGCCGCGATACCGGCCGCTGGGTCATTCCCAAGGGCTGGCCGATGCCTGGCAAGCTGTCGCATGAGGTGGCGGCCCGGGAAGCCTTCGAAGAAGCCGGCGTGCGCGGCACGGTGGAAACCGAGCCGCTTGGCGCCTTCAGCTACGACAAGGTTCTGAAGGACGGCATACAAGTGCCCTGCCGAGTTCAGGTCTATGCGCTCGACGTCAATGATCTCGCCAAGAATTTCAAGGAAAAGGGCGAGCGCACGGTCGAGTGGGTTTCCTGCAGCGAAGCGATCAAGCGTGTCCGCGAGCCGGAGTTGCGTGACATCATCCTCGCCTTTGAGCGGCGGATGACGGCAAGATTTGCCGCAGCAGAGGCCAAATAGGCCCCATCATACTCCCAACAAACTATACCAGGACGATCGCCAGGCATTGCGCGGCCTGCCGGGCGGCGTAAGAGTATATATTTCGACTCAGAGAATGGCATGCCCGACCGACCGGTGAAATTGACAAAACGGACGCTAGACAAGGATCTCGACAAACTCACCTACGTCGAGGATGCGGCCCATCATGTCACGAAACGCCTGGTCGCTCCCGGTATCGGCCTGATCTTCCTTGGCCTTGCGATGATCTTCGCCGGCATCAACGTGCTGAACCAGCCGGGCGCGACGCTGGCCATCGCCGCCGTGGCGCTCGCCGGCTACATGGCCATGAATATCGGCGCCAAGGACGTCGCCAACAATGTCGGCGCCGCAGTGGGTGCGCGTGCGATCACCATGACGCAGGCCTTGGTCATGGCGGCGATCTTCGAAATTCTCGGCGCCATGATCGCAGGCGGGCCGGTCATCAAGACCATCTCCTCGCATATCATCGATACCGACCGCATCATCACCAGCGGCAAGCTCGCCTGGCTGATGATGGCCGCGCTGCTCGCCGCCGCGCTCTGGATCAATTTCGCCACTTGGCTGAAAGCGCCGGTTTCAACCACCCATGCGATCGTGGGCGCCGTCGTCGGCGCAGGTGCCGCCGCTGTCGGGCCGGAGATGGTCAATTGGCGCGTGATGGCGGCGATCTCCGCCGGCTGGGTCGTCACGCCCTTCCTCGGCGGCACGATCGCCGCCGGCATCCTGTTTTTCATCAAGACCTTCATCATCTACCGCGACGATAAGATCGCAGCCGCCAAATACTGGATTCCCATTCTGATCGGCCTGATGGCCGGTGCCTTTACCGCCTATCTGGTCCTGCAGCTCGCGCCGAAAGATACCGTCGCGGGCTTTTCGATCATCGCGATCGGCATCGTTGTCGGATTGGCGATCTGGTTCGCGGCACGACCGCTGGTGGCGGCACAGTCCGTCGGCTGCGAAAACAAGAATAGCTCGCTGCGCAAACTGTTCCGCCTGCCGCTGATCTGTTCGGCGGCGCTGATGTCCTTTGCCCATGGCGCCAACGACGTCGCCAATGCCATCGGGCCGCTGGCAGCGATCATACGCAGCGTCGGCCAGGGAAGCAGTCTCAGTGTCGTCGGAGGTGCGGCGGGAAATACCGCACCCCATTGGGTCGTACTGATCGGCGGCTGCGGCATTTCCGTCGGGGTGCTGCTTTACGGTCCGCGCCTGATCCGCCTCGTCGGCGAGCAGATCACCAAGCTCAATCCGATGCGAGCCTATTGCGTCGCGCTGTCGGCCGCTCTCACCGTCATCGTCGCCTCCTGGTTCGGCCTTCCCGTCAGCTCCACCCATATCGCCATCGGCTCGGTCTTCGGCGTCGGCTTCTTCCGCGAATGGTACACCAGCCACTCGAAGCGACGCCTGGCCTATATGCGGATGAAAGCCGAGGCTTCGAGCATCCCATGGGGCGAGATGGAAGAAGCTGACGAGCGTAATCCGGACGAAATCCACCGCCGACGCCTCGTGCGCCGCTCGCATTTCATGACCATCATCGCGGCTTGGGCCATCACCGTGCCGGTCTCGGCGATGCTTGCAGCTACGGTTTATTGGGCTATGGTCGCGCTCTTCATTTAAGGGATTACCCATGCGCGCCAATTTCCGCATGCAGCGGCTGTTCGTGGTTTCGGATATCAAAGCAAATGCCGGCATCGAGGCCGATCGCGATCAGTTCAACTATCTCGCCAATGTGCTGCGCATGGAGGACGATGCCGAGCTGCTGATCTTCAACGGCCGCGACGGCGAATGGAAGGCAAGTGTCTCCTTTCCCTCACGCAAGCGCATCCTGCTGACGCCCGTTGAGCAGACGCGGCCACAGCCCGCCCCTTCCGACCTGCATTATCTCTTCGCGCCGCTGAAAGTCGGACGACTCGACTATCTCGTGCAGAAGGCGGTGGAGATGGGCGCCGGCCTGCTGCAGCCGGTGATGACGCAGCATGTGCAGGGCAAGATCACCAATCTCGACAAGCTCAAGGCCAATGTCATCGAGGCGGCGGAGCAGTGCGGCATTCTCGGGGTCCCAGAGGTGATGGAGCCCATAAAGCTAGCCGATCTCCTCACAAGCTGGCCGAAGGAGCGCCGGATCATCTATTGCGATGAAGGCGATGCCGGGCAGAACCCACTGCCTCTCCTGGCGAAGATCAGGGAGAACCATTTGGCGCTGCTGGTCGGACCCGAAGGCGGATTTTCGGAAGAGGAGCGCGCCCTGCTGCACAGTCTCGATTTCGTCACCGCCATTCCCTTGGGCCCACGGATATTGCGCGCCGATACGGCGGCAGTGGCAGCCATGGCGGTCATTCAGGCGACAATCGGGGACTGGAACTAGTTTCCTCGCCGATGGTTGTTTCAGCCCGCTAATGCGAGCGCGGTCGTGACGAGCAGCATACCCGCCAGGGAGATGTTTACGATGCGCGAAATGGTGGGATTCTGGAGAAAGCGGGATAGCGAGGTCCCGACCAGAAGCCAGCATAGATGAATAGCGACAATCATCAGGCTGAGCAGCGTTATCTTGAGCATCGCGTCAAGCGTGTGCCGATCCTTGAAAAGGCTCACTCCGGCGAAGACGGCGGCGATCGCCAGATATGCCTTGGGATTGGCAACCGCCAGCAGAAAGCCGCCAGTAAAGGCAGGCGTCGCGATTTGGTCACCGCGGCGCGCAAGCGGAGGAGCGATGGCGATCTTAAAGGCCAAGTAGGCGATATAGACGGTGGAGACGGCGGTAAGCACTGACGCGCCATAGGGCACAGAGAACAGGATTGCGACGACGCCGACCGCGACGGCCAACAGAACGACGAGTGTACCGGCAATCAGACCGCAGACGTAACCGATCGACCGGCGGAAGCCGTAGACGGCACCAACAGCGGTGGCGCTGATCGTGGACGGACCGGGGCTGCCCATAATGACCAGAGAGGCGAGAAGCAGTGTCAAGATCGGATAAAATGCGCTTTGTTCGAACATCGATGTGCCCTCCCGTCGTTGGCGGAGGCAAGACTATTTCAAATGTCGGTTGGGCGTCTTGAACGCTTGTGCAAGCGCCGGCATCAGCTTCGATTACACCATAGCTTCCAGGCACAAGATCCTATTTTTTTGAACGGCTCTTGAAAGAAATTCACTTGCACCGTACCTCATTCCGCGTCAATCACCCTTCCTATTGGCTTGCGGCTTGCGCGGGCTTCTTTCCGAGATCAAGGTAATATCATGGCGCGCGATACCACCGACCAGACTCCGCTCTCTTCGGTCTCGGACATGACGGCCTATCTGGCGGCCGGCAACAAGTCGGAGGAGCAATTCCGCATCGGCACGGAGCACGAAAAATTCGTGTTTTTCCGGGCCGACAACAGCCCTGTGCCTTATTTTGGCGATGCCAGCATTTCCGCGCTTTTGAAGGGCCTGCAGGAAAAGTCCGGCTGGGATCCGATCATGGATGGCGAGAACATCATCGGCCTGGGCGAGCCGACCGGTATGGGCGCGATCTCGATCGAGCCCGGCGGCCAGTTCGAACTGTCGGGTGCGCCGCTCGAAAACATTCACCAGACCTGCAAGGAATCGAACCAGCACCTCGCGACATTGCGCGAAATCGCCGAGCCGATGGGAATTCGCTTCCTCGGCATCGGCGGCAGTCCGAAATGGACGCTGGCCGAGACGCCGCGCATGCCGAAATCGCGCTACGACATCATGAGCCGCTATATGCCGAAGGTCGGCACCAAAGGGCTCGACATGATGTACCGCACCTGCACGATCCAGGTGAACCTCGATTTCTCTTCGGAAGAGGACATGCGCCGCAAGATGCGCGTCTCGATGAAGCTGCAATCGCTGGCGACCGCGCTGTTTGCCTCCTCGCCCTTCACCGAGGGCAAGCCGAACGGTCTCTCCTCCTGGCGCGGCGATATCTGGCGCGATACCGATAACCGCCGCAGCGGCCTGCTCGACTTCACCTTCCGTGCCGATTTCGGCTTTGAAGACTATGTGAAGTGGGCGCTGGACGTTCCCATGTATTTCGTCGTTCGCGACGGCCACTATCATGACTGCACTCATGTCACCTTCCGCCAGTTCATGAATGGCGCGTTGAAGGGCGAGATCGCCGCCTGGGAACCGACGATGGGCGACTGGACGAACCATCTCTCCACCCTCTTCCCCGATGTCCGCCTCAAGCGCTTCCTGGAGATGCGCGGTGCAGACGGTGGCCCCTGGCGGCGCATCTGTGCGCTTCCGGCCTTCTGGGTCGGGCTGCTCTATGACGACGAGGCGCTGACGGCTGCCGACGAGTTGACAAAGGATTGGACCTTCGAAGAGGTCAACGCACTGCGCGATGTCGTGCCGGTGCAAGGCCTGAAGGCCGGCATCAAGGGTCATAATCTCCTGGATGTGGCGCGCGAAGTGGTCGGCATCTCCCGCACCGGCCTGAAGAACCGCGCCCGGGTGAACGGCGATGGCCAGGACGAAACGGTCTTCCTGGCGCCGCTCGACGAAGTGCTCGCCAAGAAGGGCACGCTCGCCGACGATCTGCTGATGCTCTATCACGGCCGCTGGAATGGCTCGGTCGAGCCGGTCTTCGAGGAATATCAATACTGACAGCCGAATTCAGCTTGGATTGTTGGCGCGCATGCCGGCAGAAACCGGTATGCGCCGTTTTTTTTCCCGCTATACTATCAGGATTGCACGTCTTCTGATTCCGAAGCGGCATGATTGCGCGGAAAGGAACTTCGATGCTGCCACTCTTCGACATGATGATGCAGGCACAAAACGGCGCCGCCACGGAGGCGATAGCCAAGCAGTTCAACCTCGCCCAGGAGCAAGCGACGAAAGCCATGGCGGCGCTGATGCCCGCCTTTTCCTCGGGGTTCAAGCGAAGCGCAACGGACCCCTATAATTTTATGGGCGTGATGCAGGACATCACCTCCGGCAACTATGCCAAATATTTCGAGGATATGAGCAAGGCCTTTACACCCGAAGGCATTGCCGATGGAAATACCGTGCTGGCCCGCTTGTTCGGCTCCAAGGACGTATCGCGCGCCGTCGCCGCGCAGGCGGCGCAGATGACCGGCATCGGCCAGGAAATTTACAAGCGCATGCTGCCCGTCATGGCCGACACGCTGATGGGCGGCCTGTTCAAGGAAACCAGCGGACAGATGCCTCAAATGGCCAATCCTTTTCTCAACACCGCAATGGGCGAGATGATGCAGAACTGGCTGCAGACCATCGGCTTTGCGCCGAAGCAGCAGCCGACGCCGCAGGCGAGCATCTTCGACAATCCGTTTACCCAGGCGATGGAACTAATGTTCGGCGCCCAGCCGGTCGAGCGTGAAAAGCCCGCCGCCGCCAATCCTTTCCTCGGCAATCCCTTCGCCAAGGCGTTCCAGGATATGATGCGCAACTTCCCAATGCCCGCCGAGCCGCCGAAGGAAGCACCGAAAGCTAAACCCGCACCCGCTGCACCCGGCGTCGACATGGCCGCCTATACCGAGATGTTCAACGCCATGTTCGACAGCGGCCTGGAAGTGCAGAAGAACTATCAGAAGAACATGGAAGCGATCTTCGATAGTTATATGCCGGCGAACGGCAAGCCTGCGCCGCAACAAGGCTGACAGGAACATATCCGAGAGGGCGAGCCGGCCGTGTGATTTTGCAACAGCTTTCCGCGCAGCCAATCGACTGTTCGCGATTCCGCACAACCCGTGCGAATTACACCCCGTTTTCATACACTCCGATGGCAGCTATCTCTATTTCATCTTGAAAGGAGATCCCATGTCAAACATCGATCAATCCAGCAGCTTTACCCTCGGCCATAGCCGCGTCAAACGGCTGGGCTATGGCGCCATGCAACTTGCAGGTCCTGGCGTGTTCGGCCCGCCGAAGGATCGCGATATGGCCGTGGCGGTGTTGCGGGAAGCGGTTGCGTCTGGCGTCAACCACATCGACACCAGCGACTTCTATGGGCCGCATGTCACAAACCGGCTGATCCGCGAGGCGCTCCACCCTTACAATGATGATCTCGTTATCGTTACGAAGATCGGCGCTTTGCGCGGCAGCGATGCATCATGGTTTCCGGCCTTCTCCCGCGAAGAGCTGACCCAGGCCGTGCATGACAATCTTCGCAATCTTGGACTGGACGTGCTCGACGTCGTCAACCTCCGCATCATGTTCAATCCCCATCATCCTACCGAAGGATCGATTGAGGCACCATTGACGGTCCTCGCCGACCTGCGGCGGCAGGGCCTGATACGTCATATCGGATTGAGCCACGTCACGGCCAAACAGGTGGCGGAAGGCCGCGGGATCGCCGAGATCGTCTGCGTGCAAAATCAATATAATCTGGCGCACCGGGCCGACGATGCTCTGATAGACGAACTTGCCTGCGACGGGATAGCCTATGTACCGTTCTTTCCGCTCGGCGGGTTTACCCCGTTGCAATCCTCCACCCTCTCGGAGGTCGCCACCCGTCTTGGCGCCACACCCATGCAGGTAGCGCTCGCCTGGCTCCTGCGCCGAGCGCCGAACATCCTGCTGATCCCCGGCACCTCCTCTCTCGAACACCTGCGGCAGAACCTTGCCGCCGGCGGGCTCGTGCTGCCGGATCACGAGATCGCGGAGCTGGACCGGATCGCAGACGCCACCTGACGGCAACAGGAAAAGCGCGGGCGATCCGATGATATCGGGACGCCCGCCTCATTCTGCGACCGACACCTGCCTTGAAAGGCCTGCGGGCAATTCCAGCCGCCGCGATATCTCGATGCCCTTCAAAAAGATCTCGTCATGGCTGACCACCAGAAGCGCGCCGTCATAGGCGCGCAGTCCAACCTCGACCGCAGCAAGCGAATCGATATCGAGATGATTTGTCGACTCATCGAGGATCAGCAATGACGGCGGCGCCGGTCCGCCGAGGACGCAGGCAAGGCCGGCCCGCAGCAACTGCCCGCCGCTCAGGGTGGATACGATCTGAAGCGCTGCTTCCGACCTGAACATGAACCGGGCAAGTGCCGCACGACAGGCATTTTCATCCGCTTGCGCATTTATTCGCCGGAAGTTGTCGCGGATCGACAGCGATGGATCGAGAAGGCTTACCCCCTGGTCGAGCATGGAGACCGAGGTCATGACGCGAACTGTCCCGGCCCACGGCTGCAATTCGCCCAAGATCAGCGCCAGCAATGTCGTCTTGCCCGAACCATTCGGACCGGTGACAGCGACGCGCTCGGGTCCCGTCATATTGAAAGAAAGATTTCTGACGATCGGCTGGCCGGGCCGATAGCCCGCGGTCACATCGTCGATCCTCAGAACGACCTTGTTTGCGGGCAATCCGGTCGGCGGAAGCCTGACGGACAGAGGCTGAAGGATTTCGATGCGCTCGCGGGCAGCAGCGGCGTCTTCGCGTGCCCGTGTACGACGGCGTTCGGCGAGACGCGCATTTTCGCCGCCTGTCATCTCGCTCCGCTCCTTCAGTCCGCCAAGCATGATACGTGGTATGCCGCCCTTGGCGGCCTTCCTCCTGCCGGCACCATCCCTGCGCGCCTGCCGTTCCACCGTCGCCTGCGCGCTGCGGGCAACTTCGGCGACGCGCTTCTCAGCATCGGCAAGATCGTGTTCGGCAGCAGCAAGCTCCAGAACCTTGCGCTCGCGATATTGGCTCCAGTTGCCGCCGTAGCGGGTGGCGCCGAGCGAGGTCAATTCGACGATGGCATCCATTGCGTCGAGCAATTCCCGATCATGGCTGACGACGATCGCGCCGGCCCGCCAGTTTGCGAGGAGCTCGATGACGGCCTCCCGGCCATCCCGGTCCAGATTGTTCGTCGGTTCGTCCAGAATGAGAAAATCGGGATCAGTGAAGATGAGCGCAGCAAGGCCGGCGCGCGTGCTCTGCCCGCCTGACAACGCTTCGAGGCGGGTTTCGGGTGTGGCACCCAGCCCGGCGCGATCAAGCGCGGAGGCGATGCGTGTCTCCAGCGTCCAGTCCGCGGCGGCAAGCTCCTCGGCAGTCGCCTCGCCTGCTTCGGCACGGCGAAGAATGGCCAGCGCCTCGGTCGCCCCGAAGATATCCGCCACGGTTTCGCCGGGCTTCACCTGGACGCTCTGGCGCAAGGTGCCAAGACTGCCCCCGGAGGAGATCGCCCCGGATTGAGGCCGCAGTTCCCTGGCAATGAGCTTCAGAAGCGTGGTCTTGCCCACGCCGTTGCGGCCGACGAGGCCCGTGCGCTCGGCGCCGAAACTCAGGTCAAGATTGGAGAAAAGCGTCCGGCCGTCAGGCGTGGACCATGAAAGGTTGGCGAGAATGATGGATGCAGGCATGGATAGGATAATCCCCGTTGGCAAGGCGAATTGACGTTGCGATCGGGTTGAAATCCATTATGGCACACATCCTTTTGATATTGCTCACGGCAGGTAACTTAGGCAACAACCGCCTTCGGTTCAAAGCGAAGCTTTAAAGAGTATCGAGGAAACGAATAACGCGGCTCCATGTAAGATCGGCCGCCTTGGCATCGTAGTCGGGCAGGCTGGGGTCGGTATAAAGGTGGCCTGCGCCGGGATAGGCGAAAACATCGAGTGCGATCTTTGATCGTGCGGCTTCGGATCGCCATGCGGCGACATCTTCCGCAGGCTCGAAACGATCCGGATCGGCAAGATGGACCTGCACGGGCGTGCCCTCGCGGGCGCTTTCCGGGATTTGGGCGATGCTGTGAAGAAAAAGCACGCCGGCGGTTTGGGCCCGCTTCGGCCAAAGACTTGCCGCAACTGCCGCGCCCATGGAGAACCCACCCAGCACCGTTGAGGGCGGCAGGCCGGCCATCGCCCATTCCGCCCGCTCGCAAATGGTCGGCCAACCGATTTCATCCTTCAGTTCGAAGCCTTCGTCGATGGAACTCGCGACCCACCCATCATAAAGATCGGGGGCGAACGCCTTATGACCTGCCGCCTGCAAGCGCTCGACAGAGTCCAGTTCGAGAGGGCGCAATCCATAAACGGAGTGGAAGAGGATTATCGTCGCCATTGTCACTGCCCTCGCATTTTAGCCAAGTCCTAACATATGGCATTTGAAAAACATGGCAATTTCCCCGCCGTGCTTCGTCTCCAAAAAAGAAAAAACCCGGTGTCGGTTGGGAACCGAACACCGGGTAAGAGGCAGGGCTTATTGGCTATCACCCTGCGGGGAAACGCTTAATCGGTCTCAACGACGAAAGCCGGTGAGGCAGAGGGAGCGCGTACGGCGACGCGCGGAGTTGGTCAGATGGCTGGACGGGTCCTCGAAGAAGGTCGACGTGTAGAGGGCCGCCGTGACGTCAAGGCGTGTCAAGCCGATGTCCCTCAACTGGCTGTCGTTCAGCTCATTCAGATAATTGATCTCGCGGCGGTTGCGGAGTGCGCGCCAGACGGATGCCATCTTATCGAAAGCAAGCGTCAGGCGTGCCGTCAAAGGCAGCGACGGCCTTGCGTGGCCGAGATGTAATGTCCGGTCTGTCGTGCGCATTTCATGGTCCTTTCTTTCAGGCACACGCTGGCCAAGCCCCTTCCCGGAGATCCGGAGAAGGAGCGTGGTCGGGAGGAATTCGGCAGGAGGTCTGTCGATTGGTATGCTGATTTGCATTAGGAAGATGCCAAAGCCCTATTGATCAGTCCAACGAATGTTTCTAATGATAATTATCAAACTCCTTTATAGGTGAGATCATGGCCGCGCCGCTTGATATCGATCAGTTGCAGACCTTCATCGCCATCGTGGATTCGGGCAGCTTCACCAAGGCGGCCGACCGGGTCTTCAAGACGCAGTCGGCGGTCTCCATGCAGATGCGCCGGCTGGAAGAACGCGTCGGCAAACAGCTTTTCATCAAGGACGGCCGTGGCAACCGGCTGACGGCGGAAGGCGAAAAGCTGCTCAACTATGCACGCCGTATCATCCGCCTCAACAATGAGGCGATCGCCGCATTCGACGACAACAGGCTCGAGGGCACGCTGCGCATCGGCACGCCGGACGATTATGCCGATCGCTACATGCCCGAGATCATCGGCCGCTTCGCCAAGACGCATCCGAACGTCGAACTCTATATCGTCTGCGAACCTTCCGTCGATCTCGCCGAACGCATGCATCGCGGCGAACTCGATATTGCGCTGGTCACCCACAATCCGCGGGAGAGAATGTCCGACGTGGTGCGGACGGAACCGCTCTGCTGGGTCGGCTCGGCCAACCATCCGCTGCGCGACGATGCGCCTGTACCGCTCGCCGTGGGGCGACGCGACTGTCAATGGCGGCAGCTTGCCTGCTCTGCGCTCGACGCTGGTGGCCGCGACTACCAGATCCTGTTCACCAGTTGGTCCTGCACGGTGGTTGCCGCTGCCGTGCTTGCCGGCATGGCGGTATCGGTCATGCCGGAATCGGCCCTGCGCACCGGCATGAAGGTGCTCAGCCAGGCGGATGGCTTCCCGCCATTGCCGCCGGTGCAGATCGGCATCATGAAGCGGCCGGGGCTTTCGGTATCGCTGATGAATGCCATCACCGCCCACATCTCAGCCTGCCTCGACAATATCACGCCGGCTGCGGTCGACGACGATCTCGACGGCGACGTGAAGACCCTCGCACGCTACTACCCGCGCCTGCGCGCTGGGCATATTCTGCCGGGTTGGTGATTTTAGGAACTGGGCGCAAGTCTTGCGCTCAGCTCAATCAACTGAACGGATGTCTCGGGCGACGTCGCGCATATCGTTGTTGAACTGGTGATCCCTGTGTTCGACCGTACGGACCACAGCGTGCGGAATCGCTTTCGCATAGAGATGAACATGGGCTGTTGGCACTACGTCATCATCCGCGCCGTGATAGAGATTGACAGGAATGCCGGGCGGAAGGCGTTCTGAAAAATCTTTGAGATCGTCGATATCATCGCTCGGCCAGCCGCCTTCGCCGATGAAGGGCGCAGCGATGATAAATAGCCCACCGAGCTTGAGTTTCGGCGGCTGCTCTGCAAGTACATGCAGCAAAATGGTGCCGCCGATCGAGTGGCCGACCAGAATTGCCCCGTCCTCCAACAAGTCGAATTCCCTTATCAGCGCAGCCCTCCAAGCCGCATAGCTGGGATCGTTCTCGCCTGGCATTTGAGGATAGAGGACGGCGTAGTTTTCGCCGAGTTCGCGCTCAAGGCTCGCCACAAGATTATTGTCCCAGCGGGCGTGGACGCCTTCGCCGGCTCCCTGAACGAAGAGGACCTGCTTAGTCATGGAGGCATTTTATTCTAAGGACAGAGAGCGGCGCAAGACCAGGCCGGTCAGGTGGAATAACTTGCCTAATGCCTATTGCCGATCGCCTCACCGCTCGGCTCGGCAAACAGCGTCGCGCGGATCATCTGCTTCCATTCGTGGAGCATGCGGATGGCAAGGCTCCTCTCGCTCATGATCGCGAGGCGTACCGAGGCACCGATGAGGTGGCTGAAGAGTTGCGCGCGAGCCTGCAGATCGATTTGACTGTCGGCCGGAAGGTGGGCTTCGATGCCCTGCACGAAGATTTCGGCAACGCGGTTGCTGTGCTGAATGTTCAGCTTCAGAAGATCCTGATCCATCTCCGTCCCCAACCACACGCCCATATAGGTCGGATCGCCACGGAACTCGCGATAATACCAATCGATCATGCCGCAGACGAGATCGACGGCATGATCAAGGGATTTTACGGTGATGAAGACTTCCGCCGTCTTTTGCTGGACGAGAACGGCATGACGGTCGAACAGCGCGGTGACGATCGCCGCTTTCTCGGGAAAATATTGATACACGGAACCGATCGGCACGCCGGCTACCGCGGCGAGTTCCGTCATCTTCATGGCGCTCACGCCTTTTTCCGCAATCAGGTGAGCGGCGGCCGATAAAATGACATCGACGCGATGGATGCTGCGTTCCTGCTGCGGTTCCTTGCGGAATTTGATGCGGGCGGGTTTGTCCGGGCTCATGTATTTCCCATTTTTATTATTCACTCGGAGCGACGCCGGGGCGCATGGCAACTTATGCCACAGGCATCTTCAATGCGCGTAAATGAGAAAAGTTCAATTTTAAGTGTTAAGTATTGTTACAGCCGCCTTGAGCGGCAACGGCCGGAGAATAGCTTCCGCCGTTATCGCTCCAGTTCCTCGCCGTCTGCGGTCAGGCCAGATACTTTTTTAGGAAATCGATCGTCCGGCCCCAGGCAAGATCGGCGGCCTTTTTGTCGTAGCGGGCAGCCGAAGTGTCATTATTGAAGGCGTGGTTGGCGCCGTCATAGACGAAGATCTCGAAGGTCTTGCCGCCGGCCTGCAGTTCTTTTCGATAAGCATCGATACCGGCATTGGTGCGATCGTCGAGGCCGGCATAGTGCAGCATCAGGGCGGCTTTGATGTCGGGCACATCGGCAGCGGCGGGCTGCATGCCGTAATAGGCAACGCCGGCCTTCAACTCCGGTGATTTGGTGGCGAAGCGGTTAGTGACGCCGCCGCCCCAGCAAAAGCCGACCGCCCCGACCTTGCCGTTGGAGCGGTCCAGCTTGGAAAGATAGGTCAGGCTCGCTTCGGCATTGGCAACGGTCAGTGCTGGCTCGAGCTTGGTGAACATCTCGCGCGCCTTGTCTTCATCCTCCGGCGTGCCGCCGAGCGGCGACAGGAAGTCCGGGGCCAAGGCGATGAAGCCTTCCAGCGCCATGCGACGAGCGACATCGCGGATATGCAGATTGAGGCCGCGATTTTCATGGATGACGATCACGCCACCGAGCTTCTCGCCCTCGCCCTTGGGTCGGGCGAGATAGGCTTTCATCTCCCCGTTATTGCCGGGATAGGTAACATCCTTCGTTTCCAGTCGGCTGTCATCGGCGGCAATGATCTCAGCGCTCGCCTTGTTGGCTGCAAGCAACGGCGCGATCACGGCTGCGGCCCCTGCTGAGCCTGCGAGCTTCGTCAGCTTTTCCATGAAGCCACGGCGATCAAGCGTCAGATGCGTATATTCGTCATAGGCACTGATCATCGCCTGCGTCACGATGGGCTTATCCACGCTCATAATGTGCTCCTCCTCAGCGCTCCCCGGCAGCCAGCATCCCAAGGGAAGGCTGTCCGAGGAAAAGATAGGTCAGTGGAGCGCGATGCGCCGGTAAAGGAAGAACACAAATACGTTATCGCAGGTTGCTTTTCGCGAAAATGCAAGTCCCGTCAGGAGAAGGCCATCCAGATGGCAAGCCAGACCCACATGCCGGCAAGGGCGATATAGCCGATCGCGAAAAGCGGACTACGGTAGCGCAGGTCGTTGCTGGTGACATGTACGTAGGCGTGGGCACAGCGTGAGGCGACGAAGATCCAGGCCAGGATGACGGCGGCCAGATTATCCGCCTGGGCGACGAACAGCGCGATGGAGCAGGCATAAAACAGAAGCGGAAGTTCGAACTGATTGGCGATGCTGTTGCGCACAACCAGGCTTTCGGCCGGCTCATCGGCAGCATAGTTCTCGCGAAATTGCGATCGTTTGATCGTGCCAGCCTTCACCGCGCTCTGGCGGCGCAAGCCCAACAGCGCGTAGAGAATATAGACAAGCACCGCATGGGCCACCATGGGCCAGAACATTTCATAGCCGGTCACGCCGCCAACTCCTTAGAGCAATTCCAGGAAGGTGCGAAGCGGTCTTCGATCCGGAATTGCGTAAAAATAAAGGGGTAGAGCGAGAAAGCGATTCCGTGAAACGCTGAAACCGCTCTAGGGATTGCTGAACGGCAGAACGACCGCTCAGGACGGCTTGGAACCGTCCGGAGACAGGTAGCGAAGAATCGCGAAATGGGCCAGTAGAATGATAGTGATAACCAGCGAGAGGAACTTTAGCCGCACGATGACCGGCAGCAGACCCGCGAGCAGCGTCACCGTCGCATCCGAAGGCGCAGCCGGCGGATAGAGCAACAGACCGGCAATATTTTCCGCATAGTCCATCACGCCGTAGAAGACCGGCAGACAAAAAATCAGGGCAATCCCAGCAGGCGGGATCGGCCGGCCGAAGAAGATGCCGGCGGGACCGACCAGCCGCAGCAGGCAAAAGAGCAGACCAGCCAGCACCAGCGGAAAGATGAGCTCCGGCCCTAGATACATGGAATGCAGGATAGCGGCCGGATCGGGATGATCCTTCAGGTAGCGCAGCATGGCGATCACGTCGTCGCGCTCATAACCGCCGATGCGCGCATCCAGCATCTGCTCGCCGGCGGCCGCATCACTGAACGCTCTCACGAAGCCGGCATGGATCCACGCGAAAAGTGCCAGGGAAAGAGCTGCAAGGACCGCCGTCAGGCCCTCTAGTGACCTGACGTTGTCCTGAGCGCGATCTGCCATCGATCAGCCGCCAGCGCCCGGATAGTTCGGGCTTTCGCGGGTGATGGTGACATCATGGGCATGGCTTTCGCGCAGGCCCGCGCCGGAGATGCGCACGAAGGTGGCGCGCTCCTGGAAGTCCTTGAGATCGGCGCCGCCGACATAGCCCATGGCCGCCTTGAGACCGCCTGCGAGTTGGTGCAGCACGCCCGAGACAGGCCCCTTATAGGGCACCTGGCCTTCAATGCCTTCCGGCACCAGCTTCAGCGTGTCGCGCACCTCCGCCTGGAAATAGCGATCGGCCGAACCCCGCGCCATGGCGCCGACGGAGCCCATGCCGCGATAGGCCTTGAAGGAGCGGCCCTGGTAGAGATAAACCTCGCCGGGGCTTTCGTCCGTGCCGGCCAGAAGCGAGCCGACCATGGCGGCCGATGCGCCGGCGGCGATCGCCTTTGCCAGGTCGCCGGAAAACTTGATGCCACCATCGGCGATGACCGGAATGTTTTGATCCTGCGCGGCCTGCACTGCCGACATGATGGCGGCGAGCTGCGGTACGCCGACGCCGGCGACGATACGGGTCGTGCAGATGGAACCGGGACCGATACCGACCTTGACGGCATCGGCACCGGCATCGATCAGCGCCCGCGTGCCGTCATAGGTGGCGACATTGCCCGCCATGACGCGGACCGAGTTAGAGAGCTTCTTGACGCGGGTGACGGCATCGAGAACGCGCTGCGAATGACCATGGGCAGTATCGACGACCAGAAGATCGACGCCGGCCTCGATCAGGCGCTCGGCACGCTCGAAGCCGTCATCACCGACGCTGATGGCGGCAGCGGCGCGAAGGCGGCCCTGTGCGTCCTTCGAGGCGTTCGGGTTGAGCTGCGACTTCTCGATGTCCTTGACGGTGATCAAACCGACCAGACGGCTGTCGCCATCGATAACCAGCAGCTTTTCGATACGGTGCTTGTGCAGCAGGCGCTTGGCTTCCTGCTGCTGGACACCGTCCTTGACCGTGACCAGGTTTTCGCGGGTCATCAGCTCGTAGATCTTCTGCGAGGGATCGGAGGCGAAGCGGACGTCGCGGTTGGTGAGGATGCCGACAAGGCGATGCGACTTTTCGACGACCGGGATGCCGGAGATGCCGTGCGCCTTCATCAGGCTGAGCGCCTCGGCGAGCGTGGCGTCCGGACCGATCGTGACCGGATTGACGACCATGCCGCTTTCGAACTTCTTAACCTGGCGAACTTCTTCGGCCTGCTGCACGGGCGTCAGGTTGCGATGGATGACGCCCATGCCGCCGGCCTGGGCCATGGCGATCGCAAGACGGCTTTCCGTCACCGTGTCCATGGCCGCCGACAGGATCGGCAGGTTGAGTTCGATGTCCTGGGCGATGCGGGTGGCGATATTCGTCTGGCCGGGCATGACCTCGGAGTGTCCCGGCTGCAGGAGCACGTCGTCGAATGTCAGAGCATCCAACCCGGTAGACGTTTCAATGATGCGTGCCATGGCCAATTCCTTCGTCTGTTAAAAACAGGAAAGCCCGGAACGAATCGTCTACCGGGCGATCTTGCAAGTGTTGCTTGGAAGTTGGCGAGGGCTGGTAACACGTCTATGACAGGAAGGGAATAGGGAAAAGTGGGGGGCAGATATGCCAATCCTTGACTTCCATGTGGAATTCGATTGCGCCGCCGAAATCGAGGCTGCTCACGACGAACCGCTATCAGTACGCGCGTTGAAGATATTCATGTGAGGGATTGAGAAACACGATTGCCCTGACCCCCCCTATTTCGCAATGGTGCGATTTCGGCTCGCGGTCCACGAAGAGTAGAGGAGGTAATGCCACACTCATGGTTTTCTGGATAGCGAGTGCGGTTGGATTGGTAATCGCTTATCTATTTGGTGCCACGCCCACAGGGTATCTCATGGGGAAACTACTGAAGGGCATCGATATTCGCGAGCATGGCTCCAAATCCACTGGGGCAACGAACGTATTGCGGACCCTTGGGAAATGGCCCGCCTCAGTGGTGCTCCTCATAGATGTGCTGAAAGGTGCCGCGGCAATCATCTTTGCGGATAGGTTCTATCCTTGGCTTTGCACACTGCCATCCTTTTCGCCACCGTCTGCGCTGGATCTGCAAAATCAGCAAGCGTGGACGCCCTGGGCCGTTTTCCTCGCAGGACTCGCCGCCTTGCTGGGGCATAGCCGTCCGATTTGGTTGAATTTTAAGGGCGGCAAATCCGTCGCGACCGGATTCGGCCTCTTGCTTGCGATAGCCTGGCCGGTGGGATTGGGTGCCGTGACGGTTTTTGGCGTTGTATTGGCTATTTTTCGGATTGTTTCTCTTGGTTCGATCCTGGCTGCGCTGACTGCGATTGCCCTCATCTGCGGCTTGGAGCAACCTTTGCCTTATCGGCTGCTGGTGATCGCAGGCGGCCTTTACGTGATAATACGCCACCGTGCCAACATTCAGCGGCTACTGGCAGGCACAGAGCCGCAGCTGGGCAAGGCGACCCGGAATTGAGAGCCGCACCGTACCTTAGCGGCTACTAAGGATGTTTCTGTCGTAAAATTCGCTCGCGAAAAGTCCAACTTGACCTACGGACTTTTACCACAGGAATCATTTCGCCTTTTAGCCGAGCCGTTAGCCTGGCGTCAGTTGGCCTTACAGATCGAGCTGATACGTTTTCGGCACATAGCGGAATCCTTCCGGCTGCTTTTCGACAAAGCCGACGGCGGGGAATGGCATGTGGAAGCCGAGGAAAGGGATGCGGTTGGTGGCGATCATGTCGAAGACCCGGCGGCGGGTCTTGCCGGCTTGCGCCTTATCGAGGTCGAAGCGCACTTCCCAATCCGGACGCCCGAGTGAAAGAATATAGTGATTGGCCGTATCGCCGGTCATGACCAGTTGCTTGCCGTCCGATTCGAGATGAAAGACGAGATGACCAGGCGTATGACCGGGCGCGAGCATGGCGGTCATGCCGCTGATGATCTGGTCGCCATCTCTGAGGAAAGTCATCTTCTCGGCAAAGGGCACGACATTGGCAAGCACGGTCTTGTGACCGGCTTCAGCCGGCGTCCCCTCTCGTGCCTTGTCGGTCCAGAATTCATATTCGATCTTGCCGGTGACATAGCGTGCATTCGGGAAGGCCGGAGCGCCATCCTCCATCAGCCCGCTAATATGGTCGCCATGTAGATGCGTCAGAGCAACGACGGTCACCTCCTCCGGCGCGTAGCCGAGAGCCTTCAGACCTTCTCGAAAACGGCCCAAACCGCGGGCGCGACCGGCGGCGCCGAAGCCGGTGTCGACGACGATGACGTCCGAACCTGTGTCAATGATGGCTGGCGCATAGCTGTTGACGAGCTTTTCGGTCGGCAGGAAGTTCTGCGCCAAAAGCTTCCGCACCGTGTCCGGAGCTTGGTTCGATCCGAAGGTTTCCCAGGGATTGTTCAGAATGCTTGCGCCATCCTTGACAACGGTGATGGTGCAGGACCCCAGCTTGAACTGATGGGTCTCGGGCGGCAGAACAACGGCGGTCATGATCTCATTCTCTCCAATGGTGGCAGCGTAAGCTGCGCCTGTCGCCGTCATCGGCAGCGGCCATACGAGCTTTCATGGCCGATAATTCGCCATGACATATCGATCCAAATCCGCTAATACGCCAAATGAGGTTTTATGCGCTTAGCATTTCGATGCGTTTAGCATATGTCAAACTTGATAGCCTATACCGGCGGCAAGCGGCATCACCAAGACGTGATCTCCAGGAAGCCAAAGGGCGGAATCGGAGATTGGCAGAGGTCGCACATAGGACTACAGAGCGGGTGCCCGTCTCATGCGGACCCCTTCCCCGAAGACACAACTCACCCAAGGCATATGCCTATGAATCGCATCGTTCCGCTGATCCTTGCCGTCGCGCTTTTCATGGAGCAGATGGATTCCACCGTGATTGCGACCGCCTTGCCGGCCATTGCGGCGGATCTCCATGTGGGCCCGATCACGCTCAAACTGGCGCTGACATCCTATATGGTATCGTTGGCGGTGTTCATTCCGATCAGCGGCTGGATGGCGGATCGCTTCGGGGCGAAGACCGTCTTTCGGCTCGCCATCTGCGTCTTCGTCATCGGTTCGATCATGTGCGCCTTCTCGGGCGGACTCCTGGAATTCGTCGCCGCCCGCTTCCTGCAAGGTCTCGGCGGCTCGATGATGACGCCGGTCGGGCGCCTTGTGCTGGTGCGCACGACACAGAAGAGCGATCTGGTCTCAGCCATGGCGTTGCTTTCGATTCCCGCCCTCGTCGGTCCCCTCGCCGGACCGCCTCTCGGCGGCTTCATCACCACCTACGCTTCCTGGCACTGGATCTTCCTGATCAACGTTCCCGTCGGCATTCTCGGCGTCATTCTCTCGACGATCTTCTTGCCGGATGTCGAGGCGACCATGCCGCCGAAGCTGGATTTCATCGGCTTCGTGCTGACATCAGTCGCCGCGGCCGGCGTCGTGTTCGGCATGTCGGTGATCAGCCTGCCGGCGCTGCCGCCATTCATCGGCATCTCGGCCATCATCATCGGCTTCATCTGCGGCTTTCTCTACGTCGGCCATGCCCGTCGCCATCCGGCACCGATCCTCGACCTGACGCTTCTGAAGAATGCCACTTTCCGTGCTTCCGTCACGGGCGGCACGCTCTTTCGCATCTGCATCGGCGCCATGCCGTTCCTGACGCCGCTGATGCTGCAGCTCGGCTTCGGCCTCAATCCGTTCCAATCGGGCCTCATTACCTTCGCCGGCGCCATCGGCGCCATCAGCACCAAGTTCATCGCCCGCCGCGTCTTCACCGCCGTAGGATTCAGGACGGCGCTGCTGTCGGCGGCAGGGATCACGACGGTGACGACGATCGGCACCGGCCTATTTCAGCCCTGGACGCCGCATCTCATCATCGTTGGCGTGCTGCTGATCGGCGGCTTCTCACGCTCGTTCTTCTTCACGGGGATCAATGCACTCGCCTTCGCCGACATCAGCGACAAGCAGGCAAGCCACGCCACATCGATGAGCTCGGTCATGCAGCAGATCAGCCTGGCGCTCGGCGTTGCCGTCGCTGCCATGATCCTGGAAACGTCGACCTTCTTCAGCGGCACGGAGCTGCAGGTCCGCGATTTCCATATCGCCTTTTTCTCGCTCTCGATCCTGACCGTGATTGCCATCATTCCTTTCATCCGCATGGATCGAAGCGCCGGCGCCGCGGTCTCCGGCCACAAGGCCGGCCTGAAACGCGTGGCTGCGGCGCAGCCGCAAGTGCCCATGGTGAAATGATGACCCTACCTTTTCCCCGTTGGGGCGAAGGTAAAACCCTACTCGGGCCGCTCGCAGACGGCGCTGAGCTTGTTGCCGTCGGGATCGCGTACGTAAGCCGCATAGAAATTGGCGTGGAAGGAGCGCAGCCCCGGCTTGCCCTCGTCGGTGCCGCCATGGGCTAGGGCTGCGGCATAAAAGGTGTCGACATCGGCGCGGCTTCCCGCGTGCAGCGCCACCATCGAACCATTGCCGATCGTGGCCTTGCGGTGGTTATAGGGAACAACCACCCAGAAGCGGCAACGTGTGTCGCCATCGGCGGCATAGCCGATTTCCTCATCCGATTCGCGCTGGCGCCGGTAGCCGAGGGTCGGCAGAACCGCGTCATAGAAGCTGCGTGCACGCGGAATATCGTTAGAGCCGAGAGTGACGTAAAGAAGCATGGTACGAACGCGCTGCCTGCAATGCCGATGGAACTATATCATCGGACAAAAGCCAGGGCTAAATCAAGCACTCGTTGTTTCCTCGTCCGTTCTGCGGCCCTTGAAGCCCTTCGCCAGCAGGAACATCTCGACCGATTCGGCCCTGGATGCGCCCGGCTTCACATGAATGACCTGGCGAAAATTCTGCTTCAGCAGCGTCAGCAGGTCGCGCTCCGTGCCGCCCTGGAAGGTCTTGGCGAGAAAATGCCCACCTTCGGCCAGAACTTCGACCGCGAAATGCGCCGCGACTTCACAGAGATGCATGGTCCGCAGGTGGTCGGTGCGGTGATGGCCGGTGGTCGGCGCTGCCATATCCGAAATCACCAGATCGGGCGTGCCGCCGACGGCGTCGATCAGTCGCTGCGGCGCCTGCGGATCGAGGAAATCGAGTTGCAGGATGCTAACGCCCGGAATCGGCGCCATTTCGAGAAAGTCGATGGCGGCGACGCGGATATCCTCTTCGGTCGAGTCGGTCACCTTGGCGGCGATCTGCGACCAGCTTCCCGGTGCGGCGCCAAGATCGATGATGCGGCGAGCGCCCTTGAGGATCTGGTGCTTCTCGTCGATCTCGAGCAGCTTGAAGGCGGCACGGGCGCGATAGCCCTCAAGCTGCGCACGCTGCACATAGGGATCGTTAATATGCCGCTGCAGCCATTGCCGCGAGGAGGCCTTCAGCTTCTTTTTCTTGACGCGCTGGCCGAGCTTGCGGCCGGTGCGGTTGCCGGCGATCGTTGGCTTGGTCATGCCTGCGGCCCCTTCATATCCTTTGGTCGATGGCCGCGGCGCGAGCGGCCCCGCCGCCACACGCCGTCATCTGCCATCATGTCGGTCAGCAATCCCTCACGCAGACCGCGATCGGCGACGCGCATGCGCGGGCTCGGCCAGCGGCGGCGGATCGCCTCGAGAATGGCGCAGCCTGCCAGTACGAGATCGGCGCGGTCCGGCCCGATGCAGGGATTGGCGGCACGGCCGGCGAAATCCCAGGAAAGCAGCTTCGCCTGCATGGCCGTCACCTCATCGTCTGATAGCCAGACACCATCGACCCGGCGTCGGTCGTAACGCGGCAGATCGAGGTGAACGCCGGCAAGCGTCGTCACCGTGCCGGACGTGCCGATCAGATGAAAATCGCCGCTGTCGCGCGCAGCACCCTGAACCGGCGGGCAATCGAAGCGTTCAAGCATGCCTTCGACTTCACGCACCATGGTTTCGAACAGTTCCGGCGTGACGTCGCGGCCGCCATGGCGTTCCGAGAGCGTCACCACGCCAACCGGCAGCGATGTCCAGTGAGTGATATGGTTGGCAAGTCGGCTGGAGCGGTTTTCGCCAATGCGGATGACGGCGATTTCCGAAGAGCCGCCGCCGATATCGAACAACACGACTGAGCGCGCCTCGGAGCCGACCAGCGACGAGCAGCCGGAGACGGCAAGCCGCGCCTCGGTCTCGCGATCGATGATTTCGAGCCGCAGGCCAGTTTCCTCCGTGACACGGGCGAGGAAGGCTTCGCCGTTCTCCGCCGCGCGACAGGCTTCGGTGGCAATCAGCCGCATGCGGCGGATCTCGCGCGTCTTCAGCTTGCCGGCGCAGACGCGCAGAGCTTCGACCGCCCGATCCATGGCGTCGCTGGACAGCCTGCCGCTGGCGCCAAGCCCTTCGCCGAGACGCACGATGCGGGAAAAAGCATCGACAACGCGAAACTGGCCGGGCCTCGTCGGCTGCGCAATCAGCAGACGGCAATTATTGGTGCCGAGATCGAGTGCCGCGTAGAGATCGACGGGACGGTAATCTCCGTCGGCATGCTGATGCGGCACGTGGCTGTCACGGCGCTGCGACGGCGGATGGCGGTCATTGTGATGATCGTTGCGGGCAGGCGCATGTTCAGCGGCGGCAGGAGCGGCGGGGGCGACGATCTGCGCCGTCTTTTCGTGCACCAGGGGACGGCCCTGCAAGCCGCGCTTGCTGCGGTGCTTGCGCCTGTTCTTGCCATTCTTGTGCGACGGCCCGGCCGCAGCGCGCTGTTCCGGCGCTGAAGAAGCTTGTTGCTGCTGGCTCGAGGAAGTGTGTTGCGCGCCATCATGCGCTCCGCCACGCGAACGGCGGCGACGCTTGCGCTTTTTGCCCGGAGAACCGGTGTCGTTGTCTATTGGGCGTGTCGCCGCCGGGCCGGACGTGCCGGTCTGGTTGGCCTCCGCAGAAAAAGCGTTCGGACGGGCGGGACCGCCACGCTTACGCTTACCGCGCCGGGAGGATTTACCCTTCCTGCGCTCTGCTACCGACGCCCCGTTTGCCTGCGGCGCTCTGCCGCTGTCGGGGTCACTCACGTATCTTTTCCACCGCGCCGCGCAAGGCCCCAGGGCATGCTGCAGGCGCTCATTCGATTTTCGTTGGGCGGAGAATATCAGCAGGATGAGTTTTCGCCAAATTCTTTTTGAATGGCGCGATTTGCGGGAGCTAACCCTTCCTGCGCGTTGGGGAAAGCCTTAATCTCAAGCCGCCAAGCTTTGCCGAACGCCATCCGCCAGCGCCTTCAGCCGGTCGATCGGCGAATGGCCGATGAGCATGAAGGCGTGGGTGGTGTTCGACCAATAGACGACATTCATGCCGCGGCGGTTTTCCATGTCCGGTGCAGCAACGCCTGTAGTCGAGGGGATGATGCAGAGCGCCATCGGACCGCTTTCGGGATCAAGATAAGCGATCTGCGCCAAGGGCTTGCTGTCATAATTCAGTATCTGGGCGCGCTTGAAATCGATGCCCGGCAAGGCAACGGTTTCGGGCGTCAGCGTGACACCGAGCTTGGAGCCGACTTCGCTCAATTGCGCGGCCTGTTCAGCATGATCGCCGGCGGGTGCGCTCAGCGTGTCCGGCGTATAGAGCGATAGGTACTCGGCGACAACGGCGCGCCAGTCACTCCCCTCTTCCGGTTTGTTGAGGCGACGATTGATGTCGATTGCGGCGCGATCGATGGCGACGCCCACGACGAGGCAGGCGGCAATCGCCGAGAGGAAACCACGGCGGCTAACGCCGGAAGCGGCCTTCTTTTGCGCGTTTGTGGAGGGAATGGCAGCAAGCATGGCGGTAAGCTTGGCGCTTGGGGCGGCGGTAAGCACGGGCTCAAATGCCTCACGGAAGGGCAAATCGCTCCGCGACAAGAAATCGAAGCGTTCCGCCACCTGGGCGTCGCTGGCGATCAGCTTTTCTATTCTGTCGCTCTCGGCGGCATCCAACTCGCCGTCGATGAAGGCGGTCAGCAGCTCGTCCGAGGGCATTTTTTTGTTGTCTAGTTCACTCATTCCCGTTCCCCAGTCGCCCGGCCCCGGAAAGCCGCGCCATCCGCGGGTCCCGCGCCATTGGCGAGCTTCGCCCGCGCCGCCGCCAGCCGGCTCATCACCGTTCCGATCGGCACATCCAAAACCTCCGCCACTTCGCGATAGGAAAGTCCTTCGACATAGGCCAGGAACACGGCGGTACGTTGCGCTTCCGGCAGCGCCTGCACCTGTTTCAGCACCTGGCCGGCGAGAATATGCGTCTCCGTCTCGCGCGCACCGTCAAAGACCAGCGTTTCGTCGGCATCGACAAAACCCTGGCCCATGCGCACCCGGCGCGCTCGTATCTCATTCAGCCAGATCGAGTGCAGGATCGAAAACAACCATCGATCAAGCCGCGTACCGGCTGCGAACTGACCAGCCCGCTCCAGTGCCCTGACGCAGGTCGCCTGCACCAGGTCATCCGCGACGTCGCGTTGGCGCGACAGCACCACCGCATAGCGCCAGAGCCGCGTCAGATGCTGCGACAGACCGGCCCTGATATCCTCTTCGCTGGCTATGGCACCCTCCGCGGGGTTCGCGTTTTTGGGAATCGCCGGTCGTGCCGGCGGTTCCGATCTTACCCGACTATAAGCAGAAATTGTGGAATGAGCGACTGACACTCGGATATCCCTCTAAATACTGACTGCTTATGCCGGTCACCTCAGGTCCGGCGCCTGAAATCAGAGGCTCGACGGATGCTGGATGGCGTTGTTCAGGTCCTGGTATTCCTCACAGGACGTATTGCCGCAGAGCGTCTTGATCGTGCTCAACTGATCCTTAGCGAGGTCGATCTGGCCCTTGATGACATAGGCTTCGCCGAGATATTCGCGAACCAGGGAATATTTCGGGTCCATCGAGACCGACTTCAGGTAATAGGAAATGCCTTCATCCGTGCGGCCGAGCTTGCGGGTGGCATAGCCGCGATAGTTCAGGGCTTCTGCCGTGTTCGGGTTTTGCATCGTGTCGAGAACTGCCAGCGCTTCTTCATAGCGGTGGTCCTTCTTGGCGAGCGAATAAGCATAGTCGGCGCGGTTCTCGTCGGTGATATTGGCGCCCTGCTGCTTCACGCACTTCTTCGTCTTCGTGTCGTAGATCTCGCCTTTCTTGCAGGTCGGTGTCGTGCTGCTGTTGTCGCCAGCCGCGAAAACCGGAACCGTGAGAATGCCGAGAGTGAGGCAGGCGCCGAGACCGACGGAGGCCAGGCGGAAAGCGGTAGTCGTCATGGGATTGCTCCTTGGCAAATGAACGTTGCGACGGGAGAACACGCCATCCTTCATTTTATTCGCGGGCCAGAGACATTTTTCTCGCGCTCATAGCCACAATTTGCCGTCACTCTTTCGTGACCGATATGACGCCGAATAATGCCCGATGCTGGCGTGTTTCTACCTGCGTACCCGCAGAGGGTCGCAAGGAGAAACAAGTGACCGATACCGTCAAGCTTGTCAGTCTGGCTGTCGCCACGCCCGACAACATCATCTACCAAACGGAAGCCGCCGAGACCGCCGGCCGTCTGTTTTCCGATCGTTTTCGCGATTTCAAGCATCTCGCCCGCGTGTTCGAAAGCGCCGGCATACGCAAACGATATGTTGCCCGGCCGCTCTCCTGGTTCGAGCAATCGCATGGGTGGCAGGACCGCATGGAAGCCTATGCCGAGGTCGCCAGCCAGCTTTTCACAAGGAGCGCGACCAGCGCGCTGAAACGCGCCGGCCTGAGGGCGGAAGAGGTTGATTGCATCGTAACGGTGTCGTCGACCGGCGTTACGACGCCGAGCCTTGAGGCGCGGCTTTCGCGTGAGTTGGGCTTCCGCTCCGATATCGAGCGCGTGCCGGTCTTCGGCCTCGGCTGCGCGGCGGGCGTTTCCGGGCTTGGTATCGCCTCACGCATGGCAAAGAGCCGGCCCGGCGCTGTCGTGCTCTTCGTTGCCCTCGAACTCTGCTCGCTCGCTTTCCGGCTGGACGAACTGACGCGGCCGAACATCGTCGCGACGGCGCTCTTCGGCGACGGCGCGGCCGCCTGTATCCTGCGCGCCGGCAAGGATGGTGTGGCGGAAATCGAATCGACGGGCGAGCATCTCTTTCCCGATACCCTCGGCATCATGGGCTGGAAGATCGACGATACCGGCTTCGGCATTATCCTGGACCAGTCGCTGCCGCCCTTCGCCGAAGCGAATATCAAGCCCGCCGTCGCCGGTATCCTCGAACGCGCCGGCCTGACGATATCCGATGTCGACCGCTTCATTTGTCATCCCGGCGGCGCCAAGGTGCTGGTGGCGCTGGAGACTGCCTTTGGTCTCGAACCCGGCTCGCTGGATATCGAGCGCGAGGTGGTCAGCGACTATGGCAACATGTCGTCGCCGACCGTGCTCTTCGTGCTGGAGCGTGCGATCAGTGCCGGACTGCCGCCCCGTTCGGCTCTCATCGCCATGGGTCCCGGCTTTGCGGCAAGCTGCGTCACACTGAAGAGGGCCGCCTGATGGTCTGGCCATCGATTGCGCTGTTGAGCTTCGTCACGTTGCAGCGGCTGGCCGAGCTGCAGCACGCGCGGCGCAACACCGCTGCCCTCCTTGCGCGTGGCGCCCGGGAGATTGCACCGGAACATTATCCCTATATGGTCGCGATGCACGCCGCCTGGCTCATCGGTCTGTGGCTTCTGGCCGCAGACCGACCGGTCAGCCCCATCTGGTTCGTCATCTTCATGGTGCTGCAGGGCTTGCGCGTCTGGGTGCTGACGACCCTGAAAGGGCGCTGGACGACACGGATCATCGTGTTGCCGGGCGCAGCCTTGGTAACCAACGGGCCATATCGTTTCCTCAGCCATCCGAACTATGCGGTGGTCATCGGCGAGATCGCCGTGCTGCCGCTCGCCTTCGGCCTGCCGCTCTATGCCTTGGTATTTTCGCTGCTCAATGCAGCCGTTCTTGCCATACGCATTCGCGCGGAAAATGCAGCTTTAAGACAGGTCATGGCTTGATTGCATTTTTCATTTGCGCCGCAGTATTTTGGCAGGCATTTTCGATGCTTGGAGCATGATTTTTGAATGGGATCATGCGCAAATAAAAGAAGCGTGCGGATAACGGGGAACATGACAAAAGACGCAATCGTGCTCGGTGCAGGCATCGTCGGCGTATCGACGGCCATCCATCTCCAGCGGCGCGGGCGCCAGGTCATCCTCGTCGACCGCAAAGCGCCGGGTAAGGAAACCTCCTTCGGCAATGCCGGGCTGATTCAGCGCGAAGGCGTCGTGCCCTACGGCTTTCCGCAGCAGTTCGGTCTGCTTCTGCGCTATGCATTCAACAATCGCATCGACGCGCATTATCACCTGCGCGCGCTGCCGGGGCAGATAGCCTTTCTCGCCCGCTATTGGTGGAATTCCAATACCAGGCGACATGAGATGATCTCGCGCGCCTATGCGCCGCTCATCGAGCATTCGATCAGCGAGCACAACGACCTGATTGAAGCCTCTCACGCCGACGAATTGATCCGCAAGAATGGTTGGATGGAGATTTTCCGCACGGACGAGAAACGCGATGCGGAATTTGCCGAGGCCGAGCGCCTCAACCGCGAATTCGGCATCGCTTACGACGCGCTGACCGGCGCCGATATTGCGTCGCTGGAGCCGCATATCAGGGGCAGCTTCTCCGGAGGCCTGCGCTGGCGCGATCCCTGGTCCGTGCTCGATCCGCATGGTTTGATCGCGGCCTATCGTGCGTATTTCGAGAGCATTGGCGGGCTTTTCGCGACGGGTGACGCCGTCTCGCTCGGCCGATCCGGCTCGCAGTGGAAGATGGTGACGGCCGAGGGTTCGATTGAGGCCGAGGACGTCGTCGTCGCTCTCGGTCCCTGGGCGGATCTCGTGACCAAGCGTTTCGGCTATGCTTTTCCGCTGGGCGTCAAGCGCGGCTATCACATGCACTACGCCGCCGAGGACAACGCCATCCTCAACAATTGGACGCTGGATGCCGAGCGCGGCTATCTTCTGGCGCCGATGAGCCGCGGCATCCGGCTGACGACGGGGGCGGAATTTGCGCTGCGCGATGCACCGAAAACACCGATCCAGCTCGACCGTGCCGAAGCCGTCGCCCGCACCATTTTTCCGCTCGGCGAGCGACTCGACCCGGAGCCCTGGATGGGCGCCCGCCCCTGCACCCCGGATATGATGCCAATCATCGGCAAGGCGCCGCGTCATGACGGCCTGTGGTTCGCCTTTGGCCACGCGCATCATGGCCTGACGCTAGGACCCGTAACGGGACGCGTGCTCGCTGAGCTGATTACCGGAGAAAAGCCGTTCATCGACATCTCGGCTTACGCACCGGACCGGTTCGCGCCCTGAAACTCAGGCGTCAACGGATCGCGTCGAGGGCTTTGAGCGCGGCCTCGACGATGCCGTCGACCGTGTCGTCGATGCCGACGGTGACAACGCCCGGTTCGCCGGTCGGCACTTCCAGCGTTTGCAATTGGCTTTCCAGAAGTGACGCAGGCATGAAATGGCCCTTGCGCTCGCCCATGCGCTCGGTCAGCAGCTCCTTCGAACCGTCGAGATAGACGAAATAGAGATGCCCGCCGGCGGCGGCCCGCAAACGCTCGCGATAACTACGCTTCAAAGCGGAGCAGGAGACGGCGATCGCTTCGCCTTTTGCAAGGCTCGCCGCGATCTGCTGACCGATCAGGTCGAGCCAGGGCCAGCGATCTTCGTCCGTCAGCGGAATGCCCTTGCTCATCTTCTCGACGTTGGCCGCGGGATGCAGCGCGTCACCCTCGACAAAATGCAGGCCAAGCCGCGCCGCCATCCTTTCGCCGATAGACGACTTGCCGCTGCCACTGACGCCCATGATGATGACGGCAAGAGGGACTTTCGCTGTATCGCTCATGGTGCTTCCAGCCATCAATCCAACGGATAGAAACAGGCGAATTTATGCGTTCCCTCGCCGAACAATTCCGGCGTTACTTGGCGACATTTATCCTGCGCTCGCCAGCACCGCGGATTGAAGTGACAGCCGGTCGGCGGATTGAGCGGAGACGGCAATTCGCCCTGTAGGCGAATGCGGTTCTTCTCGCGCTCGGGATCGGCGATCGGTGTCGCCGACAACAGCGCCGCGGTATAGGGGTGGCGCGGGCGGGTGAAGACTTGTTCCGCCGTACCGGTCTCGACCGGGCGGCCGAGATACATCACCATCACGTCGTCGGCGATATGGCGGACGACCGAAAGGCCGTGCGAGATGAAGAGATAGGCCAGCCCCATCTCCTTCTGCAGGTCCATCAGAAGGTTCAGCACCTGCGCCTGGATCGACAGATCGAGCGCGGAGACCGGCTCGTCGAGCACCAGCACCTTCGGCCGCAGCATCAGCGCGCGGGCAATGGCGATGCGCTGGCGCTGGCCGCCGGAGAACATGTGCGGATAGCGGTCGTAATGTTCGGGGCGCAAGCCGACGCGCGCCATCATCTCTTCGGCCTTGCGGCGGCGGGTGGCGGCATCGTCGTCCGTATTGATCTTCAGCGGCTCCTCGAGAATGGAACCCACCTTCTGACGCGGATTGAGCGAGCCATAGGGATTCTGGAAGACGATCTGCACAGCACTGCGCAGGCTGCGGTCGCCAAGTTTAGCCGGCTTACCATCGATCAGCAATTCGCCCGCCGTCGGATCTTCGATCATCGTTACCAGGCGAGCGAGCGTCGACTTGCCGCAACCGGATTCGCCAACCACGGCGAGCGTGCGGCCGGACTGCAGGCTGAAGCTGACGCCGTTTAACGCCTTGACGGTCGCCTCCGGTTTGAAGGCGCCACGCCTGACGGTGTAGAAACGGGCGAGATCGCGCCCCTCGAGAACAGCGCCCGACATCAGCGGCCTCCTGCTGCTTGCGTGGCGGCAAGGCCGGGATGGCCGAGCGGCTTGCCGTGTTCCAACGGATAATTACAGAGAGCCACGCCGAGCTCCACACCCTGACGCTTGACGCCGCGGTCGCAGGCCGGCGTTGCAAACGAGCAGCGCGGCGCGAAAAGACAGCCCGTCGGGCGATCATGCTGGCCGGGCACGACACCCGCGATCGACGGCAGGCGTTCGCCGACGACGGCTCGTTCCGGCAGAGCCGAGAGAAGTGCTGCCGTATAGGGATGATGCGGATCGCGGAACAAGGCCTTTACCGGCTGCTCCTCGACCTTCTGGCCGGCATATTGCACCTGCACGCGCTCGGCGGTTTCGGCCACGACGCCCATGTCGTGGGTGATCAGCACCAGCGCCATGCCCTGCTCTTTTTGCAGACGCGCAAGCAGATCGAGAATCTGTGCCTGGATGGTCACGTCGAGCGCGGTGGTCGGCTCGTCGGCGATCAGCAGCTTCGGATTGCAGGCAAGCGCCATGGCGATCATGACGCGCTGGCTCATACCGCCAGACATCTGGTGCGGGAAGTTCGACAAGCGATCCGCAGGCGCGGGAATGCCGACAAGATTCAACAGCTCGATCGAGCGCTCGCGGCGTGCCTTACGGTCGAGGCCCATATGGATGCGCAGGGTCTCACCGAGCTGAAAGCCGACCGTGAAGCACGGATTGAGGCTCGACATCGGCTCCTGGAAGATCATCGCCATATCCTTGCCGATGATCTTGCGGCGCTGGCGGGACGAGATGCCGCGCAGGTCCTTGCCATCGAACGTCATGCGGTCGGCGGTGATCTTCGCCGTCCAGGGCAGCAGGCCCATCATGGCAAGCATGGATACGGACTTGCCGGAACCGGATTCGCCGACGATCGAAAGGATTTCACCCTTGTCGCAGGTGAGCGAGACACCGTCGACCGCCCGGAACAGGCCGGACGCGGTCTGGAATTCAACGGTGAGATTTTCAATATCGAGAAGCGGCATCACGACCTCTTCAGCTTCGGGTCGAAGGCATCGCGCAGGCCGTCGCCCATCAGATTGATGGCGAGAACCGTGATCAGGATGCAAAGACCGGGGAAAGTGACGAGCCAGGGATTGCTCTGGAAGAATTCACGCGAATCCGCGAGCATCGTTCCCCATTCCGGCGTCGGCGGCTGCGCGCCCTGGCCAAGAAAGCCGAGGGCGGCGGCATCGAGAATCGCGGCCGAGAAGGCAAGCGTCGCCTGCACGATGAGCGGCCCCAGACAATTCGGCAGGATGGTCTTGAACATCAGGCGAAGCGAACTGGCGCCCGACACGCGCGAGGCGATGACATATTCCTTGTCGCGCTCGGCCATCACCGAGGCACGCGTCAGGCGGACGAAATGCGGCTGGTTGACGATCGAGATCGCGATCATGGCGTTGGTCAGGCCAGGCCCCAGGATCGCCACCAGCACCAGAGCGAGCAGCAGCGAGGGAATGGCAAGGATGATGTCCATGATGCGCATGATGATGGTATCGGTGCGGCCGCGGACATAGCCGGCGACCAGGCCGATCAGGATGCCGGCGAGCGCCGAAAGCGAAGCAACCACCAGGCCGATGAACAGCGAAAACCGCGTGCCATAGATCAGGCGCGAAAGCAGATCGCGGCCATTGGCATCGGTGCCGAGGAGAAAGTCGCTATTGCCACCTTGGGCCCAGGCGGGTGGCAGGCGCTGCATGGCGCTGCCATAGGCGGCGTCCGGATTATGTGGAGCGACCACGCCGGCGAAGATCGCCAGGAACAAGACGAAGACGAAGATCGCCAGTCCGATGACGGCGCCCTTGTTACGCGAGAAATAATACCAGAACTCCGCGAGAGCGGAGGGGCGGTCGGATTTGAGACTTACCGTGCTCATGGGCCGCTCCTAGTGACGAATGCGTGGATTGATGAAGCCGTAGAGCAGGTCGACGGCGAGATTGACGAGCATGACAATCCCCGCGATCAGCAGCAGACCGCCCTGCACGACAGGATAATCCCGCTTGAAGACAGCGTCGATCATCCACTTGCCGATGCCTGGCCAGGAAAAGATGCTTTCCGTCAGGATGGCGCCGCCGAGCAGCACGCCGACCTGCAGGCCGATGGTGGTGACGACCGGGATCATGGCATTGCGGAGCGCATGCACGGAAACGACACGGAGCGGCGCAAGGCCCTTGGAGCGGGCGGTGCGGACATAATCCTCGCCCAGAACTTCCAGCATGGCCGAGCGCGTCTGCCGGGCGATGACGGCGAGCGGAATGGTGCCGAGCACGATGGTCGGCAGGATTAGCGAATTCAGAGCCGACCAGAAGGCCCCCTTCTGACCGGACAACAGGCTATCGATCAGCATGAAGCCGGTGATCGGCTTGAAGAAATAGATAAGCCCGATGCGGCCCGAAACCGGCGTCCAGTGCAGATAGCCGTTGAAGACGATGATCAGCAGCAGGCCCCACCAGAAGATCGGCATGGAATAGCCGACAAGGGCCACCCCCATCACGCTCTGGTCGAACCATGTGCCGCGCTTGACGGCGGCGAAAACGCCAGCCGGAATGCCAAGACAGATCGCCAGGATGATGGCGCAGATGGAGAGTTCCAGCGTTGCCGGGAAGAAGGTCAGGAAGTCGGTCAATACGTCGCGCTTGGTGGTGATCGAAGTACCGAGATCGCCGTGCAGCGCGTTCCAGATGTAATGGCCGTACTGCACGACCAGTGGCTGGTCGTAGCCGAGATCATGGGAGATCTGGGCGTGGCGCTCAGGCGACATCACGCGCTCACCCGACAACAGCATGACGGGGTCGCCGGGAAGCAGGCGGATGAAGGAGAAAGCGACGATCGATACGCCGAGGAATGTCGGGATCAGCACCGCAAGGCGGCCGAAAAGAAATCGCAACATGGCAGATGTCCAAAGTTTTCCGGCGGTCAGGCAAATTGCCTGACCGCCGGTTTCACCCGGCTTTCGGCCGAGTATTTCAGAGCGTGTCCGTTATTCGGCGATATCGACGCCGTCGAAGCGGTGAACGCCAACCGGATCCTGCACATAGCCGGAAACCTTGGTGCTCATCGGAATGAACTCCTCGGAATGGTCGATGGTCATCCACGGAGCTTCGCGCTTGAAGACGACCTGCGCCTGTTCGTAGAGCTTGGTGCGCTCCTTGATGTCGGACGTCTGCTTGGCCTTCTTCACGAGATCGTCGAATTCCTTGTTGCACCACTGGGCGCGGTTGTTACCGCCGACTGCGTCACAGCCGAGCAGCGTGTCCAGGAAGTTGTCCGGATCGCCGTTGTCGCCGGTCCAGCCGAGGATAGCCGCGCCGTCGCGGTCCTTGGCGGAGGAGAGCTTCAGGTATTGAGCCCAGTCATAGGTGACGATCTCGGCCTTGACGCCGATCTTGGCTAGGTCAGCCTGCATCAGCTCGGCAGCACGACGTGCATTCAGCATGTACGGACGCGAAACCGGCATCGCCCAGATCTTCATGCTGAGGTTCTTGACCCCAGCCTTTTCAAGCATCTTCTTGGCTTCTTCCGGGTTGTACGGATCGTCCTTGATGTCCTTGTTGTAGGACCACATGGTCGGCGGGATCGGGTTGGTGGCGACCGAGCCGGAACCCTGGAAGACGGCGTCGACGATCGCCCGCTTATCGACAGCCATGTTCAGCGCCTTGCGCACTTCGGTCTTGTCGAAGGGAGCAACCAGCGTGTTGTAGGCGAGATAGGAAACGTTCAGGCCCGGCTGTTCGAGAACCTTCAGGCTCTTGTCGGTCTGGAGATCCTTGATATCGGCAGCGTTCGGGTACGGCATGATCTGGCATTCGCCGGACTTCAGCTTCTGAGCGCGAACCGAGGCGTCAGGGGTGATCGCGAAGACGAGATCGTCGATCTTTTCCTTGCCCTTGAAGTAGGTTTCATTCGCCTTGTAGCGGATGACGGCATCGGGCTGATAGGCGACGAAGGTGAACGGACCAGTGCCGAGCGGCTGCTGGTTCATCTGCTCCATCTTCTTGTCGGCCTGCAGCTTGTCAGCATATTCCTTCGACAGGATCGAAGCGAAGTCCATGGCGAGGTCGGCGATGAACGGTGCTTCCGGACGGTTCAGCACGAACTTGACGGTGAGGTCATCGACCTTGTCGACCGACTTGATGAGCTTCGGGAAGCCCATGCCCGCAGCATATTCATAAGAACCGCCAGCAACGTATTTGGCCCACGGGCTGTCTTCCTTGAGCTGACGGTCGAACGAGAAGACGACGTCGTCTGCATTCAGGTCACGCGTCGGGGTGAAGTAATCGGTGGTCTGGAACTTCACGCCCTTGCGGAGCTTGAAGGTGTATTCCTTGCCGTCCGGGGAAACGGTCCAGCTTTCGGCAAGGCCGGGCTCAACTTCGGTGCTGCCATGCTTGAACTCGACAAGGCGGCTATAAACCGTGCGCGAAGAGGCGTCGAAGGTGGTGCCGGCGGTATAAATTCCCGGATCGAAACCTTCCGGCGAACCTTCCGAGCAATAGACGAGCGTTTTGGACCAGGCGGACGTCGCCATGACCGAAGTCAGGGCTGTCACTGCCAGCAGGACAGAGATCTTTTTCATGATATCGTTTCCCAGGTTTGTTCTTCTTTTGAAGCCGTGGATCCCCAGAGGTTCCCCATCCGGATCGCGCCGATGGAACGCTATTTAATGTTTGAAAGCAACACGCCCCGCCCAAAATTTTTCCAAATTACGGAGTTTGGAAATTTTAAGTCAAAAATGGTCTTGGATTGGTAACAATCTAACGAAATCGCGGCGCTTTTCGACGCAATCTGGACAATTTTACGCCTGCCTATTCGGAAATACGAACGCTTGGCCGCAGGACTGACCACAAACGAAAAATCCGCGGACACCTGAGAGCGCCCGCGGATTGAAAACTGCGCAATTTAGATGAAGTCAGGCGGCCGGCGCCGCGATCGCTGGCTTCTTGGCGATCGCCCTGTGGTCCCGGTCGGTCAGACCGAGCAGGAAATTGATCTGCGGACGGGCCTTGACGAGATCATCTATGGAATACTCCGTCAGCACGTCGAAGAAAGCATTGAGCGCCTTGCGCAGCGCCGAATTCAGGCCGCAGCTATCGACCAATGGGCATTCGACGACACCTTCCTCGAAGCATTCCGCCATCGCGAAACTATCCTCGGTTACCTTGACGACATCGAACAGGCTGATGTTCGCCGCCGGCTTGCCGAGACGCACGCCGCCGTTGCGGCCACGCACGGTTTCGACGAGACCGGCCTTGGTGAGCGGCTGCAAAATCTTGAACAAAAACAGTTCGGAAACACCATAGGCTTTTGCGATTTCCGGGATGCGGCTCAAGTGGCCATCGTTGGCGGCGCAATACATGAGCATGCGCACTGCGTAGTTGGTCTGCTTGGTCAAGCGCATGCCGATCTCCTGGAATCAAGGCCGTATAGGACGGTTCGACTGGTATATAGTGCCTTTCGTAGTTTTGAACAATTCCAAAAGATGAAAATCACATTCACGTTATTCTGATGGGATATGGAACGTTCCTGGTCGGCCGCGCCCGCTTGCGTTCGGGGGCGGAAGGCACGGGTGTGCCGGAATAATCGTCAATTCCGATCAATGGCAATCTGCGAATTTTTGAACAGATAAGGTCGGGCCTTCAGCTCACCGAAACCCAGACTGCCATCTCGCAGCCGCCGGGCTCGCGGAAGTGAAAGCGCCGGCCACCGGGGAAGTCGAAGGCGGGTCGCGTGACCACGCCGCCGGCGAGTTCGACGGAGCGCTGCGCCGCTTCCAAGTCCGTCGTGCGCACGACGGGCAGCGGTGCGTCGGTAGCCGCGGCCGCGTCGCCCTGGATGCCGGCGTCGATGCCCGCCGCTTCGATGGCGTGATAGGTCGGTCCGTAGCTGACGAAGCTCCACTCGAAGGCTTCCTCGAAAAAGCGCCGGGTCTTCAACCCGTCGGTCGATGGAAATTCGAGATAGTCGATCTGATAGGTCACGGGCATCGCACCGTCCTCCGGTTGTTCTTGTTTTGTTCTAAAACAAAACACACCATCCAGCAAGATGACTCAGGAGAAAATAACCGCAACAAAAAACCGCCGCCCAATTCAGCCTTAAATCGGCATTGGACGGCGGTTCGTATCAGACAAATCGAAGAACGTTACTTCATCGTCGGCATGACGAATTCAGCACCATCCTTGATGCCGGACGGCCAGCGGGCGGTGATCGTCTTGGTGCGGGTCCAGAACTTGATCGAGTCCGTGCCGTGCTGGTTGAGGTCGCCGAAGCTGGAAGCCTTCCAGCCACCGAAGGAGTGGTAAGCGAGCGGAACCGGGATCGGCACGTTGACGCCGATCATGCCGATATTGATGCGCGAGGCGAAATCGCGGGCGGCGTCGCCATCGCGGGTGTAGATCGCAACGCCGTTGCCATATTCATGCTTCATCGGCAGATCGAGCGCTTCTTCGTAGTTCTTGGCGCGGACCACCGAAAGAACCGGTCCGAAGATTTCGGTCTTGTAGATATCCATCTCAGGCTTGACGTGGTCGAACAGTGTGCCACCGACGAAATAGCCGTCCTCATAACCCTGCAGCTTGAAGCCACGGCCGTCAACAACGAGCTTGGCGCCTTCTTCAACGCCGCGGTCGATGAGGCCGTTGACTCGGTTATAGGCATCCTTAGTGACGAGCGGGCCCATATCGGCCTTGTCATCGGTGTAAGGGCCGATACGCAGGGATTCGATCTTCGGGACGAGCTTTTCGACCAGGCGATTGGCCGTGTCTTCGCCCACCGGAACGGCAACCGAGATCGCCATGCAGCGCTCGCCGGCCGAGCCGTAGCCAGCGCCCATCAGGGCGTTGACGGCCTGATCCATATCGGCGTCCGGCATGATGATCATATGGTTCTTGGCGCCGCCGAAGCATTGCGCGCGCTTGCCGTTCATCGCCGCCGTGCCGTAGACGTAGCGGGCGATCGGCGTGGAGCCGACGAAGGAAACAGCGGCAATATCAGGGTCGGTCAGAATGGCGTCGACTGCGGCCTTGTCGCCATTGACGACGTTCAGGATGCCTGCCGGCAGACCGGCTTCGATCATCAGTTCGGCGAGACGGATCGGCACGGACGGATCGCGCTCGGACGGCTTCAGGATGAAGGCGTTGCCGCAGGCGATCGCCGGCGCGAACATCCACATCGGGATCATCGCCGGGAAATTGAACGGCGTGATGCCGGCGCCGACGCCGACCGGCTGGCGGATGGAGTACATGTCGATCGCAGGGCCGGCGCCTTCGGTGAACTCGCTCTTCTGAAGATGCGGAATGCCGCAGACGAATTCGCAGACTTCCAGGCCGCGAAGGACGTCGCCCTTGGAATCGTCAACCGTCTTGCCGTGCTCCTTGGAGAGCATCACGGCGAGTTCGTCCATGTGGCGGTTAAGTAGTTCGACGAACTTGAAGAAAACGCGAGCGCGACGCTGCGGATTGGTGGCGGCCCATTTCGGCTGCGCGGCCTTGGCATTTTCGACGGCGGCGCGCATTTCCTCGACGCTGGCGAGCGCGACCGTCGCCTGAATTTCGCCGGTTGCCGGATTGTAGATGTTGCTTGTGCGGCCGCTGGTGCCAGCGACGTGCTTGCCGCCGATGAAATGACCAATCTCTTGCATGGATGTGCCTCCTCGTTTTCTGGAATGATGACAGGATCGCACTTCAATTTGCACAAATCAATGAGCTGTTATAAGCAACCGTTGTGCAGAAATTAAAGTCCTGGATGTGCATATGGATTGGGATGATGTCCGCATGTTCCTCGCTGTTGCCCGCACGGGACAGATCCTGGCGGCCTCAAAGCGGCTTGGGGTCAACCATGCCACGCTCTCCCGGCGGGTGACGACGCTGGAGGAGCGGCTGAAGACGCGGCTGCTGGTGCGTCGCACCAATGGCTGCGACCTGACCTCCGAGGGCGAAATCTTCCTGCATGCGGCCGAGCGCATGGAAACCGAAATGCTGCGTGCCCAGGCGAGCGTCGGTCATCTCGACAGCGCCATCACCGGCACGGTGCGTATCGGCGCGCCCGACGGTTTCGGCGTCTCCTTCCTCGCACCCCGTTTGGGACGGCTAATTGCGCGCTATCCGGAGCTACGCATCCAATTGGTGCCGGTGCCCCGCTCCTTTTCGCTGTCGCAGCGCGAGGCGGATATCGCCATCACGCTGGAACGTCCGGAACAAGGCCGCCTGATCTCGTCCAAGCTGACGGACTATACGCTCGGCCTCTATGCCTCCAAGGCCTATCTCGACCAGGCGGGCCTGCCGGACAGCGTCGAGGCGCTGAAACTGCACCCGCGCATCGGCTATGTCGAAGACCTGATCTTTACCGCCTCACTGAATTTTTCCGGCGAAATCATGCGAAGCTGGGACGCCTCGTTCGAAATCTCGACGTCCATTGGCCAGACGGAAGCGGTGCGCTCGGGCGCCGGCATCGGCATTTTGCACGATTACATTGCCAGGCAATATCCGGAGCTGATCCGCATTCTTCCCGATGTCTCGATCAAACGCGCTTATTGGACCACCTACCATGAAAGCGCCCGGGATTTGGTGCGGGTACGCACCGTCGCGGATTTTCTGCAGGAGCTGGTGAGCGGGGAAAGGCGGATGTTTTTCTGAAGCCTCGCTGGCCTCTAAGCTCGTCGCGATCTTTCAGATTCGCTCCCACGCTTTCGCTCCTTGTTTTTGCATGTCGTTTTCGCAAAACCGCCGCACAGTTTTGCGCGACATGCATTAGGCATGCTTCGCCGGCTCTTCGTTCTCGTCAGGATTGGGCACGGGAATTTCATCCGGCAGCCTGTCGGGATCCGGCTCCTCTATCGGTGGCTCCGGCGCCCAGCCTGGACCGGGCATCGGTGGCTGGTCGGGAATCGGCTCGCGTGGCACGGACATGGCGAGGTCCTTCCGTCTTGTTGCTGATACGAACAGAACTGCGGCGAGCTGGCACGGTTCCAAAGGAAATCCCGCCGGTCCTCGTGAAAGCCGCGGCGGGTCTCTCCTGCCCCGGGCTGAATTCCGTTCATTTGCGCATGGCGCCAGTTCGTGCATAAGTAGAGCAGGAGGCTTTCGTTTTCATTCAGGCAGGGTCCGAGGGGGACGCTTGATGTTGAAAGGCGGAGTATTCTTTGCGGCACTTGCCGCCGGTCTCAGCGCATGCACGACCATCGATTTTTCGCAACTCCTTCGGCCACGCTGACCGGCAGCCTATTCGTGATGTGGGTCGGAGAGGGAAATTCCAGCGGCGACGGCAAGTTCGTTTTCGTACCTGATCCGGCCGATCCCCTGACGTTTCGGCGAGCCGACCGCACCCTGCCGGGCGCCGAAATCCAGCCCGGCCTGATGTACACGGACGGCGGCTCCATTCCGAAGATCGCCCAGGTCTTCAAGGGCTTGTCGCCATGGGGATATGCGCCGGCCTATATGATCCACGACTGGATGTTCACGGCCCACCATTGCATCGTCGACGGCGAAAACGACAAGAGGTTCGACCAGGTGCGCGATGTGTCCTTCAAGGACTCTGCGGATATCCTCGGCGAAGCCATTCAGGGGATGGTGAAAGCGAACAAGGTTCAGCGCAACGATGTGGCCGGGACAGCCATCACCGCGGCGGTCGGCAGCAGCATCGCCGAGAACCTCTGGAACAAGAAGGGGGCGTGTGCCGCCTCCAAAGTCAGCCCCCAGGACCTCGCCGCGGTTCAAAGGGCTATTCCTGGTGCTGCGCAGCCCGCGGCCAGAAGAACGTTCAGAGTTCCTCCCGAAACTCCCGCAATATCGCCTCGAGGCCGCGCCACGATCGTGACACGGATCACGTTCTAGGAATATCTCCAGACGAGCGCCAAGAGACGCGCGACCGCATCGAGGTGACACCGCGCTGGACAAGGGCCACCCGTGGCCTAGAATCCTAAGAACATCTCAGGGAGCAAAGATCATGAGCGAGAAGAAGAAACCGAAGCTGACCGAGAAGGAACGCAAGGAGCAGGACGATTATCTCGAAGAGGCGCTTGAGGAGACTTTTCCTGCGAGCGATCCGATCTCGCCGGGACATGTCGCGAAGAAGCCTCAGGACAAGAAATAGGCTGCCGCTGATGTCCGGCTACCTGCTATCGTTTGATCGATGGGGAGAAATGGTACGGTTGGGGGGTCTCGAACCTCCGACCTCAGGTGCCACAAACCTGCGCTCTAACCAACTGAGCTACAACCGCACATGCTCGCGTCGCCGCGAACGGGGGTGACATACGAGGACTTTGAAATTATTTCAAGTCCTATCTCCCTGCAATATGAAAAAGCTGGGTATGACCCACTTTCAAAGCAGACATCGCATCCGGAGGAATCGACCAAGGGCGTTCTGCGGCCCCGAAACTAAAACGTCCCGTTTCCAGTGTTTACCTGAAAACGGGACGTTCCGGCCTTGGGAGGCGTTCTGGAAAATCAGGCAACCTTGAAGGAGGACATGGCCTTTTCAGCGGCGTCCTTGGCGGGCTTTGCCACCTTTTCGGCAACCTTCTTGGTGGTTTCCTGGATGGACTTGGCCTGCTCGACTGTTACTTCAGCCTGCTTGCGAATGAAGGAGGTCTGCAGTTCGAAGAGTTCAGCGACGGACTTGACGCGAAGCAGGGCTTCCATGTGCGCCAGCGAGCTTTCGGCATTGGTGCGCAGCACGTCGATGGCCTTGAGGCCGATTTCCAAGGAGCCGGCCTGGGCGGTCTGCACGGTGGCTTCAACGGTCTTGCTGGCTTCTTCGGCGGCCGTCTTCATCTTGGCGAAGGCTTCCTTGGACTGTGTAGCGCCCTTTTCCGCGAAGTCGCGGAAGGATTCAGAGAGCTTGGACGGGTCGAATGCAGCCGTTGAAAAAACGTCGTCTTTCTTTACAGTAGCCATGATAGCGCTCCTATATGGGCCCTCCTCAGAGGCGCCCTTGGTGAATTGATTGAGCTCTATATAATATAAACTATTGTGCAGTGCAACATATTTTTGCGATGCACAACGCGTTAACCCTTCCAGTCAAAAACCTTGCCCGTCGCTGGACCTGAAACCGGGGCGTCGTTATTAATAAAGCGTTAAAGTAAGAGAGGCGATCACGCCCGCAAAACAGGTCGGAACATGCCCGCAATTCAGTACCCATTCATTGACATTGCCGTGCACCCCCGCGTTCGGGAGCGTTTTGCGCGCGGCGAAGCGATGGTGCTGTTTTCGACCGGCCTGGATCGCGTGCTCTGGGCCAATGGCGCCGGCGCCAATCTCTTCGGCTACGATATCATTTACGATTTCCTCGACCAGGGACCGAAGGCCGGCGATGTCTCCTTCCGCCAGATCGAAGCGACGGCGCGCGGGCTCGGCGCGGTCGGCGACCAGCGCACTTTCCTGATCCGCATGGCCTCCGGCTTCCAGCGCGCAGTCGTCAATGCCGCGGTCGAAATCATCCGCGTCCAGGCCGGTGAGGAGGCGGTCCTGTTTTCCTCGCCGGTCTCTTCCAAGCCGCTCGCCGCGGCCGAAAGTGCAAAGCGGATGATCGACGGCTTCGACGATCCCGATACGCATATGGCCGTGATCGGCCGCGACGGCGAAGTCATCGCCGCTTCCGCCCGCTTCGATGCACTGGGCGTGACGCCGCAGACCGCGAGGATGTTGACGACTATGGCGGGGGCGCAGGCGGAGCGGCTCATCAAGCGGCCGATCCCGACCGGCCATGGCTATCTGCCCGCCGCCGTCGGCAAGCTGTCGGAAATCCCTGCTTTGCATCTCCTCTTCGTCGTCGATACCGCAGCCGGCAATCTCGACCCGACCGCAAGCCTCGGGGCAGATGCATCCGCCGCCTCTGCGACGGACGCCGCGATCGAGCCGGAAGCGGAAGAAGCGCGGAACGAACTCGAGACGGCAGCTGATGAGGAGACGCTCGTTGCCGACGCTACGCCTGTCGCGGAAGTGTCCTCGCCTGACGTCATCGATGCGGTGGCCGATATCGAGGAAATCGAGCATACGCCAGAAACATCTCGCGCTGACCATGAAGAGGTCCATGCACACACCGAGACCGTCGGTCAGAACATCGATGCGCTGGTGATGATGGATGGCGCGACGCCCGAGCAGATCGAGGTGGCCGCCCATGCCGACGAGCTTGTGCCGGAGGCCGATGACGATCTCCGGCCCAGCGCCGGAGAAAAGCAGGCGGAAGATGCTGAGTTGGTGGCAGCCGAGGCAGGTGTTCCCGAAACCGAGCAGCCGGAGGGTTTCACCTTCAAGCGCAGCGGCCGGGCCACCCGTTTCGTCTGGAGGATCGACGCCGAAGGGCGCTTCAGCGAAATCTCGCGCGAGTTCGCCGAAGCTGTCGGCCCGCATGCCACGAAAGTAACCGGCGTTGCCTTCGACGACATCGCCAAGCATTTCAATCTCGATCCGGACGGCAAGATCGCCGAGCTTCTGGCGCGGCGCGACACATGGTCGGGCCGGACGATCTACTGGCCGGTGGAAAATACCAGCCTAGTGGTGCCGGTCGATCTGGCCGCGTTGCCGACCTATACGCGCAGCCGCGAATTCGACGGCTTCAGAGGCTTCGGCGTCGTCCGCCTGTCCGATGCCGTCGAAGATCCGATGAAGCTCGGCTTGACGCTGGATGGAGAGGGTGAACGGGCCACCACGACGCGGGGCGCGGCAGAAGAGCCAGTTATGGAACCGGCTGCACCGGCAATTGCTGAAGAAGCGCTGCAGGATGCGACGGAGGAGAATGCTGCCGCAGAAGACGAGATTGTCCGCGAAGCAGAATTCGGGGCAACGAACGAACCTCTTCCGGGGAATGACGAGCCGCCTGCCCTGAAGATTGCCGAGACGCCGAACCGCCGGGAATCCGATAAGGTCATCCGATTGCACGAGCGGCGCGCGCAAAATCCAGGCGGCTTGTCGCTCAGCGAACAGGCAGCTTTTCGCGAAATCGCCCGGCAACTCGACCCGTTCGGCAAACGCGCCGAGCCGCCCGGCGGCCAATCCGAAACGGCGGAACAGTCCGAAGAGGTGGTGGATATCTCCCCGCAGCCGAACGCGGCAGATGAGGTTTTGTCCGATGCCGTCGAGGCGCCGGCCGAGGACAATGCTGCCGAAGATCAGCCGCATGCCGAAGATCAGCCGGAAAGCGGCGACACCGCACCATCCGAACCGGACACGCCGGCGCCTTTGGCCGAGACAGACAAGCCGGAAGAAAACATCGACCCGCTCGAGGTCCTAAGCACCGCCATTCCACCGCGCGTGAAAATGCGCGATGGGCTGTCGGCCGAGATCGTCGATCAACTGCCTCTCGCCATCCTCGTCCATGCCGGCGACCGGCTGATCCACGGCACTCCGGAATTCCTGCGGCTGACAGGCTACGAAAGCCTCACGGACCTGGACCATGTCGGCGGGCTGGATGCGCTGCTGCAGCGTCATGACCTCGAAGGCAAGACCGAACAGCCGGGGACGATGATGGTGGTGCGCGCCGACGATACGCTCGTGCCCGTTACCGCGCGGCTGCAATCGATCCGTTGGGAAGACGGCACCGCTTTGATGCTGGCGCTCATGCCGCTCGAAAAGAGCGGGGCCCCCGCGCCGGAGCCCGTGCCGGAAGAAGCGCGGCCGGAACGCATGGTCGAAAAACTCGCCAAGCTGCAGGTCGAAATCGAAGAGCTGCGTTCGACGCTGGAAACGGCAACGGATGGGGTCGTCATCATCGGCCAGGAAGGCGATATCCGTTCGATGAACCGCTCGGCAAGCGCGCTCTTCAACTATGATGACCAGGAAACCCGCGGCAAGCCTTTCGTGATGCTCTTTGCGCATGAGAGCCAGAAGGCCGTCCTCGACTACCTCGGCGGTCTCTCAGGCCACGGCGTGGCAAGCGTGCTGAACGACGGCCGCGAAGTGATCGGCCGCGAGGCCTCGGGCGGCTTCGTGCCGCTTTTCATGACAATGGGACGGCTGAACTCCTCGAACGGATATTGCGCCGTCATCCGGGACATCACGCAGTGGAAGCGCACCGAGGAAGAATTGCGCAATGCCAAGCGCGCGGCCGAGACTGCCAATGCCCACAAGACCGATTTCCTCGCTCGCGTCAGCCATGAGATCCGCACGCCGCTCAACGCCATCATCGGCTTTTCCGACATGATGGCCGGCGAGCGCTTCGGGCCGATCGGTCATTCCCGCTATATCGAATATGCTGCAGATATCGGCCGCTCGGGGCGGCATGTGCTCGACATCGTCAACGATCTCTTGGACATCTCCAAGATCGAAGCCGGTGAAATGGACCTGGAATTTGCCTCCGTCGGCCTCAACGAGGCCATTGCCGAAGCCGTGTCGCTGGTGCAGCCGCAGGCCAACAGCCAGCGCGTCATTATCCGCACGGCGTTGTCGCAGGCCGTGCCGAACGTCGTCGCCGACCTGCGCTCGATCAAGCAGATCGCGCTGAACATTCTGTCGAATGCCATCCGCTTCACGCCGTCAGGCGGTCAGATCGTGGTCTCCACATCTTATGAAGGCAACGGCAGCGTCGTCATGCGCATCCGCGATACCGGCGTCGGCATGACCCGCAGCGAGCTGGAACAGGCGATGAAACCCTTCCGTCAGGTGTCGACCAATGCCCGCAAACGCGGCGACGGCACCGGTCTCGGGCTGCCGCTGACCAAGGCCATGGTCGATGCGAACAGGGCGACTTTCTCGATCAATTCGGCGCCGAACGAGGGGACATTGGTGGAGATCACCTTCCCATCGCCGCGCGTGCTGGCGAATTGAGAAATCGTCGGCCCGCAGTCAAAACCATAGATCGCGCACGCACCGGCCTTTGGAAGGAAGGTCTTCAAACGTGTCGAGCCCATCGAAGTGATCGATCGGCAGGTCAGAAACGAGATCAGGCGGCGCCAGCCGCATATTTACAGCCATGCGGCGACGGCCATCCTTTTGGAGCCTCAGGCCGCGCCAGCTCAATACGCAGGCGCAGGACGGGCAGAACAATATTTCGAGAGAAGATTTGTCGGTCCCGGCGCGCGTATAAGACGATGTCTGTCCGGTGACGGAAATCCGCTCCCCTTCGTAGTCATAGGCCCACAGCGCGCCATAGCGCCGGCAGAGCGTGCAATTGCAGGCCGTGATTGAGCCTGGATCGCCTTCCAGCGTCCATCCCGCCTTGCCGCAATGACATGAGCCGATCAGCATGAGCATGCCGCTCCATTTTTTGTCCATTCGAAGAGGGCATTCTGCCTCCACTCAGCTCAACTCGCCAGAGCCAGTCCTCCATAACGGCTGATTTCGCTCTCGATTTCCGCCACAAGCGTATCGAGCGCCGGATTTCTCACCTTGCGTCCGCGGCGCACCACATAGGCCAAGGCAGGCGGCGCCGGCAGGCCATTGCTGACGATCTCCATGTCGGGCTGCAGATGGCGGCCGTTCAGAAGCGCCACGCCCAACCCCGAGGTAACAGCCGCAACGATTCCTGCCGCACTCGCACATTCGAATACGGTTTCGAGAACCACCCCGCCATCCTGTCCGATGTCGAGCGCCCATCGGCGATAGAAGCATTCATCGTCGAAGGACAGAAAAGGAACCGGACCGTCTTGCGGCAGGGAGAGATCCGGATGTTTGACCCAATGAAGCTGCTCCCGAAAGAGAACGACATCGGTCGGGCGGACTTCATGGGCGAAAACCTGCACGATGGCCGCGTCAAGTTCCCCCCGCTCCAGCATTCCTCTGAGAATCAAGCTCATGCGGACCTTGGTGCGCACGGAAACGTTCGGATGCAGACGGCGGAAACGCCCCAAGATGCGGGCTAAGTCGGTGCAGGTCGTATCCTCGGTCAGGCCGAGAGCAACGCGCCCGGCAAGTGACGTCTTCGACAGGCTCAACAGCGCCTCATCATGCAGGCCGAGGATGCGCCCGGCATAATCAAGCAGATCCTCCCCGGCTGCGGTGAACATCGACGCTCCAGGTTTACGGCTCAGCAGATCGCAATCGAGGCTCGTCTCGAGCCGCTTGATCTTGTGGCTGACGGCGGATTGCGACAGGCGCAGGGCTTCTGCCGCACGGGTGATGCCGCCGTGGTGGCGGATTGCCCATAATGCGCGCAATGCGTCGATTTCCAAACGTCTGTTGGTGAACTCGGTCATGGCAAACTCGGCTCAAATGATCGTCTTGCAGAAGGAATGCATGTTCCGACGCAATCAGGCAAATACTCATTGGTTCTGAGACTGAAATGTCATGCCATGATCGATATTTGTCATGTGTAATCGAGCCGGCACTCGCCTATGGCTGAGCGGCAGGTGACATCCACCGAGAGCCCGCCCCCAATCGAGGACCGTATGACTGACCAAGCCCTGTCCCGGCCCTTGTTAAGCAACCGCCGCTTCCTTTGGCCGTTGATGGCGGCGCTGTTGATCGTCAGTTGGAGTTCCGGCTTCGTCGGCATTCGCTATGCCAGCCAGGAGGCCAGCGTCATACTCGTTCTGTTCTGGCGGACGCTTCTTTCGGGATTGGTCCTGCTGCCTTTTGCTTTGGCGATCGGGCCTCGCATGCGTTTGCGCGCGATCGCGGGACAGATGGTATTCGGCGTGATGTCGGTCTTCCTCTATCTCGGCGGTTTTGCGCTGGCGATCGAACAGCGGGTGCCGACAGGGTTGGTGGCACTGATCTCCGATCTCCTGCCGCTGGCGATTGCGGCGTTGTCGCAACCCGTCTTGGGGGAAAGGTTGAGCGGACGCCAGTGGCTCGGGACCGTGATCGCGGTGGCTGGCGTGCTGATCGTATCGCTAGACAGCCTCAGTTTCGGCGCGGCTCCAATTTGGGCCTATGGATTGACGATCGGTTCGATGCTGATCTTCGCCTTCGCTTCCGTTCTACACAAAAGACGGCGGGCCGTGCATATGCCGATTCACCAAAGCCTTTGCATCCATACACTTACGGGCTCGGTGTTGTTCGGCATCTGCGCCATGATGCAAGGCGATCTTGCGCCACCGCTTACCCCAGGGTTCGCGATCGGCATGATATGGCTGGTGCTGATCGCAACCTTTGCCGCCTATTCGGTCTATTACACCAGCCTGCGTCTCTTCCCGGTGGCGCAGGTCAGCGCGGCCATCTATCTTAGTCCACCCGTCACCATGCTGTGGGCCTGGGCCCTGTTCTCCGAACCGCTGACCACGGCAATGTTCGCGGGATTGGCGGTGACCTTGGTGGGCGTCTGGCTGACCTCGCGTGGACCGATGGCTGAAAAAATCTGATTTATTCCTATAGGGCAGACGCTTCTTCACGCCTGCCTGATCGCTTGGCTTGTCGGCCTAAAACGAGCGACGACCGATCAATTGCAACTGGCCGCATTGCAAGGCAAGATCGCAGTCGTCTACTGTCATCGCGCCGTCATTGATGACGAGGATATGGATCGAGCGAAGACAATGGAGATGTGGCCGTGAATGCAAAAGAGGCAGCCGAAGACCGACCCGCAGTTCCACCTGCAGGCACACCTCGGGAGGTCTTCGGCGCGTTCCTCAAGCTTGGCCTCACCTCGTTCGGCGGGCCGATCGCGCATCTCGGATATTTCCGCGACGAACTCGTGGCGCGCCGGAAGTGGATCGACGAAAAGGGTTATGCCGATCTTATTGCCCTCTGTCAGTTCCTTCCGGGACCTGCCTCAAGCCAGGTCGGTTTTGCCATGGGCCTGTTGCGAGCCGGCCCGCTGGGGGCGTTTGCGGCATGGAGCGCGTTTACGCTTCCGTCGGCGCTGATACTGTTCATCTTCGCCACAGCGGCCACTGCCCTCGACAATCCCCTCGGGCAGGGCCTGTTGCATGGGTTGAAGCTCGTTGCCGTGGCTGTTGTCGCCCAAGCCGTTTGGGGCATGGCAAAGTCGCTGACGCCAGACAGGCCGCGCGCCGGTATCGCGCTTGCGGCGATTTTCATGGTTACGTTTGCCGGGGCGCTCGGGCAGCTCGCAGCCATCGTGCTGGGTGCCGTAGCGGGACTTGCCCTTTGTCGCGGGGGTGTGATCGAGCATAAGCCAAGTTTTTCGTTCGGAATATCAAGATCTGCAGGCCTCACCTGCCTGCTGGTGTTCCTGCTCTTGTTGTTCGGGCTGCCGCTCGTTGTTTCGGCTCTGGATTCACAGGGACTGCGGCTCTTCGATGCCTTCTATCGTTCCGGCGCGCTGGTGTTCGGCGGCGGACATGTCGTGCTGCCGCTGCTTCAGGCGGAGGTGGTGAGGCCGGGCTGGGTATCGGAAAACGCCTTCCTTGCCGGCTACGGCGTTGCGCAGGCCGTCCCCGGTCCGCTCTTTACCTTTTCGGCCTATCTCGGGGCGGCGATGGTGCCATCTCCCCATGGCCTTGCGGGTGCGGCCATCTCGTTGCTCGCTATCTTTCTTCCCGGCTTTCTGCTGCTCGTCGGCACCTTGCCTTTCTGGGACAGGCTCAGCACTTATCCGCTGGCCCAGGCGGCCATGCGCGGCGCAAACGCAGCGGTGGTCGGTGTGCTCGGCGCCGCCCTCTACAATCCGGTGTGGACCAGCGCGGTCCTCACATCGACTGATTTTGCCCTTGCCCTTTCTGGCTTCTTTCTGCTGGTGGTATGGAAGGCGCCGCCATGGATCGTCGTTGTGCTACTGGCCGCCAGTGCGCTTGTTTTTCACATGGCGTAGTTTCCACGTGACATGGGGCGCGGCCTTGGTCTCCGAATAGCTGATGATCACGATGTTCGGAGGCTTAGTGGCGCCTGGCTGACTTCACGCCGCGGCCCCTCAGCGGAAAGACATATGGCATCTGTATTTTAGCGATATCTTACTTTGAGTTGCCTTTTGTGGGATAGTTCATGGTTGGGACCGGCTATTTTGGTCTGTCGTTGGCGCATAGGGGGCTCCAATGTCATCGACAGCAGCAGAAGCAGGCATGGGCGAGGTTTCGCCCAATTTGGTGGTTGATGCGATGTTTGCGTGCCGCAAGACGGCCGCGATCAAGGCCGCCATAGAACTCGACCTTTTTACCCTGATCGGGGACGGCCGCGACGCGGCATCCTTGGCGGCCGAGACGAATGCCGCCGAACGCGGCGTGCGCATTCTGTGCGACTATCTCGTTGTAAACGGCTTTTTGACGAAGACAGACAGCCAGTACGCCCTAACCCCATCCAGCCGAGTGTTCCTCGACCGGCATTCGCCGGCCTATATGGGCTCAGCCATCGAGTTCCTCGCCGCACCGGAGATGCTGAAGCAGATTCTGGACGATCCGACTTCCTATGTCCGCAATGGCGGGTCCATTGGGCTTGCAAACATGTCGCCCGACAATCCCGTATGGGTGAAGTTTGCTCGCGGGATGGGTTCGTTTACGGGCGGCAGCGCAATCAGCCTTGCCGCTGAAATGGCCAATTTGCCCGTGACGCCGAAGAAGATTCTGGATATCGCCGCAGGGCACGGGCGTTTCGGGATCGAGATGGCGAAAACTTTTCCTTCTGCCGAGGTCGTCGCGGTCGATTGGAGCTCCGTTCTGGAATTGGCCAAATATAATGCGCGGCAATTCGGCGTCGCTGAGCGCTACAAAGTCATTCCCGGCAGCGCATTCGAGGTTGACTGGGGCACGGATTACGATCTCATCCTGCTTCCAAACTTCCTCCATCACTTCGATATGGAAACCTGCGCCGGATTGCTCAGAAAGGCCCGGGCCAGCCTAAGCCCTGACGGCAAGGTGGTCGCAGTGGACTTCGTGCCCAATGACGATCTCGTCTCGCCTCCCTTCCCAGCCGCCTTTTCGTGGGAGATGCTGGCCGGCACGCCGAAGGGCGAGGCTTATACGCAGAAGGATTTCGCAGAGATGGCTAGGCGCGCAGGTTTTCAAAACGCGAGGGTAAAACCATTACCGCCATCGCCGGCGAGCTTGATCTTCTTCGAGTAGCGGCAGCCCCCTGGAGCGACGAGGGGTTGTTGCCCGCCTTAAGCTCCCCCAAATTATTCACCCGAGCCCGGGCAGCCCTGCGCTTGGCCTTGAATTCAACTTGCCAGGTTTCTTCGCCGAAGCTTCTTGTCTGCGCACTCAGAAACGCTGCCCTCACCCTTTCCGACTTCCCTCTGCTGGGGGTGTGGAAGGCGCCGCTTCCGTTAAGAAGCAAAGATAGTCCAGCCAACACCGAAAGCGGCGGATGCCAATAGGGTTGTTATCACCGACATCCTCAGGCGGAAGATAGCCGTCGCCGCTAATAGCGTCAGTATTAGGGACGGCAATGAAAGCGAGGTCAGGACGGGCGTATCCATCGTCCAAGAACCATAGGTTAAACTTGTGGTCTCATGAAACAGCACATGGAGCCCGAACCAAATCGCAAGGTTCAAGATGACGCCCACGACCGCTGCCGTTATCGCCGACATGGCACCGGTCAGAGCAATATTGCCGCGCATCTTCTCGATGAATGGCGCGCCTGCGAAAATCCAAAAGAAGCTCGGCAGGAACGTGACCCATGTTGTCAGCACGGCGGCAAAGGTTGCTGCTGTAAGAGGGCTGAGGGTGCCGGGATTACGATAGCCCGCCAAAAACCCAACGAACTGCGTCACCATGATCAACGGTCCTGGAGTCGTTTCCGCCATTCCCAGACCGTCCAGCATCTCGCCCGGCCGCAGCCAGCCCAACTGCTGTACCGCCTCCTGTGCGACATATGCGAGCACGGCATATGCTCCCCCAAAGGTCACGATTGCCATCTCGCTGAAGAATATCCCGATTTTGGAAAAGACGTTGTCTGGACCAAGCGTGATCAGGAGGGCCGCAACCGGAATAAGCCACGCCGCCGCCAGCGCACCTGAGGTCTTCAGAGACCAGGCGAGGTTTGGTCGAGCATGAAAGGGGATCTCCTCGCCAAGAATGGAGTCCTTGTCTTCCAAGATTGCCCCGGGGCCCGATTTGTGTCCGCCGCCCGCCTTGAAGGCCGCTACCCCTCCGCGAGAGGCCAGGTAGCCGATAAGTCCCGCCCCAACGACGATGAGCGGAAACGGAACGTGCAGGAAGAAGATCGCAACGAAGGCAGTGGCTGCCAATGCAATCATAGTCCTGTTTTTGAGGGCCCGGCTACCAATCCGGAAGACGGCCTGGATCACAACCGCCAGCACCGCGCATTTGAGCCCGAAGAACATCCCGTCAATGAAGGTCAAGTTCCCGAACATGACGTAGACGTAACTGAGTGCGAGGATCGCAAGGAAGCCTGGCAGGACGAACAGACTGCCCGCGATCATACCGCCCAGGGTCCTGTTCAGCAGCCAGCCGATATAGATAGCAAGCTGATGGGCTTCTGGACCCGGCAGCAACATGCAGTAGTTCAGAGCATGAAGGAACCGATGCTCTCCTACCCACTTCTTCTCGTCAACCACGATGCGGTGCATGACGGCGATTTGTCCGGCAGGCCCGCCGAAGCTCAGGGCGGCAACTCGGGTCCAGACCTTGATAGCCTCGCCGAGGGGGACGACGTCCCGTTCAGCCGAGCTTGATCGCGCGGCCGCGTTCTTTACGAGGTCGGTCATAGTCTCTCATACCTTCCTCGGGTTGGGCCAGTTGTGCGTCTCATCTGTCGCGTCACGACACCACCGATAGAAGGCATCATAGAGTGTCATGCCGGCTTCCAATTGCTCCAAGTCGTCATTGAACATCCGCGAAAGCCCGAGCGAGGCTGCGAGCAGTCCGGAGACTTCTGGTGCTAGGTCGGGCCGAGATGTGTCAGCGCCTCGAACGATGGTGGCGAGGCGAAGAAGGGGCTCGGTGCCGAGGGCGAACTCCTCGACCATGACATCAAAGGTGCACAGCTCGCCGCGATGGCTCCAAAAGACATCCTCGATGTCGAAGGGCATCGCCTTGAAGCGATCCGCGACAGCTAAGACTTCGACTGCCGGGACGAACAGGAAGATCGCTGACGGATCGATGAAGCGCCGGATCAGCCATGGGCAAGCGATGCGGTCGATCTTCGGCCGTGCTCTTGTTACCCAGACAGTCCGCCCCTTGGCATCTCGGGCAGGCAACTTCTCCTCGGGGATCAGCACGCCCTTCGCGCTCCGCCATGCCTCGAAACCGCCTTCGAGAACCTCCGCTGCCTTTCCGAAGACGCGAAGATAGGCAGCAGCTCCGTGACCGAGTTTCTGTCCCTTCTGACAGAGGATGATGGCTGGTCCAGCCAATTCGTTCGCCCAATCGGCTACCGTTCGATAATCGCGACGGATCGAGCCGGGAATAAGCCGGGGATCGGCAGCGAAATCCTCGTCGTTGCGGACGTCGATGATCGTTGGCAAGTTGGGCGTGCCGATAATACGATTCAGCTTGTCGGGTGTGATTTCCAGAAATGACGGCATGGCGCGTCCTCCGTTGGCTCGGGTTCTAGGACGCGATTCTTCAGCCGTAGCCTCGTGGGGTGATCGCAACCCCATGGACAATCTTCTGCTCGACGTGATCCAAATGTCAAGCCGAATAACCGCCTGCCGCGCTAGGGAGAGTGGCTGTTGCCGCAAAATGTCTGCGATAGAGAGCAGGCCGCGTTCCTAGCGAGCGCGGCGATCGGGATTACTCCCCGCGAGACTTCGCAGCCTTGCGCGCGGCCCTTGAATTTGGCTTGCCAGCCTTGGGAGAGCCGTCGTTCTTGGCGAAACTCGGCTTGCCGGGCTTCTTTGCCCAGGGCTTCTTGTCCGAACGCTCGGAAACGCTGCCCTCGCCTGCATGCGCCCGTTCCGGCTTGCGGTCGGACTTCCATTTCGGCTTGCCTTCGTCCTTCGGGCGAGCATCCCTATCGGCGAAGGGCTTCTTCTTGCCGTAGGTTCCTTCCCGCTTGGCCTGCGAGAAATCCGGCACGCCGGCGAGCGGCTTGACGCGGATACCTCTTTCCAAGGTCTTGTCCGGCCCGATGGCCGACAGGAAGCGTTCGGCGCCTTCCTGCGAAAACTCGACGAAGGTCTCCTCGGGCTGCATCTTGATTGCGCCGATGTCGCGCTTGGTGAGGCCGCCGTTGCGGCAGAGCATCGGGATCAGCCAGCGCGGTTCAGCATTTTGCTTGCGGCCGACGGAGAGCGATACCCAGACGCCGTCGGTGAAGTCGTTGCGTCCGGCGGCCGGCCCGTCGTGGTGAGTGACGGGGAAATCGTCGCGGCGCGGCTTTCTGCGCTCGCCTTCGGCCGGCACGTCCTGGAGTTCCTCGGGCGCGGAGTGGCCGGTTCGATACTGCCGCAGGAATGCAGCGGCCACCTGCTCGGCGCCATGGCGCTCCAGCAATTGCTGCACGATCGACTGCTCGTCTTCGGCAATCGGCGCGGCGAAGACCGGATCTGCGAGAAGACGCTCATCGTCACGCTGGCTCACTTCGTCGGCCGACGGTGGCTTGGCCCAGGTGGCGCGGATGCGGCCAGCTTCCAGCAGGCGCTCGGTGCGGCGGCGGGCGCTGAGCGGCACGATCAGCGCGCTGACGCCCTTGTTGCCAGCGCGTCCGGTACGGCCGCTGCGATGCAGCAGGGTTTCCGGATTGGTCGGCAGATCGGCGTGAACCACCAGTTCCAGGCCCGGCAGATCAATGCCGCGTGCGGCGACGTCGGTCGCGATGCAGACGCGGGCGCGGCCGTCGCGCATGGCCTGCAGCGCATGCGTACGTTCGCTCTGGCTGAGCTCGCCCGACAGCGCAACGACGGCGAAGCCCCTGTTATTAAAGCGCGCAGTCAGATGGTTGACCGCGGCGCGCGTCGAGCAGAAGACGATGGCGTTCTTTGCTTCGTAGTAGCGAAGAACGTTGATGATGGCGTTTTCCCTGTCGCTCGGAACGACGGTCAGGGCGCGATAGTCGATATCGACATGCTGCTTGGCTTCCGAGGCGGTGGCGATGCGCACGGCGTCGCGCTGGTAGTTTTCAGCAAGCTTTGCGATGGAGCGCGGCACGGTTGCCGAAAACATCAGCGTGCGCCGCTCGGCGGGCGCGGTCTCCAGGATGAATTCGAGATCCTCGCGAAAGCCGAGATCGAGCATTTCGTCGGCCTCATCCAGCACCACGGCCTTGAGCCCGGAGATATCCAGCGAATTACGGCGGATGTGGTCGCAAAGGCGGCCCGGCGTGCCGACGACGATATGGGCGCCGCGCTCAAGAGTGCGCTTTTCCGTGCGCATGTCCATGCCGCCGACACAGGAGGCAATGGTCGCGCCCGTCAATTCATAAAGCCATTCCAGCTCGCGCTGCACCTGCAACGCCAGTTCGCGGGTCGGCGCGATCGCCAATGCCAGCGGTGTGCCCGCCTGGCCGAAGCGGTCGGCACCTTCCAGCAGGCTGGGTGCTAGTGCCAGACCGAAGGCAACCGTCTTGCCGGAGCCCGTCTGCGCCGAAACCAAGGCGTCCTTGCCGGCAAGGCCGGGATCGAGCATCGCCTTCTGTACCGGCGTCAGCGCTTCGTAACCACGCTTTGCCAAAGCCTGGGCGATCGCAGGAACGATGCCTTCGAATTCGGTCATATCTTGTCTTTCGGAATTCTTCGCGCGCCAGTCGGCACGGATCATCGTGGCCCGCACGTTGCAGGCCTCTTCTTCAGGCATGCACATACTTGGTCGGCAAGCCGTTGTACAGAGCAGGTGCGTATTTGTGCGACGCACAACGAAAAAAAGGCAGCGGATGGCGCTGCCTTTGAGGTCTATGCTGCCTAACGAAAGCTCGAGTCGATCAACGTCATGTCTCGGGAACCTCACGGCTCCAAGCCGTCCTAACTCATGCGAACAGCCCCAAGTTGGATTTTACCTTTGACCAATCTCTCTTAACGCCCGGTTACCACCGGGAGGTCAGCGTTTGCCTATAAGTTTTAAGAGGATGTCAGTTCTTCAGCTCCTCCAGCCCGGCGAAGAGGTCCAGCGCCTCGGGATTGGCGAGCGCTTCCTTGTTCTTCACCGGCCGGCCATGCACGACGTCGCGGACGGCAAGCTCGACGATCTTGCCGGACTTCGTGCGCGGAATGTCGGTGACTGCTATGATCTTTGCCGGCACGTGCCGCGGCGAAGCGCCGGTGCGAATGCGGGTCTTGATCGCCTTGGCGAGATCTTCGGTGAGTACCGCGCCGGCCACCAAGCGAACGAAAAGCACGACACGCACATCGTCATCCCAATCCTGGCCGATGCAGAGCGCTTCGAGGACTTCGGGCATCTGCTCGACCTGATTGTAGATTTCCGCCGTGCCGATACGCACGCCGCCGGGATTGAGCGTCGCGTCCGAACGGCCGTGGATGATCAGACCACCATGCTCCGTCCATTCGGCAAAATCGCCGTGGCACCAGACATTGTCGAAACGTTCGAAATAAGCGGCGCGATATTTGACGCGCTCGGGATCGTTCCAGAACATCACCGGCATCGAGGGAAAGGCTTTGGCGCAGACAAGCTCGCCCTTTTCGCCGCGCACCGGCTTACCCTCTTCATTCCAGACATCGACGGCAAGGCCGAGACCGGGTCCCTGGATTTCGCCGCGCCAAACCGGCTGCAAGGGGTTGCCGAGCACGAAACAGGAGACGATATCGGTGCCTCCCGAGATGGAGGCGAGCTGGATGTCGTCCTTGACGCCCTCATAGACGAAGGAGAAGCCTTCCGGCGACAGCGGCGAGCCGGTCGAGGTCATCAGCCGCAGACTGGACAGATTATGCGATGTCTTCGGCCTCAGGCCGCTCTTGCGGACTGCATCGATATATTTGGCCGAGGTGCCGAACATGGCGAACTTCTCCTCCTGCGCATAGTCGAACAGGATATTGCCATCCGGCGCGAAGGGCGAACCGTCGTAGAGGCAGAGCGTAGCGCCGGCGGCAAGCCCGGTCACCAGCCAGTTCCACATCATCCAGCCGCAGGTGGTGAAGTAGAAGACCTTTTCGCCGGGAACCACGCCGCAATGCAGGCGGTGCTCCTTGATGAGCTGCAGCAATGTGCCGCCGGTCGAATGGACGATACATTTCGGCACGCCCGTCGTACCCGAGGAAAACAGAATGAACAGCGGATGCGAAAACGGCAGCGGCACGAATTCGACGGACGTCGCCTCGAAAGGCGCGATGAACGCGCCCAGCGTCTTTGCATTCGGTGTGGCGCCTGCAACCGCATCGGCATTACCGGCATAGGGAACGATGAGCGTAGGCGCGCCGAGGCGCTGCGCGATGGCACCGACCTTTGCCGTCACATCCTGCAGTTTGCCGCTGTACCAATAGCCGCTGCAGGCGATAAAGAGTTTCGGCTCGATCTGGCCGAAACGATCCAGGACGCCTTGCTCGCCGAAATCCGGGGAGCAGGAGGACCAGATGGCGCCGATCGAGGCGGCGGCCAGCATGCAGGCGATGGTTTCCGGCATATTCGGCATCATCGCGGCGATGCGGTCACCCTTGCCGATGCCAAGGGCGCGATAGGCCTGCTGCAGGCGCGATACCATGGCCGAGAGCCGATCCCAGGACCAGCGGTCCCGCACCTTGTCTTCGCCCCAGAAGACCAGCGCATCGCCCTCGCCGCTTTTCGACAACAGGTTTTCGGCGAAATTCAGCTCGGCATCGGGAAAGAAACGCGCCTCAAGCATCAGGTCGCCGTTAATCAGCGCCCTTTCGCCGCGTTTTCCCTCAATGCCACAGAAATCCCACACTGCCGTCCAGAAGGTTTCACGGTCGGCGATCGACCACGCATGCAGACTGGAAAAATCGGAGAGCGACAGGCCGAAGCGTCGGTTGCAGTCTTCCATGAAGACGAACATCGGACTTTGCTGACGAAATTCGTCCGATGGCGTCCAGAGCGGCTGACTATCTCGCATGTTATCTCCTCCCGTTTTCGGCTTATATACCATGCTGCAGCGCATTATAAAGTCACTGAGTTAGTCGTATCCCGCTGTACAATGTTTGCATCCGCCGATCATTTCCTATATCCGGCAAACGCAGGCATATCAGCGCTATCAGTATGAAAGTCTGAGTTGGATCATGAGAGCGTCGAGGAATAAGAAGTGGCTGATGACGATGCGATCAGCATCGCGCTGGCTACCTGCCGTTGCGCGTACTACGGGTATTGTCCTTCTCACCCTCATCATCGTCTTTGCGGTTTTCAGAGCAACCGCGCCTTTCCTGATTTCCAGCGGCCTGGTACGCACCGGCATCGAGGACGCGTTGTCGGATTGGACGGGATATCGCGCCCAGATCGAGGGCGCTCCGACGCTGGAATTCTGGCCGACGCCGCGCGTAACGCTCAATCAGGTTACCATCCGCGAACCGGCGAAAAACGGCAAGGTGCTTGGCCATGTCGACAGCCTCTCGGCGGACTTCTCGCTGTTTGCGGCGCTGCGCGGACGCGCGCATTTTCATGAATTCCATTTCCTAAGGCCAGTGATTTACATCCGGCGCGACGAGACCGGCCTGATCGACTGGACGAATGAGGGGCTGCTGTCCAAGGCGATCGAACGGGTGGAGACATCCTCCAACCAAAACATGCCGATGAGCAGGGATCAGGATGCCGTCATCGGCATGCTGACCATTGAGGACGGCCGCATCGAGATGACGGACGATCGCAGCGGCAATCTCTACAAGATGAGCAGCGTCAATGCGGACATCTCCTGGCCGCGGCTGTCCGGCGCGATGACTGCCGTCATCCTGGCACGGCTCAACGGTCAGGATGTCAAGATCGATTTCAATTCCGCCCAGCCGCTGCTGCTCTTTGCCGGCAGAAGTGTCGATGCGAAGACAAACTTCTCCTCGCCACTGATCAACTGGACCTATTCCGGCGCCACCAGTATTTCCAATCTCTCGGCGCTTGCCGGAAATCTGGATCTGAGCGTTCCGAATGTACCCTCTTTCCTCGCCTGGAGCGGAGAACATCTGCCGGCCGCCGATACGCTGCGGAACGTTTCTCTCAATGCCGATGTCGCCGCAATCCCGAATGGCCTGCGTTTCAATAATCTGAACTTCAAGGTCAACGACTCCGCTGCGTCCGGCGTCATGGATCTGAGCTATTCGAAGGCTGGCAAGCCGAAGATTTCCGGAACGCTCGCCTTCGACCAGATGAATCTCAATCCCTTCCTGGCCGCCTTTTCCATGCGGCTTGCCGCCGATACTGCGATCGACGCATTGCTCAACGGCAATCCGCTGCAACGCCTCGATATGGATATGCGGCTCTCGTCGAACAAAGCCGTGCTCGGCCCCTTCCAGTTCGATGATATCGGGGCGAGCCTGTTGGTTGCGGGCGGCAAGGCAAAATTCGATATCGGCGACAGCGGCTTCGAGGGTGGAGAACTCACCTCGCATCTGGAGGTTACGCAAGGCGACTTCGACGGCGGCGGCAAACTGCAGATATCCATTCACGATGCCGATTTCGGCGGACTTTTCGCCCGGCTGAATCTTGCCGGACCCCTGCCTCTAACGACCGGGTCTCTGGATCTTTCGCTCAGCACTTCGAAGCCGATCTGGGCTGCCAATCTCAGCGATGTCGCCGGCAAGATGCATTTCACCTCGGCCGCCGGTTCCTTCCGGCAGTTCAACATCTCCGCCTTCCGTGCGCTTGCGTCCGACAAGGCGTTTTTCCGGATGAGCGACATCGCCGACACGTCCTTCGATTTCGACAGCCTGGACGTCGATGCAAGCTTTGCCAAGGGATCGGTCGAGGTTCACGACGCCAAGATCGTCGGACGCAACGAAACGGTCATGCTGAATGGCGTGATACCCTTCCGCAGCAACGGACTGGCGCTGTCGGGCACGATGCAGGCGAGCGATCCGGCCAATGCGACGGAGCTGCCGATGCTGCCCTTCTTCATCGGCGGCACATGGCCGGACCCGGTGATCTCGCCGGTCACGACGCTGCTGCATAAGCCCGGCCAGCAGTCGCAGCAACAATAGAGCAGTTTCAGGAAAAGTGCGAAGCGGTTTTGCGTTCGGAATGCGTAAAAGCAAAGGGATAGAGCACTACCAACGGCGTGCTTTGCGCTACGCCGCGGCCGCCGCCTGCTCGTCCCTCTGGCGCTGCACTTCGCGGCGCTTGGTCACGAGGGAGGCGAAGATGACCCCGACGGTGACGATGCCGATCAGAATGGTGCAGATCGCGTTGATCTCGGGCGTCACGCCGAGCTTTACCTGGCTGTAGATCAGCATCGGCAATGTCTTGGCGCCAGCCCCCGAAGCAAATGTGGCGATCACCAGGTCGTCCAGCGACAGCGTGAGCGCCAGCACCCAGCCGGAAAACACGGCCGGCGCGATGATCGGCAGCGTAATCTCGAAAAAGGTCCGCACCGGCGGCGCGCCGAGATCAAGTGCCGCTTCCTCGATCGAGCGGTCGAAGCTCAAAAGCCTGGATTGAACGACGACCGCGACGAAGCACATGGTCAGCGTCGTATGCGCCATGACGATCGTCCAGAAGCCACGATCGAGGCCGGCGGTGACGAAAAGCAGCAGCAGCGACAGTCCGGTGATGACATCGGGCATGACCAGCGGCGCGTAGATCATGCCGGAAAACAGGATGCGGCCGCGAAAGCGCGTATAGCGCACCAACGTTAGCGCCGCCAGCGTGCCGAGCACGGTGGCAATCGTCGCCGAAAGCACGGCAATGCGCACGGTCAGCCAGGCGGCATTGAGCATATCGTTGTTTCGAAGCAGATGGCCGTACCATTGCGTCGAGAAGCCGCCCCAGACCGTGACCAGCCGCGAGGCATTGAAGGAATAGATGACCAGCAGCAGGATCGGCAAATAAAGGAAGGCAAGGCCGAGCGTAACGGAGATGATGTTGAAGCGGGACCAGCGGGTCATGACCTATCTCCCCTTCTCATCGGCTTTCGCCTGTATATGCTGGAAGAAGACGATGGGCACGACCAGCACGAGCAGCAGGATGGTCGCCACCGCCGATGCCAGCGGCCAGTCGGTATTGCCGTAGAACTCGCTCCACAACACCTTGCCGATCATCAGCGTTTCGGAGCCGCCAAGTAGATCGGGGATGACGAACTCGCCGACCGCGGGGATGAAGACCAGCATGCAGCCGGCGATGACGCCGGGGATCGACAGCGGGAAGGTCACGCGCCAGAAGGCGCCGATTGGCGTGCAGCCGAGATCCTGCGCCGCCTCGATCAGGGTGCCGTCCATTTTTTCCAGCGAGGAATAGAGCGGCAGCACCATAAAGGGCAGATAGGAATAGACCATGCCGATATAAACAGCCGTATTGGTATTCAGGATCACCAGCGGCTCATGAATGATGCCGAGCGTCATCAGCAGTTGATTGAGCAAACCCGTGGTGCTCAGGATCGACATCCAGGAATAGACGCGGATCAGGAAGCTGGTCCAGAACGGTAGGATGACCAGCATCAACAGCGTCGGGCGGATGCTGCGCGGCGCCTGCGCCATGCCATAGGCAATGGGATAGGCGATGAGCAGTGTCAGGATCGTCGATATGCCTGAAATCTTCAGGCTCTGGATATAGGCGTTGAAATAAAGCGGATCGCCGGCCAGCCAGGTGTAGTTGTCGAAGGACATGCTTTGCAGCTTGTCCAACCAATCGCTGAAACTGTCCGTCCAATTGAAAGATGGATCATAGGGCGGAACCGCGAGCGCCTTCGTCGACAGGGAAATGCGGAAGACGATCAGGAAGGGCGCGAGAAAGAAAATCAGCAGCCAGGCATAGGGAACAATGATGACGAGGCGCTGGTAGATGGAAGAGCCGAGCGTCCTCATGATCAATCCTTCAACAGCACGCCGGCATTTTCATCGAAGGAGACCCAGACGTCCTGATCATAGGCGAAAGGCTCCTCCACGGCGCGCACCGCATTCAGCGACGAGGCCTTCACGACCCGTCCGCTCTTCAGCTTGACGTGGAAGACCGTCATGTCCCCGAGATAGGCGATATCCCAGATCTCGCCCTCGGCGGCGTTGACCGAGGCGTTGGCCGGCGGGCGCGGCGTGACGCGCAGCTTTTCCGGCCGAATGGCGAAGCCGGCGCGGCTGCCTTCGATGGGCATTTCGCCGGTTGCCGTGCGCAAGGTGAAGCCATTGTCGACGGCGATCTCGACCGTGCCGCCGGTTGCGCGCGTGACATTGCCGTCGAGAATGTTCACGTCACCGATGAAGTCGGCGACGAAGCGGGAATTCGGGGCCTCATAGATCTCCGCCGGCGTCGCCACCTGAACGACCCTGCCGTGGCTCATTACCGCGATACGGTCGGCCATGGTCATCGCCTCTTCCTGATCGTGCGTGACGACGACGAAGGTAAGGCCGAGGCTCTGCTGCAGGTCCATCAGCTCGAATTGGGTTTCCTCACGCAGCTTCTTGTCGAGCGCGCCGAGCGGCTCATCGAGCAGCAACACCTTCGGCCGCTTGGCGAGCGATCGGGCGAGCGCCACGCGCTGGCGCTGGCCGCCGGAGAGCTGGTTCGGCTTGCGCTTGGCAAATTGCTCCAGCTTCACGAGCTTCAGCATCTGCGTGACCCGCTCGGCGATCTCCGCTTTCGGCATGCCGTCCTGGCGCAGCCCGAAGGCGATGTTCTTTTCCACCGTCATATGCGGGAAGAGCGCGTAGGACTGGAACATCATGTTGACGGGACGGCGATAGGGCGGCGTGCCCGCAAGGTTCTGGCCGTCGAGCACGATCTCGCCCGTCGTCGGCTGCTCGAAGCCGGCGAGCATGCGCAGCAGCGTGGACTTGCCGCAGCCCGATGCGCCGAGCAGGGCGAAGAATTCGCGGTTGTAGATATCCAGGGAAAGATTGTCGACGGCAGTGAAATCGCCGAACTTCTTGGTGACGTTCTTGAACGAAATATAAGGCTTTGCCGACGGATCGGCCCAGGGAGCGAAGGAACGCCGGATATTGCCAAGAGACTTCATCATCTATCCCCGAAAGATGCCGCTCCGGCTTTTCCCCATCCGGTAGCGCTTCAGATTTTATACTATTTCCGTCCAGGACTGCGGCACCTGGATTACTGTATTAAGGAAAGGCCCGGGCGTTTCCGTCCGGGCCTTTGTCTGACTTATTGACCGGTCACGACCTTGGTCCACAAGCGCGTCGCCAAGCGCTGCGTTTTCGGATCCCACGGCGTCACCGTGAACAGGTGTTTCATGATCTCATCGGTCGGATAGACCGCGGGATCCTCAAGAACTTCTTTGTTCACGAACTGCTGCGAAGCTTTGTTGCCATTGGCGTAGGCGACGAAGTTGCTGGCCTTGGCGATGACTTCCGGCTTCATGATGTAATTCAGGAATGCATGCGCTTCGGCCACATGCGGCGCATCGGCGGGGATCGCCATGACGTCGAACCACATCTGTGCCTGTGCCGGGATCGAATAGTCGACGTGGACGCCGTTCTTCGCCTCTTCGGCGCGGTTGCGCGCCTGCAATATGTCACCTGAATAGCCGAAGGCGAGGCAGATATCGCCGTTGGCGAGCGCATTGATGTATTCCGACGAATGGAACTTGCGGATGAAGGGCCGGATCGACGTCAGGAGCGTTTCGGCCTTCTTGAAATCCTCAGGCTTGGTCGAATTCGGATCGAGGCCGAGATAGGCCAGCGCCGTCGGGATGACGTCCTTCGGCGCGTCGAGCATGTAGATGCCGCAATCCTTGAACTTCGCGGCGACCTTCGGGTCGAAGATCACGTCGAGGGTCGGCTTGTCGTCGGTGCCGAGGATCTGCTTCACCTTGTCGACATTGTAGCCGATGCCGTTGGTGCCCCACATATAGTCGACAGCATATTGGTTGCCGGGATCATAGGTGGAGATGCGCTTCATCACCATGTCCCACATGTTGGAGATGTTCGGCAGCTTCGACTTGTCGAGCTTCTGGAACACGCCGGCCTTGATCTGGCGCTGCATGAAGTCCGCCGTCGGTACGACGATGTCGTAGCCGGTCTTGCCCGCCAGGAGCTTGGTCTCCAGCGTTTCGTTGGAATCGAAGGTATCGTAGACCACCTTGATGCCGGTTTCCTTGGTGAAATCGGCCAGGATCGAATCATCGATATAATCCGACCAGTTGTAGATATTGACGACCTTGTCTTCGGCCTGGGCTGCCGTCACCAGCGAAACGGCCGCAAAAGCCGTTGCTGCCAGCCGTGCGAACATGGACTTCATGATCTCTCCTATTTTGTTCAAGGGCATCGCGGCGATACCCAACCCTCTGTTTTTCCCGTCAGACTAGAAAGGAATTCCGAAGGCCACAAGGGGGAAAAGCAAGGCACTATGAGCTTTGGCGGATTTACCGAAATCGGCAGTCACATCGCCGGAAACGGCAATATGCGGAGCGCACGCGATTGTGAACGCGAGACTTCCTTCCTGCGTGAATGCGGGGATGAGCTTTGCTACCATCGGGCCGTCTCATCCCACGAATAGCCTCCCGCCTGTTTTCGCCGCCTTGCCCAAGGGCAAAATCAACCCGCATCGTTTCAAGAGTTTCCATCATGCAGTATCAAAAATTCGGCAATACCGGTCTCAGCGTTTCCCGCCTTTGTCTGGGCACCATGACCTTCGGCCTGCAGATCGAGCAGGAAGACATCGCACATGCCATTCTCGACAAGGCAACCGATGCCGGCGTCAACTTCATCGATACGGCCGACGTCTATCCGCTCGGCGGCGGCGAACAGCTTGCCGGCCGCACCGAGGAGATCATCGGCCGCTGGCTGAAAGGCAAACGCGACCGCTTCATCGTCGCCACAAAGGCCGTCGGCAAGGTCGGTCCTTCCCCGTGGGATCAGGGCGCATCGCGCAAGCACCTTCTCGACGCCATCGATGCATCGCTGCGGCGTCTCGGCACCGACTATGTCGACCTCTATCAGCTCCATTCCGACGACCGTGAAACCCCAATCGACGAGACGTTGGAGGCACTCGACGTCATCGTGCGCTCGGGCAAGGCGCGCTATGTCGGCGTATCGAATTTCCTTGCCTACAGGCTGGCGCTGGCGCTCGGCCGCGCCGATGTCCTGCGAACCGCCCGCTTTGTCTCGGTGCAGCCGCGCTACAATCTGCTGTTCCGCCAGATCGAGCGCGAGCTGTTGCCGCTCGCCGAAGAGCAGCGCATCGCCGTCATTCCCTACAATCCGATCGCCGGCGGCCTTCTGACCGGCAAACACAAGCACAATGTCGCGCCGACGGAGGGCCGCTTCAGCGCGCAACTGCGCAATGCCGGCACCACCTATCTGGAGCGCTACTGGCACGAACGCGAGTTCGCAACGATCGAAAAGCTGCGTGGCATTGCCGACGAAGCCGGCCATTCGCTCACCCAGCTCGCCGTCGCCTGGGTGGCCGCCAATCCCGTGATCACCTCAGCCATCATCGGCGCGAGCCGCCCGGACCAACTGACCGACACGCTCGCCGCCATCGACCTCAAGCTCGATCCGGCGTTGAAGGCAAGGCTGGACAATGCGACGTTTGAATACCGCTGGGGCGACGCAGTTCGCTGAACACCGGTCCGTCTTCCAAGACCAAGAGACCGGCGGCTACCTTGGCCACCGGTTTTCATAAGTAGGTGGGACGGTTGCCGGCGAAAAGATCGGCATGGCTTTTCAGTAGCCTTGTCATGCGATCGACCACGGTGCGGATTTCACGGCGGTGGCGGTCGGCGTCATTCATGACGATCCACTGCCCGTGACGCAGCGAGGCCACCTCCTCGCCGACCCGCTCCAGCCGTGGCTCCAGATCGCCGACGAAGCAGGGGAGAACAGCGATGCCTGCTCCCGCAAGCACGAGATCATAAAGGGAGCGCGGTCGGTTGACCGTCACCGCGATTGCCTCGCGCTGGTTCTGATGCGGCCAGCGCAGATAGGTGGAGATGGCATCCTCTTCCGCCACGGCGATCCAGCGCCTCGGCCCAGCAAAGCGCACGTTGCGGGCCTGATAGGCGGCATAGGCGACATCGCCGGTCTTGACGGCCGCCAGATTGATCTCCTCCGGCTCGAAGGCGCGGATGCCGATGTCGCTTTCGCGATGAGCAAGGCTGGCACGGCGTTCGGCGAGATGCAGATCGATGCGGAAGCCGTCCCGGTCCGAGCAGATCGACGGCATATTCTGGCTGAGCAGCCAGCCGACCCAGGTGCCGGCCGCGATCCGGACGATAGCCGCCCCTTGGGCATCACGCTGCCAGCTCTCGATCTTACGCGCAGCCGCTTCCATCTCCAGCAGTTGATCGAACAGCTCCTGGCCATCGCCGGTCAGCACGTAGCCTGTCTGACTGCGCTGGAAGAGGGAGCGGCCGATCTTGCTCTCCAATTCCAGCATGCGGCGGCCGATCGTTGCCGGGCTTAAACCGTTCGAAGATGCAGCGCCCGTCAGCCCGCCGCCGCGAGCGACATCGAGGAAAAGTTGATAGGAATCCCAAACAGCATTTTTCATCACTGAAAAACATAGGGTGAAAACGATCGTTTATAAAGAAAATTCCTCTGTGTAATTGAAGGGATGCCTTTCAATATGGAGACTTCCCATGATCGACTGCATCGCTTTGGCTAGAATTATCCAACTGGAGAACGATATCCGCCATGCGCAATGGCGCCGCAATGAGGACGCGTTCTATCAGGAATATGGCCGGGACTCCCTGGCCCTGTTTAGCTGGTTCGGAAACGCGCTCGACGCCGGCTATGCATGGCTCAAAACGAAAAAAGCGGACCGGGCTGATATCGGCCGGTCCGCCTGCGATGGTGACGATTGCTGCGGTCAGGCGGCTTCCGCCCGCATGTAACCCGCGGCCGGCCCGCCTTCGATCTTGAACTGCTGGATGAGATGGAGCAGCGCGTCCGCTTCGGAGGCCAGTTCGCGGCTGGCCGCCGTGGTCTCTTCGACCATGGCCGCATTCTTCTGTGTCATTTGATCCATCTGGTTGACGGACGAGTTGACCCCCTGCAGCGCGCTTGCCTGATCGTGGCTGGCGCGCGCGATCATTTCCACATGCTGGCTGATGGTGACGATCTGGCCGCTGATCTGGGCAAGCACGGAGCCGGCCTCCTGCACGAACTGCGAGCCGGAATTGACCTCGTGCGTCGATTTGTTGATCAACCCCTTGATCTCCTGTGCCGCGGCGGCGGAGCGCTGCGCAAGTTCGCGCACCTCCATGGCGACAACCGCAAAGCCCTTGCCGGCCTCGCCCGCGCGGGCAGCTTCGATACCGGCATTCAATGCCAGAAGGTTTGTCTGGAAGGCGATCTCGTCGATGACGCCGATGATCTGCTCGATCTGGCGGGATGCATCTTCGATACGCGCCATAGCGTCGATGGCGTTACCGACGACGACAGAGCTGTCGTCGGCGCTGCGTTTGGCTTCACGTACGATCCCATCCGCCTCCTTGGCGCGCTCGGCGGACGAGCGGACGGTGACGGTGATCTCATCCACGGCAGCGGCGGTTTCTTCCAATGCTGCCGCCTGCTGCTCGGTGCGCTTCGACAGGTCCTCGGCGGAGGCTGCCATCTGGCTGCCGTTGCTCTGGATCATCTCGACATTGTCACGCACCTGGCTGAGGGTCTGCTGCAGGCGCGACAGCGAGCTGTTGAAATCCTGCCGGAGCTGTTCGAGGCGGCCGATGAAGGGCGTCTCGATGCTCGAAGAGATATCGCCTTGAGCCAGACGCTCGAGGCCGGCGGCAAGCTCGCTGACGGCGAAGTCGATCTGACGGTCGAGTTCGCGCTTTTCGGCATCGTTGCGCTGGCGCTCGTGCTCGGCGGCAGTTCGCTCCTCGTCGCTCTGCTCTTCGATGCGGATCTTCGAGAGCGCGTTTTCCTTGAAGATACCGAGGGCACGGGCCATGTCGCCGATTTCGTCGTGGCGTTGCTCGCCCGAGATCGCGGTTTCCAGCATGCCGTCGGCGATGCGGCGCATGGCGGCGGTGATCTGACCGATCGGACGCTGCAGGGTCAGGACCAGGGCGATGCCGCCGGCAACCGAGAGGATGATGCCGAGCGTGGTGGCGAGGATAGAGATGTAATTCGCCTGGTCGCGCTCTGTGCCGGCGCTCTGCTTCTGGGTTTCGGCAAAGGCGGTGAGCTGACCCCAAACCTGATCGAGCTGCTGGCGGGCGCTGGCATATTCGTTGATACGCTGGCCGATGGTATCGACCAGCTTGCCGCCGGCTTCATCCATCGACTTGATAGCCGGGCGGATGGCCTTGTCGATATCGCCGGCGAAATCCATGTTCTTGGCACTCTGGTTCAGCGTATCCATGTCGCCGCCAAGCTTGGAGACTTCCTGGCGCAGGCGAACGAGGTTGTCCTTGTTGGTATTGGCGGTGAAATCGGCAAGCACGAGCTGCAGCGAATAGACTGAAGCTTCGAGACGGCGGGTATCCTGCAGAACGGAATTCGTCTGAACGACACGGGCGTCGAGTTGAACGAAGGTGGTGGTCGCCTGGCGCATCATCTGCGTTGCCGCAAGCTGCGTATAGGTCGACATCTGCCGGAACCGGGAGAGCAGCCGGCCGATGGCGGTCACGGTATCGTCTGTCGGAGCATCCGTGCTTTCGGTGAACGCTCCGAGATCCTTGATGGTGCCTGCCAGCGACTGCACGACGCTCTTCTGGTTCTGCGGCACGGCGAGATCGATCGCCCGGAGCGCCTTGTTGAGGTCAGGCATCCGGTCCTTGAGAACCTTGAGCTTGTCGGCAGGCGTTGCGGCCTTGTTGAAATCTTCGGCAACGGAGACGAGCGTATCGCCGCCCTTCAGCAGGCGGTCGGCGGCGCGCAACGTCGCGGTCGCGTCAGCCTGATCCTTGCGCATCTGGTCTTCCAACTGCTGGCCATCGTAATCGACATTGAAACGAGCACTGATCAGCGCTCTCTGCGCGTCCTCGATCACCTTGCGAAAGGCGACTTCCTGCTCGTGCAGCGTCCAGAGCTTGGCAACCAGGTTTGACATGTCGGCGGTCTTCGTCGTCGCATCCGTCAGGTTGTCGCGACCCTCCGCATCCTTGCCGAGCTGAGCCAGCGTTGTGCTCAAAACGCCCTGCTGCGATTTGATATCCTGATAGAGCTTGTCGCGTTGCTGCTCGTTGGTAATGCGCAGGAAGTCATCCATCGAACCATAGAGGTTCTTGAAGCCCGTCAGCGATTGCAGCACGCTGTTGGAAATTTCCATGCGCCCCTGCAGCAGGCCCGAAGCGTAGAGCCCGGTGAGACCGACGGCGGAAATGCTGATGACGAAAGGCAGAACGAAGATCAGGACCTTCGTCTTGATCTTGAAACGGGACAGGATCTTGTCAATGAACATGGTGGCTCTGGCCTCTCATACACCGTACTCCCCCTGCCGACGCCGCCACGGCGCTGACCGGATGCATAACCATCAATCTTGAAATATTCGCAGACGGGGTCCCAACTATGTCGGGTGGCAATCATTGCTTCGGCTCTACGTTGTAGAAGCACGCCCCAGAAAATCTTCGCGGATTGTGAGTTCGATTGATTAATTTTCGGATAAAGCGCCTGGCAATGAGCCGCAAGGCTCTTGCGAGCCCGAGAAAGCCTTGAAATGCGGGGATGCGAGGCCTCAGCCAAGAGGATGTCAGGCGTATGCGCAAATGACGGCCGCCGGGAAGATGGCGGCCGAAACCGATCAGGCCGATGATATCAGAAACTGCGCACCGCTAGGTAAGCAATGCAGGCTGCCGTGGCGCCGGTCGCCAGCATCAGCAGCCGGGTAGCCACCAACTTGGCATTGTCTCGAGTTTGAGCAATTGCAATAGCGCGAGCGCGACGTTGTGTTCTATTCATGAGCCTAAATCCCATTTTCGCACGGACACGATAACCGGCAAAAGGTCGTTCCGGCAACTGCCAATGTGGACAACAAAGATGTAGGAAAGGAAAACGCCGAAACCAGAGCCTAGCCGCAATTGTCGCACCTTGCGAATACTTATCCGAAAGGCGTAGGATTCTTCGCCGGCAGTTTTACTTCAGTGGCGCCACGATGGGGGATGCGGACGAGCTTAAAGCGAGCGCTTCAAGCCGCTTCGCCGGCGATGTGGCCTGAGGCCCAGGCCCATTGAAAATTATAGCCGCCGAGCCAGCCGGTAACGTCGACGCATTCGCCAATGAAAAAGAGACCGGGGATGGTTTTCACCTGCAGCGTTTTCGAATCGAGGCAAGCGGTATCAACACCGCCAAGGGTGACTTCTGCCGTCCGATAGCCTTCGGAACCGGACGGTTTGACGGGCCAAGCCTGCACGGCGGCGGCGAGCTGCTGCAGGCGTCTGTCGGGCTGATCGGCCATATTGCCCGATATGCCCTCGCCCTCGGCGAAATGCTGCGCCAGCCGCTTCGGCAGTATCTCCGCCAGAGCCGTCTGCGCCGATTGCCGGCCATTGGCTTGCCGTGCTGTTTTCAGGGTGATGAAAATGTCGATATCGGGCTCGATGGCGACCGTGATCTCGTCCCCTTCCCGCCAGTAGGAAGATATTTGCAGGATGGCCGGACCACTTAAACCCCGATGGGTGAAAAGCAGAGCTTCGCGGAACGCGGTTTTGCCATGGCGGATTTCGGCAGCCGCGGCGATGCCGGCAAGCGGCGCAAGGCGCTGGAGAAGCTGGGGATCGAGCGTCAGCGGCACGAGGCCGGGACGCGTCTCGACGAGCGGCAGGCCGAATTGCTCGGCGATGCGATAGGCAAAGCCGGTGGCGCCCATTTTCGGGATTGATTTGCCGCCGGTGGCAATGACCAGAGAGGTTGCCTCCAGGGCACCGTCCGATGTGGCGATCCTGTAGCCCCCGCCGGCAATCGGATCGATGGCGACGATTTCGGTATGCAACCGTAACTCCACGCCGGCCGCCCGCATCTCATCGGTCAGCATGCGGATAATGTCTTTGGCGCTGTTGTCGCAGAAGAGTTGCCCGAGCGTCTTCTCATGCCAGGCAATGCCATGGTTTTCGACCATGGCAAGGAAATCCTTCGGTGTGAAGCGCGCCAGTGCCGATTTGGCGAAATGCGGATTGGCGGAGAGGAAGTTCTTCGGGCCGGCATGGATGTTGGTGAAATTGCAGCGGCCGCCGCCGGAAATCCGGATCTTCTCGCCCGGCGCGGCCGCATGGTCGAGCACGGCGACGGAGCGTCCGCGCTGGCCTGCGCGGATGGCGCACATCATGCCTGCAGCACCCGCGCCGAGGACAATCACATCATATCTGCCGGCCACGTTTTCATTCCTTTACCCATTGCTGCATCGCATAATCGCTTTTCTATCATACGGCGAAAGTCCAAGCGGTTTCCCCCTCGCCAATTGGCAAACTGCCGTTATGATGCAATCACCGATCAACCCAAATACGGTGTTTTATGGCCGCGAAAAAGACCCCGCTGAAAGCTTCCTTGCCGGTCTCGAAAGTCGCAACAGTTCCCCCAAGCCTGCGATCGGCCCGCGGGGTGGCAAATTGGAAGGAAGCGGCTCAATGGCTGCGGGCACGCGGGATCGAAGACATAGAATGCATCACGCCGGACCTTGCCGGCGTGCCGCGCGGCAAGATGATGCCTACCTCGAAATTCACTTCCAACACCTCGCTGGCCCTGCCCTCGGCGATCTATCGCCACACGATTTCGGGCGAATATCCGGAGGAGACCGAAAGCTTTCGCTACGAGCCGCGTGACAGCGACCTGAAGCTGGTGCCCGATCTTTCGACGCTTTCCGTCGTGCCCTGGGAGAGCGATCCGACGGCGCAGGTGATCTGCGATATCGTTAATTCCGACGGCGAGGAAGTATCCTACACGCCCCGCAACGTATTGAAGCGCATCATGGGCCTCTATCGCGAACGCGGCTGGAAGCCGGTCGTGGCGCCGGAGATCGAATTCTATCTCGTCGCCAAGAACGACGATCCGGACTATCCGCTGCATCCGCCGAAGGGCCGTTCGGGTCGCTCGATCCTCGGCGGCCAAGGTTATTCGATCGCCGGCATCAACGAGTTCGACGAACTGATCGACGACATCTATCACTTCTCGGAAAAGCAGGGCCTGGAGATCGATACGCTGATCCATGAAGAGGGTCCGGCGCAGCTCGAAATCAACCTGCGGCATGGCGATCCGATCGAGCTTGCCGACCAGGTGTTCATGTTCAAGCGCACGATCCGCGAGGCGGCGCTGAAGCACGGCATCTATGCGACCTTCATGGCCAAGCCGATGCAGAGCCAACCCGGCTCGGCAATGCACATTCATCAATCCGTGGTCAATATCGTGACCGGCAAGAATGTTTTCACCAATCCGGACGGCAGTCCCTCGCCGGAATTCTTCCACTTCATCGGCGGCATGCAGCGCTACGTGCCGAACTCGCTGGCTATGCTGGCGCCCTATGTGAATTCGTATCGCCGGCTGGCGCCCAACATGTCCTGCCCGGTCAACAATGCCTGGGGGTACGACAATCGCACTACGGCCTTCCGCGTGCCCGTATCGGATTCGCAGGCGCGGCGCGTTGAAAACCGGCTGCCGAGCTCGGATGCCAATCCCTATCTCGCGCTCGCTGCCTCGCTCGCCTCCGGCCTGCTCGGCATCATGAAAAAGGTGGAGCCGACGGCGCCGACCGAGGATTCCGCCAACGAAGGCTCCATCGATCTGCCGCGTGGCCTGCTCGAAGCCATCGCACTGATGGAGGACGAGCCGGCCTTCGAGGAGGTCTTCGGCAAGGATTTCATCGGTATCTACGCCGGCGTGAAGCGGGGCGAATTCGAAACCTTCATGCAGGTGATCAGCCCCTGGGAGCGGGAGTTCCTTCTGCTCAACGTGTGAGGGAGGGCCGCTCATGACATTGCAGGAAGCATGGCAGAGCCCGATAGCGCCTGGGCTTTCCTGGTATCAGGCAACCGTCGGCCCTCGCCCCGCCTATCCGAAGCTCGACGGCTCCCGCCGCGCCGACGTGGCCATCATCGGCGGCGGCTATACCGGCCTGCAGGCGGCCTACAATCTTGCCAAGGGCGGCGCCGATGTGACGCTAATCGATGCCAACCGCTTCGGCGACGGCGCGTCCGGCCGCAATGGCGGCCAGCTCGGCACCGGCCAGCGCTCTTGGCCCGAGGAACTGGAAGAAAAGATCGGCTACGAACGCTCAAAGGCGCTGTTCGATCTTGCCGAGGACGCCAAACACAATCTTCTCGACTTTGCCGCCGAGCATGGCATCGACATCGAGTTCATACCCGGCCAGATGAATGTCACGCATAAGCGGAGCTACAAGCGTGCCTATATGGAGAATGCCGAAATCGCAGCCACGCGCTACGGCTATCCGCATGTCAGCTTCATGGATCAGGCTGAAACGCAGGAGCGGCTTGGCTCGAAGCTCTATCTCTATGGCATCAGGGATATGGGCACGGGCCATATCCATCCGCTGAAGCTGCTCATCGGCCTCGCACGAGTAGCGCATGCCGCCGGTGCTTCGCTTTTCGAAATGACGCCGGCGAAGGCGATCCGGCAATCCGGCGGCAAGACGATGATCGAAACCGGCAGCGGTACGATCACCGCCGAGCGCGTGCTGATTGCCTGCAACGGCTATATCGGCAATCTGGAACCGGTGACCGCGAGCCATGTGATGCCGATCCGCTCTTTTATCGGCGCGACCGAACCGCTCGGCAATTTTCCCGATGTCCTGCCCGGCGGCGAAGCGGTGGCGGATTCGCGATTCGTGGTACGCTATTTTCGCAAGTCGAAGGACGGGCGTCTGCTTTTCGGCGGGCGTGAGGCCTATACCGCCGACAATCCGCGCGACATAACGCAGCACATCCGCCGCCAGATTGCCGAAATCTATCCTGCCCTCGATAACATCAGCATCACCCATGCCTGGGGCGGATCTGTCGGCATAACCATGCCGCGCCAGCCTTTCGTGCGCGAAGTCATGCCGGGGGTCACGTCCATCGGTGGCTATTCCGGACACGGGATCATGCTGTCAAACTATTGCGGTAAACTCTATGCGAAAACGGTTCTCGGGAACGCCGACGATCTTGCGCTTTTCAAGGCGTTGAACATCCCGCCATTTCCCGGCGGTGCCCGCATGCGGGCACCTCTCCTATTCCTGGCGCTCTCGTGGTTTGCGTTGCGCGACAGGTTTTAGACGAAGAACGGATTTCCTCTTCCGGCGATCCGCTCTAAAAACCGAGTCTGAATTTCGCGATGCACACTGGCCTTTTTAAATCGATTAGATTAAAAGGGGCCTCAACCAAGACCGATTGAGAGATAGCTCATGAGCAGCCAAATCATTCCCGTTGAACCATTTGACTATGTCGTTTTCGGCGGCAGTGGCGACCTTGCAGAACGCAAGCTTCTGCCCGCCCTCTATCATCGCCAGGTCGAAGGCCAGTTTTCCGAGCCTACCCGCATCATCGGCGCATCGCGCAGCGCGCTTTCGCATGAAGAATACCGCAAATTCGCCGAAGCCGCGTTGAAAGAGCACCTGAAAAAGGGCGAATATGACGAAGCGGAAGTGAAGAAATTCTGCGCGCGCCTGTTCTACGTGCCAGTGGACGCCAAGACCGATGCCGGCTGGGATCAGCTCAAGAAGATCCTGGACGAAGGCAAGGAGCGCGTGCGCGCCTTCTATCTGGCCGTGGCTCCTGGCATTTTCGGCGACATCTCGCAGAAGATCCATGACCACAAGCTGATCACCAAGCAGACCCGCATCGTCGTTGAAAAGCCGATTGGCCGCGACCTCGCTTCCGCCCTGCAGCTCAACGACTCGATCGGCAGGGTCTTCAAGGAAGAGCAGATCTTCCGCATCGACCACTATCTCGGCAAGGAAACGGTGCAGAACCTGATGGCGCTGCGCTTTGCCAATGCCCTTTATGAGCCGCTGTGGAACGCCAACCACATCGACCATGTGCAGATCACGGTTGCGGAATCGGTCGGCCTGGAAGGCCGCGCCGGGTATTATGACACGGCCGGCGCGCTGCGCGACATGGTACAGAACCACATCCTGCAGCTCCTCTGCTTGACCGCGATGGAAATTCCGTCCTCGATGGACTCCGAAGCCGTGCGCGACGAAAAGCTGAAGGTTCTGCGCGCGCTGAAGCCGATCGACGCTTCCAACGTCGAGCAGGCGACCGTTCGCGGCCAGTATCGCGCCGGCGCTTCGGCGGGCGGCCCGGTCAAGGGCTACCTCGACGAACTGGAAGGCGGCGTCTCCAACACCGAGACCTTCGTCGCCATCAAGGCCGAAATCGGCAACTGGCGCTGGGCCGGCGTTCCTTTCTACATCCGCACCGGCAAGCGTCTTGCCGGCCGCGTGTCGGAAATCGTCATTACCTTCAAGCCCATTCCGCACAACATCTTCGATCAGGCCGCCGGCCGCATCGTCGCCAACCAGTTGATCATCCGCCTGCAACCGGACGAAGGTGTCAAGCAGTCGCTGATGATCAAGGACCCGGGTCCGGGCGGCATGCGCCTGCGCAACGTCTCGCTCGACATGAGCTTTGCCTCGGCCTTCAACGTCCGCAATCCCGACGCCTACGAACGCCTGCTGATGGACGTCGTCCGTTCCAATCAGACGCTGTTCATGCGCCGCGACGAAGTGGAAGCCGCGTGGGAATGGGTCGATCCGATGCTCAAGGGTTGGGAAGCCACCAGCCAGCCGGTGCAGGGTTATACCGCCGGCACCTGGGGTCCGAGCCAGGCCATCGCTCTGATCGAGCGTGACGGCCGCACCTGGCATGACGATATCTAAACTGGGATGACGACGATGACAGCGAACATGCATGCTTTCGCCAATGGCGCCGAACTCGCCGGCAAGCTCGCGGACAAGGTGGTCGAGGTTCTCTCGGCCGCCATAGCCGCCCGCGGCTCTGCAAGCATTGCGGTCTCCGGCGGTTCGACGCCGAAGATCTTCTTTCAGACGCTGTCATCGCGTTCTCTCGATTGGCGCAAGGTGACGATTACCCTCGTGGACGAACGGTTCGTACCGGCAGACAATCCGCGCTCGAACCACCTGCTCGTCCAGGAAAACCTGCTGAAGGACCAGGCCGCATCGGCACAGTTCTTTCCGCTCTACCAGGACGTGGCTTCCGTCGAGGAAGCCGCCGTCATCGCCACGGAAAAGACCAAGAGCATCGGCTATCCATTCGACGTCGCCATTCTCGGTATGGGCAATGACGGACACACGGCTTCGTTCTTTCCGGGCGGGAGCAATCTCGCAGCGGCGCTCGATGCGAAGAGCCCGCGCGGCATCATCACGATGGAAGCCGAAGGAGCCGGCGAACCCCGGCTGACCTTCACCTTCTCCAGCCTTCAGGATGCCCGATTGCTGGTGCTGCATATCGAGGGGGAAGGCAAGAAAGGCGTTCTCGCCAAAGCGGAAGCGCCGGGCGAAGAGACCGAGATGCCTATCCGCGCCGTGCTGCGCCGGGCCGCCTCTCCGGTCGAGATTTATTGGGCTCCCTGACACGGCCGAAAAGCCTCGTCATCGAACCCGGAAAGACACAGCAACATGTGCTGCGCCATGTGCCCGGAAAGGCGCAGCGGCAAAGCATTGACTTTTGAACCTCGCGCCACGCCCTCCACCAAGACAGATCGAAGCGATCTTCGGGGCACCGCGCAGAACAGACGGAGGCAGATCGACCATGGCCGCTGACGCCCGCATTTCCGCGATTACCACACGCATCATCGAGCGCTCGAAGCCGACACGCGAGCGCTATCTGGACCGCCTGCGCAACGCCGCGACAGCGGGCGCGCAGCGCGCCGTGCTCGGCTGCGCCAACCTCGCGCATGGCTTTGCCATCTGTTCCCCCTCGGAAAAAGAGGCATTGGCGGGCGACCGTGTGCCCAATCTCGGGATAATCACCTCCTATAACGACATGCTCTCGGCGCATCAGCCCTTCGAGACCTATCCCGCGATCATCCGCGAGGCGGCGGCAGAGGCAGGCGGCATCGCCCAGGTTGCCGGCGGCGTGCCGGCCATGTGCGACGGCGTCACGCAGGGCCAGCCGGGCATGGAACTTTCGCTCTTCTCACGCGACCTGATCGCCATGTCGGCCGGCGTCGGCCTGTCGCACAACATGTTCGATGCGGCGGTCTTCCTTGGCGTCTGCGACAAGATCGTACCCGGCCTCGTCATCGCCGCGCTCTCCTTCGGCCATCTGCCGGCCGTCTTCATCCCGGCCGGGCCGATGACCTCCGGCCTGCCAAACGACGAGAAGTCACGCGTGCGCCAGCTCTTTGCCGAGGGCAAGGTGGGCCGCGCCGAGCTGCTGGAGGCGGAATCGAAGTCCTATCACGGCCCCGGCACCTGCACCTTCTACGGCACGGCCAACTCCAACCAGATGCTGATGGAGATCATGGGCTTCCATATGCCCGGCGCCTCCTTCGTCAATCCCGGCACGCCGCTGCGCGAAGCATTGACCCGCGAAGCGACCAAGCGCGCGCTTGCGATCACCGCCATGGGCAACGAATTCACGCCCGCCGGCGAGATGATCGATGAACGCTCGATCGTCAACGGCGTCGTCGGCCTGCATGCGACCGGCGGCTCGACCAATCATACGATGCATCTCGTCGCCATGGCGCGGGCGGCCGGCATCGTGCTGACCTGGCAGGACATTTCCGAGCTTTCGGACATCATCCCGCTGCTTGCCCGCGTCTATCCAAACGGGCTTGCCGACGTGAACCACTTCCATGCCGCCGGCGGCATGGGCTTCCTGATCAAGGAGCTCCTGAAGAAGGGGCTGCTGCACGACGATGTCCGCACCGTCGCCGGCCAGGGACTTTCCGCCTATTCGATCGAAGTGAAGATCGGCGCCGATGGCGGCGTCGTGCGCGAGCCGGCACCGGAAAAGAGCGGCGATCCGAAGGTGCTGGCAAGCATCGAAACGCCCTTCCAGAGCACTGGCGGCCTGAAAATGCTGCGCGGCAATGTCGGCAAGGCGGTCATCAAGATTTCCGCCGTCAAGCCGGAGCGCCATGTCATCGAGGCGCCCGCCGTGATCTTCCACGACCAGCTCGAGATCCAGCAGGCGTTCAAGGACGGCAAGCTGAACCGCGATTTCGTCGCCGTCGTCCGCTTCCAGGGACCGAAGGCGAACGGTATGCCAGAGCTGCACAAGCTAACGCCTGCGCTCGGCGTACTCCAGGACCGCGGCTTCCGCGTGGCGCTTTTGACCGACGGGCGTATGTCTGGCGCGTCGGGGAAGGTTCCGGCCGCCATCCACGTCACCCCTGAAGCCGTCGAGGGCGGACCGATTGCCCGCATCAAGGAAGGCGACATCATCCGCATCGATGCGATTGCCGGCACGCTTGAGGTGCTGGTCGACGCCGCCGACATGGCCGAACGCGAGCCCGTCGTTCTCGACCTCTCCGAGAATGAATTCGGCATGGGCCGTGAGCTCTTCGCCCCCTTCCGCCGCGCCGCCGGCCCGGCGGATCAGGGCGCCAGCGTCCTGTTCCGTCATTGAGACGATAACAGCCCAAAAAGAGGCCCGCGCGGCAGACGCTGCGCGGGCCTCTTTTGCTTGGGTTCAAATCAGGCGCGGATATCGAGTACGCGGTTGCGATGCGACGGATGGGTGCTGTAGACGAAGATCTTGTTCATTTCCTTCTCCGTCAGCAGGCGCAGGAAACGCACCTCGATGGTATTGTTGGGGTAGACCTTCATCAGGATGCAACCGACCTTGGTGATGCGGGCATCGGGGATGTCGAGATAGAATTGCTTCGGCAGATTATATTGGGTGAGGATCGCCAGAACCGCGCTGCTCTGCGAGATTCGGATGATGTCGCAGCGGCGCGACGCCAGGTTCATGACGCCTTTTTCGGTATATTCGATCCGCGCGGCGTTCATCGTGTCCTCCATTCTGTACCGCACCTCACGGTCGTACATGAAGGACTCTTCCTTGTTGAGAAAATGCTGGCCTGGATGAGCCGTGCCGGAAGCTGCCATTGTCGTAAATCCCTGAAGTATATTACGAAGCTCAGGCTATCAGCGCGTGTTTAACAGAAGGTTTGGAAGCGCTAGACCAAGTTGCATTTTATTGTATTTCTACACTTGGACTAGCGCTCCCGCGCCCTTGGGAGGATGCCTTATTGCTTACGATAGGTGTGGCCTTCAGTATCGAAGAGATGGAGCTTCTGCCTATCGGCCGCAAAGCGCATCTTCTGCCCGCGCTTAACGTCTGCGATGCCAGGTATCTTGACGATGATCGGCTCACCGTCCACCAGGCCCTCGATATAAAGTTGCGTTACCTCGCCGAGGGCTTCGACGATGGAGACCTCGCCCTCGAAGAGGTAGTTCTCGTCGGTCGCGATCCGCAAATCTTCCGGACGAACGCCGAAGCTTGCGGTCTTGCCTTGCTCGGATGCCGCCGTTGCAATGTCGAGCACCACCGTCTTGCCGCCCGTCAGCGTCACCGTTGTCGCCGCGCCGGTTCCGGTGACCTTAGACGGGATGATGTTCATGGCCGGCGAGCCGATGAACTTCGCCACGAAGAGGTTGGCCGGATGCTCATAGAGTTCGAGCGGCGCTCCCACCTGCTCCACGCGGCCGGCCGACAATACGACGATGCGGTCCGCCAAGGTCATGGCTTCCACCTGGTCGTGGGTGACGTAGATCATCGTCGTCTCGGGCATGGAGTCGCTGAGCTTGGCGATCTCGATACGCGTCGCGACGCGCAGCGCGGCGTCGAGATTGGATAGCGGTTCATCGAACAAAAAGACCTTCGGGTTACGGCAGATGGCGCGACCGATTGCAACACGCTGACGCTGACCGCCCGAAAGGGCCTTCGGGAGGCGATCGAGATATTGCGTGAGCTGAAGGCTCGCGGCGGCTGCGCGAACGCGGCGGTCGATCTCCTGCTTGCTTTCCCCGGCGATACGCATGCCGAAGGCCATGTTGTCGAAGACCGTCATGTGCGGATAGAGCGCGTAGGACTGGAAGACCATCGCAATGCCGCGTCTTGACGGCGGCACCTCGTTGACCTTTTGCCCCGCGATGAGCATGTCGCCGGAGGTGATGCTCTCAAGTCCGGCGATCATACGCAGCAATGTGGATTTGCCGCATCCGGAAGGACCGACGAAGACGATGAACTCGCCCTGTTGGATATCCAGATCGATGCCATGCAGAACATGCACGTTCCCGTATGATTTTCGGATGTCCTTTAGAACAAGCCCTGTCATCTATGCTCTCCTCCTCCCAAATACTCAGGCCAGACGCGCGAAATAAGCGCCCCAAGCCGGAATATCGATCTTGTTGCCATAGTTATTGCTTGCAAAACCGTGACCGGCCAGAGCCTGCCAACTCCCCTCAGGCAGGGTTGCCGTCGCCTCGGTCGCGCTCATGTTGAACACGCAGAGAATAGTTTCGCTGCCATAGTGACGCGTATAAAGCAGCACGTCGCCCTGCGGCTCCGTGAACGCGATGTCGCCCTTGGCAAAGGCTGGGTGCTGCTTGCGGAAGGCGAGGAAGCGGCGATATTGCTCCAGCACCGAATGCTCATCTCCCTGCTGCACGCTGACAGCGCGCAGAATATGCTCTACCGGCACCGGAAGCCAGGGTTTGACGGTCGAGAAACCGCCCTGGGTCACCTGACTGTCCCAGACCATCGGCGTGCGGCAACCGTCGCGGCCCTTGAATTCCGGCCAGAACTGGATGCCGTAGGGATCCTGCAGATCCTGATAGGCGAGGTCGGCTTCCGTCAGGCCAAGCTCTTCGCCCTGATAGAGGCAGACCGAGCCGCGCAGTGTCAGGATCAAGGCCGCATATTGCTTGGCAAGCGCATCGCGATCGGCGACCAGGCTGCCCCAACGGCTGACATGGCGCACCACATCATGATTTGAAAATGCCCAGCAGGCCCAGCCTTCCGGCGCGGCAGCGGCAAAATCCTTCATGACGTCTTCGACGCGCTCCGGCGACAGGGGATCCGGCGCCAGGAACTCGAAGGCGTAGCACATGTGCATCTTGTCGTCGCCGGAAGTATATTCGCCGACGATCTCGAGCCCGCGCTGGCTATCGCCGACTTCGCCGACAGCGGCAATCGCCGGATATTCATCGAGCACGGCACGGAAGCGTTGCAGGAATTTGAGATTCTCCGGACGGTTCTTGTCGTAGAGATGCTCCTGGAAATTATAGGGATTGACCGCTGGCGCGGTCGAAGCGTTGCGGCGCGGGGGCTCCAGCGCAGGATTGTCGCGCAGTTCCCGGTCGTGGAAATAGAAGTTGATAGTGTCGAGGCGGAAGCCATCTACGCCACGGTCAAGCCAGAAGCGCACGACATCCAGCAGCCGGTCCTGAACCTCGGGATTGTGCAGGTTGAGGTCGGGTTGCGAGATCAGGAAGTTATGCATGTAATATTGCATACGGGTCGGATCCCAGGCCCAGGCGGAACCGCCGAAGATCGACAGCCAGTTGTTGGGCGGCGTGCCATCCGGCTTGGCATCAGCCCAGACATACCAATCCGCCTTGGGATTGTCCTTGCTCGACCGGCTTTCGACAAACCAGGGATGGCGGTCGGAACTGTGCGACAGCACCAGATCGATCATCACCTTGATGCCCAAGCGATGAGCTTCGGTGACCATCACATCGAAATCGGCAAGCGTACCGAAGATCGGATCGACATCTTCATAGTTGGAGACGTCGTAGCCGAAATCACGCATGGGCGAGGTGAAGAACGGCGAAATCCAGATCGCGTCGACACCAAGGGCGGCGACATGCGGCAGGCGGACGGCGATCCCCTTCAGATCGCCGATGCCGTCGCCGTTGGAGTCCTGATAGGAGCGCGGATAGATCTGATAGATCACGGCGCCACGCCACCAGTCTTTGTCCACCGTCGAAATCGATTGAGAGGCAATGCTCATTCTGAGTAGGTCCTGTATGAGTAGAAAGGTCTTCGGTCAGCCCCCCTTCACCGACCCGGCGAGCAGACCGCGCACGAGATAGCGCTGCAGACCGAAGAAGACGAGGAGCGGAATAATGATGGTGACGAAGGCGGAAGCCGTCAGGATTTCCCAGTTCCCGCCGCGCGAGCCGAGCAAGGCGTTCAGGGCTGCCGTCAGCACCAGATGATCCTTGTCCGTGCCGAGGAACACCATGGCGATCAGAAGGTCGTTCCAGACCCAAAGGAACTGGAAGATCGCGAAAGAGGCGAGCGCCGGGAAGGACAGCGGCAGGATGATCTTGACGAAAATATCGAAGTCGCTGGCGCCGTCGACGCGCGCGGATTCGATGATTTCCTTCGGCAGGCCGGCAATGTAATTGCGCAGCAGGTAGATAGCGAGCGGCAGGCCGAAGGCAGTATGCGCCATCCAGATGCCGGGATAGGTTTTCGACGGCACACCGAATATCTGGCCGATCTCATTGTAGATGCGCAACAACGGGATGAGCGACATCTGCAGCGGCACCACGATGAGGCCGACGACCAGCGCGATCAGCAGAGCGCGGCCAGGAAACTCCATCCAGGCAAGCGCATAGGCCGCAAACGCCGCGATCAGGATCGGGATGATCGTCGCCGGAATGGTCACGGTCAGCGAGTTGATGAAGGACTGACCAATGCCTTCGCCCGTCAGAACGGTGCGATAATTCTGCAGTGTAAATTCCGGCGGGGTGGAGATGGTCAGATAGATGCGCTTGCCGCGCGTATCCGCGTCGAATGCGGCATTCTTCTGGTAGCGGTAGCTGCCGTCGGCATTGACGGTGAGCGTCTCGCCATTGCCGATATCGGCAGGCGCACCGGCCTTGTAGGCGGCGGGGTCCTGTACGCGCATGCCGAAGGATTCAATCTTGCCGTTTCCGTTGCTGTCACTGGAGACATTGCCGCTGATGACGTAATTGGGACCGTCCTGCGTCGCCTTGTCGGTGCCGGCGAGGCGCACGGCCGTGGTCCGCGTCGAGCCCGCAAAGGCCGTCCACCAGCCGGAAACGACGATCTGATCCCTGTCGCGCAGAGCGGTGACGAAGATACCAAGCGTCGGCAGCAGCCAGATGAGAACGATGAGCAGAACCACGAAATGAACGAAGAGGCGGGCGGGGCCGATGCGGCCGAGATTTCCAATCATATCAGCGACCCTTCATCTCTGCGTTTGCACGACGGATGTTCCAGATCATGATCGGCGTGACGGCGACCATGATGACGAGCGCGATGACGGCGCTTCGGCCGGAATCGCCGCCGCCGCGGAACAACCAGTTGAACATCAGATTTGCAAGGACCATCGTGTTCCACTGACCATTGGTCATGGTGAGCACGATATCGAACACCTTGAGGACGAGGATGGTGATGGTCGTCCAGACCGTGGCGATCGTGCCCCAGACCTGCGGCACCATGATCTTCCAGAAGATTTGCCAGCCATTGGCGCCGTCGATAACGGCCGCTTCGATGGTCTCCTCCGGAATGCCGCGGAGGGCGGCCGATAGGATGACCATGGCAAAGCCGGTCTGAATCCAGATCAGCATGACCATCAAAAAGAAATTGTTCCAGAAGGGGATAGTGATCCAGACTTCCGGCGTGCCGCCGAAGAGCTGCACGATCGCATTCAACAAACCGATCTGCGTGTCGTTGCCGCCGCGATATTCGTAGATGAATTTCCAGATAACCGATGCGCCGACAAAGGAAATCGCCATCGGCATGAAGATCACCGCCTTGGCGATGTTACCCCACCAGATGCGATCGGTCATGACGGCGATCACGAGACCGAAAAAAGTGCAGGCAGCCGGGACGACGGCGAGCCAGAGAATGTTATTGAAGATCGACTGGCGGAATTCGGTGTCGTTGAACGCCCAGACATAATTGGCGCCACCGACGAATTGATTACCGTCAGGACCGTAGAAGGACAGGATGAGCGTCGCAATGACCGGATACATCAGGTAGACGGCGAGGAGGAAAAGCGCCGGTCCGAGGAAAAGCCAGGGTCGGATGAGACCGCGGCGGCGCAGATTGACCGCAGCTCGATGAACATCGGCACCTTCTTTCGCCGGGAAAATTAGGTCCAGCAACTTGTTGGAAAACAGAAAGTAGGCGGCGCAAACGGCAACGCCGAATATCATGGCCCCAATCGCCGTCAGTATCTGCGAAATCATCCGTCCCTCCCGAATAATTGCTTGCATGAAGCGACCTGTCCGGCGCCGTCGGCGTCCCCCAAGGCGCAGGCTGCGACAGGGTAGAGTGGCGGCGCCGGGAAATACCGGCGGCGCCCCTCTGCGATGTTATGATTACTTGATGGAGTCCCACGCCTTCTGAATTGCGTCGGCGGAGTCCTGAGCCGACTTGCCGCCGACGAAGTCCACCATGCCGGTCCAGAACGCGCCGGCGCCGATCTTGCCCGGCATCAGGTCGGAACCATCGAAGCGGAAGGTGGTGGCGGTGGTGAGGATTTCGCCTTCCTTCCTAAGCGTGTCGTTGGCATATGCAGCCGTGTTGACACCCTTATATGGGGTCAGGAAGCCGGACTGTGCCATCCAGACTTCCTGGGCGATCGGCGTCTGCAGGAACTCGATGAAAGCGCGAGCAGCCTTCGAGTCCTTGGTGATCGTTGCCAGCGTGCCAGCGCCGAGAACCGGCTTGCCGAGTTCCGGATGCGAGGCAAAAGGCGGGAAGTAGAAGAAGTCGGCATCCTGACCGAGCTTCGTGCCCTCTGGGAAGAAGGACGGGATGAAGGATGCCTGCTTGTGCATGTAGCACTTGGGCGGAACCGTAAAGAGACCCTTTGGGCTATCACGGAAGTCGGTCGACGCCACAGCGGCGACGCCGCCATCGACATATTTGGGATTCTTGGCGAACTTGCCGAATTCATCGATGGCATTGACGACCTTGGGGTCATTGAACTTCAGGCTATTGTCGACCCAGCCGTCATAGTCCTTCGGCGACACGGTGCGCAGCATCAGGTCTTCGACCCAGTCGGTCGCCGGCCAGCCGGTGGCGCCGCCCGAACCGAGGCCGATGCACCAGGGGGTGCCGCCGTCCTTGACGATCTGATCGGAAAGCTTGATCAGGTCTTCCATAGTGGTGGGGACCTTATAGCCGGCCTCTTCGAAATTTTCCGGCACGTACCAGACGAGCGACTTCAGGTCGGCCTTATAGGGGAAGGCATAGAAAGCTTCCTTGCCGTCCTTGCCCTTGTAGGTGCCATAGCCAACCCAGCTATCGCCGGCGCCGTAATTGGTCTTCACCCAGTTTGCGAGATCATCGCCGAGCGGCGTCAGATAGCCCTTGCTGGCGAGATTGGCGAGGAGGCCCGGCTGCGGCAGGATCGCGACATTCGGCGGCGAGCCGGCCTGGGTGTCGATGACGATCTGCTGCTCATAGTTTTCCGAGGACGAATACTTCGCGTTGACGCCCGTCGCCTCGGTGAAATAGTTCAGAACACTGGTGAAGAGCGCCTCGTCTTCGCCACGCCATGGGCCGAAGATCGTCATCGTTTCACCCTTCAAGTCCGCATGAGCGGCCTTGAAGTCGTCATAGCTCTTCCAGTTGAACTTGGAGTCCTGACCGGGCTGGAACTTCAAATCCGCAGCCATCGCGGTACCAGCCGCCAAGGCCGCAACGGCAACGGTCATCAAAAACAATTTCTTCATGTGGTTGTCCTCCCAAATACAAATCCCACAAGCCGCAACACGTTACGCGTGTCACGCGCTCATTTCTCAAAGCGCTTTGGCTACTCACTCATTCCATTGTGGGCAGAGCAAAGTCAAGCGAATTTGTGAGTTCGGCTAATATACACCCAAATCTCGCGATGCAGCATGGAAAGACACCAATATTTTGCAAATTGTCTTGTTTCGACTGCCTCGCCTGCTACATAGTCTAAAGCGCTTTGGGAACCAGTCGCATGGCAGGAGGAGCCTTTGCGGCCGTTGGAAATGGCATATGGAGGAGCATAGGTACGTGAATCTGAAGCAGCTATCGCAAATGTTGGGGCTGTCGCAGACCACGGTCAGCCGTGCCTTGAACGGATATCCGGAGGTTAATCGCGAAACCCGCGAGCGCGTGCTCAAAGCGGTTCGGGAAACCGGTTATCGGCCGAACAAGGCCGCGCAACGGCTGGCGACCGGCAAGGCCGGCTCGATCGGCCTGGTCATGCCGATGGCCGCTGGCCATCCGTCCGACCTGCATTTCAGCGAATTCCTGACCGGCCTCGGCGAAGAGGCCTTGCGGCATGATTTCCATTTCGTCCTAACGCCGGCCGATCCGAACGACGAAGTCGGTGCGCTGAAGCGGCTTGCCGCCAGCGGCAACGTCGACGCTCTGTTCATCACCTATATGCGCGGCCATGATCCGCGCCTCGAAATGCTGAAATCACTGTCCATACCCTTCCTGGTGCATGGACGATCCTTTGGGACGGAGCCGGACTACCCCTATCTCGACATCGACAACGAGGCGGCCTTCTACGATGCCGCAAAGCTGCTGCTGCAGCTTGGCCACAAACGCTTTGCGCTGCTGAACGGCCCGATCTATCTCGATTTCGCCATCCGGCGGAAAAAGGGAGTGGTCACGGCCCTTGCCGAACGCGGCCTGATGCTGGACGAGGCCTATGTCAGCCATACGGCGATGACCGATGAACAGGGCCTGTTCGCCATGGAGCGTATCCTGCAGCTCGATGAGCGGCCAACCGCCATCCTCTGTTCCAGCACGGTACTGGCGCTCGGCGCGGTGCGCGCCATCAACCAGGCAAAACTGAAGCTTGGCGAGGATATTTCGCTGATCGCCCACGACGATGTGCTAACGCTGTTGAAGCCGGAGAATTTCACCGTGCCGCTGACGACCACGCGATCGTCGCTCCGCGCCGCCGGCGTGCGGGTCGCCGAGCGGCTGATCGGCGCGATCAAACAGCTCGAGACATTTCCCGAGCAGGAGCTTTGGAAGACCGAGCTGATCGTGCGTGCCTCGACCGGCGTGGCGCCGGCCGACTAAGATAATGTAATTGGCACGACCTATCCGAAAACCGCTTCACGGTTTTCGGGATCATGCGCCAATGCTTTAGAATTTCGGCGGCGTCCGACCGGCAGCACGGTGCGCAGCAATCGAGGTATTGGCCATCAGCATGGCAATCGTCATCGGCCCGACGCCACCCGGAACCGGGGTGATGACGGCGGCAACTTCGCCGGCTTCCGCAAAGGCGACATCGCCGACCAGGCGGCTCTTGCCCTCGCCTCTTTCCGGCGCATCAATGCGGTTGATGCCGACATCGATCACCGTCGCGCCCGGCTTGACCCAATCG
>NZ_AUFB01000001.1 GCF_000426285.1 Rhizobium leucaenae USDA 9039 | reverse complement strand
CGATTGGGTCAAGCCGGGCGCGACGGTGATCGATGTCGGCATCAACCGCATTGATGCGCCGGAAAGAGGCGAGGGCAAGAGCCGCCTGGTCGGCGATGTCGCCTTTGCGGAAGCCGGCGAAGTTGCCGCCGTCATCACCCCGGTTCCGGGTGGCGTCGGGCCGATGACGATTGCCATGCTGATGGCCAATACCTCGATTGCTGCGCACCGTGCTGCCGGTCGGATGCCGCCGAAATTCTAAAGCATTGGCGCATGATCCCGAAAACCGTGAAGCGGTTTTCGGATAGGTCGTGCCAATTACATTATCTTAGTCGGCCGGCGCCACGCCGGTCGAGGCACGCACGATCAACTCGGCCTTCCAAAGCTCCTGCTCGGGAAAGATGGCGACCGACGCCAGTCTCCGTGCGGATTCGCGACTTGTAAACGGCTGAGAAGGCCACCAAATCTCTCTCCGCAATAGCAATCCCCGCTGCGCATAGCGGCGGCATAAATAACAGCGCTGAAGCCGATAGTTGCATATTGGTCACAGCAAGCGAAGCTTGTGATAAGGGCACCTTCATATAATTGACAAACATACCGTTCGTTTGTAAATAAAACTCAGGACATGAATGTGTCTGGCGGTCGAACTATCGGCCGCATCGGTAGGGCATTTCAGGGCCGTGTCGCGGGGCTGATTGGGCGGAATAAGAGGGACTTAAGCCAGAATCAAGCAGGGCAATCGCAGATCTGTTCGATCGCGTTGATGCGAGGTCAATTCTGCATGGGGTTGGTGGATGAACCTCCATGCGTGCGGAATCTTTGAAATGCATATTACAACCAGGAGTTTAAGATGAATTTGAAAAGCCTTCTGATCAGTTCTGCGGCCTCGCTTGCCGCAGTTTCCGGCGCACACGCCGCGGATGCTATCGTCGCTGCCGAACCGGAGCCTCTTCAGTATGTTCGCATTTGCGACGCCTATGGCGCGGGATATTTCTTTATTCCGGGTACCGAAACCTGCCTGAAGATCGGCGGCCAAGTTCGTAGCGAAGGCGAGTGGTATGATGCCTATAGCCCGACGAACAAGACCGGCACCTTGTGGCACACCCGCGCCGAGCTCAATGTCGATACCGCAACGGATACCGAATATGGCCCGCTGAAGACCAACATGGTCCTGCGTTGGGACTGGCAGGAAGGCAATGCGACGAGCACCAAGCTGCTGTTTGCCAATATCAGCCTCGGTGGCTTCACCGTCGGCAAGCTCGACTCGCAGTACAACCTCTATGCTGGCTATGCCGGCGACGTCATCAACGACGACGTGATCTATGACGGCCCGTACGAGCTGAACCAGATCACCTACAACTACGACGCCGGCAACGGCTTCACGGCTGTGATCTCGCTCGAAGATTCCAACTCCAGCGGCTCCGGCGCATCCTACGGCTCGAGCTGGTGGGGTGATGACAAGGCGGATCACTACGCTCCTGACGTGGTCGCCGGTGCTGGCTTCAAGTCCGGCATCTGGGGCGTCAAAGTCGTCGGTGGTTACGACTCGATCGTCGAAGAAGGTGCCGTCAAGGCCCGCGTCGACGCCGACTTCGGTGCCTTCTCTGCCTTCTTGATGGGCGGTTGGAACACGGACGGCGACAAGCTGAACAAGTATGCCGGCACGAACCTGGATCGTTCCGCTTGCCCGGCAGGCCGTCCTGATCTTTGCGGCTGGGGCGACTGGGCAGTTTGGGGCGGCGTTGGCGTTCCGATCAACGACAAGCTGAAGTGGAACCTGCAGCTCGCTTACACCGACTCGAAGATCTTCGCCGCGACGACGAACGTCAAGTGGAACCCGGTTAAAAACCTGCTGATCGAACCCGAAATCTCCTATACGGATTGGGATTCGGTCAATCAGGACCAGTGGGCCGGCATCCTGCGCTTCCAGCGCAGTTTCTAATCTTAAATTATCCGGCCTGTGCCGGGTAGGAGAAGCTTGCGGTTTCCAATCCCGCAGGCTTCTTACACTGATCGGTTGACCTCCGATCAAATACGGAAAGGGTTCGGTTTTCCCTACCGAACCCTTTCTTATTAAGCATTCATGCTGTCGTGACTGAGCCTTCGTGTCCTTGATGCGTCGGAAACCAAGTGGTCAGGATCATTTTGATAAGAGCTTGGCCGCAGGGAACCAATTGAAAGTCGCCTCTATCGAGCGCCCATTCTCCGACTAACCCTCCAATGATCGCGGTCAAAGCGGAAGCGGCGGTATCCGCTGTCCAAGGGGGAGGCAACGGCTTGACGGCATCGATGGAGTGAAAAATTCTTGCAAAGTGCGTCCGCATATCATGCCGGAAAGAATCCTCATTGTCTGTGGCGTCCTCACAAAATGCCATGTCGAGATACATGATGACTTTCAGCATCCCGCGTTTACGCGGCTCCTGCTGAAGATCTGCAAATGTCCCCGAAATCGTGTCTATCAGCAGCTCAAGCGGATTGGGCGGGTGTCTTTCCGCAATTCGCTCCGCAAGTTCCTGGAACGGCTGCTGCGCCTTGTCGCGGATCGCAAACAAGAGACCTTGCTTGTTCTTGAAGTGCCAGTGAACTGCTCCGCGCGTAACACCGGCGGCCGCCGCTATTTCGTCCAGCGTGACATTTTCATAGCCGTTATTGAGAAACAACACCTCCGCGGCGCCCAGTATCTCACGTCTGGTTTCAGCCGCTTCCTCCTTTGTGCGTCTCATTTATTCCCCTCCGATTCCGAGCCGCGCCCCTTCAGCCCTCCCACATAGTCATAACGTCGAATATTCTGCTTACAACACCCTTACCTGTGTGAAGCTTTTCCACGTTATTCTACGGCTGCTATTGCCTGCGGTCACTGACGAGCGAGAACTGGCCTTCTTCGAGCCAAAACTGCCTGCTCATCGGGAGCAGCAAGCCCGCAATCGGCACATCGCGAGCCTTGATGCGACAGGCGACTACCCGGCGGATTTCTTTGGGCTGCCGGTGTATGTCCGGCCAATATCGGTAAAGCCGCTCGACGATTCGAAATCGAACATTTTTTGGGTGACCAGCGCAGCGGCGCCGCGGGCCCAGGAGTTATCTTCCCAATCCGGAAGCAGGGGAGGAGCTGTTCTGAAGGTCCTGGCGGCTAGGGCGTCGCGAAGCGGCCCGAGAAAATGTTCGCCAAGCGAGACAGCTTCGCCGCCCGCGACGATGACTTCCGGATCCGTGATGTTGACGAGATTGGCGAGCGCCGTTCCTATGCTTTTGCCGGAGTGTTCGACAAGCGCGACCGCCGCCCGGTCGCCGGCCGCCAATGCACTGCGGAGTTCGGGAAGCTCTTTGTCCTCTTCATGTCGGGTTTCCTCGCGCCAGCGTCTCAGGATCGATGCTTCGGAATGATAGGCCATCAGGCAGCCGCGCTTGCCGCATTCGCACAGCCGCCCATTTTCTTCATAAAGCGTATGACCGAACTTGCCGGCCGCACCATTCGCGCCGCGATAGAGCTTTCCTTCGATCACGAGCGCGCAGCTTATGCCAATACCGACCGCCAGGACGGCCATATTGCGATGCTGTCTCCCTAACCCAAAAAGCTGCTGAGCAATGGCATAGGCGTTGGTGTCGTCTTCCAGCCAGGCCGGCACGTTTGCGCGCGTTGCCACAAGCGAGGCGAGGGGAACATTGTCCCATTTGAAGCGATGACTGCGGACACACGCTGTCTGTTCATCATTGATGACGCCCGGCATGGAGATACCGATACCCGTAAGCTTGGCATGAGGGCGTTCGGCGAGTTTGACGATTTCAGGAACGGTGTTAGCCAGCAGGTCGGCGACGTAGTCGGGCTCGTGACGAGCAAGGGGTATGCGCATTGCCGCCAGGGGATTCGTCGCAAGGTCGGTTGTGACGCACTCAACGGAATCCGTCATCAGCTTGAACCCAACCGCGAGCCCATGCTCGTAGTTGATCTGCACGGGGATAGGGCGCCTGCCGGTAAGGCCAGTCACGGCTTGGCCTTCCACAACGATGCCTTCTTCACAGAGGTCGCCGACAACGAACGTCACGGCTGCAGGGCTTAGCCCTGTAATTGTTGCGATATCGGCGCGACTTCGCGGCCCCTCTCTGCGCAAAAGATTGAGGATCAGGCGTCGATTAAGTGCCCTTGCAGTGCTCTGGTCGCCCTTCAGCTTCACTTTCAGTTCCTTAATTTTGTAAATTAATTATTGCAGGCTCTGTCGATTTATGCATAACTCCACCCGCCGATCAACTCCGGATGCGGTTTCCGCCCTGAGAATAAGCGACAAAATCGGCGCGTTGAATGCCTGACTTGCATCTCGAGGGGAGGGCTTGGCCAGGCCGTGTTGATAGATCCACTGGGAGGAACTCAATGGTGCATTTTAAGCAAATCTTTCCGTCCACTCGCCGCAACTTCCTGAAAGGCGCAGGTGCCGTGTCGGCGGCCGCTCTGGCAGGCGGCCTATCCGCGCCAGCGATCGCACAGGCGCAGAAAGTCACGGTGATCTCGGCGGAAAACAATGCCGAGGCGCTTACCGCGCTGAAGACGATCGCCGAGAACTTCGGGAAGGAAGCCGGGGTCAGCGTCGTCATCAACAATATGGATCACGAGGCCCACAAGACGGCCATTCGCAACTATCTTGTTGCCGGCGCACCCGACATTTGCACGTGGTTTTCGGGCAATCGCATGCGTGCTTTCGTAAAGCGTGGCCTCTTCGACGATATTTCCGATCTGTTCGAGAAGGAAAAATACAAGGACGTGCTCGGCGCGACGGCGGGAACGGTCACCGTCGATGGCAAGCAATATGGCCTGCCGACGGGCGGCACCCTTTGGGGGATGTTCTACCGCAAGGATGTCTTCGATCAGCATGGTCTGACCGTGCCGACGACGGCTGAGGAGTTTGTGGCTTACGGCGACAAGTGCAAGGCCGCCGGTCTTACCCCGATCGCCATGGGAACGAAGGAGCTTTGGCCGGCTGCCGGTTGGTTCGATCAGATGAACCTGCGCATCAATGGCCTCGACAAGCACATGGCGCTGATGAACGGCGAGATGAGCTATCTTGATCCATCACTGAAGCCGGTTTTCGATCAATGGGAAGGGATGATCAATAAGGAGTTCTTCACCGCCAACCATACATCGTTTGGCTGGCAGGAGGCCGCAGCACTGCTTGCCCAGAAAAAGGCCGGCATGATGAATCTCGGCGCCTTTCTGAAGTCCGCCTTTACCGCAGAGGATCTGCCGCAACTGTCTTATGCCACCTTCCCGGTTCTCGACCCGAAGGTCGGTCACTTCGAGGAATTCTCGGTCAATTCGATCCACATTCCCGCCAACGCGAAGAACAAGCAGGGTGCTCGCGAATTCCTTGCCTACTTCTATAAGCCGGAAAATCTCGCGGCCTACCTGGAGCCGGGCGGAAACGTGCCGCCGCGCAACGATCTTCCGCCGAGCAAGGATCCGCTCGTCAACGTGGCGGTCGAGACTTTGAAGAAGCTGCAGGGGGCTTCTCAGTACTACGACCGCGATAGCGACCCCGATATGGCCCAGGCGGGTCTCGTCGGCTTCCAGGAATTCATGGCCAAGCCCGATCGGCGCGACTCCATTCTTCAGCGCCTCGAGGGCACCCGCAAGCGCATCTACAAACTCTAGTTCTCCTCCCGGTGACCGGGGAGCGGAAGCGCGCTTCCGCTCCCTCATAACTCCAATGAGGCTCTGGATATGTTGATGATTTGGCGCCGCCAACGTTGGTGGCTCACCCCCACTTTGCTTATCGCACCGGCGATCCTGCTCTTTTTCACGGTTATCCTGCTGTCGGCCGTACGCAGCGTCTGGATCAGTTTTCACGAGTGGGATGGTTTCGGCCCGATGAACTGGGTCGGTTTTGGAAATTATATCGAGCTTTTCAACGACCCGCAATTTTACGTTTCGCTGAAGAACAACCTCATCTGGCTGATCATGTTCATGGCCGCGCCGCCGCTCGGGTTGGCCATAGCGTTGCTGGTCAATCAGAAAATGAGGGGCATGCGCTTCCTGAAATCCCTGTTCTTCATCCCGCTGGTGCTGGCTTCGGTCACGGTGGGGGTCGTGTTCACATGGGTCTACACGCCGGAGTTCGGACTTCTTGCCCTGATCTTCAAGGCATTCGGCGCAACCGCCCCTGCCGTTCTTTCCGACGAGCACTTCGTGACATTTGCGATCGTCATCGCAGCGCTTTGGCCGCAGGTCACTTTCTGCATGGTGCTCTATCTCGCCGGTCTGAACAATCTGAGCGAGGAACTCATAGGCGCGGGCCGCGTGGACGGGGCGAGGGGATGGAACATGTTGTGGCACATCGTCCTGCCGCAACTGACGCAAGTAACCTTCATTGCCATCGCGGTGACGGTCGTCGGTGCGCTTCGATCCTTCGACATGATCTCCGTGATGACGGCGGGCGGCCCGTTCGGATCATCTTCGGTGCTGGCCTATCAGATGTACGAGCAGTCGATCTTCTCCTACCGCTTCGGCTATGGAGCGGCGATCGCATCCGTTCTTTTCGTGATCATGGCCGTCTTCATCACCTGGTACCTGTCACGCATCATTCGCACAGAAGAGAGAGGTGGCTGATGTATCCTCGTCCTATTCCGGAAACAGCCATCTGGCAGCGGCGGTTTTATGTCCTGGCGGTGCTGCTTGTTCTCCTGCTCTGGCTCTGCCCTCTGTTTGCGATCATCCTGACGTCGTTCCGGTCTACGACCGATGTCATGAGCGGCAACCTTTGGGGGTGGCCGACCGAACTCGGTGTGGTCGAGAACTACACGGCGGTCTTCACGCAGACCCCGATGGCCCAGTATTTCCTCAACAGCCTGACGATCACCATTCCCTCGGTCATCGGCGTCCTGGTTCTGAGCACGCTCGCGGGCTTCGTTCTCTCCCGCTACCGCTTTCCGGGCAATATGCTGATCTTTGCGCTATTCGTTGGCGGCAATTTCCTGCCGCATCAGATCATGATGATCCCTGTGCGCGATCTTATGGTGCGGCTGAATCTGATAGACACGACGACGGCGCTGATCATCTTCCATGTTGCTTTCCAGACGGGATTTGCAACGCTCTTCATGCGGAACTTCATCGCTGCCTTGCCCGATGAACTCTTTCAGGCCGCGCGCGCCGAAGGCGCAACGCCTTTCCAGACACTGATCCATGTTGCCGTGCCGCTGGTCCGGCCAGCTCTCGCTGCGTTAGCCATTCTGATCTTCACCTTCATCTGGAACGACTACTTCTGGGCGGTGGTGCTGACGGTCAGCGACTCGGTGAAGCCCGTGACTGCCGGTCTTGCCAATCTGCGCGGTGAATGGGTTTCGGCATGGAACCTGATCTCGGCAGGTACGATCGTCGTCGCCGTTCCGCCGGTCATCATGTTCTTCCTCATGCAGCGCCATTTCATCGCCGGTCTCACTATGGGGGCCGTCAAGGGATGAGCAAGACGGCATTTCCTTTCCCAGAACTCAAGATTTCAACAGCAGAGAGCCAGGAAGCATGACCAGCCTCGAACTGCGACAGATCAACAAGAATTACGGTGGATACCATGCATTGCGCGGGATCGACCTTGCCGTCGAGCAGGGCGAGTTCATCGTTATGGTCGGGCCTTCCGGCTGCGGCAAGTCGACCCTGCTCAAGACGATCGCCGGCCTGGAAGGGATTTCGTCCGGCCAGATCCTGATCAATGGCCGCGACGTCAGCAAGGAAGAGCCGGGGGATCGCGGCATCGCCATGGTCTTTCAATCCTATGCCCTTTATCCGCATATGACGGTGGCGGAGAACATGGGATTTGGCCTGCGTATGGCCAAACGACCAAGGGCCGAAATCGATGCCGCCGTTGCACGCGCGGCGAAGATCCTGCGCATCACCGATCAGCTTGAGAAGCGGCCCAAGCAACTATCGGGCGGCCAACGGCAGCGCGTTGCCATCGGCCGTGCCATCACCCGTTCTCCGGATGTGTTCCTCTTCGATGAACCGCTTTCGAATCTCGACGCGGCGCTCAGGACGCAGATGCGCGTCGAGTTGAGCAGTCTGCACGCGGAACTCGGTGCGACCATGGTCTACGTGACACACGATCAGGTGGAAGCCATGACCATGGCGAGCCGCATCGTGGTGTTGAATCAGGGCGTGATCGAACAGGTGGGGTCACCGCTGGAGCTCTACAGAAATCCCCAAAATCTCTTCGTTGCGGGTTTCCTTGGGGCTCCGAGAATGAACTTCCTTGCCGTGACTGTAGACGAAGTTTCCGGCCGAGAGGTTCGGGTCTCTGCTCCCGGCATCGTGCCGTTGACGGTCGAATTGTCCGATGGCGTGACGCTGCAAAAGGGCGCCGATCTGACGTTGGGTGTCCGGCCGGAAAACATATCGATCGTCACCGATGTAGCCCACGGCGGCGCGATCGAAGGGCAGGTGCAACTGGTTGAGCACCTCGGCCGTGAAACCATCCTCTACGTAGATGCGGGCAGCCTGCGTACCATCGCCTCGGAAAGCGGCACCGGAAATATCACGGTGCAGCTCAGCTACGTCGCTCCGTTCACATCTGGCCAAGCCGTGGCTCTGAAGCTCGACGCCAAGGAGCTTTATCTCTTCTCATCCAATGGCGGACGCACGATCAGCGCCCGCAAGACGATCATCGACAAATGAATTCGGGAAATAAGACCGTGTCTGACAAGAACATTGCTAAGACCCCATCCGCTTGGAATACCGTCAAGACCGACCGTTTTCTGGTCGGTGCTCCCCATTATCCCGAGCATGTCGACGAGAGCTACTGGGAGCGCGATGCCGAGCGCATGGCGAAGGCGGGCTTCAACGTGGTGCGAATGGCGGAATTCGCCTGGCATATTCTCGAGCCCAGGCTTGGCACCTTTGATTTTGATCTGTTCGACCGCGCCATAGCCATGCTCGGGCGCTACGGGATCGATACGATCATGTGCACGCCGACGGCCACGCCGCCGCGCTGGCTGACCGTCGCCCATCCCGAGATCCTGCGCGTTGACGGCAAGGGCCGTCCGATGAGCCATGGATCGCGTCAACACTGCGATACGGCAAGTCCCGTGTTCCGCGAACACAGCCGCCGCATCACCCGGGCGATGGCCGAACACTATCGAGACAACCCGCATGTTGTCGGCTGGCAGACCGACAATGAGCTGAATACGAGCATGCCGGAGAGCTACTCGAAGGCGACGTTGAGCGAATTTCAGATATTTCTCGCGGAGAAATACGGCACTACCGGCAAGCTGAACGCTGCATGGGGCGGTGATTTCTGGGCAACTGCCTATGATAGTTTCGACCAGGTCGTGCTTCCGATCGAATTTGGCCCGACCTTCCCCAGTCCGGGCCATGTGCAGGACTACCATCGCTTCCTTGCATTCGCGACGGCACGGTTTCAGCACGATCAGGTCGAGATCCTGCGGGCCACGAACCCGTCATGGTTCGTCTTCCACAATCTCGGCGGCCTGCGGGATATCGATTTTCGCGGTCAGTTCACCAAGGATCTCGATTTCGTCGGCTACGACATCTATCCGATGCTCTATGACGAGTTTCAGCGCATCGGAAACCACGCAAAGGTTCAGGCGCTGCATCTTGATATATGCCGCGGCTTTTCGGGTAACTACATCGTGCCGGAGCAGCAGTCCGGCTTCGGCAGCCAGCCGGGTTTCTGCACGCTGACGCCGGAGCCGGGAGAGCTTCGGCGCATGGCCATGTCATCGGTCGCACACGGCGCTGACGGATTGATGTTCTTCCGCTGGCGTCCAGCCCATTTCGGTGCCGAGATCTATTGGATGGGCATCATCGACCATGACGACGTTGGTCGCCATCGCTATGATGAAGCCAAGCAGTTCGCCACTGAAATGACGGCGCTGAAGGATAAGATTCTGGGTACCTACGTGCGTATGGATGTGGGTATCGCCGGTTCGGATTTTGACAATCAGGAAGCCCATAAAACCTACTCGATCGGACTGCCAAGCCCCCAGGATGACGCGGTTCTCCTGCACCAATATTGTTACGATCGCGGCATCGCCTGTGGTTTCATTCATCCCGAGGATGATCTTTCGAAGCTGAAGCTGTTCTACGTTCCGCATTGGGTGATGTGGCAGGACGAATGGACTGAAAAGCTCCAAGCGTTCGCGGAGCAGGGTGGCACGGTCGTTATCGGCGCACGCACGGGCACGCGGGATGAGCACAATCACGTCATCAGGCAGACGGCCCCCGGCACATCCCTTTCCAAGCTCGCAGGCGTGCGCGTCGAGGATTTCGGGCGTCTCGCCGCACCCGGCGCCAATGGATTGTTCGAGGTGATGGAGCGTTCGGGTGGCCTGGTGGTGCCGCCAAACCGGCCCGCGGAATCGCAGCGCAGGACGCGCCGTTTCAAGATCGGCAACCAGGAACTGACGGCCGGGCACTTCTATGAAAACCTCTCCGTCGACGCGGATACCGAGATCGTTGCCGCGTGGTCCAATCGCTATGCGGACGGTCTACCCATGGCGACGTCGCGCAAGGTCGGCAAGGGTCAGGTCGTCTATCTCGGCACTTATCTCACACCCGAACTGACGGCTGCACTGGCTGAACGGCTGTTCCCAACTGCGGGTGTGCAGCCGCTGGTGGACGACCTTCCGGCTGGCGTCGAGGTCACCATGCGCATGAATGACGAGCGCAAGCTGCTGTTCATCCAAAACTACACCGATCAGCCCGCAGGTCTCGCCGCCGTGCCGCCCGGCAAGAACCTTCTCGACGATGGAAAGCCCGTTGCCGGCGGCCTCGATCTCGATGGGTACGGTTGCGCCATCATCGAGTTGGAGGGCTGAGCCGCCTTGCGCAATTTAATGTGATCGCGAAAGGTGGGAACGGGATAGCGCAAACGACATTAGGGACATGACGATCGGCTGCTACCCGATCGCCGCTGCTGAATCTATGAAAGGATGGATTTATGAAGTGGCATGCTCCGAACTTCGTTGAGGTAAGCTGCGGCATGGAAATCAACCGGTATGCGCCAGCCGATGGTTCCGAGCCGATCCTGTTCTGATCCCTGATCATCTGAAAGCAACAGATTGACAGTCCGATTTCTTGTCCTGGGCGCTGCCGCCGGTGGAGGTTTGCCGCAGTGGAACTGCCGGTGCGCGAACTGTGCGGCTGCGCGCAAGGGCATTCTGGCTTCTCAGACGCAGTCGTCCTTGGCCGTCGGCGTGGATGGCCGCGCTTGGCTGGTCGTGGATGCGTCGCCGGATATTCGGCAGCAATTGCGCGATCAGGCCGTTTTGTGGCCGCCGGAATTGCGGGACAGCCCCGTCAAAAGTGTCTTGCTCACGAGTGGCGATGTCGATCATGTCGCCGGTCTTCTGACTTTGAGGGAAAAGCAGTCCTTTCAACTCCTCGCGGCGCGCGCTTTGCTAGAGACATTGGGGCAAAATCCGATTTTCGGAGTTCTCGATCCCCTTCATGTGCAGCAAAATCCGGTCGAGCTCGATACACCATTCTTTCCGCTGGATGGTCTTGAGACGACGCTCTTTGCCGTCCCCGGCAAGGTTCCGCTCTATCTCGAAAAGGGTGTACCCGAACTCGGCGCCGAAACCGAGCAGACCGTAGGCGTCGAATTCCGCATCGGCCCGCAGCGCGTGTACTATATCCCTGGTTGCGGGGCCGTAAGTGCGGCTCTCGGCGACCGGATTGCCGGCGCCGATCTGCTGTTCTTCGACGGCACGGTCTTTACCGATGACGAAATGATCCGCATGGGCACTGGCCAGAAGACCGGACGGCGCATGGGACATGTCCCGATCAGCGGTCCCGGCGGCAGCCTTGAAGCGCTGTCGCGCCTGCCGATCGGGCGGTGCATCTATATTCACATCAACAACACCAATCCTGTCTGGCAGGCCGGACCGGAACGGGCGCAGCTTGAGCGAAACGGTTTCGCCGTGGGCTATGACGGCATGGAGGTCACGCTTGCAACAGGCAGCCGATAGAGAAACGTTCGAAGCGCGTCTGCGCGCTGTCGGCGCGGCCCGCTACCACGACAAGCATCCATTTCATCAGCAGTTGCACGCCGGCCGGTGCGACATGACCCAGGTGCGAGCCTGGGTCATCAACCGGTATTATTATCAAAGCCGTATCCCCATGAAGGATGCTGCCTTCTTGTCGCGTTGCGAGGATCTCCAGTTGCGGCGGGCATGGCGCAATCGCATCGAGGATCACGACGGTGGACTAGAAGACGGCGGCGGGATTCGCCGCTGGTTGAAGCTCGCCGAAGCGGTGGGCCTTGATCCGGATTATGTCGCCTCGACACGCGGGGTGCTGGCCGGCACGCGGTTTGCGGTGGATGCCTATGTTCATTTCGTTCGCGAGAAGCCGATGCTGGAAGCGGTCGCATCCTCGCTGACGGAGATGTTCGCCCCGGCGATCCACGCCAACCGCATCGCCGGCCTGATCAAACATTACGCCTTCGCCGATGACAGTGCGCTTGCCTATTTTCGGCAGCGACTCAACGAAGCGCCGAAAGAGGTCGCGTTCGGTCTCAATTATGTTCTCGATCACGCCGACACGCTGGAAAAGCAGGATGCGGCAGTCGCGGCGCTGACGTTCAAGACCGATGTCTTATGGTCGCAACTTGATGCGCTCTCCCATGCCTATGTCAATCCCGGACACATTCCGCCCGGCGGCTGGGATGGCCGCAAAGGGGTGATCGGCACGCGGGAACCGGAGAACGAAGGGAATTCATCATGAGTGAGGAAGGCGCCCCCAGGATCGATGGACTGACGATTGCCAAGCTCGCGCGCGGCGTCAGGCTGCGTGAGGATGCTGCTCGGGGGCAAACGATCCTACTTGCTCCCGAACGCGCGCTCGCACTGGACGAAATTGCAGTCGAAATCGTCAAGGCTCTCGACGGAGTGAGGACTCTGGACGAAATCGCCGCCGAATTCGCCCAGCAGTTCGGTGCTCCGAAAGAGGAAATCCTCAACGACATGATCGTCTTCATCCACGATTTCGCTAGCCGGCGAATGCTGGAGCTGAGCCGATGAGCGCCTGTCTTTCCGGAAACGAGAAGGAGCGCATCATCGCCGCGTCGCCGCCGATCGCCATGTTGGCGGAACTGACGCATCGCTGCCCGCTTGCCTGCCCCTATTGCTCCAATCCGCTCGAATTGACGCAGAGCCGTGACGAACTGGCGACCGAAGAATGGATCGCTACCTTCAGGCAGGCGGCTGAGCTCGGTGTACTACATCTACATCTCTCCGGTGGCGAACCGGCCGCCCGCCGCGATCTTGCCGCCCTGACGGCGGGAGCTGCTTCCTATGGTCTCTATACCAATCTCATCACCTCCGGCATCGGATTGACGCCGCATCGCCTCGCTGAGCTGGCTGATGCCGGATTGGATCACATCCAGCTTTCGATCCAGGGCGCAACCGCGGAAGTGGCCGACCATGTCGGCAATTATGCAGGCGGCCATTCCCGCAAACTGGCGGTTGCCGGCTGGATAGGCGAGACCGGCATTCCTTTGACGGTCAATGCCGTTTGCCACAAACAGAACATGCATCAGGTCGGCGAGATGATTTCAATGGCGGTTGCGCTGGGAGCACGCCGGCTAGAAGTCGCGACGGTCCAGTTCCATGGATGGGCGGAAAAAAACCGAGCTGCTTTGATGCCGACGCGCGCGCAGGTCGAGCAGACGATGGCACTGGTCGAAGAAGCGCGCCGAAGGCTGGAGGGCATTCTCGTCATCGACTACGTCCCCGCCGATCATCATTCGCGCTATCCGAAGGATTGCATGGGAGGCTGGGGTCGCACTGGCATCAATATTACCCCCTCGGGACGCGTGCTGCCGTGCCATGCCGCCGAGACCATTCGATCCCTCACATTCGACAACGTGCGTGACAAGCCACTCGCAGAGATCTGGTATCGTGGGAGCGCCTTCAACGCCTATCGTGGTGAGGATTGGATGCAGGAGCCCTGCCGCAGTTGCGCCCGGAAACACATCGATCATGGCGGCTGTCGCTGCCAGGCTATGGCACTTGCAGGTCATGCGGAGGCAACCGATCCAGTCTGCATCCATTCGCCGCTTCACAAATATATCGCGGACCAGGCCGAGGAGGATGGCCTGCGCGAACCGCCGGCCTTCGTCTATCGAGGGCGTGCATGAGATCGCCGCGTGGCCGGGCGCCCGCGTTCGCAGTCGAATGCGCACCTCCTCATCTGCCGAGGCGGTGTCAGCGGGTCAGGTTCTCAAGCGGCACCCGCAAGTGAATTCGAAGCCCTTCCGGTCTCCATTCCCGCGTAATCGATCCGCTGAGCGAACCTTCAATGGTCACCCGCTCGAGCAGAGATCCGAAGCCGGCGCTTTCTCCGGGCGGCGTAACGGCGGGGCCGCCGGTTTCCGTCCAAATCAGACTGAGCTCGTCGTCGGTCGCCAAGTCGATCCTGATTTGTCCGTCGGGGAGGGAAAGGGCGCCGTATTTGATCGCGTTGGTGGCGAATTCATGCAGCAGCAATGCCAACGAGGTCAGTGCGGAGCCTCCAACGGGGGAATCCGAGCCGTGAATCTCTATCCGCTGCCGGCCATCCTCTCGATGAACGGCGAGAACCGCGTCGAAGAGGGAAAAGAGCGTCGTCGATGATCGATCGGTTACGTCTCCCGAAAGATCCGGCAATGTCAGATCATGAGCGCGAGCCAGGGAAACGATTCTTCTGCGCAAATTGTCGGCAAGATCCTGCGCGCTCGTAGCCGATCGCTGGCTCATCGTGATCAGCGCATTGGTGATCGCGAACAGGTTCTTGATGCGGTGGTTCATCTCCCGCAGAAGCAGCTTCTGACGTTCGCGCTCACGTTTGCGCTCCGAAATGTCTCGCGCGATTTTCGATGCGCCGATGATCGTGCCGTCCGCGTCGCGGATCGGCGACACGGTGAGAGAAACGTCGACGAGGCTGCCATCCTTGCGCCGGCGCACGGTCTCATAGTGATCGACCCGTTCACCTGCGCGGATTCGTCCTATGATCGTGGTTTCCTCATGAAGCCGGTCATCCGGGATCAGAATGGTGATGGGCAGGCCAATTGTTTCTTTCGCCTCGAATCCGAAGAGGTGTTCGGCGCCCCGGTTCCAGCTCGTGATAATGCCGCCGAGGGTCTTGCTGATGATCGCGTCATCGGAATTTTCGACAATCGCCGCCAGCCAGGCGTCTGCCGAAGGTGCATGCGATCCAAATTGCCGGGTGAGATTATCGCTCAAGTTTCTACTCGGAGTGGGTTCTTCGTCGTTTGCTGCCCCCTCAGAATCTGATGCTGACGCGGAGACCAAAAATTCCGTTTCGCCAGCGGCCATCGCCTTCCCTTTCCCCATCGACACCTCCCGGAAGGTACAGGTCGCAACAGACCCTCCTACCATCTGCTAGCCATAGCAAAATTCATTGCCGCCCGGTAGTCCAACGCGGCCCATCGTCCGGCGCCGGACATAAGGCTGCGTGTCTTCGATGCATCCTGCAATCGGCTGCTGATCCCCCTTTCGGCAATCGCAATCGCCTGATTTGCAGATCGATAAGACAAGAGCAGGGAACAACGGGTTTTCGCAGATGTTCGATACACGTTTCAATTAGCATTAGGCAAAACTAAATGACCAATCAAGCCCTTCGCCCGACGGCGCGGATCGCCACACACCCAATTCATCCCATGCTTGTGCCTTTTCCGATCGCGTGCTTTGTCGGCACGCTCATAACGGACTTGGCCTATTGGCAAACGGCCGAGATGATGTGGGCAAATTTCTCTGCTTGGCTGTTGACGGCAGGCTTATTGATGGGCCTGCTCGCAGCCATTGCCGGGCTGATCGATTTTCTTGGCAACCGGCTCGTTCGCGCTCTGTGGCCTGCTTGGGCGCACCTGCTGGGCAATGCCCTCGTTCTGATCCTGTCCTTCTTCAACGCCCTGGTGCATAGCCGCGACGCCTGGACCTCCGTCGTTCCTACAGGTCTCATCCTTTCCGCCGTGGTGGTGCTGATCATCCTGTTCACCGGCTGGATGGGATGGTCGATGGTCTATCGTCACCATGTGGGAGTCGACTGATGTTCAATAATCCGACGAATGCGAGGGCGCACTTCAAGGGAGTGGGACTCGTATGTGGCACGATATTGGTCCTTTCCGGCTGCAGCCGTGACGAGCCGGACCCGAGCGGCCAGATCGGGCCAAATCCGACGCTTCCCGCGCAAACTCAATATCTGATCCCTCCCATGCATGTCGCCTCCGTAATCGGGTGGAAGAACGGCGAGAAGCCGACGGTCGCGAAAGGCCTGCAAATCCAGGCGTTTGCAACGGATCTTAGACATCCACGTTCGGCTTATCTGTTGCCGAACGGGGACGTGCTTGCGGTCGAGTCGATTGCGCCACCCGCCGCTTCCATCACACGTCCGAAGGACCTCATCATGGGCTGGATTGAAGCGATGGCGACCTCTGGAGGGAGCGGCGATGAAGGAAGCAACCGCATCACGCTGCTGCGGGATGCCGACGGCGATGGCGTCGCGGAGGTCAAGAGCGTTTTCCTCGACCATCTCAATTCGCCCTTCGGCGTCGCACTCGTCGGCAACGATCTCTACGTCGCGGACACGGACGCCATCATGCGCTATCCCTACAAGCCGGGAGAGACGAGCATCACCGAACCGGGCACGAAACTCATCGATCTCCCCGGCGGTCCCATTGACCATCACTGGACCAAGAGCCTTCTTGCCAGCCCGGATGGATCGCTGCTTTTCGTCGGCGTCGGATCCAACAGCAACATTACGGAAAACGGTATTCAGGCTGAAAAAGACCGCGCCGCGATCTGGGAAGTTGATCGGGCGACGGGGCATTCGCGTATTTTTGCGGACGGCCTCAGGAACCCGAACGGCCTAAGCTGGGAGCCGCAGACGCATGCGCTGTGGACGGTCGTCAACGAACGCGACGAATTGGGCCCCAATCTGGTGCCGGATTATATGACCTCCGTGAAGGAGGGTGGATTCTATGGCTGGCCCTATAGCTACTATGGTCAGAACGTCGATCCGCGCGTCATACCGCAGCGACCCGATCTAGTCGCCAAGGCGATCGTGCCCGACTATGCGCTGAGCTCGCATGTGGCGCCCCTCGGCCTGGCATTCTATACCGGCACCAATCTGCCCGAGACCTATCGCGGCGGCGCATTCGTCGGAGAGCACGGAAGCTGGAACCGCTATAATTTCAATGGGTATAAGGTGATCTTCGTGCCGTTTCGCGACGGTCGTCCCAACGGCATGCCACAGGACATCGTCACCGGCTTTTTAAACGCCGATAACGAAGCACGCGGCCGGCCGGTGGGGCTGGCGGTCGATAAAGCCGGCGCGCTGCTGGTTGCCGACGATGTTGGCAATACGGTTTGGCGCGTTACCGCGGCGGCTCAGTAAACTTTTAGATCATGGGGCCGGGCGCAAGTCGGTGAATGGGACGGTCACGCGACCGGCGCATTAGCATCACGTTCCTGCGAACTCGCCCTGGGGTTAGCAAAAACCGCCCGATTTTCTCCTTTTGTTCGGGAACCTTCAGGGCTGCCGTGGGTTCGAAAGCTGGATCGCGTGGAACTTGTCCCTTCTGCTAATGCCCCATCGCCATCTGCGCGGTCCACCTCTCCCTTCAAAACTCGCCATCGAAAGGCACGACGTGAATCGGAAGCGTTTCCGCCCGATGCTGCCTTTCGCCGTTTCGAACTATGGCATCAATGGCGGGACCTTATCGAGGACGTCCAGAATGACGCTTGTCGGCAGGGGAGCATAGGATCTGAGCTTGGTCGAGCCATCCAGTCCGACCAATACCATTTCGAATTCGTCGTCCGAAGGACCTTGCAGATCGCGGCGGATATCGTCGGCATCGAGTTCGTATGGCTCCTCGAAGAGCTGAAAGACTCCACCGCCGGCGACCCTCAGCACGGTTACGTCCCGATCGGTCAGGTTCTTTTCATGATGTAGAAGCTCCTCCTCCTGCCTGATAGGCCGGTCGTCATTGGAGCCTTCGAAAATCACTAGTACGTTGCACTTGTTTCGAAACGATACGAGGCTGGGACACGGATCGTCCAATTTGCCGTCGACGCCACTGAATTCTTTAAACAGGGACCTGAGCATCGAAATTCTCCTTGTAGAAGTGCAACGCAGCATTGCTGAGTGATAATCAAGCCGTTCGGCGTCAGAAATATAAATCCACCAGCAGTTCCTCTTGTTCCCGCTGGCTCACGCCTCGCAGAAAATCTGTCCCTGAAGGTTGAGGCTGCCTCGCATGCGCGCAATGCGCCGCTCAGCATCGGCTATGTCATAAGCCCAAAAGCTGATGCTGAAGATCCGGCCATCGAACTCGTACTCGGCGAGAAAGCGAAACATGTACCGCCCGAAATCATCGACGGTGCGAAACTCGGCCTCCGGATTGCCCTCATCCCGCCAAGCTTTCGAAAACTTGATAACGGTCATTACCGAACTCCTGTTCTATCCAGCTTATTCGACCAAACCCATCAGGGCGCCGTTTGTTGCCTGTCGAGGCAACGGAGCGCATGACGCAGCGATTTTGGCTGCATGGATCGCAATCACAATGTCGAAGCTCGGGAACAAAGGCGCGCCTGTCGGCTTAGACAGGTAGTCATGACAAAGAGGAGGCTAAGATGAGCGCATCTCAAACGACAACGGATCACGGCAAAATCCGCGACTGGGTGAAGGCCAGGAATGGTCGCCCAGCCAGGGTCAAGGGTGCGAAGAAGGGCGGCATTTTGCGGATTGATTTCGGCAAGCCCGAAGAAACGCTCGAAGAAATTAGCTGGGAAGAGTTTTTCCGGATATTCGACGAGAACGATCTGGCCTTTCTCTATCAGGAGAAAACGGAAAGCGGCGACACCAGCCGGTTCACAAAATTCGTCAACCGCCAATGAAGGGCGCTGTCGACCCCCGCCGGCGCGGCCGTACGAATAAATGATGCGTGCGTTACTCGCCGCGGCCTCAGCCGCGGCGAGTAATATTCGAGGGTTGGGAGGATTTGTTCGTCTATTGGGCTTTGTACAGCATAATTGAACCGCTCAGTAGCCATTCAGCAAGAACAAGCAGTGAAACGATAACTATTCCAAACACGATGAGATATCCTGCCCGGCGCTTCTTACTTCTTTCCGCCGGACTGTCGGACTGCGATACTATCGGATCTCTCCGGTGGCCTTTGTAATCATCGTCAAATTTCTGCATGTTGTTCTATCTCACTGATGCAAACGCAACTCAGGCCAAAGCGGAATGTTCCGCGGCGCGACGGAAATATCTGTTTTATGCCATCGAAATTGGCGGAGGCATCCCATCCTCACGAACCATCGGACGATACGAACCGTCCGTTGTCATGGCCGATGCTAGCCCGAGTGAATGCCCCTCCTGCGGAATTCCAGGGGAACAATGGGAAGGCGCGGGGGTTCGACTATGAATTCAAGCGCAGGACGCGTCCATGGCGATCAGTCGCGCACCGGCTCGTTTGCAGCTTGAGAATGCGTCCACGTCGAGAAGGGAGAACAACATGACGGGCAAGAAAACTCACGAACAGCAACTCCGCATCATCGAAAAACGCGAGAAAACGGCAAACGCCAACAAGGAATTCGATGCGGCCGCAGATCTGCACCGGAACGAGCAGGCGAGGAAAGCCTATCGAAAGGGCGGCGATCTGAAAGCCACTCCCGACGCTGGGGGCGAGGATAGGAACATGGTCCGAGGGCTCAATCAGCAAAGCGGCCACGGCAAATGAAGCGGTCATTCCTGATAGCAAAAGGAGAATGTCATGGCTTTGACATTGATCAGCAAAGCCTTCGCGCAGGATCAGGCGATCCCGAAGAAATATGCGCGAGCGGGCGAGAACCTCTTTCCGCCGCTTGCCTGGAGCGGCGCTCCCGATAGCACCAAGAGCTTTGCTCTGGTTGTAGAGGATCCGGATGCCCCGAGCGGCACCTTTCGCCACTGCGGTATCGCCAACATCCCGGCGCAGTGGACCGACCTACCCGAAAGCGCCGAAACCGCACCGGATCGTGCGCCCCGGTTTTACAAGAACGATTTCGGCAATGCGCGCTACGACGGTCCGCAACCCCCGCGCGGCGATCGCCCTCATCACTACATTTTCCGCCTTGCCGCCCTCGACGTTCCGAGACTTTCGATCCCGGATGCCGCCGGCATAAATGCGATGTGGGCGGAGGCGAAAAAGCACGTGCTCGCGGAAGCGAGCGTCACAGGCACGTACCAGACGCAATAGCCGAAGGAGACGACAATGCATTTGGATAGCAAGATACAGCAATGTGTCGAAAACTGCCTGCGCTGCTACAGCGTTTGTCTGTCCACGGCCCTGAATCACTGCCTGGAGGTCGGCGGCGAACATACCAAGCCGCAGCATTTCCGGCTGATGATGGCGTGCGCGGAGATATGCCGTACGTCGGCACATTTCATGCTGATCGGTTCGAGGCACCATCCGCATGTTTGCCGCGAATGCGCGGAAATCTGCAGCGAATGCGCTGCCGATTGCGAACGGATCGGCGATATGGGCGAGTGCGTGGACGCATGCCGCAAGTGCGCCGAGACCTGCCGGCAGATGGCGGCCGCGTAAGATCGCGGCCTCGCGGGGGCACGCGTGAGGCGGACATGAATGACGACGAGAAGATTGACCAAAAGCGAGCGGAACCGCCGACATTTGCGGCTGAGGATGTCCGCCAGGGCGAGATCATCCTAAAGCGCCGCTGGCAGCGGCCGGTTTTCATCGGCGGACTGGTGGCATTGGTCCTTGTGATCTTGCTGCTGCGATTTGCCGGTTAAGCAGAAATTTCGAACGGCCTTGAAGGAGAAAGATGATGGCACATGCAGGGAAGAAACACATCGGACGCGGAGCGCAGGGCAAAGGCGATGCCTCAGGCGCGCGCTCGACGCTTGATGATTCTCGTGTCGGGGAAATGCGGTGCTTTCCAATAGAGACAAAGCGCAGCACTCGAAGGAGAGGGGCCTCGACAGCAAGAATGTGCAGACCGAACAATATCACGACCATGCCGGTAACCGCCGCATCGAGCCCTAGAGAATTTATCCGGTTCCGGTGATGCCACGTGATGGCAGGATCTCTCTCGAGCAATTCCAGGAAAAGTGCGTAGCGGTTTTCCGTTTGGGATTGCGTAAAAACAACAAGCTAGAGCGGTTCAACGATTCCGTGAAGCGCTGAACGGCTCTAGTGCCGGAAGACTATCAACCGAAGGAGGTCCATGATGCCTGCAAAATCGAAGTCTCAACAGAAGGCCGCCGGCGCGGCGCTTGCCGCCAAGCGCGGCGAAAAGAAAAAGAGCGAATTGAAAGGCGCTTCCAAGAGTATGGTCGATTCCATGAGCGAGAAGGAACTTCAAGACATGGCGTCTACCAAACGGAAGGGAAAACCGGAACACGCCTCGAAATCCTGAGCCGGACGGTGCCTTGATGGCGCCGCGGCTGGGCCTTGATTGATTTGCAGGAGCGTAGACGGCAAGCTGACGGGTGTCTCCAGGAAGTGATGGCTACCGCCACCGGTTCGCGCATGCATGCTACATAGGACAGATCGAAGTCACTCCAGTTCTTCCAGCCACCGCAGAACTGTCACCTCGTCTTCATCCAGCCATTTCAGAATGCTGGACCCCTTCCGCACTTTCGTCTTCGCGATTTTCGCCAGGCTGCCGTTTTCGAAATCTTCGAACACGCGCGGATGGATGTAGGATCCTCGACAGACGGCCCGCGTGTTCACCAGTTTCGCGGCCACCGTGTCGACGATTTCGTTTATCTGCCTTGCCCGCGCTGTGGCGCTGTTGGCGGGCTCTATGACGGCGAGTGCCGAAGCTGCCATTCGCGTGGCACCCCAGATCCGGAATTGCCGTGAGCTGAAGTCACCTCCTGCGGCCTCGCGAATATAGGCATTGACGTCTTGCGAACGGATCGCGTGGAGGGCACCGTTCTCGTCGAGATATTGGAACAGATGCTGGCCGGGCAGTTCCTGCAGCATTCGTATGGCGCGGATGATGCGACGGTCGGTATAGCTCAACCGCCATTCCCTACCGGATTTTCCCTTGAAGCGAAATTGGAGGCGCGATCCCACGAGTTTGACATGCCGGCTGCGCAATGTCGTCAGGCCATAGGAACCGTTTTCCATCGCATAGGCCTCATTGCCGATGCGGATGAACAGCTTGTCCATCAGCCAGACGACCGTGGCAAGCGCCTTTGCCAATCCGGGCTTCCTGCGGCGAAGATCCATATCGATCCGCTTGCGAATTTCGGGCAGCGCCCTTGCGAACTCCACAAGCTGCGCGAATTTTTCCCGGTCGCGCTCCGCCGTCCAATTTGGATGGTAGCGATACTGCTTCCGCCCCCGCGCATCACGACCGACGGCTTGCAAGTGCGATCTTGGTTCGGGGGAAATAATGACGTCGGTATAGGCGGGAGGAATGGCGAGTGCGGAAAAGCGCTCAAGTTCGGCTTCATCGTAGATCCGGTTTCCGCTCTCGTCGTAGTAGAGAAAGCCTTTCCGGCCTTTCTTGCGGGTTATGCCGCTCTCCAATATGGCGAGATAAACGATTTCCGACTCGTCTCCAATCTCGTGCATGGGGGGCGGTGGGGCTTTCGAAATGGTTGCCTCTGACGGCATCGGGTCAGCAACGACCGGCGACTGTCCCTGTGCGAGCTTGGCTCCGGAGCATACGGCGCCGGTATCGCTGCCGACGTTGCCTGGTTCCTGTCCTGATTGCAGGCCGCTTTCAGTCATCGCCTTTTTGCTTCAGTGCGTCGGAAACCTTGCGCTTGCGCGGATGATTGATGTTCTCGTTATTGGCGTCCCGTGCTGCTTCTCCGCCATCCTTGGCCGGAAGATAACCGGCGGGCTTGGAGCCGGCCGGGCCTTCCCATCTGGGGGACTGATCGGTAGTTCCAGGCGCTCCGTCACGTGGTTGCTGATGTTTCATCGCTGGTCTCCTTCGGAACATGGCCTTTGGCATTCGCCCACAGCCGGGAAGATGAGCAGCGCTTCATGATCCCGACGTGGTGAATGTAACCCTCGGCCGGAACACATTGTTCCATTGGTTGATGAAGGCAGGTGCGTGCGGCGGATCGAACCTGCAGGCGGCGAGGCTGGAACTTTCATTCTGACTCTACGTTTGACCCCGTTACACGGGCAACTTAGGGGAATTCGGTGGCGCAGATTTTCACGGCTTCTGCAGATACCAGACTGCGCGCCTTCCTGCTCGCCGCCGCCATCCTCATATTTCTTCTGATCCTGTTTGTGGGCGGCTATGCCAGCTCAAGCTATGGAACTCTGATCGGCTGGGTGCAGGATCAGCCTGTTCCCTTCAGTCACCAGCATCACGTCGGCGGTCTCGGCATCGACTGTCGTTATTGCCACACGTCGGTCGAAACGAGCGCATATGCCGGCCTGCCGGCAACCCACATCTGCATGAGCTGTCATTCGCAGATATGGACCGGAGCTCCCATGCTGGCGGCGGTCAGGCACAGTCTGGCGGCGAACGTTCCGCTGCGGTGGAACCGTGTGTCACGGCTGCCGGACTATGTCTATTTCAACCATTCGATCCACATTACCCGTGGCGTTCCCTGCGTGACCTGCCACGGTCGCGTCGATCAGATGCCGCTAATGTCGCGTGCACGACCCTTTCAGATGCAGTGGTGTCTGAACTGCCATCGAGACCCCGCGCCAAACCTGCGCCCGCCTGACCAGGTGACGCGGATGGACTGGTCCGATTGGGACGCTCATCCCGCACAACACAAGGATTTTGGCGCGCTCGTGGTGAAAGCCTACGGCATCGAGCCGGCCAAGCTCACTCAATGCAACATCTGTCACAGGTGATTTGATGACCAACCGCCCGTCCTCCGAGGAAGCAATCCGCAAGCGGCTCGCCGGCAAGACGGGGCGGCATTTCCAGAGGGTTTTGAAAGAACTCTCCGACACGGAGCCTTTCAAACGATATGCAAGGGAGCAGTTTCCGGCACTTCATAGCCGCCCGATCAACCTCGATCGCCGTTCGCTGCTGAAGGTCATGGGGGCTTCGCTGGCCCTTGCCGGCCTGCCGGCCTGTAAGGGCGAAGAGGACGAAACCGCGTTGCCCTATGTCGAGGCTCCCGACGGCATGACGGTGGGCGTGGCGAAATGGTATGCAACATCAGTCACTTTTGCCGGCTATGCGCAGCCGGTCCTCGGCAAGACGTTTACCGGCCGCCCTGTCAAACTAGAAGGCAATCCGGACCATCCAGCATCGAAGGGTGCAACGGACGCCTTCACGCAGGCAGCTCTTCTCGGCCTTTACGATCCGGGCCGTTCGCAAACTCCGCTTCACCTCGGCAAGCCGGTGGATTGGAGCGCCTTCGATGCGGAGATGGCCGCGAATGCGAACGCTTTGGACAAGCTGCAGGGAGAAGGCTTTCGCCTGCTGACTGGTCCTTTGAGCTCACCGACGCTGCTTCGGCAGATAGGCGCGATGATGCAGCGTTGGCCAAAAGCGCGCTGGCACGTCTGCGATCCGGTCTCGGATGCGCTTCGGCTCGCCGCGACCGCCCTAGTGTTCGGCCGGCCATTGGTCATGCATCCGGCCTTCGATGCCGCCGAAACGATCGTAAGCCTTGATGACGACTTTCTTGGCCCCGGTCCGCGCCAGACGCTCAACGCGCGTCTCTTTGGTGATCGCCGCCGATTGCGGCAGGCGCGGCAAGGCCAATCCCGCCTTTTCGTCGCCGAACCCACTCCGTCGACGACCGGCTCCGTCGCGGACATGCGGCTTGCCGCATCCGTCTCCGCGATGGATCGTCTGCTTCGGGCGCTTGGCGGCCGGATCGGCTTGGATGGTCTCGGCAATGTCGAACTCTCTGACAAGGAACGTCGATGGATCGACGCCGCCTCGGATGCGCTCAAAGCCTCGCAGCATACCGCATTGCTTCTGGTCGGCGCGCATCACGACAAGAATACCCAGTCGCTCGGATTGCTGCTGAATGAAAAGCTCGGAAGCCTCGGCACCACCCTGCGCTTCTCCGATCCGTTCACCACCACGCCGCCCGACGGTCCGCAATCGCTCGAGGCGCTTGCGGCAGATATGCAGGCGGGCAAAGTCTCGACGCTCGCGATCGTCGGCATCGATCCGGCCTATATGGCGCCGGCCGATCTCGATTTCCGCAAAGCCTTGCGAAAGGTGGGGCTCAGCATCCATGCGGCGCAGCATGCCGATGAGACTGCCTCCTTCTGCCAATGGCATGTCCCGCTTCAGCACGATCTCGAAAGTTGGAGCGATGCGCGCGCGGTCGACGGCACGATAAGCCTCATTCAACCGCTGGTCCGGCCGTTCTATGACGTGCGTTCGGCGCACGTAGTGTTGGAAAACTTGATGGGACACGCCGCAGTGGACCTGGATGTCGTGCGGCAGACCTGGAAAACGGCATGGGGAACCGATTTCGACAGTCGCTGGCGCGACAGCCTCAACCAAGGTTTCGTGGAGGGCAGCGCACCGCCGCTGATCGTGCCGACGGTTACCAGCCGACAAATTCCCCCGTCTGCCATCGATGCCGCCGAGGCTCTGACGCTGGTCATCCGCCCCGATGCTGGCATTTGGGACGGTACTCTTTCCGAAAACGCCTGGGCGCAGGAGACACCCCGACCGCTGACCAAAATCACCTGGGGCAATGTCATTCTCCTCAGTCCACAGCTTGCGGCTGAGAAGGGGCTGACGAATGGTGACGAGGTTCGGCTGGCGGTAGATGCCGTTTCGATAACCGGCCCGGTGTGGATCATGCCGGGTCAGGAAACGCAGACGCTGACAGTCACGCTTGGTTACGGCCGGAAACTGAAGGACTCGATCGCCGCAAATCTCGGTTACGACGCTTACCTGCTGCGGCGATCGAATGAACTGTGGCACAGGAGCAATGTCAGAATCGAGCCGACGGGCAAGACGCTGACGGTCGCGACGACGCAAGTGAACCAGGCAATGGACGGTTTCGATTTCGTCCGCAGCGTGGATGTCGGCGAGCTCGAGCCGCAATCGCAGAGGAGCGACAAGGAGGAGCAGCCCTCGTTCTATCCGGACAAGCCAAAGTCCGACCCTTCCTGGGGAATGTCGATCGACCTCGACCTTTGCATCGGCTGCAACGCCTGTGTCACCGCCTGTCAGGCTGAAAACAACATTCCGGTCGTCGGTAAGGACCTGATCGCCGAGGGCCGGCAAATGCATTGGATTCGCATCGATCACTATTACGAAGGCGATGTCACGGAGCCGAAATCCTATTTCGAGCCGGTTCCTTGCATGCATTGCGAGCAGGCACCTTGCGAAATGGGCTGCCCGGTCAACGCCGCCGTCCACAGCATCGACGGGCTGAACCTGCAGGTCTACAACCGTTGCATCGGCACACGCACCTGTTCGTCCTATTGCCCCTACAAGGTCCGCCGCTTCAACTGGTTCGACTACACCGGAAACGATGCGGAATCCGTCAAGGCCATGCGCAATCCGGACGTGACCGTGCGAAGCCGCGGCGTCATGGAGAAATGCACATACTGCGTGCAGCGCATCGCCGAAGCCCGCATCACTGCCGATAAGGAGGGCCGGCCGATCCGCGATGGCGAGATCGTCACTGCCTGCCAGCAAGCCTGTCCAACGCAGGCAATTGTTTTTGGCAACGTCGCCAATCCCAGTTCCGCCGTCAGCCGCCGCAAGGCTGAATCGCGTGATTATACGTTGCTTGAGGAGGCCAATACGCGGCCGCGGACCACCTATCTTGCCCGCATCGAGGATAAGAGCATCCTCCGGAAGGAGGCCACAGGATGAGCGATGTAACGGCAGGTCGCAACGAGGCGGCCACAGCGAAGATCACCCGGATCCCACTGAAATATCCAGCCCCCCGGGCATGGTGGGCCTGTTTTTTGGTGTCGCTGCTGCTGCTCATAAGCTTCGTCGTTTCGTCGGCGGTTCTGCTCATCTACGGGGTGGGCGTCTGGGGCGAAAACATTCCTGTCAATTGGGGTTTGGCGATCGCCAACTACATCTGGTTTCTCGGCATCGGACACGCCGGGACGCTGATCTCGGCATTGCTTCTGCTTCTAAGCGCGCACTGGCGCAACTCACTGAACCGCTTCGCCGAGGCGATGACGCTCTTTGCCGTTGTCTGCGCAGGCCTATACCCGATCCTGCATCTCGGACGTCCCTGGTTCTTTTATTGGATCGCGCCCTATCCGAATACTATGACGATCTCGCCGCAATTCAAAAGTCCCTTGAGCTGGGATTTTTTCGCGGTGCTGACCTATCTCACCGTCTCGATTCTCTTCTGGTATATCGGCATCGTCCCCGATCTTGCCACCGTCCGCGATCGGGCAAAAAAACGCTGGCAGCAGGTGTTCTACGGCCTCGCAGCGCTTGGCTGGCGCGGCTCGGCCAGGCATTGGGCACGCTGGAACCAGTCCTATCGACTGACCGCCGCCATAGCGGTGCCTCTGGTGGTTTCGGTTCACTCGGAGGTTTCGCTGCTCTTTGCCGCTGGTCCGATACCTGGTTGGACCTCGACGGTCTTCCCGCCATATTTCGTGCTGGGCGCGGCCTTTTCCGGCTTTGCCGTCGTGGCGATGATTGCCGTGACGCTGCGCCATGCGCTGGGGCTTGGCGATCTCGTCACCGAGCGCCATCTCGACCTGCTCGGATGCTTCGTGCTGGCAACGGGATTGATGACGGCCTACGGCTATGTGACGGAGGTCTTCGACAGCCTCTATGGCGGCGATCGGCAGGACGTCGGTACGATGATGGATCGGCTGACCGGCATCTACGCCTATAGCTATTGGGGCGCGGTCATCCTCAATTTCGTGCCGCTGCAGCTTTTATGGTTTGGCGCCGTTCGCCGCCAGCCGGTCATTCTGTTTCTGATCGGCCTTTCGGTCACCGTCGGCATGTGGTTCGAGCGCTATATGCTGCTGACGACGTCGCTCTATCGCGATTATCTCGTCTCCTCCTGGGGCGTCTACCATCCAAGCATTTGGGAGTGGGGCCTTTTTGCCGGCATGCTCGGCGTTTTCTTCACACCCTTCCTGTTGTTCGTGCGCTTCCTGCCGGTCATTTCGGCCTTCGAAGTCAAAGAGGCGCTCAGGGAAACGGGGGATTTGAGCCATGCATGAACCCAGCCCGGAAAGTGCAGTTTTCGGCCTCGTCGCCGAATTCGACAGACCAGAACGGCTGGTGGAAGGCGTCAAGCGCGCACGTAAGGCCGGCTTTCGTGCCTTGGACGCCTATTCGCCCTATCCGGTGCAGGAACTGACCGACGTGCTGGATCTTAAAGAAAACATCGTGCCGTGGCTGACTTTTGCCGGTGGGATCGTCGGTGCCGCCATCGCCTATGGCCTGCAGGTCTACACCAATTATGCCTATCAGATCATTATCGGCGCGCGCCCGCTTTATGCCTGGCAATCCTTCATGCTGATCACCTTCGAGCTGACCGTGCTTTTCGCCGTGCTGTTTGCGGTCTTCGGCATGCTTCTGCTGAACCGCCTACCACGCCTCCATCATCCGCTTTTCGATGTCGACGCGTTTCATTTGGCGAGCTCGGACAAGTTCTTTCTCGTGCTTTTCAGCAACGATGCGCGGTTCCATTTGAAACGCACGCGGGCTTTTCTGGAAGGCCTCGATCCGGTGCGCGTCGAAACCGTAGAGCATACGGAGCAGCCGGAATGAGAAGCGCACCGCTCTATCTCGTACCCGTTCTGCTGCTCGCAGCCTGCGACGACATGAACCACCAGCCGCGCTACGATTCCTATGAAAAGAGTTCGCTCTTTGCCGACGGCAAGTCGCTGCAGGCGCCGCCGCAAGGGACGGTGGGACGCGACGATGCCGAAGCAGACGCAGCTCTTGCCAATCGCCCGACGATGACGGCCGATTTGCTGCGGCGTGGACAGGAACGCTTCGGCATCTATTGCACGCCCTGCCACGACACCGATGGCGATGGCAACGGCACGGTGCCGGCGCGTGGCTTTCCGCATCCGCCGAGTTTCCATGTCGACCGGCTGCGCAATGCTCCTTCGCGCTATTTCGTCGACGTCATAACCAACGGCCATGGCGTGATGTATTCCTATGCCGACAGGGTTCCTCCGGCCGATCGCTGGGCGATCGCAGCCTATATCCGTGCGTTGCAATTCAGCCGGAACGCTCCCGTCGCCACTCTGCCGCCGGAAGATCGAGCACGGTTGGAAGGGGCGGGATCATGAGCCGCGTCGAAGCTCTGCCGAGCAACATGCTTGCCATAAGCGGTGTCGTGTTTTGCCTGACGGCGCTGGCGATGACGCTGTTCTCGCCCCAAGCGGCGCTGATCGGCTGGCTGGCGGCCCTTGTCTTCATGAGCGCATTGCCGCTCGGCGCCCTCTGCCTGACGATGATGATGCGCATTATCCCCGGTATCTGGCGTGACGAGTTGCTGACCGTCGCCGAGCCGGCGCTGCTGCTGTTGCCGCTCGCTCTCCTTGCCACGCTCCCGATCATGATCGGTCTTCCCTGGATCTACGAATGGGCGCGAGGGGCTCCGCTTGGAGCTTTCAAGAAGGTCTATCTGACGCCGTTCTTCTTCGATGCTCGCACCCTGGCGATGCTTTCGGGGGCCTGCTGGCTGGCATGGGCGCTGGTTACGAGACCGCGACGTTCCCTGCCGCTGGCCGCGATCGGCCTCATAGCCTTCGTGCTTTTGCACGAGCTCTTGTCGGTCGACTGGTTGATGTCGCTCGATCCGCAATTCCATTCTTCCGGCTTCGGCCTCTACATACTGGCGAGCCAGATGCTGACGGCGCTATCGCTGCTGATCGTGCTGCGGCTATCGGCCGCTCCGGTAAGGCGGCCTGGCGTGCTAGGTGGCCTCCTGCTGACCGCGATCCTCGTCTGGGTCTATCTCGCCTTTATGCAGTATTTCATCATCTGGTCCGGCAATCTTCCTAAGGGGGTTGCCTGGTATCAGCGGCGGGGCGAGGGCATTTGGGCCATCGCCGAATACCTGATCACGCTGCTGCACCTTCTGCCGCTGTTGCTGCTGTTTTTCCCGCCTGTCCGCACATCTCCGGCATGGCTGATCACGCTGTCGCTTGCTGTGCTTGCCGGCGCACTGTTGGAATATGCTTGGCTAACGATGCCTGAGTTGACGGAGCATCTTGGGCCTGCGATTTCGGCCTATCTCCTGTCGCTGACCGGCTTCACGCAGATTGGCTTGGCGGTCCTTTCCCGTTCGACGGTTCTGCTTGCGCGATTGAGGCCGAGCTATAAGGCGGAGGTCTCGCAATGAGCCCGATCTTTCGCAGACGGCGTCAACCGCCGAAGACAGAGCCGGATTACGAGACGCGCGATGTCTCGCCGCGCATCGTCCTGCTGTGGACTTCCGCGCTCTTCATTGGGGTGGGGCTTTCGGTCCTGGTTGCCTTCGGCATTCTTCGCTGGGTCGAGCCTTCGGTACGGTTCGCTCTTGGGAGCTCTCAAACCCAGGAACGAAACGGTCCTCGTCTTGAGGTTTCTCCCTCTGCCGATCGCTATGCGCTGCAGCGCGAGGCCGAGAGCCGGTTGCAGGGCTATGGCTGGACCGACAGGGCAACGCAGACGGCACACATTCCGATCGAGCGCGCCATGGCGCTTCTCGCCGCCCGCGGCTGGCCGGATCAGGACAAAGGGGAGGCGGCCAAATGATGATGCGCCACTTTCTTCTGTTCGTGTTCGCGCTGCTGGGATTTACCGGCAGTCAGGCCGCGGCGGCAGCCTTCGATCCGTTTGCCGCCACCGGCATCGAACAAAAGTTGGACGCGAAAATCCCGCTCGACCGGCCTTTCACGGATGAGCAAGGTCATCGTGTGACGCTGCGCGGGCTTGCCGGCGGCAAGCCGATGCTGCTGGCCCCAGTCCTGCACAATTGCCCGAATATCTGCGGGGTGACCTTGTCGGGCCTCATGGAGGCGGTGGAGGAGCAGCCGTTTCGGCCGCCGGGCGATTTCGCCATCATTGCCTTTGGGATCGATCCCCGCGAAGGGCCTGCTGAGGCGCAAAACTCTCTCGATCAATTGCGCCGCCGCTTTCCCTCGCTGACCGCCCGGGGTGTGCATGCGCTGACCGGCACGGCGTCCGATATCCATGCCGTGACGAACGCGCTCGGCTATCGCTATGCCTGGGACCCCGATATCGGCCAATATGCGCATGACGCCGCCGTCGCGGTCCTGACGCCGGATGGACGATTGAGCCGCTGGCTCTACGGACTTGCGCCTGAGGGTAATGATCTGAAGCTGGCGCTGACGGAGGCGGGGCAGGGGCAGATCGGAAGTTGGGGCGATCAGCTCCTGTTGCTTTGCTACCATTATGATCCGGCCATCGGGCGCTATTCCCCGCTTGTTCACACGGCCCTGCAGATGGCAGGCGGGGTGACGGTGCTGGGCGGCGGCGGGCTGTTGGCATTCGCCCTATTACGCGAGAGACGCCGCGAAAAGCCACCGGTTCGGGGGAGGAGAAATTGACTTTCATCTCCCTTTGGCCCCCGAGCATTTCCGGTTACAGCCACCAGGTGGATTTGCTGGTGATCGCCTTCACGGTCCTGATCGTCGCCCTTTCGGCCCCGGTCTTCATCCTGATCGCCGTCTTTGCGGTCAAGTACCGCCGCGGCAGGCCGGCGGACCGGAAGCATTCTCCGAACCGCAACATCCCGCTCGAAGTCTCCTGGTCCGTCGTTCCGTTCGTCGCGTTGCTGGGCTTCTATGTTTGGTCGACCGAGCTGTTCGCAAGCCTTCGTCATGCTCCGGCCGATGCCCTGCAGATCGACGTCGTTGCCAAGCAATGGATGTGGAAGTTCCAGCATCCGCAGGGGCAAGCGGAAATCAATGAGCTTCACGTGCCGGCAGGAGAACCGGTCAAGCTTACGATGGCTTCCCAGGACGTCATCCATAGCCTCTTCCTTCCCGCCTTGCGTATCAAGCAGGACGTGGTGCCCGGCCGCTACACGACGAGTTGGTTCACTGCCGACAAGCCTGGGGTCTACCGCATCGCCTGCTCGCAATATTGCGGCAGCAACCATTCCGAAATGACGGGCAGCTTCGTCGTCATGACGCCGGCGGATTATGCCAAATGGCTGAGCCAATCCTCCAACGATCTCACGCTTGCGGCGGAAGGAGCGGCACTTTTCCGCAGCCGCGGTTGCAGCGGCTGCCATGATCCCGCATCGACCACCCGCGCACCCTCGCTCGTTGGACTTTATGGCAATCCGGTGCCGCTGCAGTCCGGCGAGGTCGTGATCGCCGACGACCAATATATCCGCGACAGCATCCTTCTGCCGCAGTCGCAGGTCGCTGCAGGATATCAGCCGATCATGCCGACATTCCAGAATGTACTCAGCGAAGAGGATGTCCTGAAGATCGTCGCCTATATCAAATCGTTGCAGCCGCGGGAGGCGACCCAGTGACGATCACCACGGAACAGCGCCCGAACCCCGCCAATCTCGACGACCGTGGCCTGTCGGAAACGGCAGCCGAACGCGTCAGCTATCTGCGCGCCGGCCATAGCCTGAAATCCTGGCTGCTGACGACGGACCACAAGCGCATCGCGATCCTCTATGTGCTGTCGATTACTTTCTTCTTTTTTGTTGGAGCGGTCGCCGCGGCGCTTATCCGCCTCGATCTGCTGACGCCGGCTGGCGATCTCTTGACCAATGAGGGCTACAATCGCGCTTTCACCATCCACGGCGTCGTCATGGTCTGGTTCTTCCTGATCCCGTCGATCCCCAATACGTTCGGCAATTTCCTCCTTCCGCTGATGATCGGAGCCAGGGATCTCGCCTTTCCCAAACTCAATCTCCTGAGCTGGTACATCTACATGATTGCCGGTCTCTTCACCGTCTTCGTCCTGATCGCCGGCGGTGTCGATACCGGATGGACCTTCTATACGCCGCTGTCGACCATGTATGCCAACGGCAATGTTATCCTCGCGGCGAGCGCTGTTTTCATCGTCGGCTTTTCTTCGATCCTTACCGGGCTCAATTTCATCGTCACCGTGCACAAGCTGCGTTGCCCCGGCATGACCTGGGGCCGGCTGCCGCTTTTCGTCTGGTCGATCTACGCCACTTCGATGATTCTGGTACTGGCGACGCCGGTGTTGTCCATTACGCTCGTGCTGATCTCCCTCGAGAGACTTTTCGGCCTCGGCATCTTCAATCCGGCGCTCGGCGGCGATCCGCTGCTTTATCAGCACCTTTTCTGGTTCTACAGCCATCCGGCTGTTTACATCATGGTGCTGCCGGCACTGGGCGTGATCAGCGAGCTGGTGGCGGCCGGAGCGCGCAAGCCGATCTTCGGCTATCAGTTCGTCGCTGCCTCATCGGTCGCGATTGCCGCTCTCGGCTTCTTCGTTTGGGGGCACCATATGTTCGTCTCAGGCCAATCGACCTATGCGAGCGCCGCTTTTTCGTTCTTGAGTATCGCGGTGGCAATTCCCTCCGGCATCAAGGTCTATAACTGGACTGCGACGCTGTTTAAGGGGCATATCTCGCTGGATCCGCCCTTTCTCTTTGCCATGGCCTTCATCGGTCTCTTCGTGTTCGGCGGCTTGACCGGCCTGATGCTGGCGATGCTGGCCATCGACGTGCATGTGCACGATACCTACTTCGTCATCGCGCATTTTCACTACATCATGGTCGGCGGCACGGTGTCGGCCTTCTTTGGTGCTATGCATTACTGGTGGCCGAAGATCGTCGGACGGATGTATTCGCTCGTCTGGGGGCGGCTGGCAGCCATTTTCATCTTTCTCGGCTTCAACCTGACCTTCTTCCCGCAATTTCTGCTGGGCTATCTCGGCATGCCGAGGCGCTACCATGTCTACCCGCCGGAATTTCAGGTACTGAACGTCTTCTCCTCCGTCGGCGCTACGCTGCTCGGTGCTGCCTACCTCATGCCCTTCATCTATTTCATTCATTCGCTGCGCTACGGAGCGCCCGCCGGCGACAATCCGTGGGGCGCGACCGGGCTGGAATGGACGACACCGTCACCGCCGCCGAAGCACAATTTTGACAAGGTGCCGCTCGTCGACAAGCCGCCTTACGACTATCCGGTGGAGATGGAGGGTGACGATGCCTGAGACTTTGCCCGTCACCGAGCCTTATCGCGATGCCCGCCAGCAGCACGAAGCGGCGATGATGGGCATGTATATCTTTCTCGGTAGCGAGATTATGTTGTTCGGCGGCATCTTCTCCGTTGCCGCCGCGCTTCGATTGGCGCATGCGGCGGAAGTGGTCCAGGCGTCGCATGCCCTGCTTTTCGGCATTGGAGGCATCAACACGGCAGTGCTGCTAACATCGAGTTTGTTCGTGGCGCTTGGCGTCGAGGCGGGCAGGGGCGGCAAGGCGAATGCGGCTGCCGGTTGGCTCACTGCGGCTGGGGTTCTCGGCCTCTGCTTCCTCGCCATCAAGGCCTACGAATATCATCTGGAGTTTACCGAGGGACTGCTGCCTGTGCCGGGCGTGGAATCGCGCTATGTCACTGGCGTCCAGCACCTTTTCATGGACCTCTATCTCATTGCCACCGCTCTGCACGCCTTGCACTTGACGATCGGCGTTGTGCTTTTGGCGACGCTGGCGGTTCAAACGATGCGCGGGGCCATATCGCTGCCCCAGCGGGCCATCGTGCTGATCACCGCCGGACTTTACTGGCATCTGGTCGATGTGGTTTGGGTGTTCCTTTATCCCGTCTTCTATCTGGCGAGGTGAGTGGAATGTTGCGCCTTGCCAATCCGCTCGTTCTGATTTGGATGATCCTTATGCTTTTGCTGGCCACGACCATCGGCGCCAGTTTCCTGCTGACCGGCGTAGTCGGCCTTTCGGTCAGCCTGTCGATCGCCTTGGCGAAATCCGCTCTGATCTACTGGCGCTACATGCACCTGAACGAGGCGACCGCCCTGTCTCGGATGGCGGCGCTCGCGGCGGCCGTCTGGCTGCTGATCCTGCTGCTGTTTCTCTGCATCGACTATCTCACGCGTTCTTTTGCATGAGCGCGGGCTTACAGCGCTCCATTGACCTCGACCACGTTCAGGTCAGGATCGCGAAGATAGAGCTGCGGGAAATCGGCAGGGCCGGAGCGGAAGATCAGCAGGCACTTTGGATCGCCCTGGGGCAGGTCCTCCCGGAAGCCGCGGTCCGTAAGTCGTTTGACCACACCATCGAAGTCATCGGTACGGAAAGCGAAGTGCCAATCATTGCGGTCGATCGCGGGGCTTTTGCGGAACGTGCCCGCCGGATTGACGATAAGATGAATCTGCAGGGCGCCACAAGCAAGCCAGGCACCGTCCACCTGAAAATCCGGACGCGGGATCTGGGCGAGACCGAACACATGGCAATAGAACGGTAGTGACTGTCCCAAATCGGCGGTGATGATCGCTACATGATGCAAGGCAAGCAGAGACATTACTCTTCCTCCTCAGCCAGGTCGCGATAAACATACCAGCAGGGGCACTTAAAGTGTAGGCATCTTGCATAATCGCGCGAGCGCAACGGGTGGCTGTTCAGAGTTCGATGAGGGAGATTCCGAGATCCTTGCGATGCCGGCGGTGCATATAGGCGGGCGTCTCGATGATCGTCACTTCCAATGTCGGATGGACGATGCCCTCGATGAAGTGACCGCCGCGCGTGGAGCCGTCTTTCAGGCCCAGCACGGCATGAAGATGCAGGCTCGCCTTGCCATCGTCGCCAGTCGCGATATCGCCGAGAAGACTAAGGACCTCGCATTGTTCGGCGACTGGAATCTTGCGGTAGCTGCGGCTGGCGAAATCGAACCAGCCGACGGTCGCTTTTTCGAATGCGCCGATCGCGGTGACCGATGCGGCGGTCATCTCGTAGGTCGTGGCAAATTTGCTGAGGGTGGAGAACGCTTCTTCGTTGGCATCGAGCACGACGACATAGGTGCGCTGACCGTTCGTCTCATTGATCTGCTTGAAATTCATGGCAATGACCTCGCTATCCCTGGGCCGGTTGTCCGTTGGAGGCGGAGACGCCTCCGTCCACGGCAATATTGGCGCCGGTTATGAAACTGGCGTCGTCGCTCGCCAGAAAGGCGATGACGGCAGCCACCTCTTCCGGCTCGCAGATGCGGCCAAGCGGAATGCGTTCCTTGAACTTGGCGATCAATGCTTCATCCTTGAGCATCTCCTCGGTCATGCCGGTGCGGGTCAGGCTCGGACAGACGGAATTGACGCGAATGCCTTTTTTGCCAAGATCGAGCGCCAAGGCCCGGGTCAGATTGACGACGGCGCCCTTGGCCGCATTATAGGGGCTCATGCCCCAGTCGCCGCCGGTGCCGGAAACCGAAGCGGTATTGATGATCACGCCCCTGGTCTTCTCCAGATGCGGAATGGCTGCGCGGCACCCGAAGAAGACGCCGCCGGCATCCGTGTCCATGACCTTTTGCCAGCGCTCGTCCGAGATTTCGGTCGGCTCGCCGGCCTCGTGCACTCCCGCATTGTTGACGATGACATCGAGCTTGCCGAATTTGGCAACGGTCATCGAAACCATCGCGTTTACGGCAAAGGATTGGGAAACATCGACCACCTGCACCATCGTACGCTCAGGCGGAAGCTCCGCTGCGACCCTGTTGACGTTTTCGGCATGATAGTCGACGAGAACGACATTCGCGCCTTCCTCGGAAAATCTGCGCGCGGTCGCCTCTCCCATGCCTGATCCCGCACCCGTGACGATGACGACCTTCTCATGGAAACGCTGCATTGAAATGTCCTTTCGAATGGCTGGACGAATGGCGGGCGGACCTGGAACCCGGTTTTAGAACTGCGGCGGCACGCGAAAGGTTCCTCGAAAACGGCAGCGTCATTTTCGTTCATTCCCTGCTGATTTTGCTCTTTTCGGGAACCAAGCGGGAGGCAGGCGGTTGAGAATGGGAGTTTACCGATACCAAGGAGGAAGCCATGGTCACCCATCCGACGCCCCCGTTCCCGTCACAACAGCAGCCGATGCCCGGCCATACTGCGGCCATGCAGCCGGTGCCGGATCATGGCGAAAAGTCCTACCGCGGATCGGGCCGGCTCACCGGCAAGAAAGCGATCATTACCGGCGGTGACAGCGGGATCGGCCGTGCCGTTGCGATCGCCTTTGCGCGCGAAGGGGCCGATGTTCTCATTGCCTACCTGGACGAAGATGATGATGCGCAGGAGACGAAGCGCTGGGTGGAGGACGCGGGCCGCAAGGCCGTTCTCGTTCCCGGCGACATTCAGGATCCGCAGCATTGCCGCGCAATCGTGGACAAGGCGGTCTCGCAACTTGGCGGGGTCGACATCCTCGTCAACAATGCCGCTCACCAGGCGAGTTTTCATGACATCGGCGATATCACCGATCAGGAATGGGAACTAACCTTCAAGGTCAACATCCATGCCATGTTTTATTTGACCAAGGCCGCCGTCCCGCACATGAAATCGGGAAGCTCCATCATCAACACCGCCTCCATCAATTCCGACAGTCCCAATCCCACATTGCTTGCCTATGCGACGACCAAGGGCGCCATTCAGAATTTCACCGCCGGTCTTGCGCAACTGCTCGCGCAGAAAGGGATTCGCGCCAATGCGGTAGCGCCCGGCCCGATCTGGACGCCGCTCATTCCTTCGACCATGCCCAAGGAGGCGGTCGAGAATTTCGGAAAGCAGGTGCCGATGAAGCGGCCGGGTCAGCCTGCCGAACTTGCGACGACCTACGTCATGCTTGCCGATCCGCTGTCGAGCTACGTCTCAGGCAGCACCGTCGCCGTAACCGGAGGCAAACCGATCCTGTAGAGACTCCGCGATGATATCAGGAGGTGCCCATGGAAACCTATCGACGATATCGCAAGGATGCCGCTCCGCCGGGCTCCATCGTCATCAAGTTCTATCATTCCGGCGACCAGATAAGGGGATTTATCCGCAAGGTCGCACGGCCCGGGGAGGACGATGCCATATTTCCGGGCGAGGAAATGGAACCGGACGACGCCTTTCGGGCTGCGCGAAACAAAATGACGGGTGGCGAAAGCCCGCCCATCTATGTGGAGTTATCGGAGGGTGTTCGCTGGGATCCGGCATGGGGCATGCTTCAATAATGCCGCGCCAGAGAATGTAGCCTCAGGTGATCGAGTTGCGGAAGGAACTCCTCCCGCCATGGGGTCAGTTCATCGCATTTCGCGTTTGGCACAAAGACACCGGACTAGGAGACGAATATGAGCAGAGCCATTGATTTATCCGACTTTTCCGATGAGGAACTGACCTCGCTGATCGAAGAGGCAACGAGCCTGCGAGAAACCAGGCGCAAGAGCCGTGATCGTGAGCTTGCATTAGGTGCGGACGGCTCAAGGGGACAGGATGTAAGGGACCCCGACCACGGCGCCATTACCACGCCGACGCCACGTGAGGTCAAGGAAGAGGGGCCTGCCCACGGGGCGCCAGGTAAAGTTTCCGGCGCCTGACCGACAGGGGAAAATCGCGCGTAAGTGTCGTGCTGTCTTGGTTTCATCGGGCACATAGAAGTGCTGGTTTCGCAACCTCTAGTGTGCCCGATCTCGTATCTCGGCTATTTCACGATTTCGATAACTTTATGGGTGTGCGGGTTCACGATGACACGCTTCTTATTGACGACCGTATAAGCGTAGTCGCTGTTGCTGGGAATGGTGTGTACTTCCACCGAACTCGGCAATTCGCTGCCGACTGCGATATCGCCGTCATAAGTTACCGAGGGAACTTCTTGTTCTGTCACATAGGTCCTGACCTCTCCGGGAATAACCACGGTGTCGCTTTGAGCAAAAGCCGTCCCGGATGCGAAGAGCGCTGCCGCACTCACGGCAATGAGAGTCCTTTTCATCATAACCTCCATTGATCGAATACAGTCCCTAACTGTGACCGGCGGTGAAGGTTCCTCAGCGAGCGGTCTCTGCGCCGCCTTGGTGCCATGGATAGAGGGACGCCGAAAGGATCGCTCCGGGCGTAATTGCTCTCGCCACCATGATCGAAACGATGCGACGTGGGTTCATATTTTAGGAGCGAGGAGCAGGTGCTTCGCGGCCGGGGGATGGCAATGGGAGATACTTTGACCAATCACTCTGATTCCAAGAATCCCATTGGAACCATTTGGCTTTTTGCAACTTCTTTCAGCACGCCTTTGCCGATTGCGAATTCAACGATCGGCGCAGAGGTATTTTTCATCGCGGAGTGAAAGCGGTGGTGTCGAAAAGAGAAAAATCCGTTTTTAGTGTGCCGCTTGCCTGTCTGGGCCTGGCTTGTCGGCAATCGGAGCGACGCAGTTTGCGCTCGGCTGAAGAGGCGGGAGTAAATCTGTGACAGAGGCGGCCGAGCGACAGCGGGTGAGGGCAGCGAACGGGCCCTTTCGGCGGTTCCTGAAGATTTTGGGACCGGGCTTTATCACCGGCGCGTCGGACGACGATCCCTCTGGAATAGGAACATACAGCCAGGCGGGTGCTCAACTTGGATATGGCATCGGATGGACAATGCTGCTGACATATCCATTGATGTCGGCAATTCAGGAGATTTGCGCGCGGATCGGGCGCACCACGGGGCATGGCATTGCAGGAAATGTATGCCGGCACTACCCCGCCTGGCTGCTCCACCTCATTGTGGGACTGCTTTTCATAGCGAACACGATCAATATCGGAGCTGACCTCAGCGCTATGGCCGACGCGTTGAAACTTTTGATCGGCGGGCCCGAGACACTTTACGTCGTCGGCTTCGGGAGCGCTTGCGCGCTTGCCAGTGTTTTTGTCGAATACGACCGCTATTCCGCGGTGCTTAAATGGATGACGCTCAGCCTCTTTGCTTATGTTGCCGCCGTATTTGCGATCAATATATCCTGGGGCGAAGCAATTGCCGGCCTTTTCGTGCCCAAAATCATATGGAATGCCGAATTCTTCACGACGATCGTCGCCATTCTGGGCACGACGATCTCACCCTATCTGTTCTTCTGGCAGGCTTCCCAGGAAGTCGAGAATGAACAGATCGATCATGACAAACATCCATTGGTCGAGGCGCCGAGAGAAGCGCCGGCCGCGCTTACGCGCATTCGGGCCGATACTTTGATCGGCATGGCGTTCTCGAACATCATAGCTCTGGCGATCATCGCGACGACCGCGGCAACACTCCATAAGAGCGGCGTTACGGCCATCTCATCCTCGGCGCAGGCAGCCGAGGCATTGCGACCGATCGCAGGAAATGTCGCTTTCATCGTGTTCGCCGTCGGCATATTGGGCACCGGCTTGCTTGCGGTTCCGGTCCTTGCCGGCGCAGCCGCCTACGCGATCGGCGAGGCTTTCAAATGGCCGGTCGGACTTTCAAGAAAACCAAAGCACGCAAAAGCATTTTACGCGACCTTGGTTATGGCCTGCGTTCTCGGGATGGGCATACTGTTCACGCCCGTCAATCCCATCTCGGCCCTTTATTGGAGTGCCGTAATCAACGGGGTCGTGGCCGTACCGGTCATGACAATAATGATGCTGATGACTGCGAAAAAGCAGGTCATGGGAAAGTTTACGGTGACCGGCTGGCTACGCTGGCTTGGATGGGCCTCGACCTCCGTCGTGGCGGCATCCGTTCTTGGAATGGTCGTGACGTGGTTCCTATAGATCCAAGCCGTGCGGCAAGCGCGTGCGCATCCGCAGGCGCTCGTACTTTCACGTCGTTATCGAAGTAAACATAAACGTCGCGGCCCTTGCGCGCCGGCTTCAGCGGCTTAAGCACACGGTTGGCGTTTGCGGGCTCGCGACCATGTGCCCATTCATCAATCCTGTCGGCCCAGATATCCAGTGCCTTTTCGTCATAGCCGCTTACGTAGAGCTCTTCGGAGCCGTGGAGACGGCAATAGACGAAGTCGGCCGTTACATCCATCAGCAGCGGCCACTCGACCGTGTCGGCGCATACCAGCCCGATTTCATGCTCGCGAAGCAGATCGATGAAATCCGCATCGACGAAGCTCTCGTGGCGGATTTCGAATGCGTGGCGGATAGGCCTTTCGCCATCGGCCTGCACCCAGTCGCGACCGTTCAGCCGCTCGTCGTGCTGTCCGGCAAGCTTTGCTGCAGCGACCGTATCTTTCGGCAGCATTCTCATGAAAGCGGAAAACAGATCGGGATCGAAACGCTGTCGTGCCGGAAACTGCCAGAGGATGGGTCCAAGCTTCGGGCCAAGGCGCAATACGCCGGAGGCGATGAAATTGGCGAGCGGGGTTTCGACATCGCGAAGCCTGCGCAGATGGGTGATGTAGCGGGAGCCTTTTACCGCGAAGACGAAATCGTCGGGCGTCTCGTCGCGCCACTTGGCGAAGACCTCGGGGCGCTGCAGGCCATAAAAGGTGCCGTTGATTTCGATGGAAGGGAATTGCCGAGAGGCATAGGCCAACTCGCGTTTCTGGGCCACATCTTCCGGATAGAAGACGCCGCGCCAAGGAGCATAAGTCCATCCCGAGATGCCGATGCGGATCGCGCCTGTCTTTGTCATTCAATAGGAACTGTGCGGCCGGCGACTTGTTCCTGGGCTTTGAAGACGCCGCGCGTCATCAAACATCCTTCGGCGGAACCTTGATAAAATCCAGGCGTTTGCGTTTCCATGGATGGAAGCGACAAGGACCTGTCGGAGCACGATCGGCTGTCGAAACAGAGAGGAGTAAACGGTTCTGCCATGTCGCCTAAAGCCGAAGATATGCGTTTGGAAGGTATTGCGGCAAAGACGGCCTTCCTCATCAACGGCAATGCCTATTTTTCGCAGTTGGCTCACATTCTGCGCAATGCGCGGAGACGAATCTGGATGGTCGGGTGGGATTTCAATCCCGATATCCGCCTGCAGCCGGAGAATTCCAAGGAAACGCTAGGGGATCTTCTGCATGCTCTGGCGGATGCCAATCCCGATCTTGAGGTTCGAATTTTGATCTGGGCCTTGGGGCCGATCTATTCTGAAAAATCCTTGAAAGTGTTGCGCAAGAAAAATTTTCCGAAAAACATTCGTATCGACCTGCGCTTTGCCGTCCAGTCCGCCCTGCGAGGATGTCACCATCAGAAACTGGTCTGCATCGACGATTCCGTCGCTTTCATCGGCGGAATCGATCTGACGTCGCGGCGCTGGGATACGTGGGTTCACAGGGTTCGCGACAAGCTGAAGCGCGATTCCGAAGGCGTATTCTACGAACCGCTTCACGACCTGCAGGTCATGGTGACTGGGGATGCTGCAAGGCTCATCGCCTCTGCCGCGAGGCGAAGATGGACGGATGCCACGGGCGAGGAATGTAGGGCCTTGCCAGCGCAGACGGTTGTCGGCTGGCCAGACGATCTCGCCGCATCGTTGGAGAATGTGCCGGTCAGGCTTGCGATAACCGAACCGGCGACCTTTTTCAGAAACGGCTTGAGCCAGGGAATTGCGGTGACAAGGGAGGTGATCGCCAAGGCGAGACGTCAGCTCTATATCGAAACGCAATATCTCGCTTCGTTCAACGTTGCGGAAGCCATTGCAGCTCGGCTGCGGGAGGATAATGGGCCAGAGGTCGTCATCGTCTGCACGCGCAAGTCCCATGGTCTGATCGAGAATTTCGTCATGGGAAGCAATCGCGACAGGATAATTCGGCGCCTCGTGAATGCCGACCGCCATGGCCGGCTGCGCGTCTTCTATCCGGTGGTTCCCGATGGCGAAAAGCAGGTCGAACTGCTCGTTCACTCGAAACTTCTGATCGCGGACGACAATCTGCTCCGCATTGGTTCCTCCAATCTCAACCATCGATCCGAGGGGCTCGATACCGAATGCGATATTCTCTTTCAGGCGCCTAGACCCGCTCACCGTTTGGCGATCGGCGAGCTGCGCAACATGCTCGTGGCGGAATATCTCGGCTGCTCGGCCGGCGCCGTTCGAAATGCCTTTCAACGGACTGGATCACTGATCGCAGCGATCGCCGAGCTGAATGTCGGTGCCCGGTGCCTGAAGCCATTTGCAACGACCTGCGAAAAGACAAAGCCGATTGCGGGGACCGCGCTCTTCGATCCCGCGCGGCCACTAGGGCGACTGGGTTCTCGTCGCCTCGTCGGTCACCTCAGACGGATCCTTCGTTCGAGCTGAGCGATGCCGAAACACCAGTTCGCTGGTAATCAGAAGCATCGTGCCCAGCACGAGCGGGATGAAAAAATAAATGCAGCGAAAGGCGATTAAGGCGCCGATGGAGGCTGCTTCCGGCACGATGTAGGCGACAGTCGTCTCAAGCACGCCAAGGCCGCCGGGAACATGGGTCGCCAGCACGGCGGTATTGGCCAGCACGAATGCCGTGATCGATCGGAACAATGCGACGTCTGCAAAAGCCGAAAGCAACTGATGCAGGCACATTGAGACGCAGGTGAAATTCAAAGTACCGGCGGCGATTTGCAGCAAGGCTATGCGAAGCGGCGGCAGCTCGAATGACCAGCGCCACAAAGTCAATCTCTGCCGCAGGACCATAGCAAGGAATGCATAGAGGACCGGGACGACAAGAACGATCGCCCCTGCCGCCCGAATGTCCCGCGTATTGGATTTCAGCAGGCCTGCGGCATCCGCCGGATTGACCAGCAAGGCGATGCCGCCGAGCGTGATCAATCCGAGTCCGACGGTGACACCGCAGAACAGTATTATCTTCGTCACTTCCTCGATGCCCAAGCCCCAGCGCGAATAATAGCGGTATCGGAAGGCACCGCTGCTCAGGCCGGCAAAGCCAATATTGTGGCCCATCGAGAGGCTGACGAAGGAGGCAAGCGCGACTTTGCGGTAAGGCAAGGATTTGCCCAGAGATACGATCGCAAGAAAGTCGAAGCCGGTGAGACACAGATAAGAGGCCGCCGCGCAGAGCAACGCGAAGCAGAGCCGCCGGAGCGGAATGTTCAGCAGCGAGCTCCTGATGTCATCGAAGCTGTAATGCTGGAGAATGCGATACAGGAGCCAGAATGCAAGGCATATCGCTGCGATCAGCAAACCATTCCAAACCAGGCTTTTAAGCGTCATCGACTATCCTTCTCCATCGGCATGAACACTGTCCCGATGAAGCGGAACGATCGGGCGAGTTCGGTGTTCCTCGCCCATGCCCCACGGAAGATCGATCAGAATTCTGACCTACAACGTGCACAGTTGCATTGGTACAGATCGCAAGATCGATCCTGGCCGTATCGCTGCCGTCATTGCGGAGGCGCAGGCTGATATCGTGGCGCTGCAGGAGATCGATGTTCGTCGCCACAGAACCGGCGGCGTCGATCAGGCAAACATGATCGCCTCCTTGCTGAAGATGGAGGCGCATTTCAATCCGGCCCTGACGGTGGCCGACGAGCAATATGGCGACGCGCTCATAACGGCCCTGCCGACAAAGGCGATCAAGGCCGGGCCGTTGCCTTCGCTGGGCGAACCGCGTGGGGCGCTTTCCGTCGAGGTCATGGTAGGAGACAGGCAGTTGCATCTCGTCAACACCCATCTTGGCCTTCGGGGGCGCGATCGCGTGCAGCAGATGACGACGCTTCTCGGGCCAGCATGGCTGCCGGCTAGCGGCAAGGATCTTGTTTCGACCATCGTCTGCGGGGATTTCAACGCCGTTCCCGCCTCTGCGGCCTATCGGCTTGCCACCCGCGCATTGAAGGATGTCCAGCTTTCCGGCAATCAGCCGCCGAGACCGACCTTTCCCTCGCGCTATCCGCTGATGCGGCTTGATCATATTTTCGTCAGCGCCGATCTTGCCGTGCTCGGCACGACGGTTCCTCGAAATCGTCTGACGAGCCTGGCTTCGGACCATCTTCCATTGATTGCGGACATTGGCCTTGGCGATGGTTTCGCCAGGGCTTCCGAATGAGACGATGCTCTCCTCACGGGAACAATTGAACTGGCGCTAGGTTTGGAGCCAGCTTACGGAGACATCGGCGGAACGTGGCGCGTCGATATCCGACCGTTCAACTCAGTTGATGAGAATTCGTGCCCTTGGACGTGAGCGTCTATGTTAGATTTGATCCGTTTTTCCCATCGTCTCCCGCAATATCTCGACAAAGCCCCAATTCCCCAGAGCGCCGGCCGTGACAGAGTAGGCGTCCTGACCTTTCATCGTTGCATCAATTACGGATCCTATTGGCAGGCTCGTTGCCTGATCGAGGGATTGGAGATGATGGGTCTGAATGCCGTTCTGCTGGAGCACAGGTCAGCGCGCGTGGATCGTGCGGAGTGGCGTTGCGCGCTCCAACCATTGCTTCCGATCCCGACGAGACGGGATGATTTGCCTCTGTATAAGATGAAGATACGCAGGTTCTTCGACGCGTTCGCTGCGCTGCCGCTCTCTGCTCCGTTCCCGTTGGAAAGGCCCGCCGACGCGGAAGAGTTTCCCCTGGTGATCGTCGGAAGCGACGAGGTCTGGAACCTCAGACATCCCTGGTATGGCGGCTACGGAGCGTTTTATGGCGAAGGGCTGCGATCCGGCCGCCTCGTCTCCTACGCCGCGACATTTGGAAACTTTGACTCTCTGGACCGATTGAGAGAGCCATGGGCCGACAGCCTGCGAAGGTTTTCGCAGATTTCGGTTCGTGATCTCAACTCGAAGCGCCTGATAAAGGATGCGCTGGGGCTGGATGCCGAATTGGTGCTGGACCCGTGCCTGCAATTCCCTGAGGCCATCTGGAATGTCGGAAAGGAGGAAAAGGGGTCGGCTTACCTTGCCGTTTATGGGCATAGTTTTCCCGGCTGGTTTCAGAACGCCGTTCGCCGATGGGCCGATGCGCGATCCATCACCTTAATCAGCATCGGTTATCGAAACGATTGGGCAGATGAACAATCGCTCGATGCCGGGCCTGAGGACTTCGCCCGGTTCATGGCCGGAGCAGCGGCTGTAGTGACGAATTTCTTCCACGGCTGCGTCTTTTCGCTCGTGAACGACAAGCCGTTTGCCTGCGTTCTTTCAGATTATCGATCCAACAAGTTGCTCGATCTGACCGCGATGGTCGGCGCCGAGCGGAACGTCATATCCGAGGAATCGCCGTCCCTACATCTCGACGCAGCCCTCGGCGAACCGCCGGGATCAGCTATCTCCCAGCGCATCACCGCTTTGCGCCGCAACTCCAGCGCCTATCTGCAACATGTCGTCCAGTACACTCCTTGACCCGCGCGAGGCACCAGCGGGACCGAACCGGAACGAGATCATCCGTTCCGGTCTCTGCATCGGCTGCGGCGCTTGCGCGGCCCTACCGGACGGAACCCGCGTCCGGATGAATTTCGACCGTCATGGCCAGTTGAAGCCGAGCGGGTCACGCGAATGGCTGCATGATCGGAACAGCGATTTCTCAAGAATTTGTCCCTTCTCTCCCGTTTCCAGCAATGAGGACGAATTGGCGGAGCGTCATTTCCCGGTTGCGCGAAACCGTGATCCTCTGCTGGGCCGGTTCGATGCGGCTTTTGTCGGCCATGTCGAAGAAGACGATTTTCGGGCCAATGGAAGTTCGGGAGGTCTGGTCACCTGGGTCGCGGCCGAGCTGTTGCGGCGAGGGCTTGTCGATGGCGTGGCACATGTCACGGCCGCTGATCCAACGACAGACGGCGATCGCCGCCTGTTCCGATACACGCTGTCCCGCAGCCTGGAGGCGCTCAGCGCCGGCGCAAAGTCACGGTACTATCCAGTCGAGATGTCAGAGGTCTTAGAGACGATCAGAACGGTTCCCGGCCGGTACGCAATCATCGGCATCCCATGCTTCATCAAGGCCGTGAGATTGTCCTGCGCCTTGGATCCGATATTGAACGAGCGGATCGCTTTCACGCTCGGGCTCTTTTGTGGGCACATGAAAAGCGCACGCATGGCCGAAAGTTTCGCCTGGCAAATGGGGCGGGATGTCCGCGATGTGGCGCAGATCGATTATCGGGTGAAACGTCCCGACCGGCCGGCGAACTGGTATCGCGCCCAATTGACGCTGCGCAATGGCGAAACTCGCGGCCGGGACTGGTGGGATTTGGCGGATGGCGATTGGGGCGCCGGGTTCTTCCAGAACTCCGCTTGCAATTTCTGTGACGACGTCGTTGCGGAAACTGCCGATATCGCCTTCGGGGATGCCTGGAAAGAACCTTATTCGGCCGATGGGCGAGGGACCAACGTCGTGATCGTTCGATCGCCCGTGCTTCTCGATCTTATTCGTGACGGAATGAGATCAAGGCGGATCGAATTGTCCGAGGTGGACGCGGACTTCGTGATCGCCACCCAGGCGGCAGGCTTTCGTCAGCGCCGGGAAGGTCTGGCGTTCCGGCTGTCCTGGCCACGATGGGGGCTGCGCCCCCGCAAGCGAGTCGCTGCCGCAAGAAGCGGCTTGAGCGCCAGACGCAGGATGATCTACGCCGTGCGTTATGAGATCAGCATGTGGAGCCATCGCGTCTTCTGGCTCGCACGCCGGCTGCGTTGGCCCGGGCTCTATACCACCTGGGCACGGGCAGCGCTGACGTGTTATCACGGATTTGCTTATTCCCGAGGACGCTTGGGGCGCATGCTGGACTGGCTGGGCTCAACGGGCTCCGAGGGCCGCGATTGAAGGGGCTGACGAGTCCTGCCGCGGTGCGTAGCGGTCCACCATTTCGCTGCAAAAGGCGGCGAACTCCTCCGGAATCAGAGGGGCACTGGTATGATGCGCGGCGATGCCTCGATGCTCCGGCGTGAAGCAGAAGGTCACCGTCACCTCGAAATCCTCAAGGCTGCGCATTTGCCGGTCGAACCAATCGAGGGCATTGGGACGGAACCGGTCCGCCCAGGACAGGCCCGTTCGCACGGACCGCACGCCGAGCCGCCTCATCCAGGAGACCGCGTCGTCAAGCCTCGGATCCTCGAAGTGGAACCATTGCACGAGCCCGAAATCGGGCGTTTGCCGGGCAAACTCCTCCAGCGCCGGCTTCGGAGTACCATCCTCGCGTAAAATCCCCATGTAAAAATGCCGGTAATACGAGGAGCCCTCAGCTTCGCGATGACGGGTCGTCGCCTCCCACGATCGCGGAAGATCGTAAAGACTGTACCATTGCAACCGCGCCGCTTTTCCTTTCAGCAGTTCGGCGGTACGTTTCAATCCCCAGAGCTGCACTTCCTCCGCGCCGAAACTCGATACCCCAACCTCGCTGACCCAAATCGGAAGGTGGGTCACAGCTCTTATCTCATCGATTTTTTCCGGCCATTCGTGGATCTGCCAGAGGTTCCAGTCGAGGGGAAAACCATGAACCGCGACGGCATCGACGTGATCGAGCACCCCGTAATCCTTCATGCGGCCCATGAATCCGGAATCGATCGGCGAAATCCCCCCTAGCACTTTGATGATATCGGGATTCGATGCGGCGATAGCATCAGCGGCAAGCGTGGTCATATGGGCGAAGCGACGCCAATCGGGATCGATTTCGGGATCCCAATGCGACTTGTTGTTTGGTTCGTTCCAGATCATTGCTGCTTCGATCATAAGCTTCTCCAGCCTGTGAAGATCACGGACTCATTTCGTTGAGCGTGATGATTTTTGCGCCCCAGTCGCCGACCGTTATGGTGGTGATGGAAGCAGGCGCGATGTCGAATCTCGGCCAGGCGTCGATAGGCAGGCCGAGGACATGGCAGACCGCGGCCTTGAGGACGTCGCCATGCGACACCAGCGCCAGTCTCTTGCCACCGCTGTTGGTCAAAAGGGTTTCTATCAAGCCCAATACACGGTGCTGCACGTCCAGCATGCTTTCACCGCCGGGTGTGCGGCTGAGGCTGCGCACGCTGTTCCAGCGGCGCCATTGCCGATCTTGGTTGAGGATATCGAACGTCTTTCCTGTCCAATCGCCGAAATTCACCTCGTCCAGTGCGTCTGCAATTTGCGGCAGGCCGAGGTTGCAGGCCGCGGCAATGGCGGCCGCCGTCTCCCGCGTGCGCTCGCGCGGGCTCGTGTAAATTGCCTCGATATCCTCGCGCTTCATACGCTGCCCCAGACGCTCGGCCTGAGCCCGACCGGCCTCACCGAGCACGACCCCTTCCATCCGCCCGGCAAGAAAGCTCCCGACATTGTCGTGAGCGGCGTGACGCACCAGGAAGATGGTTACCGTCATTCCGCCGCTCCACGCAGAACATCCTCTCGATCTTCAATAAAGGCCTCGGTGCGCCGGCGCGCTTCGTGGTCGGTGAATTGCTGCGGCGGCGACTTCATGAAATAGCTCGAGGGGCCGATCAGTGGGCCGCCGATCCCGCGATCGAGCGCCAGTTTCGCGCAGCGTATCGCATCGATGACGACACCCGCGGAATTGGGCGAATCCCACACTTCGAGCTTGAGCTCCGCATTCAGCGGCACACCGCCGAATGTCGTGCCCTCGACCCGGATGTAGGCCCATTTCCTGTCCGTCAGCCACGGCACGTGATCGCTGGGACCGACATGGATATCGTTAGCGGCAAGGGGAACATCGAGTTGGCTGGTAACCGACTGCGTTTTGGAGATCTTTTTCGATTCCAATCGTTCCCGTTCCAGCATGTTCAGGAAATCGGTGTTGCCGCCGAAGTTCAACTGGTAGGTTCGGTCGATCTTGACGCCGCGTTCGCGAAACAGGTTGACGAGCATCCGATGGACGATCGTCGCACCCACCTGGCTCTTGATGTCGTCGCCGATGATTGGCAGGCCGCGTTCGGCGAACCTGTGTTGCCATTCGCTTTTCGAAGCGATGAACGCCGGAATGCAATTGATGAAGGCACAGCCGGCGGCGAGCGCCTGTTCGGCATACCAATGGGTAGCCTCTTCCGAGCCGACCGGAAGATAGGACACCAATATATCCGTGTGCGACCGGCGCAGGACATCGGCGACGTCAGCGACCGGTTCCGTCGACTGCGGAATTTCATCTTTCAGATATCGTCCTATTCCGTCGAGCGTCTTGCCGCGATGGACTTTCACGCCGGTTGCCGCGACATCCGCAAAGCGCTTGGTATTGTTAGGTTCAGCATAGATCGCTTCGGCGACATCACGTCCCACTTTCGAGGCTGCCACATCGAAAGCCGCCGATATCTCGACATCGCGCACGTGATAACCGCCAAGCTCAATATGCATGAGACCGGGAACCGGCTCGTTGCTTTCTACGTTTCGATAATAGGTCAAACCCTGAACAAGGGACGACGCGCAATTGCCGACACCTACAAGGCCGACGCGGATCGGTTGCGTATGCATATCCATCTCCAGCATCTACAAAGCATTGCCCAAACAAACCGGAGCGGGATGTGTTCCCGAAAAAACTCCCGCTGAAAGCGCGGCCAGGGATCGTTGGGGTCTTTCACGCGTTCGGTAAAGCTTGTCGGCGGCAAGGACATCGATGATGTTGGTCTATGGCGATATCGCGCGCGTTGAAGATGCTGCTTCCGTTCGCAGGCGGATCGCCGAAGATATGTCCGTCTGTATATCGTCTCCGCCCGGGCGTCGGCGGCACGAGCTTCTGATTCAGACCTTCGTGGCGACCGGTGAGCTCGCCCAGGGGCTGGCTGACCAGCAATTCGAGCAAAGAGCTGCCGACGACGTCTCCGACGTCCATGATGCGGGTGCCAGGCTTCTGCTCATGCAAGCCGAGGCGATATTGCGGTCATGGCAGGCAAGCTTCCTTGGGGACCTGGGGTTTCCGGCGGAATGGCCACTCCTGCTCGCTCGGCTCGACAGCCGGGAGCCGGTGCGTATGAAACGCGCGGAGGGCTATGCCTTTTACGCGCTTTATCCCGAAAGCTATATCGAGGCGGCCTTGCGGTCGGGACTGCCGTCCTCAACGGTCGTGATCGGCATTCGCAGCATCGGCATGAGTTTGGCGGCGCTGGTCACAGCCGCGCTCGGTTCCGGTCCTGCCTATTCTCTGCGGCCGACCGGGCATCCATTCAGCCGCCATCTTCAGATCGGCCAGATGCTTAGGGAACGTATCCTGGCCGAACGTAACGTCGATTTCGCCATCGTGGACGAAGGACCGGGATTGTCTGGCAGTTCATTCGGCTGCGTTGCCGACTGGTTGCTCGCCAATGGAGTCCCTTCTCGCCGCCTTCATTTCTTTCCGAGCCACAAAGGCGATCTTGGCCCACGGGCCAGCAACGCTCATCGGCAGCGGTGGAAAAAGCGGCCGAAGCATCTCGTCGATGCTCGTGATCTCATCATCGACGTACCGGAAGGGGCTCACAGCCTGGGAACGTGGGCAAGCGCGCTTGTGGGCGCTCATAAACCGTCGTGGCGGGATCTCTCCGGCGGGAATTGGCGCGGCCTTCGATACGACGATCCGGAGAACTGGCCACCCAGCTACAGGCAACAGGAAAAGCTGAAATTTCTGATGTCCGAAGGCGATAAACGCTGGCTGGTCAAGTTTGCCGGCCTTTGTGAAGCGGGAGCGGACAAGGCACGCCGTGGAGCGCTTTTGGGCGAGGCCGGATTTGCGCCGCCGGCCGTCGGCACGTGTTACGGCTTCATCGTCGAGCCATGGATCGACGGACAGCCCGTCGAAATTTCTGCGCTCGCCAAGGAACGGATGGTCGATCATATCGGCCTCTATCTCGCCTTCCGCGCCCGTTATCTTCCGGCGCAGCATGGCGGCGCATCGCTTGGCGATCTCTGCCACATGGCGGTCAGCAATGTCGGAGAAGCGATCGGCGCGGACGCCGCAAGGCGGCTCGACCTGTTGATCGGTCGCCGGCAGCATATGGTTCGGGGCCTGCGGCGCGTCGATACGGACAATCGGCTCCATGCCTGGGAATGGCTGCTGAGAGATGACGGTTCTCTCTTGAAAACCGACGCGCTGGATCACAATGGTGCCCATGATCTCGTTGGCTGTCAGGATATCGCCTGGGACGTCGCGGGCGCGTGCGTCGAATTCGATCTGACGTCGGCCGAGCGAACCCGACTTGCCGAGATCATTGCAAGGGAAGCGGACTGCGAGCTGCGGGACGATGTGCTCACGATTTTCGAAGCCTGCTATTTAGGCTTTCAAATCGGCATGTGGTCCATGGCGAGTACCGGTGATGTCAATGTCGAAACGCGGCGGGTCAAGAAGACTGCGAGGCGTTATGCGGACCGTTTGCAGCGGCTACTGCGAACCTGACGGAGAATCTTTCGGGGCCGTGTTGGATGAAGCCTCGTCCCGCTCCTCACCTGCGGGCTGGCTGGAATATCCAACGGCGGTCCTGATCAGCTTCACGGATTGAATGCCAACGCCTCTGAGCTTCAGCAACTGCGCATCGCTCAGCGCTGTCACCTCGCTTGCGCGCCTGATGCCGTTATCGGCAAGAGAGCGCACGACCCACTGCGGAAGACCGTTCGCGGCCAGGAGGTCCGGATCGTTTCCCGAACTGCCTACAGTAGTGGTCCCACCCGATTGCATCAGCAACGACCTGCGGTTCACTGTCTCGATGCGCAACAAACATCGCAGCTTCCCGCGAGTTCCCGCCGCCGCGCGAAATCGTCTTCCATTCTGCGACAGGCTGAATGGGTCTAAAGCTCGTCGCGATCTTTCAGATTCGCTCCGACGCTTTAGCTCTTTGTTTTTGCATGTCGTTCTCCCAAAACCGCCGCACACTTTTACGCGACATGCATTAGAGACCGAATGGAAAAGTGTCCGGCGTTCCTTCTGTGTCCGAAGCGCAATCCAGAGGCCTTATCGGGTGTGTGTGGTCGAACCACACGAAGGCGTCATATTGTTGCGGAAGCGACGCCAGCATGTAATGGCTCATGCGCTCCGTTTCCGGCCGGTAGATCACGCCGATGAAACGTTCGAGACGCTGTTCGACCAGCCGGTCGTGAAGGAGCTGATCACGGTCGAAGTCGAGCAGGAACCTCGGTTTGCGCGAGTCGTGGCATAGACGCTCGTAACTGTCGCTCAGCGAGGGAGCAATGTCCTTGATCTTCATCTCGCCGTCCCAATCGCTGGCTGCTGCCACCTGGCCATCATGCGTGCCGAAGCCTATGGCGGCCGTCTCCCCCTCAAACCGCTGGCGGCAGAGTTGGCCGAGGTTCACCTCTTCATGCACCACGCCCATGTCGGTATGGCGGGCATCGCCTATGTGGGAATTGTGCGCCCAGACGACAGCTTTGGCGTCCGGACCACGAGCGTCCAGGAGATGCTCCAGAGTTTCGGCCATATAACTGTCTCTGAGGTTCCAGGCGTGCCGGCCGCCATAGTACATGATGCGGTAGTATCGCTCTGCGGATGCCAGCAGCTTTGCGCTTTGAGCGGCGTCAAGGAACTCGTCGCCGTCTGGCCCCTCAGTCAACCGTTGCTGGAGCAGATCGCGGCACTGTTGGAGCACCGCCTCTTCGCATGTCCTGTAACCGGAGCTCAGCGCAGCACGGCCGTAGGTCGCCGGATCGTTCTGCCACGGGGTCAGGCAACCATATCGCTCCCGTGCGATCGCAGCCGCATCGGGATCCGTTTTGTCCAAGTATTTCAGGACGGTGGCGATGGAGCCGCTCATATTATAGAGGTCCAGACCGTAGAAGGCGGTTTGCAGAGCTGGGTCAGCCTTTCGGCCATTGGATTCGCGCATCCAGGCGACAAATGCGCTGAACTCGGCATTTCGCCACATCCAACGCGGAAATCGCCGGAAAATCTCCGCCGTGTTCTGCGCCGAGCGCTGGCGAATGTAGCGATCGATGGCGGCGGCATCCGGCCAGTCCGCTTCCACGGCGACGATGTTGAAGCCGTGATGCTCAATGAGATGACGTGTGATGGCAGCCCTGGCCTGATAGAATTCCGACGTGCCGTGCGTCGCCTCCCCAAGCATGACCACGCGCCTGTCGCCAAAGCGATCGAACAATCTGCCGAATGCCGGATCCTCGATGGGCGGCAAGTCCTCGGCAACCTTCGCGATGAGTTCGGGAAGACTGAGTTTTTCGACAGACTTTTCTTCTATGGCGCGTGTGTAGAGAGAGTGCTCCGCCGTCCAACCCTCGGCACCGATCAGCGGCACGAACCGCACGCCGCCAAGATCATCTTCATCGAAGGTGTCTGCACCGGTGCGCGTAACGCGCAGGAGCCGCTGTTCGCTTTCCCCGCCGACGGGAATGATCAGCCGGCCGCCGAGGTCCAGTTGATCCTTCAGGGATTGCGGCACCGATGGGCCGCCGGCCGTCACGACAATGGCGTCGAATGGCGCAGCCTTCGGCCACCCTTTTGATCCGTCCCCGACGCGAACCTCGATATTGCGATAGCCGAGCCTTTGGAAGCGCTGCTTCGCTTCTTCGGCAAGGGCGGCATGCCGCTCAATCGTATAGACGTGCCTGGCGATCCGGCTCATCACCGCCGCCGCATAGCCGGAGCCGGTGCCGATTTCGAGCACCCTGTCATTCGGCTCGATATCGGCCTTCTCGATCATCAGGGCGACGATGAAGGGCTGCGAGATCGTCTGCCCTTCGTTGATCGCAAGCGGCGTATCTTCGTAAGCGAATTCCTCGAAACCTGGATTGACGAAAACTTCCCTCGGCACGGTCCTCATCGCTTTCGTAACGGTGCGGTCCGAAATGCCTCTTCGCTGAAGTTGATACTCGACCATATTGTCGCGTGCTCGCGAAAGAGTGACCAAGGAAGCCTCCATCTTGTGCGGATAGAAAAGTCCCGCTACCGGTCGTGGCAATAGGTTCATGGGGCCGAACAAATGAGCAATGAAAAGGTTCAGCCCGGCGCGGCTTTTTTACTCAGAGCTGCCTCAAACGCTGCCTCTATCGCCATGCGCTCTCATTCTTCTTCTCGTAATCGCTGAAGGCTTTTCTCAATCCCCCAAGCACTTCCGCGGCGGTCTCGAACATCGCCTTGAGTTGCGGCTCATCGACTTTTTCGATGTCCTCGCGCAGGTGATCCATCGTTTCTTTCAGTCGCGCCTGCATCTTTTGTGTGTGATGGCGCGGGTCGCCATTTGCCTTCGTAACCATGACAAATCTCCTTCCGGACATGAAATCGTTGGCTCGCCCACCTCGTTTGTATCCACAAAGTCAAACTCGTGAATGACGGCGCCGGTTCCCCTGCAAATGTGCGGCTAGATATCTTCGAAGATCGTCGTTGAAACTGGATGCGACCGGCGTTCAGCGCATCGGCCCGCAATCCTGCTTTACGGAACATTATCGACAAGACGAGGTTTAACGAAGCGTCCGGGTGCGTTCGCCCGACATCAGCCGGCAGGTGATTTTCCTGCAGCCCGCTGGCTAATGCAACCGCAGCGAGGATGGGAAATGGCCCGTCAGCCCCAAGCCCGCCACCGCATGATGATTTTCGTGGCCGCGATCTTCATCATTGGCTGCTGTATCGCCACCTATTTTGCCATCACCATTCATCCTGGTGAGCCAGTTCCCGGCGCAGGCAGCGCTACATCGCCAAAGAGCCCGTAAGCCGCCGAAGACCGATATACCCGCCGGGGAACATCGTGCCCGCGGTCTAGTTAGCAAGCAGGGATGAAACCACCCGGTCCGGCCGATTATCCTTCGCTCGGGTTGGACGCAATCGGCAGATTAACGAGGAGCAAAATGATGACCAGCAGACCACCACCGGTGCCACCGGAAAACAGAACCGAAAAGGGAACTGGAGATCGTTCGAGGCCCCCGTTGTCCGATACGCATAAGCCCGACACGTCGGTCAACCCGGACAAGAAGGGTCAGCAAGGAAACAGCAAGATCAACACGGTCCATCCCGCCAATCAGCAGGACCGATAAGGAGGATCTTATGTCCACGTCCACAAAGACGCCGGCCAGCATCCGCCAAGGCGGCCCGGGCGCTTCCCATGAGAATGCCAAGGAACCCTTGAAAATCCCGAAGCCACCAGCCGAACCCGATCGCCGCAGCCGCAGCAAGGTTTCCGGCGGCGGAGGCGAGCGCGACAGTCACCACAGCCACGATGCTAAGAAAAAGGGGGGCGGCTGATCCGGGTCGATGCTTCGGAGCGTCGGATACGCCGTGCCGCAGCGATCATCGGGCGCTGCGCCGGCAACCCTTGAGCGGCAGGTTTGGCCGGTGTGCCAGAAACGAATGTGGCCGCTTTGTCGTCACGTGGTACGCGACTTCGTGTCCGGCGCTGTTGTCCCCGTCAACCCCTCGGCGGTGCTTTCCTTTGGCTGCTGGATCGCATGAAGGATGGCCAGAGTCTCGTATGGCTTGAGTTCGATCGTTTCCTTCAGCCGGCTAACGGGCTGATAGTTGGCAATCAAGCATCGCCCTTCCACCTGCAGCTCGTCGGGAAGCGGAAGAGTTACGGTTTCCACCGAGAAATTTGCGAAGACGATCACCTGCTGACCCTCGAATGTCCTTGTATAGGCGAAGATCTGCGGGTGTTGATCGAAATGGGATTGATAGGTGCCATAGACGATCGCGGGATGGTTGGCGCGCAGCGCAACAAGACGCCGGTAATAATTCCAGATCGAGCGGTCGTCACCCATACTCTGCGCCGCATTGATCCGGCTGAAATTCGGATTTGTCTGTATCCATGGGATGCCTGTAGTGAAGCCGCCATGCGGTGCCGTGCTCCATTGCATCGGGGTACGGGCATTATCGCGTGCATTCCGATTGGCGACCGCGATGAATTCCTCCGATGAAAGCCCCGCCTCGACATGCAGGCGATGCATATTGAGCGTCTCGATGTCCCTATATTGGTCGATGGAGGTGAAGGTGGCGTTTGTCATGCCGATTTCTTCACCCTGGTAGATGAAAGGCGTGCCTTTCAGGAAATGCAGGGCGGTTGCGAGCATCGTTGCGGATTCCCGGTGGTAGCCGGTGGCGTCGCCATAGGTCGAAACGGCACGTGGCAGATCATGATTGCCCCAGAAGAGAGAATTCCACCCATCGTCCGACAGCGCATATTGCCATTTGCTGAGGACTGCCTTCAAGCCGACGAGATCGAACGGTTTTGGCCGCCACTTGCCATACACCTTGTCCCATTGTTGAAGGACGTGCTCGAACTGGAAGACCATGGATAATTCTCCGCGCTGCGAGCCGGAGTATAAGAGAGCTGAGCCGGGCGTCGCGCTCCAGGCTTCGCCGACCGTCAAGACATCGCGGCCGCTCAGTGTTTCCCGATGCATCTCCTGAAGGTAGTCATGAAGGCATGGGCCGTCGGCCGTGATCCCCCGATCGACATCCTTGGCGATGCGGTCGATGACATCCATGCGGAAGCCGGCGATGCCGCGGTCCAGCCACCAATTCATCATCTTGTAGATTTCCTGCCGAACGCTCGGATTGTGCCAGTTGAGATCCGGCTGGCGGTGGGAGAATTGATGGAAAAAATATTGACCGGTCGCGGCCTCGAATGTCCAGGCCGGCCCTCCGAACACGGAGAGAAGGTCGTTCGGAAGCGTACCGTCCTCGTTGGGAGAGCGCCAAATATAGAAATCGCGATAGGGGCTGTCCTTGGAGGCGCGGGCATCGAGGAACCAGGGGTGCTCATCGGACGTGTGATTGACGACAAGATCGAGAATGATGCCGATCTCACGCTTGCGCGCCTCCGCAAGCAGCTCATCGAAATCGGCAAGCGTTCCGAACTCCGGCGCGATATCCTGATAGTCCGAGATATCATAGCCGTTGTCATCCATCGGCGACTTGTAGATCGGCGAAAGCCAGATCAATCCAATTCCGAGGGAGTGGAGATAGTCGAGCCGGGAGGTTATGCCGGGAATGTCGCCGATGCCATCTCCGTTGCTATCGAAGAAGCTGCGCGGGTAGATCTGGTAGGCCGTCTTGGCATGCCACCATTCGGTGGCTGGTTTGGCGGTCATGGGAGCCTCTTGGATTATCGCGGCAAGCGCGTCCTTTCTCTGGCGCCATCTTGGCGCCCTCGGCGGTATGAACTAGGCCACAACCGCCGCCGCGCGCATAGGTTCCGCCTCGCCCTTGCCAATCTCCCGTTTTTTAGGAGAGTTGTTCATGCCGCTGTCGACGGATTGCTCCGAAACCAACGATACCCATAGGCATCAAGCTCGATCGTAGTACTGCTGCCCTTCTTCTCGGGGTAGACCCTGTTGCCCAACAATTCGGCAAGCTGTTCCGCCTCGTCTTCACCGAGATCCAACTTCACGCGGCAATTTCGCGGTGCAAGGTTGTGAACGATCAGAACCGTGCCTTGCTCCCAAGTAAACTTCTGAGCGAAAACGGCCGGGTTGTCCGTTTCAAGGCAGTTCCATTTGCCCCAGCCGACTTCGGGACAGGACTGTCGCGTGTCGACAAGCCGCCGTACCCAGTTGAGCAGCGACTCGGGGTCGCGCTGCTGCGTCTCGACATTGATCTTATCGGCGCCGTGATCGCCAGTCATGACAACAGGGTGGATAAGATATTCTTCCGCGCAGGTGGAGAAGCCCGCATTCTCGTTGTCGGACCATTGCATGCAGGTGCGTACCGGCCAGCGCTCCGGCAGGCAAAGCTCGTCGCCAAACCCAAGTTCGTCGCCGTAATAAATGACGGGTATGCCGGGAAGGCTGAACATCAGGCTGAACGCCATTTCGATCCTCCTGCGCTCGTTGCGGAGCATCGGCGCCAGCCGGCGGCGAATGCCGCGGCCATAAAGGCGCATGTCGGCATCGGGGGCAAAGGCGTCGTAGACCTCGTTCCGCTCCTTCTCCGTGAGGCGGCCGAGATCGAGCTCATCGTGATTGCGCAGGAATTGCACCCATTGGCAAAGCTGTGGCAACTTCGGGAGCCGGGTGAGCCCCCGCGCGAGAGGGGCGGCAGAATTGCTCGCCAGGGCCAGAAACAGATATTGATTTGCAAGAAAGGCAAAAAGCATGTGAAGGCGGGAGCCGCCGCCGAAAAACTGCGGCATCTCCTTCGGAGGCACATTTGCTTCGGCAATCAAGACGGCGTCGCCGCGGCGCCAGGATAAGAAGTCGCGCAACTCGCCGAAAAACTCATAGTCCCGTGATGCAGCCCGATCGGGGCTGATTTCCTCAACGAGGAACGGTGCTGCGTCTATCCGAAATCCTGACACGCCGAGTTCCAGCCAAAAGCCGACGATCTTGAAAATTTCTTCCCGCACCGCCGGATTGCTGATGTTGAGGTCCGGCTGGTGCGGATAGAAGCGATGATAGTACCAGGCCCTCGCCAGCGGATCATAGGTCCATACACTTGATTGGTGGCCGGGAAAGGCCATGCCGTGATTGACGTTTGCCGGCTTGGTTTTCGACCAGTTGTAGTAATCGCGAAAGGGTGAACGAGGGTCGGAGCGCGCCTGTTGAAACCAGGGGTGCTGCTCGGACGTATGATTGATCGGCAGATCGATGATGAGCTTCAAGCCGCGCAGCCGCGCCTGGTGACTGAATTCCACAAAATCGCCAAGCGTCCCGAGCTCTGGGGCGATATTATAATAGTCGGTAACGTCGTAGCCGTAATCCATCCCAGGGCTGGGGTAAAATGGCAGCAACCACAGGCAGGTGACACCGAGCCGTGCGATATAATCGAGCTGATCGGTCAGACCTTTGAAGTCACCAATTCCGTCACCGTCACTGTCCATGAAGGTGCCGACATTGAGGCTGTAGATGACGCAATTCTTATACCAGAGGTCAATCACGTTCGAGCGTCCGACATTGGGCAACATGCCGCCGAGCCGGCGTCCGATGCCGGCTCTCCCGGACCACCCCAGAGTCCAAAGAATGCTGCTCGCACTATGCGCCGTTTGATCCCCGGCATATGCTGAGATCGCTGACCTAAACCGTGTCCGGTGATAAATGTTCCGGGGACGATGCGGGTGCAGCGAATTCCCCAATCCGATGCTCAATGGCTAATGAATAGGTCGGCGGTCACCGGAGCCTTGCATCTTTGGAATATATCCCGCGGCTCTGGTCCTGCGCTTTTTCGATGCGTTGTTCCGGTGGAACGAAGCGGCGATCGTCGTATGTGGAAAGATAGTTTGAATGGATGGGTTTTGCTAAGCTTCGCGATTTGAAATAAGCGAACGCAATGCAGGAATTGCCGCCGGCCACCGGCTCCAGCTCGATCAATCCGCGGAAATGACCGGGTTTGCCGATCGATTCCATGGCATCGAGATGTCGCAGCGCCTGATCGTCGAGTTCGTAAAGCTCTCCTCTCACAATCGTACCATTTCCTGGCTCGTCGAACATCATGGGCGCAAACCAGCGACCGGCGATCAGCATGGGGTAAGGTTTTCGCGTTTGGAAGAAGCCGCGGTATTGCGCTCGGGCCAGTCCCCGCTCATGCAAGGAGAATCCCCTTTTCAGGGTCCCGAATGCAAATAGACGAATAGCCGCTGATATGCTCATCCTTCTCAGCCATCTTCTTCCCGAAGGATGTCGAGACCACGCTGATACTTATCCGTTTCACCGCCAATCTGCCGTTGCTGCCATAGGTTGTCTTCGAGGTCGGCCTTCTTCACCGGCCTCGCGATGGGAGTTGCGATTGCGCGGCGAACAAAGGCATTCTCATCTTCGTCGGGGCGTTTGGTGAGCGCATCGACGGCTGCGAGCACTGCTGGAGAAAAACCTTCCTGATTGAGGCGATTGATGGTCCAGCCCGGGCCTTTTCTACGACATCGTGCAGATATGCCACGATCTTCCTGTCCTGACCCGAAACCGCAAAGGCCACGCGACGACAATGCTGAATGTAAGGATTGCCGAGCTTATCGGTCTGGCCCGCATGCGCTTTGCTCGCGACTTCGATAGCATGATCCAGGGCGGTGGTTGATGACATTGGCACCTCGTCGGTTATTCGCCGCTAGAGTCATGGCGAGACAAGCCACGTCGTCTTCAGCGGTGAGACGTTCGACATTCCTGCCGCATGGAACTGCGGCGTCCCCAAAATTGGACGTCACGATTCCTGTCTCGAATAATGAACCTAAACCGAGGAGATCGCGGGAAGTTCCCGGCGAGACCAGCGGTGCCGCTGCGTTGGTTGCGGTATGCGAACGCTCGGCGGCGATGCGCATGCTTATCGAGACCTCGCGTCAAGCTCCGCGGCGCTGCAGCGGAGTTTCAGATGGTCGAGATCCGTCAAATCGAGCTTGTCCCATGGAACGATATGACCGCTTGGCCGGTCCTTGAAGCCGAAGGGCCGCAGAATGGCGTGGCCAATCGTCGTTGCCGATAGTCGTTCGAGTAAGCCAAGCGCTCCGAGGTGATATTCGACGACCATGTAATCTTCGTCGGCAGGTTCTGCTTTGATCTCTTCCAAGCGCCCGATGGGCCGATCGTTGATATCGTAGACCTGCGCTCCGAGCAGGAGTTCGAGGTGAATCTCCGTCACGACAGGCCTCCCGGAATGTAGCGGAGGATGTGTTGTCTCAACCATTCCTGCACCTGTTCGAGCGGTGTCTCGCTGTCGTCGACATCGGCTTCGATATCGAGGCCGACATCGGTGATTTTCGACCATGGGATCCGATAGGGGCGCCAACGGTCACTCGCCCGCTTTCGTTGGGAAAAGCGGAGTATCCATGCATAGAGGCGCCGGCTAAGTCTTCGTGCCAGCGTCAAGCTGCCCATCTCGATGAAGGCGACCTTGAGCTGACCGCCATTGTCGGCCGTGAGCACGATCCCGTCGACTTTTCCAATACGAGCCTGCCGGCGATCGACGACCTGCTTATCCAGAACATCATGGACAAGATGCATGTCAGCCTCCGAAGATTTCCAGGGGTGTGGCTACAATCGAAAGTACGAATGCCATGGCGACGATAAAGATCACGGCTGCATTGCCGATCCATCCGTTTCTGTGCTCTCCCACATAGGTTGGATCGTTCATCAGGATGAGAAAAGGAACGACGCCGAACGGCAGGCTGATGGCGGTGATCGCCATCGAAAAGATGGTGAGTTTGAGCGGATCGATGCCGACGGCGATCGGGATCATGGCGATCAGAAGCGAAGCCGTATAGACGAGGCAGAAGGCGGGATTGTCTCTCGGCTTTGCGTCTTCCGACCAATTCCACCCGAAGCCCTGCGCAACCAGATAGGCCTGCGCTAGACCCACTTCGAGGACTGCACCCAAGCAGGTGATCCCGAGCGAAGCGGCAAAGAGATAGAACCCCCATTTTCCGAAGGCAGGCGTGAGGATCATGGCTATCTGCTCATATCCTTCGATGTCTTCGATCCCCCTCGCAGGATAGATCATTGCAGCCAGCACCATGATGGCGGCGGTGATGATTGCGCCGAAACTCATGCCAATAATTGCGATCGCGCGGTTGGCGCCGAAGTAGCTCTTGTCCCATTTATCCTCGATGGCCCCTGACGAATAGAAGTAGAAGAGATAGGGAGAGATGAGGGCGCCCAATATTCCGACGACGATGAAGCTGTAGTGCAGTGGGTCTTCGCTGGGCATTGTCGGCACCATGCCTTTCACGACTTGGTCCCACGGCGGACCCATGACGAAGACTGCGACGACGAACGAGAGAGCTATCAGCCCCAAAGACGAGATGCCGTTCTCGATCAGGCCGAACGTTCCTCGCCAGAGCAAGAGCCAGACAGCACACGTCACGGGCAATGCCCACCATTGAAATTTCACCCCGGTCAGGAACTGCAGCGCAAGCGATACGCCCCCGATCTCGGCCGCCAGAACGAGAAGATTGACGACGAATGCGATCGCTAGCGTCAGAAGAAAAATGTTGGCGCCGAACCTGGCTCGAATTCCGTCGGCGATTGTGTAATGGCTCGCGATTGCGAAGCGCCCCGACATTTCAACCAGAAAAATCACGCAGACCGTGCCGAGCACGATGGCCCAGAGAGGAGTGAATTGATAGGCTGCCCCGGCCTGGCTCGCTGTTGCGATATTCCCCGTTTCAAGAAAGCCGCCGATGCTCGTGACGACGCCAAGCGATATCTGCAGCAATTTTTTCATTGTGCCGCTCCGGAGCTGGCTTTCAACTCGGCTTCGAGCCCCCGTAAATCCTGCAGATGCTGCGAAACCGTACCCGTTCGGCCACTGACGATATCGTCATGCGCGGCACCGATGATCGTGGTGAGACGGCCTGCCACGTCCATTAGATTCTGGGAAGAGGTCGGAAGTTCCTTCGACAGACCGGCGATCTCCTTTCCGCATCGCTCCATGGTGAGTGCGGTAAAGCTGTCCGTTACGAGCATTTTGGCCCGTGCCTCCAAGGCCATATCTGCTGTTGCGCTCCAGGAGAGCACCGCCTGAATTTGGCGTTTGGTCTGCTGCTGTCCGTCCGAGCAGGAGGCCATGCTCATGAGCAGTAGGGCGACGACAAAAACTTTCACAACAGACTCCTCACGGAATGCCGCCCAAGCTCGATATCGCCAATATAATCAAATAGGGGGCAGGTAAGTTCCAAGCCGTGACGCCCGAGCATCTCGGTGAATTGCGGACTTAAACTCTATGGCCTCTGAAGAAGCTCGGCAGAGTATGGGTCCAAATCTAAGAAGACGCTGGATCTTCAGATTTCTGAGGGGAGGTAGGAACAAGCCGAGGATCATACCCGTTAAAAAATTGTCGGACGGCGTGAATGCCTTCCGACGAAGATAGACGGAACAATCGTATGAGTTAGTGAAAGAGAATATCGTGACGGATATTTCCCGACACCATCGATTGCGGGCTGAAATCGAGGAGCTTATGCCGACGTTGCGAGCATTGGCGGAAGCGATCTGCAGAAATCCGACCGATGCAGAGGATCTCGTGCAGGAGACAGTCGCGACAACGCTCGCAAGCCTGGCTCAGTTCCCTGAGGGCACTTCACTGGAGTGGTGGATGTTTGCAACGATGTACGACAGTTTTCGTCGAAAATTCGAGATTTCGAAGTAAAGATCCAGGAGGAATAAAGGCAATCTCCGGTAAAGGAGATCGCACGAGCTCTAGAGGAGCAAGTAATCTGCGCCAGGAGACAAGGAAATTGCTTATCTGCTCGTTCATGCAATGGAAGCGGCTGGATTTGAGCCATAACTGAGTTCATGATGCGCAGGAAATCTCCTTCAGGAGGCCACCATGCGCAGACGCGAGGAACTTGCAATGGCAGTCGGCCATGTGCGTGATGGTGAAAAACGTGTTCTGAGGCAAGAAGCGCTGATCGGCAGGTTGCAGGCGGGCGGTCATCCCAGCGAACAGGCTGTGGAATTGCTGGATACCTTCAACATCACCCTGGATCTGATGAGAGGTCATCTGCATATCATCGAAGTTGAAATCGACGAGGAACGGCACCTCAAAAAGTTAGCGCGTCAGGCACGGTTCAAGGCCGTCGGCAAACCGATCTAGGACGTCCGGATATCATGAGTAAAGAGCACTCGGAGCAGCCAGTGGTTTTGGTAGTGGAAGATGAGTATCTGCTCGCCTTCGATTTGGCCGATTCACTCGGCGATCGCGACCTTATTGTCCTCGGGCCAGCGCCTACGATCGCTCAAGCCTTATCTCTTATCGCTGAGACGGATGAGATCGATTGCGCCATTCTCGATGTCAGTATCAAAGGGGAGATGGTCTTTCCCGTGGCCGAGGCGCTGTCAGAGCGGGGAATACCGTTCGTATTTACCACCGGATATGAAAAATCCGTTTTCGGCGAACGGTTCAGCGACATCGAGGTCTATTCGAAGCCTCTCGATATCGAGCGCGTTACGACGGAAATCTCCACTTTGGCGCATGACCACTGCGTCAAGCGCGGGCATGCGTAACGCGCGAAACGTTGATCAAGAATCCTGCGGCCGTGGGCCAAACAGGGCTCGCGCAATATGCTCGATCTCGATCGGCTTTTCGCAAAGAACAAAGCCGGTGAAATGCGCAGGGATGATCGACGGATCATAACCGGTGGCAAAGACATAAGGGATGTTCAGTTCATCCAGCCTTTCGGCGACGGGAAACACCATTTCGCCGTCGAGGTGTACATCGAGGATCGCCGCATCGACACCTTCATCCTGGATCAATTCGAGAGCCTGGTCGACCCTTGCGGTTGGCCCGACGACTATAGCCCCGAGCTTCAGCAATTGCCGGCGCGCCTCGTTTGCGAGTAGATACTCGTCTTCCACGATCAAAACCCGTCGGCCGGAAAAGAACTGGCTGTAGCTCTGGCTCATCTCGTCAGACCGATCGTTTTTGAATTGCGGGGGCGCAAAGGTCCTCAGACATGGTGTCAGCCGCGGGTTTACATTTCAATGGCTCGCCTCATGCAGTTTGATTTTCTCGGAAAGAGGCAGTTCGATGGTGCAGATCAATCCTTCCGGCGTGAATTCAAGCCGCCCGCTGCCGCCGAACTGATAGGGTACGACATTCTCGATCAGTTCGGACCCAAATCCGCGCCGGGCCGGCCTCTCCGGCAATCCTGTCAGCCCCGTCTCTTGCCAGACCAGCTTCAAATAACGCTCCTTGCCATTGCCGTGATTATGGAAAGATATGTTCAACTTTCCACCGTCTCGCGACAATGCGCCGTATTTCACGGCATTGCTTGTCAGTTCATGGATCGCGAGACTCATGTTCTCCGCGACTTTCCCGAACAGGGCCGCATTCGGGCCTGTAATTGTGACCGGATTTTCATCCATACCGGTCTGCGCGGATATTTCGCTTTCGATCAGCCCTTTGAGGTCCATGGCGGCGTCCGGCGCGCTGGTCAACAAGGTCTGCGTTCTCGCCATTGCATTGATGCGGCCTTCCAGATGATGGGCGTAATCTGCCACCGTCTCGCTGATCTCAGCGGTATGGGCGGCAATCGAACGGACGATCGCAAGCGTATTGCGCACGCGGTGCTGGAGCTCGTGCAGCAAAATCTGCTGATGCTCTTGAAGAAGCTGCATTTCGTGCACATCGGTCGCCGTTCCGAACCATTCGAGCACTTTGCCGGCATCGTTCCTCACCGGGCGGGCCCGAAGATGCACGGTCCTGTATGCATTGGTTTCGGCATTGAACAGCCGATGCTCCAATTCGAGCAGTCCAGTATTTTCGGCTTCCTTCCAGGCTTCCACGACCTTCCTGCGATCATCGGGATGTATGGGTTCAAGCCAGCCTCTGCCGAGCGATGCAATCTCGGTCTGACCGGTGTAAGCCGTCCATTGCGGACTGCTCCAGGTCCAATTGCCCTCCGCCGCCGCCCGCCAGACAAGCTGCGGAATGCCTTCGACGACGGAACGCAGAAGCGCTTCGCGATCGCGCAGCCGCTCCTCGGCTCTGACGAGGGCGGTCACGTCCATGAAGGTCAGGACGGCACCCTCAATGACATTGTCGACGCTGCGATAGGGCAGCACGCGGATGAGATATTGCGAGCCGGTCTGCGGGTTTTTCGTCTCCCGTTCCATGCTGCTCAGCGTCCGGATAACGCGACGCGCATCCTGCTCGAGATCGTCATAGGCAATTCTGGCGGCGATGTGATGGATTGGTCTGCCGAGATCGGTATCGATCAGATGGAATATGTCCGTGATCGCGGGCGTGAAGCTTTTGATGCGCAGGTCATTGTCCAGAAAGACCGCGGCAATCTGCGTGCTGTCGAGCAGGTTTCTGAGGTCGGAATTCGCGCGTGCCAGTTCTTCCACGCGATGAGCCAGTTCGCCATTGACCGTCTGAAGCTCTTCGTTGAGCGATTGGAGTTCCTCCTTGGAGGTCTCCAGTTCCTCGTTCGAAGATTGCAGCTCTTCGTTGACGGATTGGTATTCCTCGTTCGAAGCCTTCAGTTCTTCGTTGGTGCTTTCCAGCTCTTCGACCGTCGCCTGCAGCCGGTCGCGCGCCTGGCGAAGCTCGTCCTCCAGGCGCCGGACATGTTCTTCCTGACCGGCAGATGGAATGAGGCTGCCGGCTTCATCCTCGCCGACCACCTGGCCATCCTGGAGGATCACCATGAAACGCGGCGGCTGTCCCGGCGCGGGGTCGATCGGTTCGATCGACATGGTCACCAGCAAGGCACTGCCGTTCTGGCCCACCTTCAAGCCGCCGACCTTGACGGTCGCCTTGTCGGTTTCTGCCTTGTGAAGCGCCGCGCGCAGATCTATGCGCAGGTCACGATGGATCAGGTTGAAGACATTGAGGCTAGCGTGGCCCGAAGGCGGATCGATGAACTTGCCGGTGCGACCCGAAAAATGCAGCACGTCATGGTTTTCATCGACGATCATGTAAGCCGGCGCATAACGCTCCATGATCCGCTCGGTCTGCTTCGTGAGTACGGACACGTTGTTGACGGCGGGGCGCATTCCGGAGGGCATGGACGGCGCGTTGCGCTCGGTGGCCGCCGACAACGGAAAATCCGGCAGCAGACGCGTCATGGTTTCGATCTGGCGGAAAATCCGGAAGCGGCGATCTACCGGCGTAAAAAGCTTCCCATGGCGGCTGACATTCTCGGAATTTCCAAGAAACAGATAACCGCCTGGCCGCAGGGCGAAATGGAAGAGCGGAATGACCCTGTTCTGAAGTTCGGCGCCCAGATAGATCAGAAGGTTGCGGCACGAAACCATATCGAGCCTTGAGAAGGGCGCATCCTTGATGAGATTGTGCTGTGAAAACAAGCACATTTCCCGCAGTTCCTTGACCACGGAATAGGTTTCGCCCTCTTTGACGAACCAGCGCGCCAGCCGCTCAGGAGTAACATCCTTGATGGCGGAGGCGGCGTACCGTCCGACACGCGCCTGTGCCAGCGCGCGATTGTCGATATCGGTCGCGAATATCTGGATATGCGGCACGATGTCGAGCCGTGCCATCTGCTCACGCAATAGAATGGCAATCGAATAGGCTTCTTCGCCCGTGGCGCAGCCAAGCACCCATACGCGGATGTGATCGCCCGCTCCCTTGCCTTCGAAGAGTTTGGGAATGACCTCTCGTTCGAGATACTCGAACTCTTTCGTATCCCGGAAGAAATGCGTGACGCCGATCAGCAGGTCGTTGAACAGGCTGTTCGCCTCGTCGGCGTCCGTACGCAGAAATTCGAGGTAATTTTCGATCGTGTCGGTCTGTGTTACCTGGATGCGGCGCTGCACGCGCCTCAAGAACGTATTGGGCTTGTACCCGTGAAAATCGTGACCTGTCCGGTTGCGAAGAACGGCGGCGATCCGGGTCAACTGTGGGCCGGCTTGCATGACCAGTTCGTCGAAATCCTGCGCAAGCGTCTGGCGCTGAAGGCTGCGGATCTGAGCCTTGATTCGGGTCGCCAACTCCTCGGCGGGCAAAATCAGATCCGCCACCGCAGCCGCACTCTTAGGCTGTGAGGACGGGTGGGAAATGTCGACGGATTCCTGGCCGCTTTCAGCAAGCGCCAATCCGCCCTGTTCCTTGACGGCAATAATACCGAGGGTTCCGTCCGTCCCGCAGCCGCTCATGACAAGCCCGATGGCCCGCTTTTGCTCCTGCTCGGCCAGCGAAACCAGGAAGCTGTCCATGGTCCCGCGTTCACCGGATGTGTCGGAGGCATGATGTATCTGCAGGCGATCATTTTTCAAGGCGACGGTCACGCCGGCTGGAACGATATAGATGCGCTCGGATTCTATCGCTTCGTCGTTCGAAGCCAACTTTACGGTACGCCCGCTCACCGCCGCCAGACGAGCCTGGAATGCCTCCTGATCGAAGGCGTCACGATATTGCATTACGATGACAAATGCGGCGCCCGGAGAAGAGTGCATATGCTCGAACAAGACTTCGAGACTGCCGGTCTCCGTCGCGGACGCTCCGATCCCCACTATGATCGGCGACCGCAAGGCCGCACCCTCGTTGGTCTCAACTCCGGTATTCGCCAAAAGCTCGTCGCTTTTCTTTACCCGAGATTTCTTTGTCACGTCTGGCGTTCCATGCTATCGAGCCGCCGAGACGGCCCATTACGACTTCGGCTTCGTTCCCGCTCGCATCTCCAGGTCGATGACCTCCGACCCGCTTTCGTGAGGATCCTTATCTTCCATGCCCTGAAGAATCGCCGTGCGCAAGACATCTACGTGCTTCCGGTATTCTCTCGCCCGCTCTTCATGCATTTCCGCCATGCCCAAGCGATTGGCCTTCGTCGCGTCCTTTGCCATGCGGCTGACCAAAGCCGCGCGTTCCTCGACGATTCGCAGTGCGACTCGCATCGCTGTCTCGACGGACTTGCGCTGTTCCGCGATCAATGCCTTGGCGCTATAGGCATGTCCGATCTGGCAGCGAAACCGCAGGGGTTTTGAATGCACCTCGGATAGAACACCGCCGCAGTCCGGACATGTCAAGGGGGAAGGATCGGCTAGTTCCTTGATTTTGGAGGTGTCCGACCAGCCGCCTGCCGCGATCTCCACTTCGATCCTGACGCTTGCCGGCAATGGCTGTCCTTGTCCCGCCGGCTCGGACGCGAAACGAATGATCGCCTCAGCCAATTCCGCGGATGCCGCGCTGAGATCGACGGGGGTGGCGTCCAATGCCGACATCGGCATTTCAGGCGTCATCGCATCCTGCGGGGCTTGAACGAGAGCGATGCCGCCGGCTTGTTTTATCGTCGCCAGGCCGGATGCGCCATCGTTCATGTTGCCACTCAGAATGACACCGACGGTTCTCGGGCCATAAGAAAGAGCGGCCGAGCGGAAGAGCGAGTCGATCGAGGGGCGAGCGAGATTTTCGCGCGGCCCGTTCCCCAGGGCCAGCCTATCCTTTATCACCAGCAGATGGTGATTGGGGGGAGCAAGATAGACTTGGCCTGGAAGGATGGCATCGCCATCCTCAGCATTTTTCACGGGTAAATTGGTGGAAGCGGAAGCTACCAGCCTGAATATTCCAGCGCTGTTTGCGGGAATGTGGACAATGATGAGCACCGCCGCCTCGAGATTGCGGGGCAGGGCGGCTAGTATGGTTCTCAGAGGATCGGACGATCCGGCCGATCCGCCGATGACGATGATGTCGCGATTAGCCATCACACCTCACATGGAGAGGAAACCAGCGGCAACAGTCTTTGTTCCGTTCGCCACAGCCCGATGACGCCGGGCCATTGGCGGGAGAGCTTGGCAATGCGTGGTCATCCCCGCGCGTTTTTGCCCTGGATTGCCGATCTCCTTTCAGCCACCAGCGCAAACACGGCAAGAACGGTGATCAATGCGGCGAGGGAGATGTGCGCGACAATCGAGCTCGTGAGGGTGGAGAGCAATCCGATTCCGATGACCGGAAGAGCATTCCCGCTGTAGACTGCGATCAGGTAGCTTGAAACAACCTCACTGCGCTGATTGGAGGGAGCGATCGTGTTGATGAGATCGAGACTGCCGCGATAGCCCAGAGCCCCTGCAATGCCGCCGAGCGTCGTGGCAACGAACAGCAGTGGCAAGGATTTTATCAACTGTGCCGCGACGAGCAGCCACGTACCAACCGGCAGCAGCAACAATGCGGCCAACATGGCCGTCCGGCTTGCCAATCCTCCGGTCAGCCCGACCGCAATGACCGCGACTGCAAATAACTGGAAAACCACAGCGCCCGATAGGGCAGGCGAGGTCTGATGCAGGCTTTCGGACAACAGGCTCGGGATCAAGGCGGCGTAAAACCCGATCAACGCGAATATGACAAATCCGGTCAGAGCCGGAGACACGAATTTCGGCCTGATTTCCTGCGGCAAACCGAGTCTCGGCTTTACCGAGATTTCGCGCAGATGCTTTTTTGGATTTGCCACGGTTTCAGGCACGAAGGTAATGACGCCGGCGATCCCGACCAGGAGAACAAGATATAGGACATAGGAGAGGCGGAGCGGCCAGGGCGCGAACTCGGCGAGCAGTCCGGAGGCCAGCGGCGCCGCGGCGAGGCCGGCAAAATTGGCTGCAGAGGCTATTTTCGCGGTGGGGAGCTTGTTCTTGCCCGCCGATAGTTCAGCGATCCATGCGGTTGCGGCACCTGCGGCAAGGCCGGTAGCAATTCCGCTGAGGATCCGGGCAGCAAAGAGCCATGTCACGCTGCTCGCAAAAGCAAAAAGGACCGTGCTTGCTATGCCGAAAGCGATCGCCGGCAGGGTGATGCTTTTGCGTCCGATCTGGTCGGACAGGCGGCCAAGGATCAGCAACGCCACCAGGTTTCCGAGAACATAGACCGCATAAATCAGCGTCAGGACAAGACCGGAAAACGAAAATGCGGCTCGATAAAGAGGGTAGAGCGGCGTCGGCAAAGTTGCGCCGATGAAGATGACGGCGAGCTCCGCCGCAACGGCAGCCACCGCGACGAACGGCGGGAACTCGCGATCCTTTGCATGGTGCATAAGAGCCATCGGTTGGATCCTTTTGGCTGCTGTCAGGACGTGGGGCGCGCACCATGCAGCTCGAATCTAGCTCAGTTCCGGAACACGAGCGTCAGTGCGGTCTTTTCAAGCAGAAGCTCAATCGGCGGCAATCATTCGCTGGTGGCGAATGGCCTACCTCTGAAACGGCAGGGAACGTCTCGCGGTGGAAAATGTTCCCGAATTGCCGGATTGTTTGGATGCTTGCAATCGCTCCAATCATCCCGACTACCTCGAATTCTTCGAAAGCCTCGGAACCAATCGGTGTCGGACGCTTTGCTCAGAAGGTGCGGATAGAATGTTTGATGTCGAACAACGGCCCACCTCGTGAGAACGGAGCTCAGCGATAGGAGGCGAGCACATGTCGAAATTGGACAATCCTAGCGGAAAAGACGCGGCCGATGTCCACAAGGATGCGAAAGGCCAATATCGCAGGCTCATCAAGAAGAGCGATAACAACGGCGTCGCCAGCGCCAAGCCGAAGGTGATTACCGGGTCGGATGACGCAACGGTGAACAAGAGGCCGCCTGGCCAGAAGAAACCGGAGAAGGACTGGGATCTCAACTACGACCCTGCCGATATGAACGAAGGTAAATACCGGGGCTAACCGTGTATTTTAGCTGATCGGGAACTTAAGGACGGGATGTCGGTTCGGAAGCTGGATCGCGTGGAATTCGTCCCTTCCTGCTTGGCCCCTGTCGCCACCTGCGCGGTCCACCTCTCTCGCCTTCAGGTTATGCCGAAGAAATTTCTGAACCTGGACGGAACAAGCTGCAATTCGCTTCGTTCCTTAGTGGATGCGGAGAGCGCTTGACAAAGTCTGAAGGGAGTTCAGGCGCAATCGCGGCAACTCGCTCAATATTGTTGGAATGATCCGATCGGCATCCGCAGGGATATCGATCACGGTGGTCGTGGCGCTTGCATTCGCGGGGCGGTGCAACGTCGCGTCAATCGCGCCGATGGCGCGGCTAGAAGGAGAGCGTTGTGCACGACATGTCCCGATCGGCCGACCTAGAGGCTGAAATCGTAAATCTCATTCCGGCTCTTCGCGCCTTCGCAAGAACCTTCCATAGGAACTCTGCCGACGCCGATGACCTGGTTCAGGAAACCTTGACAAAGGCGCTTGCCAATCTTGGGCAGTTCGATCCGGGTACACGGCTGAAATCCTGGCTTTTCACCATTATGCGCAACACATTTTGCACGAAGTTCCGCATAGCCAAGCGCGAGTCGCCTGGCGTCAAGAAATGCGTCTCCGGCTTCGGCGTGGAAGCGCCATCGCAAGAATGGACAGTCCGCGCGAAGGAACTGGAACGAGCCTGCAACCTGTTGCCGGAGCCCTATCGGGCGGTGCTGGAATATGTGGTCATCGAGGGTCGCTCCTACGACGATGCGGCGGAAAAGTTCGGCTGTGCGATCGGTACCGTCAAGAGCCGCATCAACCGGGCTCGCCAGCAGCTCGCCGCCCAACTCGATGAGGACTTCGGCTGACATCGCCGAAACAGCCGCCTTTCAATCCCTAGAAACGATCTGACGCAAAACGCCCTCGGACAATTCGTTTCTGCCTGCCGAACATCGCCTCTCCGACAGCTAAGGAGGAGCAGGTGAACGAAATCATCGATGTCAAATTCAAAATGCTCTGGAACGCACCGGTTTGCGTGGCGACAGGCGATCGGATCGCCTCGTTCATGCACGGTCCGGAAGAGCGATCCACTACCTGTGTGTCCAGTGGCCGTCCGCAAGAGGCGCATCCCATGCGCGGGCCAAAGAAAAATGCTTTGCCGCCGTTTCGCATCGGCTGACCGTCGAGGCTGCGCGCGAGGCTTTTGTCACGGCGTGTCAGGATGCGCATTTGATCCGGGACGGCGCAGTGTCGCAGTGAACGCGCCGGCCGCAAGGCATGTTAAGAAAAAGCTCCAGCAATCGAAGAAGGCGGGAACATTCACCGGATGCGATGGTTCGAGCTCGCTCAATGCGGCCGATCGGGGAGAACTACGGTGAGAGCGCCAACGGGGATATCGGTGAACGGCCCGATGGCCGGTGTCACCGAGACTGAGTTCTTCGAGCGTGCGGGCCAGCATACTGGCACATCAACACGCCCGCCAAGACTGAATTTTCCTTAAACCCTAGTGATGGAGAAGAAAATGCAAGATCAAAGGGACGAAAAAATCCGCCTTCGCGCCTATCAGATTTGGGAGCAGGAAGGACGGCCGGAAGGCAAGGATATCGACCATTGGCATCGTGCCGATAGCGAGATCGAGCAAGAGCAATACCAAATGCAAGCCGAGCAGGATTCGAGACCCTCCGACACCGAGGAAACGGAATCGGCGACGCAGGCCGTGCGGACACCTGAGGCGCCCCCGGCTCTGTCGACCAATCAGGCGAGTGCGAAGCGCCAACGTGCCCCGCTTTCGGGTTCGGTCGCGGAAAACAATCGAGGCGCAGCAAGGTCCAAAAGCTAACGCGGCAGCATGTGCTCCGAGACGAGACGGCCTGTGATGGCGATGAATTGAAATCGTCATACGGCCTGTGGGGAGCATCATGGAACAACCGTCTGCTGACGGTGTTGATCCCTGTGGGTTTCTGCGAAGCGGTGATCAGATGATTGCTCCGACGGATATGGATCGAGACGGCACAGGCAACTTGCTGATGGAGGCAAAGGCCGTGCCTCAATTGATCGATCCGGAGGCGGAGCCGTTTGTCGCTGCGGCCGTCAACGATCTTGCGGAATCGCAGATCCCATTTCTCGTCGCCGGCACCTATGCCGTCAGCGCCTATACCGGAATTTCCCGCCCCACCAAGGATTTCGACGTCTTCTGCAAGGCAGGCGACTATGCGCGCATTCTCGCGCATTTCCAGACCAAGGGGTACTCGGTGGAGGTCGAGGACGAACGCTGGCTGGGCAAGATTTTTAAAGGCAGGCACTTCTTCGACGTGATCTTTGCATCCTCGAACGGCACGATGCCGGTCGGCGATGACTGGTTCGCGGATGCGAGGCAGCTTGAGATGTGCGGCCGCTCCGTCCGCCTCGTCGGCCCGACGGAGCTCATCTGGTCGAAATGCTTCGTGCAGCTTCGCCACCGCTATGATGGCGCCGATATCGCCCATGTGATCCTGAAAGCCCACGATAAGATCAACTGGCAAAAACTGCTGGGATATCTTGAGGTGAACTGGGAAGTGCTGCTGATCCAGCTTCTCAACTTTCGCTGGATCTATCCTTCCGAGCGCGACAAGATTCCGGATTGGCTGATGGATGAACTGCTCGACCGCCTGAGCGCGCAGCGCGATTTGCCTTTGCCGCAGATGAAGATCTGCCGCGGCCGGATGTATTCGCGGATCGACTTCGAAATTGATGTGGAGGAGTGGGGCTTTGCCGACGTAAGCGGCGACGGAGAATTGCGCACTGAAGAGGAGAATGAGCATGGCCAATGATCAACGACGGAAATTGAGAATTGCCGCCGTTGCCGATCTTCATGTGAAGGAAGATCGCGAACAATCCTACAAAGCTCTTTTCGCCGATATTTGTGCGGTGGCCGACGTGTTGGTTATCGCCGGTGATCTGACCGACCTCGGCAAGCCGAAAGAGGCCGAATTGCTTGCCGCCGACCTGCGCAACTGTACGGTGCCGGTCGTGGCGGTGCTCGGCAATCACGATTATGAAAGCGGCGCCGTCGACGAGGTGATGGCCATTCTCACAGATGTCGGCGTGAAGCTTTTGAACGGCCGCGCCGTCGAGATCGAGGGCGTTGGCTTCGTCGGTGTGAAAGGGTTTGCCGGAGGGTTTGGCCGCTACATGCTGAGTTCCTTTGGAGAGCCTGCCATCAAGGCGATGGTTGCCGAAAGCGTCGACGAAACGATGCGACTGGAAAACGCTATGCGTCAGGTCCGGGCCAGTCGCTCCATGGTGATCCTGCATTATGCGCCGATTACGGAGACGGTCGTCGGCGAACCGCCGGAAATCTTCCCCTTTCTCGGCTCATCGCGGCTTGCTGAGACGATCGACCGCTTCAAGGTCGATGCGGTCGTCCATGGACACGCACACCGGGGCAGTTATGAGGGCCGCACACCTGCCGGAGCCCCGGTCTTCAATGTCGCCGCCCACATCGAAAAACCGACCGGCAAGCCTTACGCGCTCATCGAACTTTAGCGACGGTCGCGGCTGAGGCCGACTGTCGCCATCGGCAGGGAACAGAAGAGCTTGTTGTTGGTTCTTTGTGGGAATCGAGGATCTTCATCATGGCTACACAACCGAGAAACGACCCAGCGAATACATCCCGCAAAACCACGGCAGGTGGATGGGGTTCCGCAAAATCGGTGAGTAGAATTCTGCTCCGGGAGCATATTCCGATCGCAGGCCCATCCCTCTTGGCGCATCAGAACAAGCCCGATGGTTACATGTGCGTGAGTTGCGCGTGGGGCAAGCCTGCCAAGCCCCATCCTTTGGAATTTTGCGAAAATGGCGCCAAGGCCACCAGTTGGGAGGTCACCAACCGACGGGCGGATCGCGCCTTCTTCGCGGCACATACGCTCACCGAGCTCGAAACCTGGCCCGACCATGATCTCGAAGAGCAGGGACGTCTGACGCATCCCATGCGCTGGGATGCCGAAACGGACAAATACGTGCCTGTCAACTGGCAGGACGCTTTCGAAGAGATCGGCCGCGAATTAAGGGCGATGCCTCCTGAGAAGGTCGATTTCTATACGTCCGGCCGTGCATCGCTCGAGACGGCCTACATGTATCAGCTGTTCGCGCGCATATTCGGCAGCAATCATCTGCCGGATTCGTCGAACATGTGCCACGAGAGCACATCGGTCGCACTGCCGGAAAGCATCGGCGCTTCGATCGGCACGGCCATTCTGTCCGATTTCCAAAATTGCGACTGCATCTTCTACCTTGCGCAGAACGTCGGCACGTCCTCGCCGAGAATGCTTCACGATCTGCAGGATGCCGTCAGCAGGGGCGTCAAGATCGTCACCTTCAACCCGCTTCACGAGCCGGGGCTGCAGCATTTCGTCAATCCTCAGATGCCGGGCCAGATGCTCACCGGCAAGGACACGCCAATCTCCTCGGAATACTATCAAGTCAAGAACGGCGGCGATATCGCGGCACTGTTCGGCGTGTGCAAGGCGCTGATCGAGGCTGACGACGCACTCAAGGCGTCTGGGACCAGCAAGGTTGCGGGAACCGACGCGATACCGGACGATCCCTCCGATGCCGGAACGGTAGCCTTTGCCGCAGCGATGGCGGCCGCCGACAAGAAGCACGTCCTCGACCACGATTTCATTCGTCAACATACCGCGGGGTTCGAGGAATTCGCTGCAGCCGCGCGAAAATACGATTGGGCCGAGCTGGAACGTGTCTCCGGCCTGACGCGAGCCCAGATGCAGCAGGCTGCTTCGACCTATGCCAACTCGAACGCGGTTCTGATGGTCTATGGCATGGGCCTTACGCAGCATGTCATGGGCGTTCAGAATGTGCACATGGTCGTCAATCTCGCGCTTCTTCGCGGCAATATCGGCAAGCCGGGAGCCAATATTTGCGCGGTACGCGGTCACTCGAATGTGCAGGGCCAACGCACGGTCGGGATCACCGAAAAGCCGGGTCTCGTACCGCTGGACAAGCTGGCCACGCTTTATCAATTCCAACCGCCGGAGTGGATCGGCCACACCACGGTCGAGACATGCAAAGCGATCCTTCAGGGCGAGGCGCGGGCGTTCGTCAGCCTCGGCGGGAATTTCCTGCGGGCTATTCCCGAAACCGTCGCGATGGAGAATGCGTGGCGAAACCTGCGTCTGACCGTGCAGATCGCCACCAAGCTCAACCGCAGCCATGTCATTCACGGCGAGATCGCCTATGTCCTGCCGTGTCTCGGTCGTATCGAGATCGACGAACAAGCGACCGGCCCACAGGCTGTGTCGGTGGAAAGCTCGGTCGCGCATTTTCATGGTTCGCGTGGAAGAGCCAAGCCCGCTAGTCCGGAATTGCTTTCGGAGCCGGCGATCATCGCCGGCATGGCAAGGGCGACGCTGACCAAGGGTGTCGTGCCCTGGGACCGCTGGGTGGATGACTATTCGACGATCCGCGACGCCATCGAGCAAACTTATCCGGAGACCTTCAAGGATTTCAACAAGCGCATGTTCCACCCCGGTGGCATTCCAAGGCCGCTGCCGGCGCGGGAGCGCAAGTGGGTCACCCGCAACGGCAAGGCCAATTTCATCACCCCTGACCGCCTGTTTCCGGAGTTTTCACTCGGTGCGCAAAGCGACGATGTCCTTCATCTCGCCACGTTGCGTTCCAACGATCAGTTCAATACGACGATTTATGGCTTCAGTGACCGCTATCGCGGTGTCGAGGGAACAAGGCGTGTCGTTTTCGTCAATACGGCCGACATTGCACGCCTGGGTTTCAGCAACGGCGAAGCCGTCGATCTGGTGACGGCGATCGATCCGGAGACGGAGCGCCGGGTTTCAGGGTTCACAATCATGGCCTACGACCTTCCGGAAGGATGTTGCTGCGCCTATTACCCGGAGGCCAATCCCCTGTTTCCATTGGACCATCATGACACCAAGGCGAAAACGCCATCCTACAAGTTGTTGCCGGTGCGCCTTGTCCGCTCTGGCGTAGCGCCCGCTCATTGAAGCCCGCACAGGTTGGAACATCGAACATGTCGTGGGAGGTAGGTAGAGAAGCCTTTGATCGCGCGTTTCTGATCGCGACCTTTCTGGTGGCCCTCGGCGTGGCCGCCCTCATCGGTGATGCCCGCGAAGCGCGACAATATCGAACCGATCCCCCCGTCGGCGCCGCCTTGGACGAGCTGCGCCTGATGCCGAACGGTATTAGCGGCACGCCCCCGGAAATCTACTTCGCCCTCGGCAAGCCCTACGAGGAAACCGCTTACGATCTCAGCCAGGGCAAACGGCTCTACTCTTGGTTTGGCTGCGCGGCATGCCACGGCGACGGGCGCGGCGGGGTCGGTCCCTCCTTCCTCGATGGCTGGTGGCTTTATGGCCCGGAGATGGTGTCGATCGCAGCCTCCATCCGCGATGGCCGCTCGCATGGAATGCCGGCTTTTCGCGACAAGATGACAATCGATGAGATCTGGCAGCTCGCGGGCTATGTCCAGACAATCGGTGCATATAGGGCCAAGATCACAGCGCCGAGCCGTAATGACGACAAGCAGACGCGCCCGGCGGAAAACCGTGCGCCGGCGGCAATCCTATTCGAAGAAGGCCCTGTCGGGATGAACCCCGAGCAGGGGCCGTCACCTTGAAAGCGGGGGCTGCCGTTTCCCTGTTCCTTTCGGCAATCCTGATTGCAGGATGCAACGGTGCGCAGTCGGCTTTGAACGCCGAGGGTGCTTCGGCCGTTCAGCTCAAACATCTCATCACCGGGATCGTGATTGTCTGCTCTGTGGTATGGGCGGTGGTCATGATCGTTCTGATCTTGGCATTGTTGCGATCCAGGACGCTGCGGCAGGATCCAAGCCCCGAGAGCGAGCGGCGAATGGGAAAGATCGTGACCGCGGCGGTGGCAGCGACGGTGCTGATCATTGCCGGTCTGACGGTTGCGAGCTTTTATGCGACCCGTGGTCTCAGCGCGGCTCAGGATGCCGATCTGACGATCAAGGTGCGCGGCCAGCAATGGTGGTGGCAATTCTTCTATAACGAGTCCGACCCGGCCAAGGCGTTTCAGACGGCCAATGAGATGCACATTCCGGTCGGAGTGGATATTCGCATCCAGCTCGAAAGCACGGATGTCATTCATTCTTTCTGGGTGCCGAGCCTCGCGGGCAAGCGCGACCTCATTCCCGGCCGGCAGAACACCATAACGATCCGAGCGGACCGCCCCGGCGTTTATCGCGGTCAATGCGCGGAATTCTGCGGACTTCAGCACAGTCACATGGCGCTGTTCGTCATTGCCGAGAACATGACCGACTATCAGCGCTGGGCTGCAGCACAGCGCGACAACGGCGCATCGCCGACGGACCCGGAAGCGATTGCCGGCAAGGCTCTCTTCATGCGCAAGCCCTGCGCCGCCTGTCACACCATACGCGGCACGGAAGCATCGGGGTCGACCGGGCCGGATTTGACCCATGTCGGCAGCCGCCAGACGATTGCGGCCGGCCTGCTCGACAATACACGCGGTTCGCTCGCCGCATGGATTGCCGATCCCCAGACGCTGAAACCCGGAAACAACATGCCGATGGTTCCGCTCTCCAGCGACGAACTGCGGCAGCTTTCCGCCTATATGGAAAGCCTGCGATGACAAAGGACGACAAACCGACGCAACCGACGGATTTGATGTTCGGCGACGACGAGCTCGAACGGCGGCTTTCGCAGACCTGGATGACCCCGGCCGGCATTTGGGGTGCCCTCACCACCGTCGATCACAAGATCATCGGTCGCCGCTACATCGCCACCGCATTTGTCTTTCTCGCCATGGGCGGCCTGCTGGCGCTTGCGATGCGGCTGCAATTGGCGCGGCCGGAGGCGCGCTTTATCGGTCCGGATCGCTATAACCAGATATTCACGATGCACGGCGCGAACATGATGTTTTTGTTTGCCGTGCCCGTCATGGAAGCCATGGCGGTCTATCTCGTGCCGCTCATGGTCGGCACCCGCAACATCGCCTTTCCGCGCTTGAACGCCTTTTCCTATTGGATTTTTCTGGCAGGCGGCCTGCTGTTATGGATCTCGTTTGCCCTGGATACCGCGCCCGATGTCGGATGGTTCGCCTACGTGCCCCTCTCCGGACCGCAATACGGCGCCGGCAAGCGCGCGGACCTCTGGGCGCAGATGATCACCTTCACCGAGGTTTCGGCATTGGCCGTCGCGGTGGAAATTGTCGTCACCGTCTTCAAGCAGCGTGCGCCCGGCATGTCTCTGGACCGCATTCCGCTGTTCGTCTGGTCGATGGTCGTCACGGCTTTCCTCGTCATCATGGCTATGCCGGCAATCATGCTCGCCAGTTCATCGCTGATCATGGACCGCCTGATCGGAACACAGTTCTACAATCCCTCCGAGGGCGGTGATGTGCTGCTGTGGCAGCATCTGTTCTGGTTCTTCGGCCATCCCGAGGTCTATATCATCTTCCTGCCGGCCGTCGGCATGGTCTCGACGATCATCGCGACCTTCTCGCGCCGCCCCGCATTCGGCTATCTTCCGCTGGTGATGGCTTTGATCGCCACGGGGATATTGGCTTTTGGCCTCTGGGTGCATCATATGTTCGTGGTCGGGCTGCCGCGACTCGGCGAGAGCTTCTTTACCGCCTCCAGCATGGCAATCGCCATTCCCGCGGGCGTCCAGATATTTTGCTGGCTGGCGACGCTGTGGGCCGGCCAACCCATGTTCAAGACGCCGATGCTGTTCGTCCTCGGCTTTCTCGTGACTTTTGTCATTGGTGGCCTGACCGGGGTCATGGTCGCGTCGGTGCCGTTCGATACCCAGGTGCACGACACCTATTTCGTCGTCGCGCATTTCCATTACGTCCTGGTTGGCGGCGCCGTCTTTCCCTTGCTCGGCGCCATCTATTACTGGTTTCCGAAGATGACCGGCCGGATGATGAGCGAGACGCTTGGCCGCTGGGCGTTCGGGCTGATCTTCATCGGCTTCAATCTGACATTCTTTCCGATGCATATTCTGGGGCTCGAGGGCATGCCGCGGCGCATCTACACCTATCAGCCGGAAATGCCCTGGGCCGGCATGAATATGTTCGTCAGCCTGAGCGCCGTCATCCTTTCGCTTGGCTTCCTCGTCTTCTTCATCGATGTCCTCCGCAGCGCTCGATCCGGCCAGATCGCAAGCGAGAACCCCTGGGGTGCCTCGACGCTCGAATGGGCGACATCATCACCGCCGCCATGCTTCAATTTCCGCCGCATACCGGTGGTCGGCGCCCGCGATCCATTGTGGGCGCAGCCGGATGAGCTCACGGTGGCGGCCGGATTGCGCACCGACCGGCGAGAACTGATCGTCAGCAGCGTCGTCGAGGCGCAACCGGAAGCCAGCGAATCATCGCCGCGAAATTCGATCTGGCCGCTCTTAGCGGCTCTTGCCACCACGGTGATGCTGATCTGGTCGATCTTCTCGCCCTGGGCTGTCGTATGGGGATCGATTCCGATCGGGATCACATTGACGGGTTGGTTCTGGCCGAAGCAGACGCCGGAGGATGAATCGTGAAGGAGCGCGTCGTACTCGATGTTTCAAGGCTGCCACCACATGGCATGGGTACGGCGAGCCCGACCTGGTGGGGAACCTGCGCCTTCATGCTGATCGAAGGTTCCGGCTTCGCATTGGCGATCGCGGTCTATTTTTACCTGATGAGTATCGCCCCGCAATGGCCTATCAAGGCGCCGGCGCCGGGGCTTGTTCCCGGAACGGCCCTGACAGCGATACTGCTGGTAAGTGTCGTGCCGAATATCATTTTATCTCGCTGGGCGCGGCAAAGAGATCTGCTGAAGGTGCGCATCGGGCTTGTCGTCATGTCGGTGCTCGGGGCGGCACCGCTGGTCCTGCGCGCTTTCGAATTCACCGTCCTCCACGTGCGCTGGGACGACAATGCCTATGGCACGATCATATGGACCATGTTGGGTCTTCACACGACCCACATCATCACGGACCTGATGGATACGATAGTGCTGACCTGCCTGATGTTCACGGGGCACGCCGACAACCCCCGGCGCTTCGGCGATGTGCAGGATAATGCGATGTACTGGAACTTTGTCGTGGTGGCTTGGATTCCCTTATACGCATGCATTTACTGGGTACCACGCCTATGATGACCGCGGCGACAAAATACGGGGGATTGGTCCTTGCCCCCCTTATATGGGCTATCAACACCCAACTCGGCCAAATCTTGCCCTATGTCGATTGTAGCCGTCGCACATATTGGTCGCTTCTCACATCTGCCGTTGCTATCGCCCTTGCGGTCACCAGTGCAGTGGTGCCACAGGCCAGTTCCACGCAGGAGGAGGCCCGAACGGCACTGTTCATCCGCCATCTCAGCGTTCTGGTCGGGCTCGTCTTTGCCTTCGCGCTGATGCTGCAGGGGGGAGCCACATGGCTCTTGAACGCATGCGAACACTAGGCGCTTTCATATTTCTGCTGATGACCATGCGGCAGGCTGCTGCGCACGGTGCGGAAGGGCATCTATTCCATTCGGAGTGGACGATCGATCCGTGGATCGTAACACCGTTGACGATCGCCGCTCTTCTTTATGGCCGAGGCTCCTGGAGGCTGTGGCGACGCGCCCGAACGAGCCGGCCCGTTGTGGGCAAGCGCGCCCTTTGCTACTGGGCGGGCTGGCTGACACTCGCGGGCGCACTCGTATCTCCGCTGCACTGGCTCGGCGAGCAACTTTTTACGTTTCACATGATCGAGCACGAAATCATCATGGCGATCTCCGCTCCGATGATTGTCATCGCGCGGCCTGCCGGCATGTTCTTGTGGGGCCTGCCGGACCGATTGAGGCGCTGGATGGGGAGGACGATGAGAAGACGTTCAGCGCAGATCACCTGGCGGTGGCTGAGCGGAGGAACCAATGCCACCCTGCTGCATGCCGTCGCCATATGGGCCTGGCACGCGCCTGTCCTGTTCGACGCTGCCGTCAGCGATGTCACGTTGCATCGTCTGCAGCATCTGAGCTTCTTCGCCACTGCTGTCCTTTTCTGGTGGTCGATCTTCTGGCGCAGCCATCACGGCGTTGCCGCGTGGCATCTTTTCCTGACCATGCTGCACACCGGGGCTCTCGGTGCCCTCATGGCGCTTGCGCCGCGCGTCCTTTATGTCGAGCAGACGCATGCTGCGGCAACATGGTGGCTCACGCCGCTGGAGGACCAGCAGCTCGCCGGAATGGTTATGTGGATTCCAGCCGGGACGATTTATGCCGGCGCGGCACTCGCAATGGCTGCGCTATGGATCGCGAATGCCGGCCGGGGAGTGGATCATGTTCAGCGCATCCGCCCTTTATAGATATCGCAATGCCTGGGTGGGCGCAGCAGCCATTGCGTTGCTCTGCGCTCTGATCGGCACGAACATGGCAAAGAACTCGGAGCAGCGCCGAGAGGCCGCGCGCGCGCTCACCGGCGGCGGCGATCCCTCCCGTGCGCCGCCGATCTTTCGTCGATACGGCTGCACCGGATGTCACCAAATCCCCGGAATAGCCGGTGCGGACGGTCAAGTGGGCGGCGCCCTGTCGGGTCTTCAAAAGCGAGTCTATATCGCCGGCGTGGTCAACAATACGGGCGACAATCTTGTGCATTGGATCGTGTCGCCACAGGATTTCTCGCCCAAGTCCGCCATGCCGAGAACCGGGATTTCGGAAGCCGAGGCGCGCGATGTCGCAGCCTATCTCTACACCCATTAATCCGTTCAAGGATGCGGCGTCGGACGGGCGGGCAGCGTCTTGATGTAGCGCGCGATAGCGTCGCGATCGCTCTGCGGCAGCATCGCCATGTTGGTGACGACCTCGGCCATGGAGGAGCCGACGCGGCCGTGATCCGGCGTGTTGCCGCTCTTCAATACTTCCGCGATGTCGGCTTCGGACCAATGTCCAATCCGGCTCGGCGTGATGTTGGGAATGAAGCCTGTGCCCTCAGGGTCGATGCCGCCGGCAAACCGCGTTTCGGCCTTGATGGCACCGAAGAAATTGCGTGACGAATGGCATTCTGCACAATGGCCAACGGTCTCGACCAGATAGCCGCCGCGGGCGAGGACGGGATCGGCAGCGAGGGGCGCCTGCGTCTGTCCTACCCGGAAGAACAGGAGCTTCCAAAAGCCCAACATGCGGCGTATGCGGAACAGAAGAAACAGGTCATGTGGGGGCGGACGGCCGGAAACCGGAGCCAATGTCTTCAGATAGGCCCGTAGGTCCTTGATGTCCTCAATCCGCATGCCCGTATAGCTCGTATAGGGGAACACCGGATAGTAGTGCTGATGGCGAGGAGAAGCGCCGCCGATCATGGCATTGGCGAGATCGACCGTGCTCCAGGCACCTATGCCATCGACGGGATCGGATGAGATATTGGGTGCGCGGAATGTGCCGAAGGGGGATGCGAGCGCGATGCCGCCGCCCAATCTGAGCCGGTCCTGCTGGCCAGGAGTGGCGTGACAGGACGCGCAGTCGCCAGCCGCAAAGATAAGCTGCCCCCACGCCGGATCGCCATCGCCTTGAAGGCGCGGATCATTTGCAGCAAAAGGAATGGTCGGTTCCATCAAGAACCAGATCGCGGCGGCAGCCACTGCGGCGGCGATGCACAGCCAAATCAGAATGCGCATAGTTCTATCGACCGATCCGGGGAGCTTGAGTTGTGGCGCTCCAATAGAACTGACAACCGGGCCATCCGTTCCGTTTTGCGGATGACCTTCCCGAGATTACCCGCGATCGATCGCATAGGACGTTTCCGTCAGACCTTGGCGGTCGCTCCACCTTCCCGCAGCAGCAGAAATTTTTGAGTGACAGCCGCCAGATTGGTGTCAAGCCATTTTGCCATTGCCTGTTCTTCGGCAAGATTGGACTGGAGGGCGGTCGTGGCGGCGGCAAAGCCGCCGGCATCGGCGACCGTCAATAGGGATTTGTAGGCGGCGATCTCAAAGTTTTCGAATGCGAAATTGGCAAGGGAATTCTTCAGGATCTCGTCACCCGCCATGGTGTGACCCATGGCCGCCATCGTGCCTGTGAACGACAGAGCCATATCCTTCAATGTCGAATGATCTTCGTCCAGGCCGTCCAGAACTTCCTCAAGGCGTGTGATCTGGCCCTCGGTTTCCCGAATGTGCTGTTCGAGTTTGGCGGCGACCTCCGGATAGTTTTCGATGCGCGACAGTTGCGGCTTCATAATGCTGAGTGCCTGATTTTCCATCGCGTGCGCATTTCTGAGGCCGACGATAAAGACGTCGCGGATTTCGTTGTCTGCCATGGTGTCCTCCGTAGGTTGGTAGCTCCGAACCTCAACCGGTCGGAGTTGTTCCCGTCAAGGCTGGTCGCCGGGCAGAGGTGCGGCACATGTGCATCGCAGCAAAAAACTTCGATCCGAGGGGTTTACAAGCAGTTCCTTGAATGGGACTCTGCTCATCGAGAGTTGCTTGAGGCGCGCGGAGCGTTGCCTCGCGCAACCACGGTGTGCGTGCCCAAAATGGCGGGCAATACACCGTTGGACCAGCTCTTACCAACCAATCAATCCGAGGCTGAAAATGCGTTTTCGCATTGGATTCGGCTGTCGATGCAGCGCTCTGACGCGCTGGCCTCGATACAAATGCAATTGGGCTTTTGTGATGAGATTCGTTTCAATAGGTATTTTCCTCTGTGTTCTCGCAGGTGCCATGCCGCTTTCGCGTGGAGCTGATGCCGGCGATCTGGTGATCTGGTCGCCGGTCAAGGTTGCTCCGAGGACCTATCGCGCGACGATCGGCTTTCGGCTGCCCATGGCCTGGGAAATGAGCGCGGGTGCGGATGTCGGTCTTGCAGGCGCGGCCGGTGGAACGATCCTGAGCGGTTCCGAACTTGCCACGCTGTGGGGACGAGCGGTGGACAATCGCAGTAATTTCGCCAGCAATTCACGGCGCGAGATCGGAGTGCGGGTGGACACGTTGAGGGGCAGCGGAATGCTGCATCTTGGCCGCTCGCAAAATTGGATATTCTCGACAGATCTCGATATCCAGACGTTGCGGTCGTTGAACGTCAGCTATGCCACGATGCAGACCGCTCCGGCCTCGATCACTGCCTCGCAGGGGGTAAAGATGATCTTTCCCTGGATCGGGACGTCGATTTCGGCGAGCGGAGAAGTGACGAACATTAAGGGCGCCTTTTCGAGTACCCTTGCCTTAAACCAGGCGATCGTGCCTAATCTCAATTTCACAGCTTCGTTGACCGATCCCATGACGTTGACGCCCGCCGGCAACGTGCGGGTCGACTACCGCATCAAGTGGTAGCAGGTGCAGCCTACAAGACTCGCGAAGAGATTATCTCAGCGGTCGTAGATGGCATCGAGGAGTGCTGCCGAAGCGATCAGCTTCTCGCATTCGGGATCGTAGGTTTTGCCGGCGGCAAGGCGCATCGCCCATTCGGCGGCAGCGCGACCGCCCCATTCATCCGGCGGCGCCGCAAGAACCTCCGTCCGGGTTCCGCGATGACGCTCGGCGATGAAATCGTAAAATGATCCACTGACGTTGCGCATTGTCGCGCCGCCCGCGTCTCCATAGAAAGCGGCGCTGATCATGGCATCGCAGCCCGCATGCAACCGCCATGAGCATGTCAGCCGCAAGACGGTGCCGGTCGACAGCGTGGCTGTTGCGATAGCGAAATCTTCGACCTCGTTGCTACCGGCCAGAACCGGAGCGCCCTCCCGGAAAAGGCTGCTTTCGATCTCGGTGACGGCCGGAAAGTCGAGCGTCCAAAGCGCAAGGTCCGCCAGATGAATGCCGAGGTCCATGACACATCCGCCACCCGAGAGGGCCTTGTCGTAGAACCAAGCCTTATCCGGTCCGTAGGCGTTGTGAAAAACCATGTCCACCGCGAAGATATTGCCGAGTTCGCCGCTGCGGACAAGATCGCGGATACTGCGCATGCCCTTTGTTTGGCGATAGGAAAGATCGACGCCCAGGAGCCTGTCCGCAGCCTGCGCTGCTTCGACCACGCGTTCGACTTCCTGCCGCGTGCGGCCCAATGGCTTTTGGCAGAAAACCGCTATGCCGCGCTTCAGTGCCTCGATCGATTGCTGCGCATGCAATGCGCTGGGAGTCGCAATAACGATGCCATCAAGGTCCTCCTGCAGCAGCGCCTCGAAAGAGGCCACGACGACCGCTCCCGGCGCGAGTTCGCGCGCCGCTTGCGCCATGTCCGGCGATGGATCGCAGATAACAGCCGCATCGGCCAGCCCGGTCTCCAAGATGGCTTTCATCCGATGCCGCCCGATCCAGCCCACACCCAGAAAACCGATCCGGGGAGAACGGACAAGGGCGTGCTCTCCAATGTCGAGATCGAGTTCGCTCATGGATAGACAATCAAGGCTTTGACGAAACCATCGGGGCGGTCTCGCGTCATGTTCAGAGCATCATCGAGGCGTACTAAGGGGAAGCGGTGAGTATAAAGCGGCGATGGATCGAGGCGGCCGGAGCGGATCGCGGTGACAGCATCGCGAATGCCTTGGATATAGATTGCGGGATCGCGCTCATGCGCGTTGACGACATCGAGGCCGCGCCAGTTCCACAATTGCATATTGATTTGCCTCGGCCCATCCTGGTGGTAGCCGGCGACGATGAGGCGGCCACGTTCACGGGTCAGTTCGGCGGCCAGATCGAGCGGCCATTGTTTTCCGACAGCTTCGATGACCCTGTCGCAGAAGCGCCCGTTCGTGATCTGCTTAACATGCTCGATGATCCGCCAGTGATCATCCAACGGAATGGTCTCGCCCGCGCCCGAATGCCTTGCGAGGTCGAGCGAAAATGGCCGGCGGGAAAGGGCGATGACGCGCGCGCCAGCCGCCACGCAGAGCTGCGTCAGCAGAGCGCCAAGAAAGCCGATGCCGACGATCGCGACAGTCTGCCCGGCAACGATGTCGCTGCGCTTGAAAATATTCAGGGCGCAACCCAGCGGTTCCCCAGGAAAGGGTTTGCCGTCGAATTCAGCGGGGAGAGGGACGACGGCATTTTCATCGGCGATATCATGGGTGGCATAGGCGTGCTGGCCGAGGGACGCGACGCGGTCGCCGATGGCGACGCTCTGAACATTCTCTCCGACGGCATCGACCACACCCCAGCCTTCGTGGCCGAGCCCTCCTGGTTCCGTGGGAAATCGCATCCATTCGGGACCTGCCCATGGCGTTAAATTGGATGCACAGACCCCGCAACCTTCAAGCTTGACGCGGAGCTGCCCCGGCCCAGGTTGCGGAAGGGGTACGTCTTCTACGCGCAGCCGTCCGGCTCCAATGACGACGGCGGCCTTCATCGTCTGTGTTTGCACCGGTGTAAGTACGTTCATCGCATCCTCCTGCTGATGTCGTCGGTTGAGCGCCGCATCCGGCAGTCCCCAAAGCTCGCCTAACTTTGCTGGAACAGGCTTGTTCCGGAGAAGTTGTTGATGAAGAAGAACCCTGGTTCCGCCGCGGAGCCGGCAGGTGTCATTGAAGATAAAGATGTCATAGCTTGAGGAACATTCCTTAGGGCTCATGGTTCGGAGGCGATCAAAAGCTCCCCAACCCACAGCTCCAGGTGAATGATGTCACGTATTCTTGTTACTGGTGGTTGCGGCTTCATTGGCCGTCATGTTACGGAAGAACTTCTCGAAAATGGATATGAGGTCCGCATCCTCGATGCGTTGATCGATCAGGTGCACGGCGACGGCGAGGTTCATCTCTCCAGTGCGGCAGAGCTTATCCGTGGTGATGTGCGGGACAAACACGCGGTTCGGGAGGCGCTGGAGGAGATCGATGGCGTCGTTCACCTCGCCGCAGAGGTCGGTGTCGGACAGTCCATGTACGAGATCGCCCGCTATGTGGGCAGCAACGATCTCGGCACCGCGGTCCTCCTCGAAGCGACGATCGGCCTTCCGGTCAAACGTATCGTCGTTGCCTCCTCCATGAGCGTCTATGGGGAAGGAATGTACGTATCGCGTGCGGGAGAGCATTTCGGCTTCATACGCCGCAATGGCGCGCGCATCAGGCAAGGACAATGGGACCCGCTTGGTCCGGACGGCGAGGCGCTTGTTCGGGCTCCGACCGATGAGGAAAAGCCGGTCGATCTCGCATCGATATACGCGCTCACCAAATTCGCGCAGGAGCGTCAGTTCCTGATCTTCGGCGAGGCCTATGGTGTGGAGGCCGTAGCACTGCGGCTTTTCAACGTGTTCGGTGCTGGCCAGGCGCTCTCCAATCCCTATACCGGCGTACTTGCGAATTTCGCCTCCCGTCTCGCCAACGGCCATCCGCCGATGATATTCGAGGATGGCGAGCAGCGCCGGGATTTCGTGCATGTGCGCGACGTCGCGCGTGCCTTCCGCCTTGCACTGGAACAGCCTCGGGCTCCCGGCCATGTCATCAATATCGGCAGCGGCCAGGCCTATACGATATCCGAGGTGGCCATGCTGCTGGCCGAGGCGATGGGTCTTGGCCAAATTAGGCCTGACATCACCGGCAAAGCGCGTTCCGGCGACATCCGGCATTGTTTCGCCGATATTTCCAAGGCCCGGGAACTGCTTGGCTTCGAACCGCGGCACCGTCTCGACAATTCGCTCGCTCCGTTTGCCGAATGGGTTCTCGCCACCGGTGCGGTTGACCGGAACGCCGAGATGACGAAGCACCTTCAAGAGCGGGGGCTTATGTCATGAGACCGGGAAGCGCGCCCGTTGTTGTCGTCGGAGGCAGCGGCTTCATCGGCAGCAATCTCGCCGACAGCTACCTGAGGGATGGCGAAGAGGTGGTCATTCTCGACAATCTCAGCCGTCCCGGAGTCGATGCGAACCTCCGGTGGCTCAAGACCAATCATGGGGAGCGCGTTCATCCCGTGCTCGCTGATATCCGCGACCTCAGTGCCATAGAGCCGGTTTTTTCGGATGCGAAAGCGGTTTTTCATCTTGCTGCTCAGACAGCGGTGACAACGAGCCTCGTTCATCCGATCCATGATTTCGAAACCAATGCGCGCGGAACGATCAATGTCCTGGAGGCTGTGCGCAAGGCGGGACGCAACGCGCCGCTAGTCTTTGCAAGCACCAACAAGGTGTACGGCGATATCGAGGACATCTCCATGCAGGAACTCGATGACCGGTACGTTCCGGCCGACGAGAGGCTGCGTGCGCATGGCTTCGACGAAAGCCGGAAACTGGATTTCTGCACACCCTATGGCTGCTCGAAGGGGGTCGCCGACCAATATGTCCTGGACTATGCCAAGTCCTACGGCATGCCGACAGCGGCGCTTCGAATGAGTTGCATATACGGCCCACGGCAGTTCGGCACCGAGGATCAGGGCTGGGTTGCTCATTTTCTCACCTGTGTATTGCAAGGCACCAAAATCTCGATCTACGGCGACGGAAAACAGGTCCGCGACATTCTACACGTGAACGATGCCGTCGCGGCCTATCGAGCCGTCATGCGGTCGATCGATAGCCTCAAAGGCAAGGCCTTCAATCTCGGTGGCGGTCCGCAAAACGCAATCAGCATCAACATGGCGCTGCACGAGATCCACCGATTGACCGGCCGTGCTGTCGACACGGCAAAGGGCGACTGGCGCGCCGGCGACCAGCTTTATTTCGTCGCCGATACGCGAGCGCTGCAAAGCGCCGTCGGATGGGGGCCTCAAATAAGCTGGCGCGACGGTATCCGCGACCTGCATGATTGGCTGGTCGAAAATCGTTTCGCAGCTTCCCAGGTTCGCCAGCCGAGGAGGGTGACGGCATGAACGGCGCGCTCGGAGTGAACCAGGATCGCCTTTCGCTGCCGGCTTCTTTTCAAACTCAAGTCAGCCGGCCGCGCAACGTTCTGATGACACTCGACGCTGTCGGTGGAGTCTGGCGCTATGCGATGGATCTCGCCGGGGGTCTCAGACATTGCGGTGTGCAGACGGTCTTTGCCGGTCTCGGACCGCCACCATCCGCCGAGCAATCGCGGGAAGCCTGCGAGACCGGAACCTTGACGTGGCTTAACGTTCCGCTCGATTGGACGACGGAAAGTGAAGAGCGGCTCGATGTCATCCCCGATCTCCTGGCGGGGCTCGCGGCGGAGCATTCCATCGACTTGCTCCATCTCAATTTGCCCTCCCAGGCGGCAGGATTGAATATCGACTTGCCGGTGGTAGTGGTCTCGCATTCCTGCGTCGTTACCTGGTTCGAGACTGTCAGGGGTAGCGATGTTCCGGCCGGTTGGCTCTGGCAGGAGCGCCGCAACAGGCTTGGGTTCGATCGTGCCGATGCGGTCATGGCACCGAGCCGCAGCCATGCGGATGCGCTTCGCCGCAGCTACGGGCCGATCGACAATATCGAGATTGTCTACAATTCCTGCCGTTTCGAACCACCGCCGGTGTCGAAAGAGGAGTTCGTTCTGGCTGCCGGCCGGTGGTGGGACGAAGGCAAGAACGGCGCCGTTCTGGATCAAGCCGCGAGCCTTTGCCACGCTCGCGTGCTCATGGCGGGACCGCCCGAAGGACCCGCCGGCCAGCACATCGCCCTCCGCAATGCGACTTGCCTCGGCGAGCTGCCGCATCAGGAGATAATGACGCTCATGGCAAAAGCCGCGATCGTGGTCTCTCCCTCCGTTTACGAACCGTTCGGCCTTGCCGCCCTCGAAGGAGCGCGCGCCGGCGCCGCGCTGGTCCTGGCCGATATTCCGACCTACCGCGAGCTTTGGAACGGCGCGGCGCTTTTTGCCGATCCGCACAATCCGCAATCCTTTGCGGATGCGATCAACAGGCTCATGGACGATGCCGCGATGCGAACTGCCCTTGGCGGCCTTGCACAGCGGCGCTCGCGCGACTTTTCCGCCGACGCCCAATGCCTGTCGCTTCTGAATGTCTATGCGCGTGCCATGCAGCGTGCCTGCGGCCTGCGGCAAAGGGGCAAGCTATGAAGTTTCTTTTTTATACCCATTCCCTCGTGTCCGACTGGAATCACGGCAACGCACATTTCCTGCGTGGGATCATGCGCGATCTTATCAGGCGCGGCCATGATACCGTCGCGCTGGAACCGGCGGGATCGTGGAGCCGAGCCAATCTGTTGAGAGACCAGGGGCAGGGCGCGATCGTGGCTTTCCACCGCGCCTTTCCACGGCTGCATTCGACCTCGTATCACGACGGCTTCGACCACGAGTCGGCGGTCGGCGCGGCCGACGTCGTCGTCGTGCATGAATGGACCGATCCGGCGCTGGTTGCACGCTTGGGCAAGGCAAGACGGCAAGGCGGCAGGTTTACCCTCGTCTTTCACGATACGCATCATCGCGCGGTGTCGGCGCGGGGAGATATAGCAGGTCTTGCTCTCGAGGATTACGACATCGTCCTGACCTTCGGCGAAACCCTGAGAGAGCGTTATCTTCGGGCTGGGTGGGGGCGCAATGTCTTCACCTGGCACGAGGCTGCGGACGATGCGCTCTTCAAGCCCATGCCCGATGTCGAGAAGAAGGGCGACCTGATCTGGATCGGCAATTGGGGTGACGGCGAGCGCAGCGCTGAGATCGCGTCATTCTTGATCGATCCGAGCCGCCGCCTTGGACCGAATACTGTGACGACCGTTCGCGGAGTACGCTATCCCGTGCAGGCACTGGAAGCTCTTCAAGAAGCCGGCATAAATTACGGCGGCTGGATCGCCAATGCGGAGGTGCCGCGCGCTTTCGCGGAAAATCGCGTCACCATGCATATTCCGAGACGCCCGTATGTCGAGGCGCTGCCTGGCATACCCACCATCCGCATGTTCGAGGCGCTCGCCTGCGGCATCCCTTTGATATCGGCGCCATGGAATGACGTCGAAGGCCTGTTCCGGGCTGGAAAGGATTTCCGCTTTGCCCGGGATGGCAATGAAATGACGCGTTTGCTGCGCGAGGTTCTTTCCGATCAATCCTTTGCGTCGGACCTCGCAGCCAGCGGATTGGAGACGATTCGCACGCGCCATACCTGCCGTCATCGCGTCGATGAACTGTTCGGCATCCTCGAGCGGCATGGCGTGCTCGGTCAGAGGGAGGTGGCGGAATGAAGATCGCCTTCTATGGATCGAGCCTCCTCTCCGCCTATTGGAACGGTGCGGCAACATATTATCGGGGCCTGCTGCGCGCCCTTGCGCAACGAGGTTATCAGATCACCTTCTATGAGCCGGATGTCTATCAGCGGCAGCAAAATCGCGACATCGATCCGCCGGAATGGTGCAATGTGGTCGTCTATGAAGGCACGGTTGACGCGCTGAAAAACGTCGCTGCCGAAGCAGCACTGGCGGATATCGTCGTCAAGGCAAGCGGCGTCGGCTTCGAGGACGACCTGCTCCTGCAGCAGGTGATGAAGGCGGCCCGCCCCGGGGCGCTGAAAATATTCTGGGACGTCGATGCACCGGCAACGCTGGCCGAACTGAAGGGATCATCCGAGCATCCGCTGCGGACAGAGCTTGCCGATCTCGACCTAGTTCTGACCTATGGCGGCGGCGATCCCGTTGTCGCGGCCTATCGCGCGGTCGGAGCGGCAAGTTGTGTACCGATATACAACGCGCTCGATCCGGAAACCCATCATCCCGTTGCCAGGGATCGCCGTTTAGAAGCGGATCTCGGCTTTCTCGGCAATCGGCTTCCCGATCGCGAAGCGCGGGTCGAAACCTTCTTTCTTGAACCGGCCGCAAACTCAAGCGACCTTCGCTTTCTGCTGGGCGGCTCGGGATGGAAGGACAAGCCGATGACGCCGAACGTCAACTATATCGGTCACGTCTCGACCAGGGATCACAATGCTTTCAATGTGACCCCGAAGGCCGTCCTCAATATTTCCCGCGAGAGCATGGCCCAGAACGGTTTTTCGCCTGCTACCCGCGTCTTCGAGGCCGCCGGTGCCGGCGCTTGTTTGATCACGGACCATTGGGAAGGCATCGACCATTTCCTGAAGCCGGACGAGGAGATCCTGGTCGCCAGGGATGGGCAAGATGTCCGAGACATCCTCGCAGGTCTGACTGTCGAGCGCGCGGCTGACATCGGCAGGAGCGCGCTTCAAAGGGTCCTTCGAGAACATACCTATCAGCATCGCGCCGTCGAAGTGGACCGCCAGTTCCGGTCGCACTCGGGCAGGAAGGAAGCGGCGGAATGAACCGGCCCCTCGATATCGTCGTCCTCGGCCTTTCGCTGTCTTCCTCCTGGGGCAATGGCCATGCTACGACCTTCCGCGCGCTTTTGAGAGGCTTGCAAGCTGAGGGCCATAAGGTTCTCTTCCTCGAACGCGATGTTCCCTGGTATGCGGCGGAGCGCGATCTGCTGGATCCGGGTTTCTGCGAGCTTTCATATTATCATGCGGTCGATGAGCTCATTGCGGGCTTCCGGCGCCGCCTGGCCTCGGCCGATGCCGTCATCATCGGCTCCTACGTGCCGCAGGGCGTTGCGGTCATCGATGCCGTCGCCGCTCTGCGCCCCCGTCTTTTATGTTTTTATGACATCGACACGCCGGTGACGCTCGCAAAGCTCGATCGAAACGATGAGGAATATGTCGCGCGTCGCCAGATGCCGCTGTTCGATCTCTACTTCTCTTTCTCCGGCGGACAGGTGATCGACCGGCTCGAAACGCGCTACGGCGTGTCGCAGGGCACAGCCCTTTATTGCTCCGTCGATGCGGAGCAATATAGACATACGGGCGAAGACCTCGAATGGGACCTCGGTTACCTCGGCACCTATAGTGCCGACCGCCAGCCCATGCTCGAAAGATTGCTGATCGAGCCGGCGCGCCAATTGCCGATGATGCGTTTCGTCGTTGCAGGCCCGCAATATCCGGATCATATCGAATGGCCCGCCAATGTCGCCCGCATCGAGCATCTTCCGCCGGCTGATCACCCCTCCTTCTACAGCCGACAGCGATTCACGCTCAATTTGACGCGTGCCGCGATGACCGCAGCCGGCTGGTCGCCGAGCGTTCGCCTCTTCGAAGCCGCCGCCTGCCGTACTCCGATTATCAGCGATTTTTGGAGAGGCCTGGATGAGCTGTTTGCGAAAGACGAAGCCATCATCATCGCCCGTGATGCTTCTGAGGTTGTCGAAGCCTTGATTTGCCTGCCGGCCGAAAAGCGGCAGCGGATGGCGGATGCCGCCTATCGGATCGTGCATGATCGCCACACGGGTCGCGCCCGGGCAAGGCAATTGGTCTCGGCGCTCGTCACCAGCCGCCAGAGAGCCGATCAGTCGGCCCAAGGTATTTCAGCGTAACAGTGCAAAGGAGAAATCGCATGCGGCATGGGACCAAAAAAAACATTCTCGTTGCCGGTGGTGCGGGATTTGTCGGCTCGCATCTCTGCGATGCGCTGCTTGCCAGTGGCGACAAGGTAATCTGTGTCGACAGCTTCCTGACGAGTTCGCCCGACAATATCCTGGCGCTGCAAAACAATCCGGATTTTACCTTCATCGAGCAGGATATCTGCGATGAGCTGGATATTCGCCAACCGATCGCTCAGATCTATAATCTGGCTTGCCCGGCATCGCCGCCCTTCTACCAGGCGGACCCGATCCACACCATGATGACGAGCGTTACCGGCACCGGCAATCTGCTGCGGCTCGCAGCGCGTCACGGCGCGTCGTTTTTGCAGGCGTCCACGAGCGAGGTTTACGGCGACCCGGAGGAGCACCCGCAGCGGGAAGACTATTGGGGCCATGTCAATTGCATTGGACCCCGCGCCTGCTACGACGAAGGAAAGCGAGCGGCCGAGACGCTCTGCTTCGATAGCCTTCGCACGGGGCAGGTGGATGCGCGCGTCGTCCGCATCTTCAATACCTACGGTCCGCGCATGCAGCCCAATGACGGACGCATCGTTTCCAATCTCATAGTACAGGCGCTGCGCAACGAGCCTTTGACGATCTATGGCGATGGGGCGCAGACGCGGTCCTTCTGCTACGTCTCCGATCTCGTCGACGGTTTGATACGGCTGATGAATGTCCAACCGAATGCCGGCCTGCCGGTCAATCTCGGCAATCCCGGCGAATTCACCATTGCCGAACTGGCGGAGATGGTCCTGACGATGGTGCCGACACGTTCGACGATCGTTCATAGGCCGCTGCCTCAGGACGATCCGCAGCGCCGGCGCCCGGACATTTCACGGGCAAAGCAGTTGCTGCATTGGGAACCGAAAGTTGCCCTGGCCGAAGGACTGGCGCATACGATCGCCTGGTTCAGCCACACGCTTGCCGAAAAGCCGGTCGTTCAGCGCGCAAACCATCGGCGCATAGCGATCGAAGACTCAACGGAACTACCGCTCGGAGCGTGACGATGACCATCGACGCGGAAAAGCACGGAAACTTGCGCCGACGAATTGCGGAACTCGGCCCCTGGTTTCACAATCTTCGGATCGAAGGCATCGAGACCGCGCCCGACCATTTTCTTGGCGATTATCCGAGTTTCAAGTGGCGGCATTTCAAAGAGGCGGTGCCGGCAGATCTCAAAGGCTGGAGCGTCCTGGATATCGGCTGCAATGCAGGCTTTTATTCACTGGAAATGAAACGGCGCAACGCCGACCGTGTGGTCGCCATCGATACCGATCCGCATTATCTCCGCCAGGCAGAGTTCGTGGCGGCCCAAAGCGGAGTCGATATCGAACTTCGCCAGATGTCCGTCTATGACATCGCGCAGCTCAAAGAAAAATTCGATCTCGTGATTTTCATGGGTGTCCTCTATCACCTCCGTCATCCTCTTCTTGCCTTGGATCTGCTTCGTGAGCACGTCGTCCGCGACCTCATGCTGTTTCAGTGCATGCAGCGCGGCGCAGAGACAATTCCGGAACTGGCGAACGATTACGATTTTTCCGAGCGTAGCATCTTCGACCGGCCCGATTATCCGAAGCTGTTCTTCATCGAGAACCGCTATGCCGGCGACCCGACAAACTGGTTCATTCCGAACAAGGCGGCAGCGGAAGCGATGCTTCGAAGCGCCAGCTTTATCATACTTCAAAATCCCGAGCCCGAGGTCTATCTGCTTGGGTGCGGCGAGCGTGACTGCGCCATCGAAATCCCTTCCGTTGTCAGCCGATCCAATGCTGGCTGACGGAAACGAGCCTGCCTTCAGCCGACTTGCGGAAGGGCGATGGCAACCAAAAGGCGCCGCAGAATATTATTGCGACTGGTCGAGGGCATGCGGTGATGGCTGCCCGGGCCGCTCCGGCTGGCGCTCGCGAAAGGTTATTGCGCCTGCGATCAGAATGCATGCGGCGACGGCAATCATCACGATATAGACGATCAACGCGCGGTACTTTCCGTGCTCCAAGGATGGCATCGCCGTTTATCCTTCCATTGCTGTCGCGTAGGGTTCGAGAGCCCGAACATCCTGGAGTTTCGAATGTTCCTGGCGCCATGCTGGGTACGGGGCAGGGCCGGCAACGGGCGAACGGAGCATCGGCCGGCGGAGAGCAAGGCGCGGTACGCTTCAGAGAAACCAGCTCACCACGAGCCCGATGCTCGCCGAGAAGATCGCGGCTGTCGTTATGTAGGCCATGATATTCAATCCCCGCGAATTGACCTTGTCGCCCATAATCTTCCGGTTGTTGGTCATCAGCACGATGAGCAGCAGGAGCGGCGGCGTCGAAAAGCCCTGGACGATACCTGACCACACCAGCGCCTTCATCGGATTGAAACCGAGAAAATTCATCGCGACCGCAACCGCCGTGACGGCGGCGATGATGACGTAGAAAATAGGCGCTTCACGCGCGGTCGCGTGGAGACTTCCTTTCCAACCGAACGACTGGGCGAGATCGTAGGCGGCGCCCGTCGTCATGACGGGCACTGCGAGAAAGCCGACGGAAACCACGCCGGCGGCAAAGAGATAGCCCGCCGCATCGCCGGCAATCGGCTTCAGCGCCTCCGCCGCCTGCGCCGCCGTCTCGATCTCGGTTTGACCATTGGCATGCAGCGTTGCGCCGGTGCAAAGAATGATGAAATACATGATCATATTGGAAAATGACATGCCGATCAGGATGTCGCGACGGGAACGTCGCAGTTCGCGGTTGCTGGTGCCCTTACGCTCATTCAAGGTTGTCTGCCCGTCCGCTATCTTCTCCTCGACCTCCTCGTTGGACTGCCAGGTATAGAGATAGGCGGAAAGCGTCGTGCCGATGATGGCGACGAGTATGGAGAGGAAATCCTTGTTGAATTCGAGCGATACCACGAATGTGCCTTTTAACGTCGATATCAGGTCAGGCTTTGCGAGAAAGGCGGCCGCCACGTAGGCGACCAACGTCAGCGCGAGCCAGCGGAAGATGTTGCGGATCAGCGTGTAGGAGCCGAAGACCTGCAGAGCGAAAATGACTCCCGCGGTGATCGTTACAAGCAGCGGAGTAGGCAGTGGCGCGAAGATGCCGATCGAAGCGGCCATGCCCCCGAGGTCCGCGGCGGCTTCTATCATATTGCCGAGGACGACGCCTGTCAGAACAAGCCATAGTAGCCAGCGGGGATAGAAGTCATGGATCGCCTGGAACAGGCCTCGGCCCGATACCTGACCGAGCTTGGAGGAAAGATAGACGATGGTGAACATCATCGGCAGGGTGACAGGCGCTGTCCAAAGGATATCCAGCCCGAAACGGGCGCCTGCACTGGCATAGGTGCCTATGGCTGACGGATCGTCATCGGCCGCCCCGGAAATGAAACCCCGGCCGAGGGCGTTGCCGAGGCCGGAGTTCTCTTTATCGCGAACATCTTGGGAGGATTGCTGCCGCATCAGGCTGGCCGCCCGCGCGAGCGGGTCACGATGGTTGCCATCCATCGTGGTGGCAAAAACGATCTACGCTGATATTCTGGAATCTTCACATCGGCTCCCCATTCTCGGAAAGCCGAACTCGCGATGGGCTGACTGGTTCCGAAGCCAGCGCGGCAACCCCGTAAGATTTTGCTTCAACTCGGCAATATCACGGAAACGCGGCGAGAGAGTCATCGCATTTTCTGATGTTACGATGGCTCTCGGTGCTATTGGGCCTTGTCAGGCGGTGAAGACAAAAACGATCTTAAACGTGTCGGGATCGACGATTATGATGCGGCCGTCATCAAGGACGAAGTACCGATACGACTTGTATTGCGGCACGATCTTGACGATCCGCGGCGGAAGTGTCTCGAGCCTTATGGAGTGCGGAATGGTGGCGCCGACGGACACCGTCTTGACTTCCGACACCTGAACCGGCTTGACGTGAGATTCCTTGATTACGTCACGCACCTGCGTTTGCTGCTCGACGGTGATGTTGGTGTTGGAGGTAGTGTTCTGGGTGGTATTCGTCTGGGTGTTGGTGCTGCCAGTCTTCGACGTGTCAATGGATTTCGACTGATCCGTGCCTGTTTGCGTCTTGCCGGATGTCGTCGATTGTTGGGTCTCCTGGGTGTTGGGCTTCTGAGTGTCGGTGCTCGTTCCGGACTTCTGAGTCGTTTCGGTCTTAGTTTTGCCTGTCGACTGAGTGTCTGACGAGCCGTTCTCTCCGGTCGTCTGCTGCTTGGTCGATGATTTCGCCTTCGGCAGTGTGGTTTGCGACGAATCGTCGGAAGTGCCCGACGTGCTTTGTGCCGTCGTTCCGCCCTGTGTCTTCGTCTCACTTTGGGTCTTCGTTTCACCCTGCGTCTTCATCTCACCGGATTTGCTCTTGGACGTACCGGTTTTCGGCAGGACGGTGGAATCTTGTGACTCTTGCGCAGTCGCAACGGAGTGAGCCACTGGGGAGAGGCTAAGCGCGGCGGACGCCAAGAGAATGTAGAACAGATTGCGAGTCATCTTGAACTCCTTCTAGTGCACTGTTGCCAGTCAGCGGCAAAAGCGCTGTTGCTTCACGATAAGCCGGCCATGATGATGCGTTTCCACGGTCCTGCTCATGCAATGGACATGATGATGACGGACATCTTCTCCGACGCGATAGGTCGATGCGGAGTGATAGCCCTCGTTATAATAGCCGGAGCTATCATTGGTTGTGATCGCGGCCGACCGGGCGTGGGTCGGAACTGCCATCGTCGTCAACGCGCCCGCTGCGAGCGCGCATGCGATAAGAAGTTTCTTCATTCTTTCTCCATTCCGGGCACACGCCGGCCGCGGCGCCAAGAGGCGCCGGGTTCTGCGTCCTACTTGTGAGGAATTATTGGAGAGCCTTCAGGCTCTCCAATGGTCGATCAGTTGAGCACCCTGATCACTTTCCGCGAGGATGGCTCAACGATTACGCGCTCGTGGTTTACTACCGCGTAGGCGTATTTCGGATTTTCCGGAATCGTTCTTACTCTGACGGTTTCGGGCAGCGGCTGACCAACGACCACCTTTTCCCTGACCACAACCGAGTCCTCAGGCATCGGCTGTTCTTGCACGTATGTTACGACCTTCTGCGGCGGCGGATCGATCGCGGTGCCGACAATAGCACCCGCAACACCACCGACTGCGGCTCCTACCGGACCGCCTACGATGGCACCCGTTACTGCCCCGCCTGCGGCGCCATTAACGGTCGACGATTGTGCGAAGGCATACCCGCTCGCTAATGCAAGGGAGAGGGCTGCCACACCAAATACTTTCGTTTTCATCAGTTTCTCCTTTGTATTTCCTGTTCGTCCGCGGGTAACGGAGCTTTGATAAAACAACTGAGAACCGGCTCTGTTCCTGTTTTGAGGCTTCAGTCGGGAGGGGGTAAGACTTTGGTCCCAGGGCCTTCGGACTAAGGTCCTATAACGTTCGATGCGCCACCAAACTTATGTGTGGCACTCGCCACCTTGTGGGCGTCAAACGGTGAACAAAGGCTGGTGGTTGCGGCCGGCACGCGAGGTTGTTACCGGGAACAAATGCTTTCAGCGGCAGTTCGAATGCCCGCGAGGTGGTCATCCTTGCTCAAGGTGCCGCACGCCTCATGCGGCCATGGAAGCCTGCCGTTGGCGACTGTTCGCCTCTGCCGACGGCAGGTTTGTTGGTCGAAGGACGGCGGGCGTCATATTTATTAGGAACCCTGCGAGACTACATGACTAAGAACGAACCCCATCTTGCACGCCTTGCAGCCTATGCGGAAACAATGATGAATGGCGAGATGGTCGAACAATTCGGAGCGATCTGCTCTCGCACGGGCGCTGATGGAGCCATCGAAGTTCTCCTTATCACCACACGCGAAACGCATCGTTGGACCATTCCCAAGGGATGGCCGATCAAGGGTTTGAAACCGAACGAGGTTGCGGAGCGCGAGGCTTGGGAAGAGGCCGGGGTTAAAGGCAAGGCCAAGAAAAAGCCTTTTGGTTACTACACATATCTCAAGGTTTTAGATGCGGAAAACGCCACGCCGTCGATGGTCGAAGTCCATCTTTTGGAAGTCGAGAAGGTGTGCAGCAAATTTCCGGAACGCAAACAACGTACCACGGAATGGCTGTCACCTTTGGAAGCTGCCTTAAGAGTGCAGGAGCCGGAGTTGAAGGGACTGCTTGCTCGATTGATCGAGTCTCCCATCCGTTGACGCAGCCCGGTGCGTCGCACCCCGTTCAGGCTTTCTCCTCCCGTTCGAGAATTTTGTCGATCGTTATCGGAAAATGACGGATGCGCTTTCCGGTCGCGTGGAAGATTGCGTTCGATACTGCGGCTGCTAGCCAAAGATGTCGATTTCGCCAACGCCCTTGACACCGATCGGGCTGGGGGTCGTGTACATCCCCGAAGATTACCTCGATGTGTTCGACGTCTGCCTGGGTCGGGATATGATATTCCGCAAGATCGAAGTGCGATTTGATTGTTCCAATCCGATTGCTGCGGCAGGCGCGTTCCCGGTCCGGCCGGCTTCAATGAACGCTCGGGACGTTTGTAACGGTCGCGAAATCCTCGGCCGTCAATTCGCTGATCGCGATCAACACCTCTTCACGCGAGAAGCCGGATCTGATCGTTCGTTCGATCAGATCTTGCAAGTCGGGTTCAATGACATCGCGGCAATCCTCTAGCCGCTCTTCAGAAACGGTCACGCTATACAATTCGTCCATCATTCAACCTTTCCTTCAACTCCGAGCCGCCGCATCGAAGGGCGGCTCGGGCGGTCGTTCGTTCTCTATCGTGCCGATGATCTTCGTTTGGCCGAAGCGATGAGGCCTTCGCGCTGCATCTTCTTCCGAGCGGCTTTGCGCTGCCGGCTGATCGCCTGTGCTCTTTCCCGAATGCGGCGTTCGGAAGGCTTCTCGTAGGCCCGCCGTTCTTTCATTTCCCGGAACAGCCCTTCGCGCTGCATCTTTCTTTTCAGCGCTCTGAGCGCCTGTTCGACATTATTGTCTCTGACCAAAACCTGCATTTTGTTCTCCTTGTCGTTGGGGTTGGTAAGCGGCTGTCGATCAGCCGAGCTGTTCGGCGACCAATTCCTGCAATTCGCGGCGTGTGAGAAGGCAGGGATATGGTTTCCAGTTGTTGTCGGGCCGGTTCACAGCCTCATCGCGCTCGCGCGGCTTCACCGCCGCGGGCGCGGCAGCGATGTTTGATTTATTCAATTGAAGTCCTCCGCCGACCGTCCAGTCAGCGCAAATGATAAGGAATAGCGGAAACGCCCATCACGCAAATGAGCGGTGGGCACGTTGGCTGCGGACTGATGCTTTTGCCAGCGTTCTGGAGAAGCATCGGCTTCGGCGCGACACATGAGGTTGCGCGGCTTCGCAGCCGTCACGGCATTAAATGGGGACGAGGGCTAGCCTTTGCAAGGTGGCGATGACGCGGATGAGCCTAAGGCCTCATCGACTCCAATTCCTTTTGGAGGCGGTTTCGTTCGGCAATATGCATGAGCTGCAGTTCCTCAAACGTCGATAGGAGCTGGCGGGCTTGCGAAGTGTCGTGTTGGCCTCGCCTAAGTTTGACAATGATTTGCTTTTGCCGCGCGATATGTCTGCGGCCCTGGGCCACGTGCTGCTTCGCCATTTTTAAATGTTGTTCTACCAGTTGCTTATCCATGCGTAATTGTACGCCTAGGACGATGTTCATGCATCTGCTTCTTCAACGTCTTCGCAGGCAAGGAAGTCCGTCGTGACGAGCGGGTAAACGGGAGCCGTTTTACATCGCGAGCAGGTCACCCGCAGAGTTCAAACGCAAAGGCGGACGCCAAGTCGACCTTGACCGTGATCGCATCGGAGCATGTATCCGCCGGCGAGACATTACCGCCACCGAGGTTGTTTCGGCGGTGCGTTTGCGTGTAACTCATGCAATGGAGCGTGCCGACCCAATAGCTTGACCAGTTTTTTGGTTTCGGCTGCGTCAACGCCGTGCTTCTTGCAATGTTTCTCAACGTCCAGCTCACGGGGGCCGGGCCTTTTGACCTGTCGGTTTTGCAAACTCTTCATGGCGCATTCCTCCTGGCGGAGAAACGCTCCCGGGTCACTTATTGTTCATAAGTTATTTCTGTCGGGCCGCTGGCTTCGTGTTTCGGAATTTCATGATGAGTAACCGCTTCCGCGATGATCTCTACGACGGCGCGCGGATTGGTAATCGAAGGCGTGTGATCAGCGGCAACGGACCGGATCCGGGCGCCCATGCGTTCTGCCATGAAGCGCTGCGGGCCGGCGCTTCCAGCGCTATGAGGAGGTTAATCAAGCGGCGGATTTGTTAAGTACTCACCTCGGAAACATCGGGTCGGACGTAAAGCAACAGACAGAAAACGATAACGCCGAGGCCAAGCGCAGGAGACCACAGGGCAATCAATGCGGCGCTCAGAAACAGCACGATCGTCGCCAGTGATCGCATGCGCATCATTCGCCGGATGCGATCGGATGAATTCTCATGGGAGGGGCGGTCCACAGCTTCCCAACACAGCGCAAGATATGTCACGTTCACGGCAACGAAGACCAGGGCGTAAAGCGTCACTGGTGCTGAGCCGAGGTCGCTGTCGGCGATCCACGCCGTCGTGAAAGGAATGAGGGAGACGGAGAACAGATGGGCAAAATTGGCCCAGATAAGCCGCGGGGTCGCCGTCTCTGCAAAGCGCAGCACATGATGATGATTGATCCATACCACCGCGAGGAACCAATAGCTGACTGCATAGCTCAAGCCCTCCGGCCAGAGTTCCTTCAATGCAGTGAAACTTGCCTCATGCGGCGGCCGAAGTTCCAGAACGAGAATCGTGATGATGATCGCAAAAACGCCATCGGAAAAGAGACTGAGCCGCTCGGCGGTCGGTTTTCGCTCAACCATTGTCTTCCTCCATATGGTTCAAATGCTCGCCGGGCAAAGGCAAGGTGCCAGCGCGCGAGAATATCACCGCCAAAACTATTAACCAATTTACTGGACTTTAAAAGGTTATTTCATTAACTGATAGCTAGCGCTGCGTTGATGGAGCAGGCGATCGATCATAGCATGAATAAGCTTCAAGCGAGGTAAGAGATGGCCGCACGCAACCCACCAGCAATCTTCGTCGGGGATGCCGCTGCTCTTGATTTTCTGAATTCCTTGGCAACCCCGGTCGACACGCCTTTCGAATGGCTCAACGACGGCGAGGGATTTATCCAGTGGCTTCGCGAGGCTGGTCTTGTTTCGGAGCGGAGACTGCAGTCCATCGCCGGAAATGCGATGCCCGGAGAGCTCGATTCACTGGCTGCGCAGGCACGTTCGCTGCGCGAATGGTTCCGCAGTTTCGTCAGGGAACACAAGGGAAGACCTCTCGACGGGGACGCGCTCGAGCAGCTCGGACCTCTCAACCGCCTGCTGGCGCGGGACGAACAATTCCGGCAAATCGTGAGCGGAGGCGGAGAGAACGGTGCGACCGGATTGCGCTGGAGCAGGGAACGCCGATGGAAATCGCCTGACGCCCTCTTATCCCCCATTGCGGAAGCGATGGGCGAACTCGTCTGCGCCGAGGAATTCTCGGATGTCAAAGCGTGCGAAGGTCACAATTGCACGCTTCTCTTCATCGATCGCACGCGCGGCAAGAAGCGCCGATGGTGCAGCATGGCGGTTTGCGGCAATCGCGCCAAGCAGGCAGCTCACCGCGCCCGGTCAAACTAGCCGCAGGCGGCTGTCAGGTGCGATCAGATCCGCTCGCTGGACGGATAGATTGGCGACCGCAGCGTGAAGACATTGCGGCTGAATAATTGCCCGCGTCGGCGGCGCCGTCGCTCCCTCACCCATGGCGGTTAGATTTCCAAGATCGAAACATATTTTCACGGCGACGGCCCGCGATGTTGCGCGACCGGCGAATGGCGCGCGGCCTAACCTTTATAATGCCCATTGACTGGTTATACTACTCGTGTAACCTTATTGACGTCATTAATCAGGTTACGAAAAAGGAGTGGTTCTATGACGAAGGTGCACTATCGGAAGGTGGATGTGGGCGGTCTCGGCGTCTATTACCGCGAGGCAGGCGATCGAAAGAAGCCGACACTTCTGCTGCTGCATGGGTTTCCGAGTTCCGGTCATATGTTTCGCGATCTGATCCCGGCTTTGGCTGCCGATTTTCATCTGGTGGCTCCCGATCTGCCGGGCTTCGGCCAGACGGATCTGCCGCCGCGTTCGGAGTTTTCCTATTCTTTCGACAACGTCGCCAAAGTGATCGACCGTTTCACGGAGGTGATCGGGCTGAGACGGTTCGCGATTTACGTGTTCGACTATGGCGCCCCGACCGGTTTCCGGCTGGCGACCTGGCACCCCGACCGGATCGCGGGGATCATTTCGCAGAATGGTAATGCCTATGAGGAAGGATTGAGCGAGGGGTGGAACCCGATCAGGGCTTATTGGAACGATCCGTCTTTCGCCAATCGCGACGCGTTGAGATCATTCCTCCAGCCGGAAGCCACGATATGGCAATATACCCACGGCGTGACCGATCCGACGCTGATTTCGCCGGACGGTTATTCTCTCGATAACTACTATCTCGCGCGGGAAGGGGCGACTGAGGCCCAACTCGACCTCTTCGGCGACTATAAGAGCAACGTCGCTCTTTATCCGGAATTCCAGGCCTATTTCAGAAAGCATCAGCCCAAGTTCCTGGCTGTTTGGGGCAAGAACGATCCGTTTTTCCTGCCGCCGGGCGCCGAGGCGTTCAAGCGGGATATCCCGAACGCCGACATTCGATTCTTCGACACGGGTCACTTCGCCCTTGAGACGCATTGCGAGGAGATCGCGGCCGCGGTCAAGAATGTCTTCTCGGGCGCCGAGTGAACTTCCGAGGGGGCTCGGGCAACCGGAACCCCTCAACAATTTACCACCGGGACGAATCATGGCAGGCAAGGTAACGATTGTGACGGGCGCAAGGCCATTTGTGCCGCGCTGGTTCACCTGGCTGAATGTCCCATAAAATGTTGTGCCGAAGCGCTACATTTTCTTAACTAGTTCATTTCATTGGATATTGGGATTTTCATGGCACAACCGGCTTAAAAGCGAGGTGAACTATGAAAGAACTTCCAGTTTCATCGAAAATTATTAAATCGGTTTTTTTCCATCCAGGCGACGGGCGTCTTTATATTCGCTTCAAGAATGGCGAGGAGCGTCTCTTTACAGGCGTTCCGGAAGAGGCTGCATTGGCTATGGTGGAGGCTTCCTCCCCCGGCCAGCACTACATCGAACATATTCGTACTCGCTTCGAGCGTGTTGCTTAAAAGAATTCCAGCAAGCCGCGCCGCGGCTTTCCGTCCGGAATTGCGAGACAACAATAAATTGGAGCGATTCTGCGATCTCGTGAAAAGCCGAAGCACTCTCGACGGTTAGAGACGTGTGTTGGGATCGCAGCCATGCGGCCTATCATCCTTGTTTAGGATCCCTTGATAGCGCGTTATTTCACCGCCAAAGGCGGAAAGCACGTCGATCGAGGACAGGCGTAACTCATGCCTGTCTTGGTGTTCGCCTGCAATCTTTGATTGAACATTTGACAGGGCTCACTTCATTAGCATAATGTAAATGAGTGCCCGGAAGGCGTTCCCGCCGGGTGGAGCGCTGTCTGGAATCGATCGCATGTGGGACTCAAGTTCGGCAATTGTTAAATTATTTATACGTAATATGAGAAACACAACCATTTGATACTTGTGGAGAAGCAGGTATCTGTATTCGGTCCGTTAAATCCTAAGACTACAGGAGATTGAAAGCGATTACGAAGCCTGACAGTTCCCAGGGCAGGACGGAGACCGGAATGGCAGCCAGTAGCGTCATTAAGTTTGATATACCTTTGCCGACCAACAGCGCACCTGACGTGCTTTTTTCGTTTTACGACTGCGATTTGAATCTCATAATGTCATCCGAAAGGTTCCGGGCGTTCTACGGCGACGAGAGGGCCTCTCAGGCCACGCTTTTCGGAATATACCCCGAGCTGGACGATCCGGGCATGGACATGTTCACGGAGCAGGCGGGCAATACCGGATGGCTGCGGAATGTGCAGTTCCAAAGACCCGGCGAGATACTCTGCGATCTCATGATATTTCGACCGGCCAACGGTTTCGCGATTGTTGAAACGCGAAAATTGATTCGGCAGGATCCATCACCTGACGAGGCAGACAGGGCGCTTCTGCTGCATGAAGCCAATCACGATGCCCTGACCGGCCTGCCGAACCGGCGGCAGTTCGCCGCCCGGCTGCGCGACGCTCTATCAGGCGGGAAAAGCGGTATCGCATTGATGCAGTTGGACCTGGACGAGTTCAAGCCGATCAATGACACTCTGGGTCATGCCGCGGGAGATATCGTCCTGCAGCAAACCGCCGAGCGCATACGCAATGTTCTGGGAGCGGGAGAAACCGCATACCGGCTGGCGGGCGACGAGTTTGCCATCATTCAGCTTCGCAATGACCAGCCGTCCGAGGCGGAGCGGTTGGCGGATTCGTTGGTGAACGCTTTCAAAAAGCCGTTCCTGGTGAATGGTATTGCGGTGTTTTCAGGCGCAAGCATCGGCGTAGCGCTCGCCCCGCGCGATGCCAATGAAGAAGACCAGTTGATGCGTGCCGCCGATATTGCCCTTTACGCCGCAAAAAGCGAGGGAAGAGGCCGGGCACGAACATTCGAGCCCGCCATGATGATGGTTCTGGAGCAGCGGGAGTTGCTGAGGCGAAGCCTGCGTGTCGCCCTGCAGCACGGTGAATTCTTTATCGAATATCAGCCGCTGATGGATTGTTCGGGGTCCGTTGCCGGCTTCGAGGCGTTGTTGCGGTGGCATCATCCGATGATGGGTATCATTCCACCCTCCGCGTTCATTCCCATGGCTGAAGCCGATGGACTGATGCCGGAAATCGGCCAGTGGGTGTTGGAAGAAGCCTGTCGGCAGGCGATGAATTGGCCGCCGCATTGTATGGTCGCGGTCAACCTCTCGCCCGCCGAATTCCTGACCGGAGGCTTCACCGACCGGGTATCGCAGACGCTCGACACGATCGGTTTTCCGGCTGAACGGCTTGAACTCGAAATCACCGAAGGTGTTTTGCTTGAGCGCACGATCAACAATCTCGATACGTTGAATACCCTCAATGTCCTTGGTATTCAGATCTCGCTCGATGACTTCGGCACGGAATATTCCTCCCTGAGCTATTTGAAGAACTTCCCCTTCGATTCCATAAAGATCGACAAGTACTTCATAAAAGATCTGACGAACGACGCTAAGAGCCAGACGATCGTGCGCTTTATCGTTGCATTGGCTCATGGACTGGGAATGAAGGTCACCGCCGAAGGCGTGGAAGATCAAGCTCAGGCCGAATGGCTCATTGCTGCCGGTTGCGATCGTTTGCAGGGATATTTTCTTGGTCGGCCTCTGCCGGCGTCCGACGTCCTGGAGTTCCTCAGGCGTAACGATACGGCAAATTGGCAAAGTCAGGAAAAATAGACGGTGGGAAATTGGCGGGACAGTTGGGACCTGTTCCTTGAGTAGTCGTGAATATGGGAATATCTGCTTTCAAAAAGCGGATGAGATGCTCCAGCACAATTCCGGGAAAAGCGTGCAGCGGTTTTCCGTCCGGAACTGTGAGAACAAAAGACAAAGCGGTTCTGCACATCCATGCGAAGCTGACCGCTCCAGATGATAAGGGGATCGGCGTTGAGCGAGCAAAGCGCAGGCCGCACTGCATTACCATTTCATCCGATGCTGGAGCTGGAAATGGAAATGGACGTTTTCATGTCGGATTGGCTCCATTGCAATCAGCTTTCAAATTACGTTGCGCGCATGGTGAGTCACGATCGAAGCGATCCGGTCCGGCACGCCAATTTGCTTTCGTCCGCATTGAACGAGCTTTTTGAAATCTCGTTTCGCTCCGGCCGTGCTTCCGGGCGACTTCACTGCAATGTTTCCCGAGGGGACGGCGCGGAGCGGATTGCCCTGACCTTTCCCTGTGCTCCCGCGCAACAGCACCTGTATCGTGACGCAACCGCAAGGGCGTCGAAAGCCGGTGCTTTGCAACGATATCTCGACGCACTCGCCGATGAAAATTCGGTCTCGGAAGAGGACGTCATTCTACTCGGCTTGGCGATCAACTATGACGCATCGCTGTCGCTGCAACAGGTGGAGGATCGAGCCCTCACGGTGGTATTGGACATTCCGGTGGAGGGACTGCTGAATTGAGCTCGCACGAACCGGTTCCGCTGTTTTCGGCTCAGTTCGACCTGAACAGCCAGGAGTTTTCACTTTCAGGCGTCTTGCGGCCGCTATCGCCTGTCGAGATCGCCGAAACGACCGCGCTGCTCGAAAAGAGCATCAACCAAGTTCGTGGCGTCCTCTACATCAATGTCAAACGCCTCATTCATATGAATGCGACGGCATATCACGCCTTGGCGCGGCTGTTGGTCGATGCCAGTCGATCACGACGGGACATTCGCTTTGTCGTCGTCACGTCCAGTGTCGTTGGCTGGGCGACCAGAACCTTCCGTCATTTGAGTGCCATCGAACCGAAAATTGCCGTCGAGGCCTATGATTCCGCGTTTTATCCCGGTCAGACCTTTGTCGAGGACCAGAGCTTCATTCCGATCCTGCGGACGCAGACGAAAATGACCTGGCGCCATGAACGTGAGATTCTACCGCGTCATGGGATGCGCGCCGGTATTGCGATGGCGGACATCTGCTGCGGTATCGGTGACTTCGCGGTATTGGCCCACAAGGAATTCAAGCCGGCAAGGATCGTGGCGCTCGACCATTCGCTGGCTAGCCTCGAATATGCGCGCAAGGTCGCTGCCGATTTCGATATCCGCGATATCGAATATACCTATGGCGATGCATCGGAGATGCTGCTCGAAGACAATCAGTTCGACTTGGTGACCTGTCGTCATTCGCTGCAAATCTTCAATCGGCCCGATATGTTGCTGAAGGAGCTCTACCGCATCTGCAAGCCGGGCGGTCGCGTGTACATTACCAATGAAAAAAACTCTCACTGTCTTGGCGAACCACGGGCGGCAAGCATACAGTGGACCTACAATGAGGTGGCGACGCTGTTCGCCCATTTCGACATGGATGTCGAAATGGGCCCGAAAAGCCGCCGGCTGCTGTTGGATGCAGGTTTCGAGGGCATCGAGGTGGAAAACTTCGTCGTCACCAACCTCGACGGCGATCCGCAGGATTTTGCCGACGTCATCGCCGCTTGGGAAAATGTGTATGCCGGCGAAATGTCCGTTCGCCGGGGCGATACGCCGGAATTCATCAAGCGCTTTCGCCAAGGCTTCCAGGATCATATCTTCGCTGCCCTTCACCCTAAAGGTTATGCCGGCTGGCCCATCTGGGCCGCCTCCGGCCGGAAGCCGCTATGAGCAGAAAAATTGGTCGATTTTTCATTCCTGGAATTCGGTCGTTTCGCGCGAAATTTGTCCTCGTGGTTGGCGGAGCCGTCCTTTTCGACCTTCTCGTCAGCGGCGGTTTGGCATTGTGGAACGTGCAGCGATTGTCCCGCGACGCCACGTCCGAAGTGGGCCAGGGTCTTGAGCGTGCAAGCCAGGACTATATTCGATCCTATGCGGATTCGACGGCAGCCCGCGTCGGGCTGCTTCTCAATCAGGTTCATTCCGATGTCAAAACGCTCGCTGGCGTACTCCAGTCGCAGATAGATCATCCCAACCGGAACAATGCGGTCGCCGAGGCGCTGGCGCAATCCGAACCTAGCGCCATCAAGCTCACTTACGATCCAAAAGGCCGATGGGCGCAGAATCTTCCGGGCGCGACATCCGTCATCAGCGTTTGGGGCTATCTGCTGGACCAAAATCATCAGCCGTTGCCCGAGGTCCAAAAAGACATAGAGACCAGCACGGTTGTCGATCTCGTTGCGCCGAACCTGCTGAAGAGTGGCTATCCCAAGCTGCAGATGTATTACATCGGCCCGAAAGCGCGACCGATCTTCAGAACGGTGCCTTACACCGACCAGGCGCAGACCTTTGATCGCCTTTACCCCGGTCACAACGACGCCAATTTCTGGGACTTCTTCTTTCCGGGCGTCTACGAATCCTGGCAGCAATGGGCGCGCGAACCGGGTTCGCGCCCCGTCGCGGACGACATCACGCAGACCGCACCCTATACCGACGCCATTACGGGCAAGCTGATCGTCAGCTTCTTCAATCCTCTCTGGTCTCCCGACCGCAAGGATGTCGCCGGCATCGCCGGGGCCGATATCACTTTGGACCAACTGGCCGGAATCGTCGAAAGTGTGAAGGTTGCCGATACCGGTTTCGGCTTCCTGACAATGTCGAATGGCAACGTGGTTGCCATCAATCACGCAGGCGAAAAGATCATCGGCCTGCGATCGTCGAGCGATACCGGCGATAAGGGCGTGACGGGCCTTGACCGCTCTTTCCACAACAGCACGCAAAAGGCGATGGCGACGCTCCCCTTGGACCGCGATGGCGCCATTCAGCATATTATGCTCGACGAACAGGGGGAGAAGATTCCGTATCTGGTCGTCGTAAAACAGATCGCTCCAACGAACCTTTGGGTTTCCGGGCCGGTTCAAAAGGAAGCGATGTCGCTCGGGATCGTGGTGCCGGAGCGCGAGATTTATGCCTCCCTTTTTGCTGCGCAGGAAGAAATATCGCGGGCGACAAACCGCATCCTCATCTATCAGATCCTGGCGATCTCCATATCGCTGATGATCGTCACGGCGGCGGTCTTTGCAGTTTCCAAGCGCATCACCAGCGGTATCAGCGCGCTCGCAGGCGCGGCTGGGCGGATCCAGGCGAAGGACTATTCGGTCAGGGTCGATATCCCCTCGCGCGATGAGGTGGGCCAGGCGGGCATCGCATTCAACCGCATGGCGGAGGAGATAAGCTTCCACACGGAAAACCTCGAATTGCTTGTGGAGGAAAGAACCAAGGAGATCGAGGAGGCGAAAGAGGAAATCTCGGCGCTGAACACGCAATTGAAGAGCGAGAACGTTCGGCTTGGGGCCGAGCTCGCCGTCGCCCAGCGGATACAGCTCATGGTGCTGCCGCGTCAAAACGAACTTGCGGCCATCGAACAGTTGGAGATTGCCGCCTTCATGCGCCCCGCCGATGAGGTCGGTGGTGATTATTATGACATTCTGCAAGACGGAAAAAGGCTGAAGATCGGAATAGGGGACGTGACCGGGCATGGGCTTGAAAGCGGCGTGCTCATGCTGATGGTTCAGTCGGTCGCGCGTGCCTTGCAGGAGGCCGGGGAGACCGATCCGACGAAGTTCCTGACCGACCTCAATCGCACGATTTACAAGAACATCGAACGTACGAAGACCGACAAACACCTGACCCTTGCTTTTCTCGATTATGATGGCGAGCGCTTGACGCTATCCGGCCAACACGAGGACCTGATTGTCGTAAGAGAAGGCGGAGAGGTAGAGCGGATAGAAACCGCCGACCTCGGACTTCCCGTGGGGCTTGATTCAGATATTTCCGAATTTGTCGATACAAGAGATGTCGCCTTTAGTAGTGGCGACATCATCGTTCTGCATACCGACGGCGTCACAGAAGCTGAGAACCGGAATGGCGAATTGTATGGAATTGAACGGCTTTGCGAATCGGTCCGCCACCTTTACGGCGGCAGCGCCCAGGACATAATGAACGGTATTCTGGAAAATCTCATGACCTATATTGGGTCGCAGAAGATTCACGACGATATAACTCTGGTTGTAATGAGACATAGGTGATAGCATGGCGACTGTCGTGTTTGGGCTTGAAGATCTAGTAAGAGACGGCAGTGGAGACAGCTCTACTTTCCTGCGATTGCTTGACGGACCGCTCGCCTTAAGCTGGTCGCATTGTTCGATGACATCCGATTTTATCGCTGAAATAACGGCTTTGCGTTACAGGAGATTACGTCAGGTCTATCATCAGGTGCGCCACGACATCGGTTACGTCGCCAACGAACTTATTGAAAATGCCGTGAAGTTTCGCGTATCCGGTGAAATCGGCATTTCGGCTTCGATAGAGGGGAGACGGTTTCGCATGAGGGTCTCGAATTTGATCGATAACGAAAATGCGGCGCGTTTTCAGCACCTGCTTGCGGAGATAACCAATGATAATCCCTCGGACCTCCTCATTCAGCAAATCGAGAGGAATGCGGCGTCGACTTTCGGAACTGAGTCAGGCCTTGGCCTGCTGACGTTGATGAGCGATTATGAAGCTGATTTGGCTTGGACCTTTGATTCGAAGCGGCCGAACGGCCCGACACACCTGGAGACATATGCCTCGTTACCGATCCCTTCCATCCAGAATGACTGAGCTTTGACAATGGAAATCAGAGGAGAGGCATTTCGGGTTTGGACAGAAGGACATGTCGTGTTCTTCGATGGTTCTATGCGTCTGGCGGGATCGGAAGCCTATGCTCCGATTTTCCAGTTGGCCATGGATTTGCTCGAGAAAAACCCTGAGCGGCTGACGCTTGATCTGACAGGACTCCACTTTCTGAATTCGTCAGGCATAAACCTGCTTGCGAAACTGACGATAGAGGCCCGCAAACGCAACGACGTGCAGATGACGGTGCGTGGCTCCAAACAGATTTCGTGGCAGTTAAAGTCATTGCCGAATTTGAAGAAGCTCTATCGCGACCTCGATCTCCGACTCAGTTAGCCTCACGATGTTTGCCGCATCCTCTTCTGCCTTGGAAGGCTGAAGCGTGTAAGCCTTCGATGACGGATTGTTTGTGGACAAGGGACAGGCGCCACCCTCCGATGCAAGAGGAGGGTTGCATAAAAGCTCGCATTGATTGAGGATTTGACACAATTAGCCGTGCCGATGTACTTATAAGTTACTAACATACGAAATTCACTTGATCCGACAGCGCCGGTCGGTTGTAGGTTTCCGTGTTGTCAGGACATATGTACTAGCGACTTGGCGATCCTGCCCACAGTCGAAAACAATGACTGAGAATAGCATCGCTGGAGGTGTTTCTCACTATGTCCAAGGCTGTTTCCGATCGCGGGTTGAGTTTCGCCGCACAAAAGGTCAGCCAAATTGATGTTCCGGAAAAGGTGCTCTACTGGGAGTGCTTTGCACGGATTTCGGACGCTCGCGGCGTTGTTCACAGCGCAAGTGCTTTTGCACCTTATCTGGAATCCTCCATGGCTTCCTTCGATCTTGATGTGCGCATGCTGGATCTCGTCCTGTCGCATTTGGCCAAGGACCCCAATCTTGTCCTTGGATGCAATATTTCGGCGGCAAATCTCGCGGCACCGGATCATTGGAAGCAGATTTTCCGGCAGATCGAGCGCAATCCGGAACTTGCCCAACGTCTTGTCCTTGAAATTACGGAGACCTACCCGCTGGTGGGTGAGGGCGTCAGCAGGCTGGCGGCCGTTCGTACACTTGGCTGCCGGGTGGCAATCGATAACTTCGGAGCGGGTATGGCCACACCTGCACGACTGCTGACGGTCCCGGCCGACATCATCAAGATCGATGCTTCGCTGGTGCGGAATGTGCGGACCTCCCAAAAGGGACAGAGCAGCCTGCATTATCTTGTCGGATTTGCCTCCTGCGTCGCGCCGATCATCGTTGCCGAAGGTATCGAAAAGAAAGAGCACCTGGATGCCGCGCGCGACTCAGGCGCGACTCACATGCAGGGTTTCCTGTTCGGAAAGCCGGCTTCGCTATCGACTCAGTGATCGAAAATCCGACTCGGCAATCGAGATTTGAGGACCATTATCGAGCTTCTCGCCTGGTGCGTGCCGAATCCCGATGCCTTTAAAGCTCGGGATAGGGTTAGCTCGATTTCGTTTCCAAAAAAGGGCAGCAGATCAATGGAATAGAGGGTGCCGTCGCGGCCGCGTTAACTTTTTGTTAACCATGACGGCGATAGATTTGGTCAACGAAATATTTACATAGATGACCAAAGTGCTAACAGACGCTCGCTCGATCCGCATCAAAGGCCGTTCCTTCCTGGCGGTCATGCTTTGTCCGGATCTTCCCATCGATGATTGGTTGATCAGGCTGGATGATCTCGCCGCCCGTTCGGCGGGCTTCTTTTTGGGTCGGCCGGTCGTGCTGGACCTCACGGATCTGCCGATTGACCGGTCGCAGTTGAAGGAACTGCTCGGGGAACTTGGCCAGCGCAATGTGAGCATCATGGGTATCGAGGGCGCGCGCCCTTCAATCCTGGGGCCAGGCATGCCTCCCGCGCTCAAAGGCGGTCGTCCGGTTTCCGATATCGAGGTTCCGGTAAACGAGGTTCCGGTGCAGGAGCCGGTCGTCGAAGTACGCAGCAGGCCGGCGGCTCCCGAGGTCAGGCCGGCAACGCAATCCATCGTCATCAGGGAGCCCGTACGCTCGGGTCAATCGGTGATCTTCCCCGAAGGCGATGTCACCGTTATCGGATCGGTCGCTTCGGGTGCAGAGATTATCGCCGGAGGGTCGGTGCATATCTACGGCAGTTTGCGCGGAAGAGCCATGGCAGGATCGATTGGCAACGTGTCGGCGCGCATCTTCTGCCGAAAGCTTGAGGCCGAACTGGTAGCGATCGACGGTATCTACAAAATGGCGGAAGACATGGCCCCCAACCTTCGCGGACAGGCTGTTCAGCTCTGGCTCGAAGGCGATGCGATCATGGCAGAGAAACTTATCTGAGCCGGCAGCGGCCACGACAGAGGAGAGCAAGATGGGGAAAGTCATCGTAGTCACGTCAGGCAAGGGCGGGGTTGGCAAGACGACCTCGACCGCCGCGCTTGGAGCGGCTCTGGCGCAAAGAAATGATAAAGTCGTGGTCGTCGATTTCGACGTCGGGCTGCGGAATCTTGACCTTGTCATGGGGGCGGAGCGAAGGGTCGTTTATGATCTGATCAACGTCATACACGGTGATGCCAAGCTCCCGCAGGCGCTGATCCGCGACAAGAGGCTGGATACGCTGTTCTTGCTGCCGGCTTCGCAAACACGCGACAAGGACAACTTGACCGCGGAAGGTGTCGAGCGGGTCATCAACGAATTGAAGCAACACTTCGATTGGATCATCTGCGACAGTCCCGCAGGGATCGAACGCGGCGCTACGCTCGCCATGCGTCATGCGGATACGGCGGTAGTCGTCACCAATCCCGAAGTCTCGTCGGTGCGCGACTCGGACCGCATCATCGGCCTGCTGGACGCCAAGACGGCCAAGGCCGAGCGCGGCGAGCGGATCGAGAAGCACCTGCTCTTGACCCGCTACGATGCCACCCGCGCCGAGCGCGGCGATATGCTCAAGGTCGACGACGTTCTGGAGATCCTCTCCATTCCGCTCCTCGGCATCATTCCGGAAAGCACGGATGTTCTCCGGGCCTCCAACATAGGCGCCCCGGTCACATTGGCTGATAGCCGCAGCGCGCCTGCGATGGCTTATTTCGATGCCGCTCGCCGGCTCACCGGCGAAGTTCTGCCGATCACGATTCCCGGCGAAAAGCGGAACTTTTTCGGTAAGATATTCGGACGGAGGGCGGCATGAACATTTTTCGTCTTTTCGGCAAACAAAGAACCGCACCGGCGGCCCGAGAGCGCCTGCAGGTGCTGCTTGCCCACGAACGGTCATCGGCGGGGTCTGACTTGGTATCGCTGCTGCGGGAGGAAATCCTCGGTGTGATCGCAAAGCATGTACAGCTCGACGGCGATAAGGTGCAAGTCAAGATGGACTGCAACGAACACGTCTCGACGCTGGAAATCGACGTCGAAATCCCCCTGCACGCAGTCGTCCAAGCCGCGTGACAGGATTGCTTCGACAGATCTACCTGACATTCGGCTTTGATGGCCTGGAACGCGGATAAATAATAATATCCGCGTTTCCGCATCGAGCGAGTTTTCGCTGCAGCGCCGCAAGCTCGCTACCATATGGCGCTGAATATTGTACTGAAACAATAATAAGATTGACATGATCTATTGTCTCTTTCACGCTGATGTCATGAACATCGGTTGCGAAAGAGATTTGAAATCGTGCTGAGATTTGTCACGGCATTTCCAGAGCGACGGACCGCGCGATGACCGCGATGGTGACGTTGCCCGATATCGAAGAGGCACGGCGGCGTATTGCCGGACACGTTGTCCGCACGCCCTTGATGCGCTCGCAGGCGCTCTCCCGCCAACCCGGTGCGCCCGTATTCCTTAAGCTCGAAAACCACCAGGAGACCGGCAGCTTCAAGCTGCGCGGAGCTACCAATGCGAGCCTCTGCCTAACCGAAGACGCGCGTTCGCGCGGGCTGGCAACGGCCTCGACAGGCAATCACGGCAGAGCAGTCGCACATGCCGCCGGCACATTGGGCACGCGGGCGACCATTTGCCTGTCGGCGCTCGTTCCCGCCAACAAAGTCGAGGCGATCCGCAGCCTGGGGGCTGAAGTTCGCATCGTCGGCCATTCACAGGATGATGCCATGCGCGAGGTCGAGCGCCTGGTGAGCGAAGAGGGCATGAGCTTCGTGCCGCCCTTCGATGACGCCGGCGTGATCGCTGGTCAGGGAACCATTGGTCTCGAGATTGCGGAGGACTTGCCGGACGTGGCTCTTGTGCTGGTGCCCCTGTCGGGCGGTGGGCTTGCGTCGGGCGTTGCTGCGGCGATCAAGGAAAGACAGCCGCAGGCCAAGGTTGTCGGCATATCGATGGAGCGGGGAGCGGCGATGGCGGCAAGCCTTGCCGCTGGTGCGCCGCTCGAAGTCCAGGAAGTCGAAACCCTGGCGGATTCGCTGGGCGGCGGCATCGGACTCGACAATCGCCTGACCTTTGCGATGTGCCGGGACCTTCTCGATGACGTGATCCTGCTCAGCGAGGACGAGATAGCCGCAGGCATCCGCCATGCCGCGGTGGTCGAAGGCGAGATCGTCGAAGGTGCGGGTGCGGTCGGCATCGCGGCGCTGCTTGCCGGCAAGATCAGACCGGATGGCCCGACGGCGATTGTCGTCTCCGGCGGCAACATCGATCCAGCCCTCTATCGCCAAATCCTCAGCAGCATCAAAACGGGAGTGGCGTGATGGCGCGCGTGCTTGTGCTCACGGAAACCGATTTGCGCAGAATCGTGCAGCTTGATGCCGACGCGGTGGATTGCGTTGAGCAAGCCTTCGCGGCCTTGGCGACCAAGGCCGTGGAGATGCCGCCGATCATGCGGCTGGATATCCCTGTCCACCGTGGGGAAGTCGACGTCAAGACGGCTTATGTGCCCGATCTCGACAGCTTTGCGATCAAGGTAAGCCCCGGCTTTTTCAACAATCCATCGCTCGGCCTGCCCAGCACCAACGGGTTAATGATGCTGCTGTCGGCGCACACCGGACTGGTCGAGGCGCTTCTGCTGGACAACGGCTATTTGACGGATGTGCGCACTGCGGCCGCCGGCGCGGTTGCTGCAAGAAATCTGGCCCGCCCGGATGCCCGGATCGCGGCAATCCTCGGGGCCGGTATGCAGGCGCGGTTGCAGCTCCGCGCATTGACTTTGGTCCGGCCAATCGAGGCTGCCCGTATTTGGGCGCGCGATGCAGACAAGGCCAAACAAGTTGCCGCCGAGCTTACCGCCGAACTCGGTTTTCCGGTTTCGGCCGAGGCCGACGCCGAACGGGCCTGCCGCGGCGCCGACATCATCGTCACCACCACGCCTTCGGACAGGCCGATCCTCGACGCTTCCTGGCTGGAGCCGGGCCAGCATGTCACCGCCATGGGGTCGGATGCCGAGCACAAGAACGAGGTCGATCCGGCGGCAATCCTGCGTGCCGCCCCCTATGTCGCCGACAGCCTCAAGCAGACCCGCCGGCTTGGCGAACTGCATTATGCCATCGCTGCGGGACTTGTGAGGGAAGATGTAGCCTTCCCCGAACTGGGCGCCATCATCTGCGGTCAAGTGGCCGGCCGCCAGTCGAACCAAGCGATCACCCTTTGCGATCTGACCGGCACCGGCGTGCAGGACACGGCCATTGCCACACTTGCTCATCGTCGGGCCATCGCGGCCGGCGCGGGCCAAGCAATCGAAACGACCAAAGCATCAGGAGACCCAGCGTGAGCGAACCAACCCTCAACTTCACCCGCTCCGAATATGCCGATCGGCTCGCCAAGACGCGGCGCGCCATGGAGAAGGCCGGCGTCGATCTCGTCATCGTGACCGATCCGTCGAACATGCATTGGCTGACAGGCTATGACGGCTGGTCCTTCTATGTGCATCAATGCGTGCTGGTGCCGGGTTCCGGTGAGCCGATCTGGTACGGACGCGGCCAGGATGCCAACGGTGCGAAGCGCACCGCCTATCTCAGCCACGACAACATCATCGGCTATCCCGACCACTATGTGCAGTCGACCGAGCGCCATCCGATGGATCTGTTGTCCAAGATCATCGAGGAGCGCGGCTGGGCGAATGCCTCTATCGCCGTCGAAATGGACAATTACTGGTTCACCGCCGCGGCCTATGCCTCTTTGGTCAAGCATTTGCCGAACGCACGCTTCAAGGATGCGCAGGGGCTGGTGAACTGGCAGCGCGCCGTCAAAAGTTCGACCGAACTCGATTATATGCGCAAGGCCGGCCGCATCGTCGAAGCCATGCACAAGCGGATCGTCGAAAAGGTTGAGCCGGGCATTCGCAAATCCGATCTCGTTGCAGAGATTTATGACGCCGGCATTCGTGGCGTCGATGGCTTCGGTGGCGATTACGCCGCGATCGTGCCGCTCCTGCCATCGGGTGCCGATGCCTCTGCGCCGCATCTGACCTGGGACGACAAGCCGATGAAGAGCGGCGAGGGCACCTTCTTCGAGATAGCGGGCTGCTATCGCCGCTATCATTGCCCGCTGTCGCGAACCGTCTTTCTCGGCAAGCCGACCCAAGCCTTCCTGGAGGCTGAGAAGGCGACACTCGAAGGCATGGATGCGGGCCTTGCGGCCGCGAAGCCCGGTAATGCCTGCGAGGACATCGCCAACGCCTTCTTCGCGGTGTTGAAGAAATACGGGATCGTCAAGGACAACCGGACCGGCTACCCGATCGGCCTGTCATATCCGCCGGATTGGGGCGAGCGCACCATGAGCCTGCGCCCTGGCGATCGCACGGAGCTGCAGCCCGGCATGACCTTCCATTTCATGACGGGCCTGTGGCTAGAAGACATGGGCATGGAGATCACGGAAAGCATCGTGATTACCGAGGCCGGCGTCGAGTGCCTGTCCAACGTACCCCGTAAACTCGTCGTGAAGTGATCCGCCGAAATGAACAGCATGACGATGATCACACGCCCATCACCCATAACGCCGACCGTCGATTTCGATCGAGATGGCGTCCAGCATGGTCACCTGCGCCTGCCCTGGTCGCGCGACGATTCCGCCTGGGGCTCGATCATGATCCCGATCTGCGTCATCAAGAATGGCGATGGCCCGACGGCGCTTTTGACCGGTGCCAACCATGGCGATGAATATGAAGGCCCGGTCGCGCTCTTCGATCTTGCCCGCACGCTGAAGGCGGAGGAGATCAAGGGGAGGGTGATCATCGTCCCGGCGATGAACTATCCCGCCTTTCAGGCCGGCACCCGCACCTCCCCGATCGACAAGGGCAATCTCAATCGCAGTTTCCCCGGTCGGCCTGACGGCAGCGTGACGGAAAAGATCGCCGATTATTTTACCCGATACCTGCTGCCGCTCGCGGACATCGTGCTCGATTTCCATTCCGGCGGCCGAACACTTGATTTTCTGCCCTATGCCGCAGCCCACGCGCTGTCGGACAAGCGGCAGGAAAAGGCGTGCTTCGATTTGGTCGCCGCGTTTTCCGCGCCCTATTCCATGCGGATGATCGAGATCGATGCCGTCGGCATGTATGACACGACTGCCGAGGAAATGGGCAAGGTTTTTGTGACAACCGAGCTTTCGGGTGGCGGAACCATATCGGCGCGCACGGCTTCCATTGCGAAGCGCGGCGTTCTGAACATCTTGAAACAGGCCGGCATCGTTGCCGGCGCGCCGGAGACGCAAGCAACGCAGTGGCTCGATATGCCGTCTAACGATTGCTTCGTCTTTGCCGAGGCGGATGGCCTTTTCGAACCCGTGAAGGATATTGGCGACGTGGTTGCTGCCGGGGAGATCATCGCCCGTGTGCATCCGATCGGCCGTACCGGGTCCGTATCGTTTGAATACCGGGCGGCTCTCGACGGTGTCCTTGCCGCCCGTCATTTCCCCGGCCTCATCAAGACCGGAGATTGCCTGGCCGTCGTCGCAACGCTGACGGACGGCACCTGAATTGCCGCGCCGCGACAACGCGGCGCGGATTGAACCCCCGTCACGGTGAAGATCCGGAAAACCGGACAGCCGATGACGGTATCCAACCACAGAGGAGTGAACCATGAGATCGAATTTTTACCGCAGCCTCGCCGCCATGAGCCTGACCCTCGGCCTGGCCGCCTCTGCCCAAGCGGCCAGCCTCGATCAGGTCAAGAAGGATGGCTATATCCGCGGCGCCAGCGCCAACGAGGTTCCGTACAGCTACATGGACGAGAGCGGAGCCGCCAAGGGTATCGGCCCAGATGTCGCCGCGGCCGTGCTGAAGTCGATGGGCGTAAAGGAAATCGATTGGACGGTTACCCCGTTCGGCTCGTTAATTCCGGGCCTGAAGGCCAAGCGCTTCGATTTTGTTGCCGCCGAGCAGAACATCCTGCCGGAGCGCTGCAAGCAGGTGCAGTTCACCACGCCGAATTCAAGTTACGGCGAAGGCCTGCTGGTGCCGAAGGGCAATCCGAAGAAGCTGCACTCCTATGAAGACATCAAGAAGGATCCGTCTCTCAAGGTTGCGATCGTATCGGGCGCCGATCAGCTCGACTTCTTCCATGGCCTCGGCATTCCGGACTCTCAGATCGTCATGATCCAGGCTAATGCCGACGCGCTCTCGACCATCCAGACCGGCCGTGCCGATGCCTATGCGGCAACGGAGCTGACAGTCGCCAAGTTGGTCCAGGGTGGCACGAATGTCGAGCAGGCGGCGCCGTTCACCGATCCGGTCATCAAGGGCAAGTCGGTAAGAAGCTATGGTGGTTTCGATTTCCGGCCCGAGGACAAGGATCTCTACCAGGCCTTCAATACCGCGCTCACCGCTTTCAAGAAGACGGATGACTACAAGAAAATCCTGATGTCTTACGGGCTTAGCGCCGAAAGTGTCGAAGCTGCGCGAACCAAGAGCACGGAAGACCTGTGCGCTGGCAAGTGAGGCTGGCCGGTAGTGGGATCGGCTTGCTCTTTGCCTGCGGGCAGGGATCGGGCCGATCAGCCCCTTGCATCTTGCGGACGGAGGTAACCCGGGCATGAGCTGGACGCATTATCTTCCGGCATTGCTGAAGGGCGCAGAGGTGACGGCGATCATCGCCGTCGCATCGATGCTGCTCGGCGCGCTCTTTGCCTTCGCGGCAGGTCTCGCGAGGTTCGCCGGCGGACGCCTGCTGTCCTGGATCGCGCTGGTTTATATCGAAATTTTCCGGGGCACATCGCTCCTCGTACAGCTTTTCTGGCTCTATTATGCGCTGCCGCTGATCGGTATCTCCTTCGATCCCATCACGACGGGTATCGCCGGGCTGGCGCTGAACATCGGTGCCTATGGTGCCGAGGTGGTGCGCGGCGCGCTGCAGTCGGTTCCCGATACGCAGCACGAGGCGGCGCGCGCCCTGAACTTCGGGCAGGGACAGACACTCTTTCATATCGTGCTGCCTCAGGCCGTAGTGGAGATGATGCCGCCATTCGGCAATCTCGCCGTCCAGAACCTGAAGGACACGGCGCTGGTGTCGCTGATCTCGATCAGCGATCTGACCTTTCAGGCGCAGCAATTGCGCAACATCACCTTGGACAGCGTCAGGATCTATTCGCTGACGCTGATGGGATACTTCATCATGGCGCTTATCCTCGTCGTCTTCATGCGCTGGCTTGAGACGATCCTTCGCCGGGGCGCCGCCTTTCCGGGGAGGGCGCCGGCATGATGTATGGCTTTACCTGGGATACGTCCTCGACACTCTCCTTCGCGCTGTCGATCCTGCCGATCCTCGGCATCGGATTGATCGTGACGCTGGAGGCGGCGGCTGCCGGATTTGCGATCGCCCTGGTTCTTGGCCTGGTGTTCGCCCTGTTGCGGCGCAGCCGCTTCGTGGCGGTCTCCTGGCCGACGGCTTTTATCATCGAGTTCCTGCGCGACACGCCGCTGCTCGTCCAGCTCTTCTTCCTCTATTATGTCCTGCCGATCTACGGGATCGTCCTGCCGGCCTTTCTTACGGGAGCGCTGGCGCTCGGCCTGCAATATTCGGCCTATACGTCGGAGGTCTATCGCGGCGGCCTGGATGCCGTGCCGCGCGGCCAATGGGAAGCAGCGACGGCGCTTAATCTGGGACGCGGCCTCACCTACCGCGACATCATCATCCCGCAGGCGATCCCGCGCATTATCCCGGCTATGGGCAATTATCTCGTCTCCATGCTCAAGGAGACGCCGGTTCTGTCTGTCGTTACCGTGGTCGACATGCTGAATCTGGCCAACCTCATCGGCGATCGGACCTTCGAATATCTGGTGCCGCTGTCTCTGGTTGGCCTGATCTTTCTCATCCTCACGCTCGTCTGCTCGGCGGCCATTCATTGGCTCGAAAAGACGCTGCCGAAAAACGGAATTGCTTTGAGATGACCGAATCCCTGATCCGCTTTCACGACGTCACCAAGCGCTATGGCAATTTCACCGTGCTCGATGATTTCTGTTTCGATGTCGCACCCGGCGAGAAGGTGACGTTGATCGGCCCGTCCGGCTCGGGCAAATCGACGGTGCTGCGCATCCTGATGACGCTCGAACCCTTCCAGGAAGGCACATTGCAGCTTGCCGGCATGTCCTATCACCAGGAAAACGGCAGGGGACGATTCCGCGCCAGTGAGGCGCATCTGCGCCAGATCCGCACGCATGTCGGCATGGTGTTCCAGAGCTTCAATCTGTTTCCCCACATGACCGTGCTGCGCAACATCGTCGAGGCCCCGACACGCGTGCTCGGATTGGGGCGAGCCGAAGCGGAGGCCCGCGCCATCGAGCTGTTGCGTATGGTCGGTCTTTCCGAGAAAAAGGATCACTATCCGAGCCAGCTTTCCGGCGGCCAGCAGCAGCGCGTCGCCATAGCCAGGGCCCTTGCCATGCGCCCTCGGGTCCTGTTGTTCGACGAGCCGACCTCCGCGCTCGATCCGCAGCTCGTCGGCGAAGTGCTCGGCGTCATCCGCGATCTTGCCCATGAGCACGATTTGACGATGTTGCTGGTCACCCACGAAATGCGGTTCGCGCGCGAGGTGTCCGATCGCGTCTGCTTCTTCGACAAAGGCCGCATCTGCGAAGAGGGCAAGCCCGAACAGATTTTCACTACCCCGAAGGAAGACCGCACCAAGGAGTTTCTGCGTTCAATCCTGTGATCAAAGGAACCGTGATGCCGACCTATTCCAGTATCCGTTTTGCTTAAGCGATCGATCCCACGTCGAAAATCGGTGGCAATTGTTCGAAGGCGCCGCGGACCGTTTCCAACGCGGACCGAAGCGCCGAATGAGACAGGCGACCGCCAAGACAGATGCGAATTCCCCCGACCGGCCGTTCCCCGCCAGCGATGAACGGATCGGACGGCGTGACCGCGACACCCTTGCGAGCGAGAACCCGGACAAGTCCCTCTTCCGTCCAGCGCTCGGGCACCGAAAGCCACGCGCATAGCGACAGGGGATGGCTGCCGGCAACGAAGGGACCCATCACCTCGGATACGATCGCCTGCCTCGCCTCGGCCTCGCTTCTCTGGACGGCTATCAGCGCATCAGCGGTGCCATCCAGAACCCAACGCGAGGCCATTTCCGCGACGACATTGGTGGCGCTCCATCCCGTGACGCGCAGGATCGATGCGACCCGGATGGAATAGTTTGCCGGAACGACGAGATAGCCGATGCGCAAGCCCGTCATCACCGATTTCGTAAAGCTGGTGACGAAGAAGCCGAGTTCGGGCAGCAGGTCCGGCATGGAGGGAAGGGGATCCCGCAGCATCGGCTTATACACCTCATCCTCAATGACGAAGACGCCGTGCCGACGTGCAATATCGGCAATGGCATGGCGCCGGGCCGCCCCCATGACATGGCTCGTAGGATTGCCGAGCGATGGAACGATGACTAGAGCCGACACATCGCCGACTGCGCAGGCAGTCTCGAAGGCGCCAGGCAAAATGCCTTCATGATCGGTCGGAAGGCCGCGCAGCGTGAAGCCCAAGACGTTTGCAAGGCCGATAATGCCGTGATCGGTCAGGTTTTCGGTCAGGACGACCTCGCCGGGCCGGACCACCGACGCAACCGCCAGGAACAGGCCATGAGCGGCGCCGTTCGTAATCAGGATGCGATCAGGATCCGTGTTGACGGACAGGCGCGCCAGCCAGGAACGCGCCGCAGCGCGATGCGCATCCAAGCCGGCGATCGGGCGGCATGGCCGCATGAAGCTGCTGTTGTCGCTTTCGGCGAGAGCCTGCATCAGCTCACGCGCCGATCGCTCGTGCGTTTCGGTATAGACGGCCCGAATAATGGAAAGGTCGGCACTGCCGCTCGGATCGCGATCGAGCATGAAACTGTCGGCGCGCTCGGTGACACGGCTGCGGACGAAGGTGCCGCGGCCGACTTCGCCGCGCAGATAGCCGCGCCGTTCAGCCTCCTTGTAGCTGATGCTCACGGTCTGCACCGAAATCCCCAGCGCATGGGCTAAATCGCGATGCGTCGGCATCCGCGTGTGCGCCGGCAGAATGCCATCATCGATATCGGAAATGATCTTATCGGTGAGCAGCTTGTGCTTGGTCACGCCCTTGCGGTGCTGAAGGACGGGTTTCCAGACATTGTTGTGCTGGCCTATTGAATCATGACGAAGCATGGATTGATCCGGTACAATTTCAGGATATCCATGTACACCATCCAATACGGCATGGCGATGACCAAGCCGATACGCTCAGTCCATTATCAACAACGGACTGAGCGTGTTCGCCTGGGTCTGCGCCGGCCAGTGGCGCTAGGCCGCTGCGTCAGAGATTTGAAAATACGCTTTTGATCGCGTCCGCAGCGGCTTTGACGACGATATCCGCTTCGTCGCGCGTCAGGCACAGGGGCGGCGCGAAGCCGAGGATATCTCCCTGTGGCATGGCGCGGCCGATCACGCCGCGCTCGAGCAGAGCCGACGCCACTTGCGGGCCGATCTTCTTCGACGGATCGAAAAACCTGCGGTCGTCCCTATCTTCGACGAATTCGACCGCCGCCATGAGCCCGTCGCCACGGACCTCGCCGACATGCTTGTGATCGCCGACAGCCTTGGCAAGCTCCGACCGGAAATAGGCACCCGTCAAACCGGCGTTTTCGACGATGCCGAGTTCATCGATCAATTCGAGATTGGCGATGCCGGCAGCCGCACAGATCGGGTGTGCGGAATAGGTCCAGCCATGGCCGATGGCGCCAAGCTGATCGGAACCCTGTACCAGCACTTGCCACATCTTGTCGGAGACGATGCTGCCGGACAGCGGTGTATAGGCCGACGTCAAGCCTTTGGCGATGGTGATCAGATCCGGCTTCATACCGTAGTGATCCGAGCCGAACATCGTTCCGAGCCGGCCGAAACCGGTGACGACCTCGTCGGCGACGAGAAGGACATCGTACTTGTCGAGCACGGCCTGGATCTTCTGCCAATAGGTCTTCGGCGGCGGAACGATGCCGCCGGTGCCGAGGATCGGCTCGCCGATGAAGGCGGCGACCGTTTCCGGGCCTTCGGCGAGAATCATCTCCTCCAGCTTGTCCGCACAATATTGGGCGAATTGTTCCTCATCCATCGACCGATCGGGGCGGCGGAAGAAATAGGGTGTTTCCGTATGAAGGATCGGTTCGCGCGGCAGGTCGAAAGCCTTATGGAAGAGTTCGAGGCCGGTAAGGCTGCCGGTCATGACCCCTGATCCATGATAACCGCGCCAGCGCGAAATGATCTTTTTCTTTTCCGGCCGGCCGAGGATGTTGTTGTAGTACCAGATAAGCTTGATGTTCGTCTCGTTGGCGTCGGAGCCGGAAAGGCCGTAATAGACGCGGCTCATACCTTTCGGCGCCCGGTCGATGATCATCTTGGAAAGGGTGATCGACGCTTCCGTGCCGTGCCCGACATAGGCGTGATAATAGGCGAGGTTCTTCGCCTGTTCGGCGATGGCATCGGCGATTTTCTGCCGGCCATAGCCGACATTGACGCAGTAGAGGCCGGCAAAGGCATCGAGGCTCTTCTTGCCGCTGGTGTCGGTAATGTACACGCCTTCGCCGCCGCCAATGACGCGGGTCGGCGTTTCGCCACGCGCATGCATTCCCATATGGGTCGAGGGATGAAAGAAGTGATCCCTGTCCCACGCATTCAGTTCGTTCCGCTTGTCCAACATGATAATTTCCTTGTGCTGAGAGTGGGTGGCGCGTCAGGCAGCCGTGTCGATGCAGAGATATTTGAGCTCGGTGAAGGCCTCGATGCCGTGGCGCGAGCCTTCCCGGCCGAGACCGGATTGCTTCCAGCCGCCGAAGGGAACCGGTCCGCCGGTGATCTTCACGCGGTTGATTGCCACCATGCCGTAATCCAGTGCTCGGCCGAGGCGCATCTGCCGGGCGCCGTTTTGCGTCACGACATAGGCGACGAGGCCATATTCGGTATTGTTGGCGCGAGCGACGACCTCGGCCTCGGTATCGAATGAGGTCACCGCAGCGACCGGCCCGAATGTCTCCTCATGCATGATCAGCGCATCGGGCGATGGCTCGATGAGCAGTGTCGGTTCGAAGAAGAGCGGGCCTGCCGCATGGCGCTTTCCGCCGACAGCAAGCCTTGCGCCGCGTTTCAGCGCATCGGCCACATGTTCCTCGACTTTCGCCAGGGCCCGCTCGTGCATCAGCGGGCCGATCTCGACACCGTCCGTCAGTCCATTGCCGACCTTGAGAGCTGCTATCCGTTTGGCAAAGGCCGCCACGAAAGGCTCCATGATCGACCGCTGCACGAAGATGCGGTTGGCGGCCAGGCAATCCTGGCCGGACGTCGCAAATTTGGCATTAATGGCGATATCGACGGCGCGATCGAGGTCGGCGTCGTCAAAGATGATCAGCGGCGCATGGCCGCCGAGTTCCATCACCAGCCGTTTCATGGTCGGAGCGCATTGGCCTGCAATCAGTCTGCCGATGCCGGTCGAGCCGGTAAAGCTCAAGGCACGCACCCGGGCATCCTCGCAGAGAGCGCCGACGATCGTAGCGGCATCCCCGGTGACGACGTTGAAGACGCCGGCGGGGAGGCCGGCACGCTCTCCGAGTTCGGCAAGGGCCAGCGCGGACAGCGGCGTTTCCGATGATGGATGGGCAACGACGGTGCATCCGGCGGCAAGGGCTGCAGCCGCCTTGCGCGTGAGCATCGCGGAGGGAAAGTTCCAGGGCGTGACAATCCCCACGACACCCAATGCCTCCCGCCGCACGATCATTTCGGTGTCCGGCAGATGGCTGGTGACGCTCTCGGCGTTGATCCGCTTGGCTTCCTCCGCATACCATTCGATGAAGCCGGCGGCGTAATCGATCTCGCCGCGGGATTCGGCGAGCGGCTTGCCCTGTTCGAGCGTCATGATCAGCGCCAGATCCTCCTTGGCAGCGAGCATGAGTTCGTACCACTTGCGCAGGATCGATGCGCGCTGCTGCGGCAGGAGCGAGCGCCAGGCTGAAAAGGCATCCGCCGCAGCGTCGATCGCCTCGAACGTCTCATCCCTGCCGAGGCTGGAAACCCAGGCGAGTGTGGTATCGGAGGCGGGATCGGCGACGTTGAGGCTCTCGCCGTTCTTGGCGGCGACCCAGCGACCGCCGATATAGGCGAGATCCCGCAGCAGATGCCGGTCGTTCAGTCGTGACAGGGCTTCGTGATAGGCGGGGCGGGCGCGCACTGCAGTCATCGGCAAACCTCTCTTTCCAGGTGCCGCAATGCTCTCACGGAACGCCGCGAGACATTATCCATTGGTCATGGCTGAAAGAGAGAAAGGGCCTAAAGAGAAAGGCGGCCGTAGAGAGAGTCTCTATTGGTTGCCCTGAGGCTCTGCTGAAAGGAGATTGGCGATTGGAAGCACGGTTTCTTCCTTCACGGTCTTTGTCACGATGTAAGTAAAATAACGCTCGATGCCGAGGTCGCGATCCAGAAGGCCGTCGATCAGGCGCTGATAGGCGTCGATGGTGGGTGTCATGATCTTCAGAATATAGTCGACGCCGCCGCCGACGGACCAGCAGGCGATGATTTCGGGGATGGAAGAGATTGCCCGCTCGAAGCGCTCGAAGTCGCTCTGGCGATGGTTGGCGAGTGTGAGCTCGACCATGACGCTTGCAACCGCCGCGAGCCGGCGCGGTGCCAGATGGGCATGATAACCGGCAATAATCCCGGCCTTCTCGAGCTTGCGCAGACGAAGCCAGCATGGCGTCGGCGAAAGTCCTACCTTTTCGGCGAGCGCGAGTTTGGTGATGCGGCCATCACGTTGAATGGCATCCAAAATGCGCAAATCGATTGCATCAAGTTTCATGTGCAGAACTGCGTGTGAATGAGCTGATTGTTCGACCAATGACATTGGAGGCGGGGGCTGACAAGCGCATATTCGGGAATTGGGCTTCGCGGCCGCATCGGGGATCGCGCATGCGGCGAGAAGGATGTGAGGCATGCAGGGAGGAACAATATCAACGTGAAATAGATTTTATTCTTCGGTCAAGCAGCGCAAAATGGGAAGAAATCGCAAGCGCGAATTCGTGCGACCCAGATATCATCGGGGCTTTTAGGAGTGTGTCGTGGCGATCTACTTGATCCAACTGCTCGCCTGGTCGGTCTTCATGGCCGTCCTGATCCTGTGGCCGGCTGGAACATTGGCCTTTCCGGTTGGCTGGGCTTTGATCATCATCTTTGCGCTCGGCGGTTTGGCGATGACCATTTGGTTGTCGAAATACAGCCCGCGCCTTCTGCGTGAGCGTATGGCTTTACCGCTGCAACGCGATCAAAAGCCGTGGGATCGCGTGTGGCTGACGTTTTTCATCTTGGCCTTCTTCGTTTGGATAGGGTTCATGAGCTGGGACGCGGCCCGTACCGGTTTCCGAGCGATGGCGCCATTGCTTCAGGTGCTCGGCGGCCTCGGCGTGGTGATCTACATGCTCGGCGTCTGGTGGACATTTCGCGAAAATACCTTCGCGGCGCCGGTCGTGAAGATTCAACAGGACCAGAAGGTGATTGACACCGGCCCCTATGCTATCGTCCGCCACCCGATGTATGCGAGCGCGTTGTTTTTCCTCCTCGGCGTTCCTCTATTGCTTGGCTCCCGGCTCGGATTTGCATTCTCTGTCGTATTCATCCTCGGAATTGCCTGGCGCGCGGTGCATGAGGAGCGTGTTTTGAGCGCGGAGCTGAGCGGCTATCGAGCCTATGCGGCCCGCGTGCGCTATCGGCTCATCCCATTCGTCTGGTAGCGGCCTCATACGCTCGTACGCCCGCCTTAACGGCCGATTTAGCAAGTTCGCGCTATAGTCGCGTCGAAACTTTGAATGATTGGTACATTCGATATGAGTGATGATGCATCGACGGTGACAGCTCGGCCGCTATGCGGCGCGACGGGAGCAGCCGAATGAGTAGCGCGGCGGACGCGTCCGGATTTAGGGCGACTACATCATCGGTGCTGTGGATCGCTCTGATCCAGAGTGCCGTGGTCTTCGTGGTAGCGGCGCTGTGGCAGCAGCGATGGGGAACCATTGTCGACACCAGTTGGCTCATTACGGAGGCTGAGCGGGTACTCAATGGAGAACGGCTCTACGTCGATGTGATCGACAACAACCCACCGTTTTCGATCTGGCTTTTCCTACCGGCGATCGTAGCGTCGAGATGGGCGGGGATCGCTCCGGAAATAGGCATGTATCTCTACACGTGCCTCGCAGTCATCGTGGGCCTGGGTTTGGCCGCCATGATCGTCCGGCGAGCGGGCTTTGCCGAAAATCATGCCTTGCTTCGGCTGTTGCCGCTATTCGTAGCTCTCTTCATGATTTTCCCCGGCAATGCTTTCACCGAGAGAGATCATGTCGGCACAGTGCTGTTTCTGCCGCTGCTGGCGCTCATGGCCTTGCGCGCCGATACCACACGCCGTGTCGCACCCGGTATCGCCCTGATTGTCGGCGCCGGACTCTGCGGCAGCATTCTTGTTCTGGTGAAAGCCTATTATGTCGTGGCTTACATCGTGCCCGCGCTCTATGTGGCCTGGCGGCGGCGAAATCCTTGGTTACTTCTGGCGCCCGAGAATTGCATCATCGGCACTATCGGTGTCGTCTATGTCGCGCTCGTCTTTTTGCTTACTCCCGAATTTATGCGGGACCTCCTGCCACAGGTCGTGAATGTCTACATGAAGACGGGCGATCCTTTCAGGGTCGCGCTAAGTTATGGGCCGATTTACCTGCTGATCGTCCTTCTCTTCCGAATGGTTGCACCCAAAGCGCCGGTGACACCGCTTTGCGCTGTGACCTTACTCGCTTCACTCGCTGCCGTGGCGCCGTTAGTCTATCAGGGTAAGGGCTGGCCCTATCATGCTTTTGCTGCGATCTCGCTGGCTTTCGTTGCCGTGCTTTGCAGGGCAGCGGCATCGTCCGGCTGGCGTTACAACCGCGAAACGCTGGGACGTGCTGCTCTTTGTGTAATTGTCGTCGCGTTCGCATGGCTGCCCTTCTTGCCGACGCAGAAGCCTGCGGCTGCTTTCGTTGCTGCCGTTAAAGCAGCATCGAAGGAGGAGCCGACGCTCGGCGTCATTGGCAGTGACATCGCCGCTGCCCATCCGCTCTCCAGGATGGTCGGAGCGCGTTTCTTGTCTGCCAATAACGGCGACTGGTTCGGCGCTCTTGCGTTCGTTCTAGCTCAGGAGGCGTCAACAAAAGGAGAATTGGCGGATGCCGCCGGCCTTCAGAAACAGTCGGATGCTTATCTCGACACCAAATATGCCGAGTTCGCCAGCCACAACTATGATCTGATCGTCGTCCAACAGGATGAGCCACTTTGGACCGATCACGTCCTTGGTCAACCACGTTTCGCAGCGCTGCTTTCTGACTACCATCCCATCGCGAAGGATGAGCGGTTTACCGTTTATGGCCGCAGCGTCCCCGCCGGGCAGAGTTCGAACGCTCAATAAACGGTCCAGAAGTCGTTCTCCGCGGAAACGCGAGATCAGCGTCCATGTGGGCGCTGATTTCGCGTTCCTGTCGAAATTTCCGGCCTCAGGATCGGCGGAAAACTCAAGAGAAGAAGCGTCGGAGTGGAGGCACGAAGCGCACCACGATCTGGTCGAAGAGCAGCATGACGATGACCGCGAGTCCGGTCAGCGGGAAGATTGCGCTGAAGGCGATCACGATCAGCCATAGGCCGATATAGACGGACTTCTGCGGCGGCATCGGCGGCACGCCGAGACGTCCCGCCGGCCGGCGCTTCCACCACATGACGATAGCAGTCACGCAGGAAAGGACGATTGCCAGGCAAGTGACGAGCATCAGGAGCTGGTTGAACAAGCCCCATTCCTGGCCCTGATGGACGTTGATGCCCCATTCGATTGCTTGACCCAGCGCGGGATACTGATCGAACGAGAGATCGACGAGCGGCTTGCCGGAATATTGGTCGATGTGGACGGTGCGCTCGTTGCCGAGATCGCCTCCATAGTGGCTGGCAGTATAAACACCCGTCTCATTGGCAGGGATCGCGAGGTCCGAGCCTGGCGCCATGCCTAACCCATGCATGATCTCGACAGCTTTGTTGAGATCGATCGGCTTTGCGGCTTGCGCGGCGGCGATGTCAGACAGCGGAACGGGCGCATTTTCGACGACCCAGCCGGGTCGGCCGACGATATCCTGCGTCACCTTCGTAGATTTCGGCACATTGTCCCAAAGCGCGGCCGGCGTGCCGAGATCATGGGCCGTCAGCCAGGCATTGACGTTCGCGCCCCAATAGCCCGACCAAGGCATGCCGCTGAAGGCGAGGAAGAAGATGACGATGCCGGCAACGGCGCCCGTGACGGCGTGCAGATCCCGCCAGAAGACGCGACGCGACGGTGTGCCGCGGACGCTGAGAACGCCACCGGTCTGCTGGCGCGGCCACCAGAGATAGATGCCGGTGACAACGAGCATGAGCGCGAAGCCGCCGACGATCTCGACAATGCGGTTGGTCCAATCCCCAAAATATTGCAGGCTGTGGATGCGTTTGACGACCCAACTGAACTCCTGCTTCGAGCCGACCGAACCGAGCACGCCGCCGCTGTGCGGATTGACGTAGACGATCGTCGATTGGCCGTTCTTAGATACGGCGACGACTGCGGAGCGATTACGTGATGGCGCTTCGCGATAGGAAGCCGGCTTGGAGCCTGGGATCGCGGCAACGGCGGCATCGACGATCTGCTGCGGCGTCAGCATCGATCCGGCGTCCGCGACGATATTGCGGTGGGCGTAGAAGGTATCGGCGATCTGATCCTTGAACAGATAGAGCGATCCGGTGATCGCCAGATTGAGCATGAAGGGAATAACGAGCAGGCCGGCGAAGAAATGCCAGCGCCAGATTGCGCGGTAGAGCGATATGTTGTGGGAGGCGGCGGCCGCAGGCTCAGCGGCGGTGAAAGCAGACATAGAAAGTCCTCAGGAGATCGGCTGGCGGTCCGGAAAGTCATGTCTGTGGGAGGAGCGGCCGTTCCGGTCGCAGCCTTATGCGGACGTGCTGCGCGTTCGGGATGCAAAGGCCCGTTCACGTCGCGGCGATCAGCATGGAGGAGTCCGCCCGCAGCCGGCACGATCAGGTGTCGTGCATCTCCGGCCGCCGTTGATGACAAGCGTCACGGCTCGCGCCGAAACACAGGCTCAGGCAACGATCTGCAGGATGGGTGGAGCGCGAGGGCCGGTGTTCGGCGGATAGAGCTGGCGATGGAAAGCTTCGGCTTTAGGCGGGAGCACATCCTGATCCGCCACAGCAAGATGTTCGCAGACGTCCGTCGGCGGCGCGGGAAGCAGGGCCGCCGCAGCGATCCGGCACGCTTCGCAACCCGGTGCATGTGTCTTGCTGTGTTCCTTGCCGTCAGTGCCCTTGTCGGTGACGCACAGTACCGGCAATGTGCCATCCGGCAACCGGTATTGCGCCAGCGCCGCGGGGGCGAGTTCATCGGCATTGGAAATCGGCATCTGATGGGCGAAGCCGACAAGTACCAGCGCGAGGACGCATATGCTGCGCACCATCCACTGCATCGTGCCGAAGCGCTTCTTCCCCACCGTCGTCCTCGTCCCCTCTTGCAGACAGATCCCTACGATGTTCGGCGGGCAAGCTCAATGCGGCAATTTTGCAACCATTTAAGAAGTTGCTACCCCGCCCTTCTTCCGTCGCTGTCGAAGACGTGCAGATGCTGCGACGGGAATATCACGTTCACTTTCGGCCCCGCTTTCAGTACCTCGCGATTGAGCGTGAAGACCTTGAAGGGCAGGCCGTGCAGCGAAAGGTGGAGAATGATGCCGAAGCCGGTCGGCTCAATGAGCTCCGCTTCGGCGCTGATGCCGGAGCCGTCCGTGGACAAAACCACGTGTTCCGGGCGGATGCCGAGTGTCACCTTGGCGCCGGCCGGCAGGTTCGGTGACGTCGAAAGCGGGACGATGGTTCCGTCCTTCAGCCGCAGACCGCCAGTTTCATAGGTCGCGTCGAGGAAATTCATCCCCGGAGAGCCGATAAAACCGGCAACGAAGAGATTGGCAGGACGATCGTAAAGCTCGAGGGGGCTGCCGACCTGTTGGACCACCCCGCCATGCATGGCAACGATCCGATCCGCCAGCGTCATCGCTTCGATCTGATCATGCGTCACATAGATCGAGGTCGCCTTCAGGTCGCCATGCAGTTTCTTGATTTCGGCCCGCATCTGTTCGCGCAGGCGGGCGTCGAGGTTTGAAAGCGGCTCGTCGAAGAGGAAGGCCTTCGGCTGGCGCACGATGGCGCGGCCCATGGCGACGCGCTGGCGCTGGCCGCCGGAAAGCGCTTTCGGACGGCGTTCGAGCAGCGGATCAAGTCCGAGTTTCGACGCTGCTGCGGCGACGGCTTTTCCGATCTTGTCCTTGGCAATCTTCCTGAGCTTGAGGCTGTAGCTCATATTGCCGGCGACATTCATGTGCGGATAGAGCGCATAGGACTGGAACACCATGGCGATGTCGCGGTCTTTCGGATGCAGCTCGTTGACACGGTTGTCCGCAATGCGGATTTCTCCGCCGCTGATGTCTTCCAGACCGGCGATCATCCTCAGCAGCGTTGACTTACCGCAGCCGGATGGGCCGACGAGAACGACGAATTCGCCATCCTTGATCCTGAGGTCGATGTCGTGCAGCACCTGCACGTGGCCATAGGCTTTTTTGACGTTCTGGATATCGATCGATGCCATGTGACTAACCCTTGACCGCGCCGGCCGTCAGACCCTGCACGAGATAACGCTGGATGAGCAGGAAGAAGAGGCCGGCCGGGATGAGCGCCATGACGCCTGCTGCCATCATCTGCCCGAAATCCACGGAGAATTTCGAAACGAAGGTGAGGAGCCCAACAGGGAAGGTCGCCGCCTGGTTGCCGTTGATGAGCATCAGGGCGAACAGCAGCTCGCTCCAGGCGGCCGTGAAGACGAAACCGAGCGTCGCGGCTATACCAGGTAATGTCAGCGGCAGAATGATCTGCCGGAACGCGGTGAACTGAGTCGCGCCGTCGATCATCGCTGCCTCTTCGAGGTCCTTCGGGATGCCGTCGAAGAAGGACTGCATCAGGAAGGTGGCAAAGGGCACGTTGAACGCCGTGTAGACGATGACGAGGCCGGTCAGGCTGTTCGTCAGATGCAGCGGCGTCAGGATCTTGAAGATCGGCGCGACCAGCATGACCAGCGGAAACATCTGCGTCAGCAGCATCAAGGCGACGATCCAGTATTTGGCGCGGAAGGTGAAACGCGAGAGTGCGTAGCCGGAAAGCGATGCGCAGATAGTCACTGCAATCGCCGTCGATGCGGAAACGATCAGACTGTTTTCGAAAAATGTCGGGAAATCGCTATGTTGCAGGACGAAAGCATAGTGCTCCCATGTCGTGCGCGACGGCCACATACGCACGCCTTCGGTATAAAGCAGGTCATTCGGCGTGACCGAGACCTTGAGCAGCCAGAAGAGCGGGAAGAGCGCAAAACCCACGTAGCAAAGGATTGCGAGGCGATGCGCGATGGTGGGGATGACGGAGCGTCTCATGGCTCAATCCTTGTTCAGCAGGGTCTGCCGCAGCAGGATGATCAGCATGGAATAGGCAAGCAGCAGCAGGAGCAGGACGAGGGCGATGGCGGATGCGTAGCCGAAATCCAGCCGCTTGAATGCCTGGGTGAAGATATAGCTTGCGACGATCTGGGTGCGATCGGCTGGCCCACCGCCGGTCATGACGACGATCAAATCCGCGAAGTTCGAGATCCAGACCGTGCGTAGGAGCACTGTAATGGCAATCGTCGGAGCGAGGAATGGGAGGGTGATCGAGCGGAAGCGCTGGAACCAGCCGGCGCCGTCGATCGAAGCGGCTTCATAAAGATCGCGCGGGATTGCCTGGAGAGCGGCGAGCAGCGTGATGGCGAAGAAGGGGATGCCCCACCAGACATTGGCGACGATCGGCCCCCACATCGCATATTGCGGATCGGAGAGGATGTTGCCGGGCTCCTTCATCAGGCCGAGAGCGAAGAGCCAGTGCGGGATGGGCCCTATCACGGGATTGAAGAGCCATGCCCAGTTGAGGCCGGCAAGGAAGGAGGGGACCGCCCATGGCAGAAAGACCAGTGCCTGGACGATCGCCCTGCCGAAAAACGGCTTGTCCAGCAGCAGGGCAAGAATCAGCCCGAAGATGAATTGCAGTGCCACGGAAGCGCCGGTCCACCAAAGCGTATTCTTCAGCGCCCAGTAGAAAGCTGTATCCTTGGAGAGATCGCGGAAATGCTGCAAGCCGATAAAGCCCCCGGAGAACGGATTGAGCAGTTGAATATCCCGAAACGCGTAGGAAATGCCGATCACCAGCGGCACCAGCATGACGGCGATAATGAGAATAAGCGCGGGGGCGCTATAGAGATAGGGCTCCGAGGCATCGGCAAGGCGCTTCGGCCAGGGCCTGCGGTCGTGACGCCTGTCGAGCGTGTCGGCGGTCATGGTCATCGGCCAATGTTCCCGTTCGCGGCGTTCGGACGCCGTCTGTTTCACGTGCGCAAAAGCGGCGGCGGATCGCTCCGCCGCCGGGGGACGAACTTATTTCTTGGCGAGGAATTTCTGCTGCGCCTTGGTCAGATAATCTGCCCATTGATCGGCCAGGTCCTTGGCCGAAATATCGCCGAGCAGCGCCTGTTGTGACGTCTTGATGGCAAGCGAATCCTTGAAGAAGGCAAATTCTTCGAGATAGGTCGGCATGACGGTCGGAACCGTGTTCTTGTCGGCCAATTCCTCGAACCAACCCTTGAACTGGTCGCCGGCATAGAAGGGGTCCTTCTCAGCCGAGGTATAGGCCGGCAGGGCTCCGATCTTCTTGTTCCATTCGAGATTGCCTTCCTTGCCTTCGAGCGTTGCGATCAGCTTCCAGGATAAGTCCTTGTTCTGGCTCGTCGAGAACATTGACCAGCCGGCATAACCGATCGTTGGGAAAGACTTGCCATCCGGACCCTTCGGCAACGGAGCGACGCCGAAATCGTCCTTGTTCATGCGTTCGGCGATCGCGATCAAGGCATCCGGATCCTGGTCGAGGAAAGCACAGGTGCCGGAATAGAAGCCGGCGACGACCTCGTTGAAGCCCCAGTTGACGCTGTCCTTCGGCGCATAGCCCTTCTTGTAGAGATCGACCATCCATTCGATGCCCTTCTCCCAGCCGGGGCTGTTCATCGTCGAGGTGCCGTCATCCTTGAAGTATTTGTTGTCCCCTGCCATGGAGGCCGCGAAGATCATCCAGCCGTTCAGGCCGCCGGGACCGCCGCGCATGCAGTAGCCGTATTTGCCCGGCAGCTTGGAGATTGCCTCGGATGCCTTGACGAAATCGTCCATCGTCTTCGGCGGTTCCGCGATGCCGGCGTCCTTCAGGATCTTCTTGTTGTAGAACATGGCGCGCAGATAAAAGCCGTAGGGCAGCATGTAGGCGGTGTTTTTAACGTCGCGGCCGAGTTGAAGAGCACGCGGCGTCAATTCACTCGTATGCTCCCACTTCGCGAGATAAGGCTCCAGGCTTTCGAGCATGCCGTTATTGCCATAGAGCGAGAGCCAGGTATCCGGCATTTCCATTACATCGGGCGTGTCGCCCGCCGAGACCATCGTCGCGAATTTCTGGAAGGCTTCGTTCCAAGGCAGGGAGATGATATCGACCTTGGTGCCGGGATTTGCGGCCTCAAACTTGCCGACGATCGACTTCAGCGTCTCCGTCCGCTCCGGGCTGGTAATAACTTCGACCAGTTTCAACGTGGTATCAGCAAATGCCGTGCCCGCCATCATCGTGGCGAAAAGTGCTGCCGTGATCAGTGTTTTCATGTTCAGTTCCCCCTTTTCGGTGTTTCTCTCAGGTTGACGATCTTATGAGGCGGCGGCGATCGCTTCCTCTATATCTCTCCATAGCGCCTCGGTTCCTTCGAGACCGACATGGAGACGTACGGACCGCGGGTTTATACCGAAGGTATGCGCGGAATTCGGCTGTGCCTTCTGCTGAAGCACGACCTCGCCCGGTACGATCAGGCTTTCGTGCCCACCCCAGCTCACACCCAGTTTGAAGAGCTTGAGGTGATCGGCGAAGGCGCGGATATCGACGCCTTCGCGGAAGATGAATGAAAACAGGCCCGAGGTGCCGTTGAGCCCGGCGGGCAGACGGTTCGCAAGGCCGGGGTGGCAGACCTGCTCGACGACATCGAGTTCCTGCAGCCGCTTGGCGATCGTCATTGCCGCCGCCTCATGCGCCCGCATGCGGATCGGCAGAGTGCGAAGGCCGCGGATCAGAAGCCAGGCGTCGAAAGGCGAAAGCTTGCCGCCGAGATAAGGATATGCCTCGGCTTTCAGCCGCGCAATCATCGCCTTCGAGCCGGCAACCACGCCGGCAACGACATCGCTGTGGCCGCCAAGATATTTGGAGGCGGAATGGATGACGAGATCGACCCCGAGCGTTAGCGGCCGCTGGAAATAGGGGCTCGCCCAACTGTTGTCGATCATGGAAACGGCGCCGTGCTGCTTGGCAAGTGCAGCGAGCGCGCCGACATCATGGGCTTCCATCACCCAGCTTGTCGGGCTTTCCAGATAAAGGACCTTTGCACCGGGAAGCGCCTTGGCGACGGCCTCCTCGTCGCGGCCATCCACATAGGTCACCTCGACCTTCATGCGCTTCAGGATCGTGCCGAAAAGACGGAAGGCATCCGGATAGACATGCTTGACCGCGACGATCCGATCGCCGGGTTCGACAAAGCTCAGCACGGCCGAAGAGATCGCTGCCATTCCGCTTGCGAAGCCGAGCGCATCCTCGCCGCCCTCTAGTTTTGCCAGCATTTCCTCGAACATACGTACTGTCGGATTGAGGCCGCGCGTATAGATCGGCCGCACCTTCTCGCCGCGATAGGAGGCGATCATGTCGTCGTAATTGGTAAAGGTAAAAAGCGATGTCTGAAAAATCGGCGGCACCACGGCATCGGCGTAATTGCCGTCGTCATGGGCCGTGATGAGAGAAGCGAGATCGAACGGCTCTAGCCCGTCAGTCATTTGGACATTTCCTTGATGTCTTCCTCGACGACGTCGAGAATTTTCAATGTTTCGGCGCGCGCCGCCTCAGGATCCTGGGCGATGATCGCGTTGAATAGCGTGCGGTGAAAGGGGAAGGACCGGCGGGCAAAATCTTGCCGGTCGAAAGGGTGGGTCCAGAACCGCTCGAAACTCCCGCGCATCTGTTCAAGGAGTTGTTTGAACAGCGGATTGTGGGTGGCATCGTAGACGGCGAGGTGAAACGCCAGGTCCTCCGGGCCGGATGTGCCCTTCGCCATGTGGACGCGCTCCATCTCATCGAGCTTCTCCTCGATGATCGCAATATCCTTGCGCGTGCGTCTCTTGGCTGCAACCATTCCGGCCTCGCATTCGATGCCGCGGCGAACCTCCAGGGTCTGCAGCAGTGCGTCGCGCAGATGCGCTGTGTCGAGCGACAAGGGCATATGAATGGTCGCCTTGGAGACGGGTTTCAGCAGATAGGTGCCGCTGCCTTTGCGAGTTTCCACGACGCCCAAGGCTTGAAAATGCGTAACGACTTCCCGGATCGTCGAGCGCCCGACCGAGAGGGCCACCATCAATTCGCGCTCAGTGGGCAGCCGGTCACCGGCCTGGAGCCTCGAAGACTCGATGAAGTCGGACAGCGCGTCGATAACTTGCTGCGTCCGGTCGATCGATGGAAGAGGAGTGAGCATTGCCTTCGTCATGACCTTAAATTGGTCTGACATCTGCCATCAGGTCAATCCATATTTTATACATGTGCCTGTTTTTTCACATGGGACGACGGGTTCTCACTCTCATTGCGAGTGGCGACTAAAACCCGGACAAACGGCAACGGGTGAAGGGTCGATTGAAGTGGTCAAAAGCAAAGGCCCGACACACCAATCCCGTGGAATCGGTGTGCCGGGCCGCGTTGCAGCCGATGTTGGTTGAGATCAGCGCGCTTTCATTGATTGCCCGCCGAACACGCCTTTCCATCGCAGCAGTCTCATCGCGTTTGCGGTGACGAGCACGGTCGCGCCGGTATCGGCGAGGATCGCCGGCCAGAGGCCGGTGATGCCGGCAATCGTGGTCACCAGGAACACCGCCTTCAGGCCAAGCGCCATGCCGATGTTCTGGTGGATATTGCTCATCGCCGCCCGCGATAGCACGACCATGTTGGCGACATCGGTCACGCGGCCGTGGAGAGCGGCGGCGTCTGCCGTCTCCAGCGCCACGTCGGTGCCGCCGCCCATGGCGATGCCGACATCGGCAGCCGCCAAGGCGGGTGCATCGTTGATACCGTCGCCGACCTTGGCGACGATCTGCTTCTTAGCCTGCAGTTCGCGCACGATGCGCTGCTTGTCTTCCGGCAGAAGCTGCGGACGGGGTTCGATGCCGAGTCCTTTCGCGATTGCACCGGCGGTACGGGCATTGTCGCCAGTCAGCATGACGGAGCCAATGCCGGCCGTCTGCAATGCCTCGATCCCGGTGCGCGCGTCGGCGCGAGGCTCGTCGCGCATGGCGATCAGGCCGGCGATCTTGCCTCCGACCACGAGAACGGAGACGCTCTTGCCTTCGTCGTTCATCGCTTCGATCCGGGCGCTCTGTTCGGCCGACAATGGCTCGCTCTGCCGGGCTGCCTGGGGAGAGAGGAGGGACATGGTCTCGCCGCCGACGCGTCCGCTGACGCCCTTACCGGGGAGGGCCTTCGCTTCGGCTGCAGGCGGAACCGGAACGCTATCGGATTTCGCCCGCTCCAGAATTGCGAGCGCCAGCGGATGGCTCGAACCATTTTCGAGAGCGGCAGCCTGCGAAAGGACCTCTACCTCGGTGTGCCCGAAGCCGACGATGTCCGTCACCTTGGGCTTGCCTTCGGTCAGGGTGCCGGTCTTGTCGAAAGCGACCATCGTCACCTTGCCCATGGTCTCCAGAACAGCGCCGCCTTTCAGCAGTAGGCCGCTGCGGGCGCCTGCCGACAGCGCCGCCGCGATCGCCGCCGGAGTGGAAATTACTAGGGCGCAGGGGCAGCCGATAAGCAGGATGGCGAGGCCCTTATAGATCCATTCCAGCCAGCTTGCGCCGGCGGCCAGCGGCGGCGTCACCGCGACCAGCGCCGCGACGGCGACGACACCGGGCGTGTAGTAGCGCGAGAAGCGGTCGATGAAGCGTTCTGTTGGCGCCTTGGATTCCTGCGCCTCCTCGACCAGCTTCACCACACGGGCTATCGTGTTATCGGTCGCGGCAGCGGTGACTTTGACGCGCAGCACGGCGTCCGTGTTGATTGTGCCGGCGAAAACCTTGGCGTCCACGCCCTTGCGAACGGGGGTGCTTTCTCCGGTGACCGGCGCTTCGTCGATGGCGCTCTCGCCTTCGATGATCACGCCGTCGGCGGCGATGCGGTCGCCAGGACGCACGAGAATGACCGCACCCACCTTGAGGCTGTCGGCCTGAACTTCGCGGGTCTTGCCATTCTCTTCGATGAGGGCGGTTTTCGGGACCAGGGTCGTCAATGATTGGATGCTTGCACGCGCCTTTCCAGCAGCGACTCCTTCCAGCAGTTCGCCGACGAGGAAGAGGAAGACAACGGTTGCCGCCTCTTCACCGGCATCGATAATGACCGCGCCGACGGCCGCAATCGTCATCAGCATCTCGATGGAGAAGGGCGTGCCCGCCAGCGCCGCCATCACGGCGCGGCGCGCGATCGGCACGAGACCGACCAGCATGGCGACGATGAAGGCATAGGATGCGATCGAGGGTACGAGATGGCCAATGGCATAGGCGGCAACCAATGCCACGCCCGAGAGGATGGTCAGCCGACCCTTCTTGCTCTTCCACCAGGGACCGTCCATCGGCGCATGGTCGTGACCATGCAGCCCCTCGATTTCCTTCGCGCCGTGGTCGTGATGATCATGATCGGCGTGGTCGTGCGATGAATGATCATGGCCGTCATGATCATGTTGATCATGGTTATGGTCATGGTGGTCGTGATCATGATCATGATGGTCATGCCAATGTTCGGAGGGCGCGCGCTCGGCCTTGCTTGCCAGCGGGGCGAGGGAATAGCCGAGGCCCGACACTTTCTTTTCGATCGCGGCGAGATTGCTGGTCTCGTCGTGACGAACGGTCATCGTTCCTGCGGTGACGGAAACGGAGACATCCTCCACGCCCGGCATGCGCCTCACGGCCGTATCGATCTTGGCCGCGCAGGATGCGCAGTCCATGCCGCTTACTCTGTATCGTGCTTCCGCTGTCTCAGCCATGATCCGTTCCTTGTCAAACCATGGCATCTCTCCTACATCCTCTAGCGGCTAGAGGTGCAAGAGGAAAATTATGAAAAAGATCACGATCGGCGAGGCGGCCCGGCAAAGCGGCGTCAAGGTGCCGACAATCCGCTACTACGAAAGCATCGGGCTTTTGGCGGAACCGGACCGGAGCGAGGGCAACCAGCGTTCCTACGAGCAATCGCACCTTCACAGACTGGCTTTCATTCGCCACGCCCGCGAATTGGGTTTCGAGGTCGATGCGATCAGGACGCTTCTGGCGCTCCAGGACGATCCCAATCAATCCTGCGCCTCCGCTGACGCCATCGCCAAGGCCCGCCTCATCGAAGTCGAACAAAAGATACGTAGCCTGACGGCCCTGAAAGCCGAGCTGGAGACTATGGTCGAAGGGTGCGGTCACGGCCGGATCGACCAGTGCCGAGTGATCGAAGTTCTGGCCGATCATGGACAGTGCATGCATCCGCGCCATTAGATTGCAAAGCCTGATCTCGGATTAAAGCGGAATGCCTGCGATGTTGCGAGCCCTTTGATCTAGGACTAGAATCCACCGATTGGACCAAAAGCGATACGGCAGCATCGCGGAAGGAGGTCCGATATGATGAGCCCGCCATTACATAGAAACGATCCGAAACCACCACCGCAAGGGGCAGGTCTTATGTCGGCCGGCACTCTGCGTGAAGCGACCGTCCGCGCCGATGTTCTTGCATTGCTACCGGATCCTGCAACCGTTCGGAACTGCCTGGACGCAGCCGAGGACGCCGCGCGCGCCATCCACGGCAGCATGGCGGCAGCTCATATCGGTGCTGATCCCGAAAAAATGATCGCCGCGCCTGAGGAAATCGACCTCCAGATCCTGCGGGACATGAATGAGGACTCTCCGAACCATAGATTCGAACGGATTGCGAGCGCTTTTGCGGATTGGAGGCGGGACCGAGCCGACCGCGAAAGCCTGTTGCTGGATGATTGCCGCGGCGATCTCGCCCGCTGTGTGACGGCCGAATGCCATGAGACGGCACTGGTCGTCGCTCCCTGCCACGGCAATATGGATGCCCGCGATGCATTTTATGATCTGCTGTTCAAGGAGCACAAGCTGGTACTGGTGCCGCCTCCCGGTGCTTACACCGGCAACTTGCTCGGCCATGTGGTGATCGGCTGGAAACCGCATGAACATGCGCAACGCGCCGTCGTTGCGGCAAGGCGCTGGCTGGTTGCAGCCGATCGCATCACTGTTCTCTGCATCAACGATAAAACTGACGGAAGCTACCAGCGCACGGCGAGGGAGTTGCTTGATCGGCTCGGGCTTGAGGGCGAGGTGGTCGCGATCAGTTCCGAAGGCCGGTCGGTCGGAGAAACGATCCTTGATTTTGCCCGTTCAGCGACCGCGACATGCTTGCTGATCGGAGCATTCAAGCGCGGATATCTCCTGGAGCTGCTTCTCGGCCGCGTCACGCGTCATCTCCTGTCGCATTCCATGCTTCCCCTGATGATGAAACATTAGCTCCTTGAGGCGATCGTTTGATCGCCCGCATGTGCGAACAGCGTTCGCCGCTAAGTGCGCTCCAGGATGATGCCGTAGTGATAGGGAGGTAATTCCGCGATGCGGGCGGTGCTAAACCCCGCCGGTTCGACGCTCCTTTGCACGGAGTCGGGCGACATGCGCATGTCCGTCCTTGGGCCGCGCGGCTGACCCAACACGACCGTTTGTTCCCTGGGGATCGGATGCCAGTTGACGATCGCGAACAAGCCGCCTGGCCGTAGGATATGCCTGACTGCCCGTGCCAGACCTGGCTTGTCGGGCACGCCATGAAACGTGTTGGCCATCAATACATAGTCGACCGGTTCCGACAGCAGCGAGGCGATCTCGCGCGCATCGGCATTGATCCATTTGCAGACAGTGCCTCCGACGCGCTCCACCTCGATTTTTGCCTGCTCGATCATCCCCGCATCGAGATCAAGCGCATAGACGCGGCCATCGACAAGACGGGCAAGCGGCGCGGTAAAATAGCCATCCCCACAGCACAGGTCGAGCACGGTCATGTCAGGCCGGATGCCGAGATCAGTCAGAACTTCCGCCGGCCTCGGCCAAAGGACTGCCCACCAATCCCGGTCAGGCATCGAGGTTGCGGGGAACAGTTCATCCATTGTTCTTTTCTTTCGACGCTGAGGCTATTTCCGGCTCCAGGCAGAATTTATGGGGCGTCCTGATGGTAGGCTAGACGGACTCCTTTCGGAACCCGTCCACACGTTTATTTGGCCGCCGCCGCAATGCTCATCTGCTTCATGGAAGCATGTCGAACTGAGCGTTGTGAAGTCTGGCGTAGCCACCGCCGCGGGCCAGCAGCTCGGCATGCGATCCCTGCTCGAGGATCCCGTCCGGCCCCATGACAATGATGCGATCGGCATTGCGGATGGTCGTCAGCCGATGCGCCACCACCAGGGTCGTGCGTCCCTTGGAGAGATCCGCCAGCGCCTGCTGGATGGCATACTCGGTTGCCGTGTCGAGCGCGGACGTTGCCTCGTCTAGGATAAGGATCGGCGGGTTCTTGAGGAAGATGCGCGCGATGGCGAGACGCTGCTTCTGTCCGCCCGACAGTTTCACGCCGCGTTCGCCGGTCGGCGTGTCCAGACCGTCGGGCAGGGAGCGGACGAATTCGTCGAGCGATGCGCGGCGCAGCGACTCCATGATGTCCTGATCGGTCGCGCCAAGCTTTCCATAGGCGATGTTCTCGCGAATGGTCGATCCGAACAGGAACACGTCCTGCTGCACGATGCCGATCTGGCTGCGCAAAGAGGCTTGCGTCATATCGCGGATGTCGATGCCGTCGATGGTGATGCTGCCGCCGGTCACATCGTAGAAGCGCGGTAGCAGCGAGCAGATCGTCGTCTTGCCCGTTCCCGAAGCGCCGACGAAAGCGACCGTCTCTCCGGCCGATATCGTCAGATTCAGGCCATCGAAGATCGTACCCTGATCCGAATAGCCGAAGCTGACATCCTTATAGACGATATCGCCTCTGAGATGATCGACCACGATCGCATTCGGCCGGTCGGCGAGGTCGGGCTGCGTGTCGATCAGCGACAGGAAGCGTTTGAAGCCGGCAATGCCCTTCGGATACATTTCGAGCACCGACGTGATCTTGTCGATCGGGTGGAAGAAGACGTTGATCAGCAGCAGGAAGCTGACGAAACCACCATAGGTCAGCTCGCCGGAAACCACGAACCAGGTTCCGGCCACCATCACCACGAGCTGCACGAGGCGCGTACTGAAATAGCTGAGCGCGATGCTCGCCGTCATATAGGCGTAGGCATTCAGTTTGGTGGCCCTGTAGGCCTCATTGTTGCGGGCAAAGAGCCGGCTTTCGTATTCCTCATTGGCGAAGGCCTTGACGACGCGAATGCCGCCGACGCTCTCCTGCACGCGAATATTGAAATCACCCACTTTTGTGAACAGGCTGCGCCAGTTCAATGTCATCTTGGCGCCATAGCGGCTGACAAGCCAAGTCATGAAAGGCACGATGATGGTCGTCAGTAGCGCCAGCTTCCAATGCACCGAAAACATCAGCAGGAAAGCGCCAATGAAGGTCATAATGGCGATGAAGACGTCCTCAGGTCCGTGATGGGCGATTTCGCCCACCTCTTCGAGATCCTTGGTGACGTGGGTGATCAGATGCCCGGTCCTGTTATTGTCGAAATAACGGAACGAGAGCTTCTGAATGTGGTCGAAGGCCTGACGGCGCATGTCGGATTCGATCGAGATGCCCAGCGCATGGCCCCAATAGTTGACCACGGCCATCAGGCCGGTGTTCAGCGCATAGACGACCAACAGCAGCGCAGCAACCGCGGCGATCAGACCCCAGTCACGGCTTGGCAGCAGTTCATCGACGAAGAGCTTGACCGCCAGCGGGAAACCCAGCTCCAGGAGGCCGGCGACGACTGCGCAGCCGAAATCCAGAAAAAACAGCGTCTTATAACGCGCATAATAGGAAAAGAAGCGACGAAACATGAATGCCCTCCAAGGGCACGAGAGATCATATTGTTAGACAAGGATGGACTGAACAGCAGTCCGCATTCGGCATCGCTGTTCAGCGCTGATTGGTGCCGAAATGTCTCATCTAATTGATCTCCCTCATGAGTCGCAGGGATCTTATAACTGACGAACCAGGCGTTGTCATCCCCGGCAGCAAATTGGTGTCGTCGCGCGCCCATGTGAGAGCACGCAATGCCCGCACCGCCCAAATCAACGGGCTTTATATTTCGTGTCGACTTCGTTGATTGCCTTGACGTTTCCGGCCGAGCGACCCTCTTCATCGAATGTATGCGCCAGGAAGGTGTCGGCGATGGCTTTGGCAAGTTCCGGCCCGATGACGCGGGAGCCCATCGTGATGATCTGCGCATTGTTGGAAAGCGCGGCCCGTTCAGCCGAATAGGTGTCGTGCGTCAGCGCCGCGCGGATGCCGGGCACCTTGTTCGCCGAAATGCTGACGCCGATCCCGGTGCCGCAGACGAGGATCGCCTTGTCGTAAGTGCCGTCAATGACGCCCGAAGCAATGCGATCGGCAAGATTTGCATAGAACGCATCGGGGCCGGCGTCGGTGCGCGACACTTCCTGCACGTCATAGCGGTCCTTGAGGTGCTCGGCGAGAACTCTTGCGAGGCCTTCGCCCGCGCTGTCTCCTGCGATTGCAAGCTTCATTATCTATCTCCCTGGAGTTTGGCGGTGCATTGGGCGAGGATGCCGAGATATCCCTCAGCGCTCCAGGCCGAACGACCGATGAAAAGCCCGTCGATATTCGGGCACGATATGAGTTCTTCGCAGTTCCCCGGATTGACCGATCCCCCGTAAAGGCAGGGGACTCGGCGGCCGAGCACATCCTGTGCGACCGATATGATCTCGGCATGGCGTGCATCGGCATAATCTGGCGAAGCGGGAATTCCCCTTTCACCGATTGCCCAGACAGGTTCGTAGGCAAGAAGGATCTCTGCGGCCTTTTGCGCCTCGGACAGCTTCGAAAAAGCGCCGAGAACCTGAGTTTTCAAAATATCCGTCGCCCGGCCGCTTTCCCGATCGGCCAGCGTCTCGCCGATGCAGATGAGCGGGATCAGAGCGTGGCGGATAGCGGCTTCGGTCTTCAGGCCGACCGTCTCGTTGGTCTCGCCGAAATGCTCGCGGCGTTCCGAATGGCCGAGCTCGACGATGTCGAGGTTGCAATCCCTGAGCATGAGGGGCGAAATCTCGCCGGTCCAGGCACCCTCATCGGCCCAGTGCATATTCTGCGCGCCCACCTTGACGGAGGTGCCGGCAAGCAGGGTCTTGACCTGCCGCACCGCCGTAAACGGCGGAATGATGAAACGCTGGATCGCTGGATCCCGCCCGCCATCGGCGGCGCGCAGCGTCTCGGCATAGCTGGTGGCTTCCGCCAGCGTCTTGTTCATTTTCCAACTGGTTCCGATCCAGAAGAGAGGTGTGGCGCTCATGTCGTCTCCTAGTCCGAGGCGATGATCAGATTGATGTCGGCGCGTTCGAGTTGCGCGGCGGCGGCGGGCTCGGGCGTGCTGTCGGTGATGATGGCGTCGAAAGCGGAAAGATCGGCCATGACATGCAGGGCGGTGTGTCCGATGCGCTGGTGATTGACCAGCAGGCAGGTCTTGCTCGCGGACGCGATCATAGCCCGCTTTGCGCGCACCACATTGTCATCCATGTGATAGGCGAGGGTGCCGGAAACGGCCGGCGTCGAGATGAAGGCGATATCCGCCCTAAGGCGAAACAGAGCTTCCTCGGTCACGACCCCAAGAAATGCGTTGAATTTCGGCGAGTATATGCCGCCCAGCGCAATCAATGTGATGCCGCTTTCGTTCTTCAGCCTCTCGATGATTGCGGCATTGTTGGTAATCAGCGTCAGCGGCCGCTTCTGGAGCAACATCTCGCCCAGAACCGCGGCCATGGAGCCGTCGTTGACCATGACTGTCATGCCCGGCTCGACAAGTTCCAGTGCGCGCCGCGCCATGCTGAGCTTCGCCTCGTTGCCCTGGCGTTCGCGAATGCGGAAGTCGCTTTCGAACTGCATCCCCGCATCGATCGTCGCGCCGCCGCGGATCTTGCGGACGACACCTGCCTGTTCGAGATCGTCGAGATCGCGATGAATGGTCATCTTCGACACGGCAAAGCGATCGGCCAAGTCGTCAAGGTCGACGCTCTTATGTTCGACGAGCAAGTTGATGATCGATTGTTGCCGTTCTTCTCGTTTCACCTTGATGCTCCGGTTCTCTCCGGATCGGATGCCTCGCAATGTAACACGTTTATCACATGATGACACATGATTTTTGTTGTTTTGTTATAATTTCATGTGGCGCGAACACTGCAGGACTGCGCGAATGGCGTCCGCCTTCGCAACGCCGCCAGCCAAGGCGACGAGGCTTGCGCGATATCGGTGCAATCGCCGCCGAAGCGCTTGAGTGAACGGAACAAAGGCTTACGGCTGAGATCGAAGACGTTGTCACGATCACGCCGACGTTTCATTGCTGACGGCTGGACGACGGGCCGCGCGTCTGTTTCCGAAAGCCCACAGTCGGCCCCGGCTTCCGGTTGAGGGCATTTGATCCGGCCCAGCGAGGGCTGAGCCGGTACATCGCCGAGCAATTCAGCTCTGAAAACCGTCCAGCGGTATTATTCGAATGGCGTCACGAGAAGATCGGGTCGAGCGCGCCGGATTTGTAACGCTTGGCCATTTCCGCGACGGAAAGCGGTCGAATGCGGGCGGCGTGTCCTGCCGTTCCAAACTGCTCGAACCGCTCTTTGCAAAGCTTCGTCAGTGCCGCCATGGCCGGCTTCATATATTTACGAGGATCGAATTCGCTCGGGTCTTCCTGCAACACGCGGCGAATCTGGCCGGTCATGGCCATGCGGCCATCCGTGTCGATGTTGATCTTGCGAACTCCGTTCTTGATGCCGCGCTGGATCTCTTCGACCGGCACGCCCCAGGTTGGTTTCATCTGGCCGCCGTACTTGTTGATGATCTCCTGAAGCTCTTCCGGAACCGAAGAGGAGCCATGCATCACCAGATGCGTATTCGGCAATTTGCGATGGATCTCTTCGATCACATTCATCGCCAGCACCTTGCCGTCGGGCTTGCGCGAGAACTTGTAGGCGCCATGCGATGTGCCCATGGCGATCGCCAAGGCATCGACCTTGGTCTCCCGTACGAATTTGACTGCCTCGTCGGGGTTGGTGAGAAGCTGGTCATGCGAGAGCTTGCCTTCGGCGCCATGGCCGTCCTCGGCTTCGCCCATGCCGGTCTCCAGCGAGCCGAGCACGCCGAGCTCTCCCTCCACCGATATGCCGCCGAGATGCGCCATATCGGCGACCGTTTTGGTGACGCCGACATTGTATTCCCAATCGGCCGGCGTCTTGGCGTCGGCTTTGAGAGAACCGTCCATCATCACCGAAGTGAAACCGGCTTGGATGGCCGTCATGCAACTGGATGGGTCGTTGCCGTGATCCAGATGGACGCACAGGGGGATCTGAGGATAGATCTCGGCGACGGCGTCCATCATGTGCTTCAGCATGATGTCGTTGGCATAGGCTCTGGCACCGCGCGATGCCTGCATGATGACGGGCGCGTTGACGGCATCGGCCGCCTCCATGATGGCGAGCGCCTGTTCCATGTTGTTGATATTGAATGCGGGTACACCATAGCCATGTTCTGCTGCGTCATCGAGCAACTGCCTCAACGTGATGCGTGCCATTCAAGCTCTCTCCCTTTGCCATTGTGAGCGACTGCGATCAGTTCAATATTTGTCAGGATGTCAATCCGATTGCACCGGAGGGTGGCTATACGGTCGTGGCCGGATGCATAGATGGCAGAAAACCCCCGAAAACTTATAGAAGCGCCATAGCATCCCATCAAAATTCATAACAGCCTAAACTAACAAGATCACATGATTTGTGACGCTTTGCTTCGTGTGGGGAGAAATCGCGGAGAATTCGGCAGCTTTTTGCTAATCCTGAACCACGCGGCGGCGGCTCAGCGTCCAGATGCTGCTAAAGCAATCTTCGAGGTGAGGGGAATGGCCGCAAGCTTAGGGCGTCCGCTGGAGGTCGCCCCAGGTGCCAAGGCAGCGAGCCAATCGGCAAACCCAGCGGCAACAACGTTCTATCGGAAAAAAGAAGGGATTGGGTCGATCGTCTCGGGGGATAGAGCTCGATAGACCCGAATCCAAAATAGCGCTTCGCTGGTCCGTTGGCTTCGTTCGGCGATCAGAGCTCGTATCAACGCTTCTGAGCCGGCCATATCGTGCCAGCTCGTTTTCAATCCGATCGCAGCTTGGCTCACCGCCTCCTCGGCTTCGTCCACTTGGCCCATCTCGCTTTGGCCCATCTCCCTCACCTAACGTGAGGATATACGACTGCCTTCGTTAACGTCATTCCCCTCATATGTGGGGATGCTCTTGTTTGTGGAACCAATCTCGCGGTAAGATGGTAATGAAGCTGGGGTGACGCATGATGCGGGGAACGTCCGACAACCCAAGGTTTGAGCACGCTTTCAATGAGATCAAAGCGGCGCCTAATGTCGATACTGCCATTCGATCTCTGCAGGCGGCATATCACGTCGATTACGTGACTTACCATCTTGCCCAGACCATCATGGATACGATCGACGCGCCGTTTGTTCGTACCACCTATCCCGATTCCTGGGTCTCCCGATATCTTCTCAACGGTTACGTCAAGATTGATCCCGTTGTGAGGGAGGGCTTTCTGCGTCAGCTTCCGTTCGACTGGAGCGAGGTGGAGCCGACGCCGGAGGCTTACGCACTGTTAGTCGACGCGCAGAAGCATGGCCTCGGCGGCAACGGCTACTCTATTCCGGTGGCCGACAAGGCCAGGCGGCGGTCATTGCTCTCGATCAATTCGGGTTTGCCGCCTGATAGGTGGCAAGAATTGGTCGCCAGTTGCCGAGAGGAATGGACGGAACTGGCGCATCTCATCCACGGCAAAGCAGTGCAGGAACTCTATGGCGAACATGACCCGGTGCCATCCTTGAGCCCAAGGGAAATCGAGTGTCTGCATTGGACAGCGCTTGGCAAAGACTACAAAGACATCGCGCTGATCCTCGACATTTCCGAACATACGACGCGCGATTATCTAAAGACGGCACGGTTCAAGCTGGGCTGTGCCACACTCTCGGCAGCCACGACCAAAGCAGTCCAGCTTCGCATCATCACTCCCCTGACAAATCCCCTCAAATGAGGGGCTCCATTTGCGGGATTTCCCACTATGGTTTTCCGGCCCATTCTTGCCTTACGACAGCAACTGTTGGAGGCGAAAATGTTCATAGTTATTCAGGCACATGAATATCATAAATATGCGAACATCCTCGACCAGATGTTCCGCCTTCGTAAGAAAATCTTTGCTGATACGCTCGGCTGGGACGTAACCGTCGTCGGCCCCTACGAACGCGATAGCTATGATGCTCTCGGCCCGGCCTATCTCGTCTGGTGCGACGAACGCCGTATCCGGTTCTACGGCGGGATACGGCTCATGCCGACGACAGGGCCGACGCTTCTCTATGACGTCTTCAGAGACACGTTTCCGGCTGCAACCGATCTCGTTGCCCCGGGGATTTGGGAAGGAACGCGCATGTGCATCGACGAAGCTGCCATCGCGAACGATTTTCCCGACATCGATGCCGGCCGGGCGTTCAGTCTGTTGTTGCTCGCGCTTTGCGAATGTGCCCTGGATCACGGCATCCACACGATGATTTCAAACTACGAACCCTATCTCAAGAGGGTGTACAAGCGGGCAGGCGCCGAAGTCGATGAACTTGGCCGCAGCGACGGATACGGGAGATATCCTGTTTGCTGTGGTGCGTTCGAGGTCTCGCCGCGCGTCCTTGCGAATATGCGGCGCATGCTCAAAGTCTCGGCTCCGCTCTATGTCCGTCCCCAGCCAATGCGATCCGTTACGACCCGGCTGTTGGACATCGCGGCATGAGAAACGTGACCTTCGTGTTTCGAATAGGAGGCGCTCATGCCCGACGACGATAGTCTGAGAGTGCGTGAATTTGTTAGAATGTTTAGGCTGATCTCCTCGGCGAAGGAGGCAGCCGAAGCGCTACAGCTTCGCAACCTTGTCCATCTGACGAACATGGCGTTGCTGCAGGTGGCACTCGACTGGGATGGTCTGGACCCCGAACGTGACCCCGACATAGACCTCGGAGGGCTCGTTCGCGAGAAAGCTCGGATCGCGATGAGGAATGGCAGGGAGAATCTGCTCGTCCTACCCCATACTTGAAACCAGCTCTAAAGAGTCTCGCTTGCAGGTGGAATGACCTGCACGCGGACAAGATGCTCTACGTTCAAAAGTGTTGAGCGCCTTTTGTGCGTTCGACTAACGCGCGGCGCACGAGGAGCGGGATATTCAACGAGTTTCGGTCGGCGCGTCGATCTGATCCCTGCAGGATGGCGTGCGGGCCGGGAAAGGGTTGGCATCGAGCATCGCGAACGAGCGAAAAAAAGCCCCGCCGAGGCAGGGCAGCACTTCCGTCACGAGGGGTGTCAGTGCCAGGTCTGTCGATTATACCAAGCATCGATGTCGCGCCGAGCGCGGTCTCTTTCCAACCCGTAGCGTTCCTGAATTTTACCCTCGAGCTGATCTAAGCGACCGTCGATTTGATCAAGGTCGTCATCCGTGAGCTTACCCCACTGCTCCTTGACCTTGCCTTTGAACTGTTTCCAGTTTCCTTCGACTCTGTGCCAATCCATGATTTTGTCCTCGCTATCTCGTTTGCTGACGAGGGGATAACGCGGGTTCGTTGTCTTTGTTCGGGAAAAGCCTGGTTGCGAGCGTCGAAAATGACAGGCCCGCTTGGTTTATGGAAGATCGGCGGAGATGTGCCGCAAGCCTCTTGGAGTGGGTCGAGAGACGTGTAGAAGCTGTGATAAGATATGGTGCAGATCGATCGCCGGGCGTGCCCGCTTTGCCTGGTGGAATATCATTTGGCCCACCACGATCCGACAGAGCTTTTTCGTTCTGTGGAATTTGAACCTTTGTTGTCCGAAGTCATGACAGGTGATCTTTTAGGCCCGCCGCGATGCTGGGCAAGCACGCGACGGGCCAGGGCATCGCTGCTTGGTTTGTGCGACACCCCGTGGCGCCCCCTTGCCACCCGCGCCCAAACCAATACGATATGGGAAAGTTCCAGTAAATTTTTAGAAAACTCGGCTAAAGAGCTGCACATTATACAAAAGGCGTAGTTCTCTAGCCGAGCCATTATTGGGCTGCTTCATTCTTTGTCTTATGGTCGCCGCACGACCCGCATAACCAGCGAGACGATGAACAAAACCAAGAAGATGAAGAATAGAAATTGCGCGATCGAAGCAGAAGCACCTGCAATGCCCCCGAATCCGAGAACACCGGCAATCACCGCCACAACCAAAAACACGAGAGCATAGTAAAGCATCGTGGTCTCCTTTCGATTGATGTAGGAGATAACGGAGCGCCACGATATTGGTTCCGAAGCATCATGCCCTAGCCAATCCAATCCTTGGAGTTTGCCTACGGCACCGATCGTTCAAACCACGCAAATGAATGCCGGCGATGAACTGGCTAGGGAACAACTATAGGCTGGCTACCGAAATTCCACGGCGTTCCGGAATGATCTGTCGCCCTCATGGGGTTCTGGGGGTTCGGCCGCCTGAAGGTAGAATTTGACAGGTGCCGTCAGAACGAACCAAATACTTGCTCCGAACAAAAAATACGCGCCGACGGAGTCACCCGAGCCGGCAAAAAACGGAAGGCTGGCGGACATGAACAAAACAGTCATTCTCACCGACCATTCTGCTTCTCGTCTGGCGAATGCATGTGTCCTGAGACGCGCATATTCACGAAGACCATACAGATCGGCTTTTTTCATCGAGCAAAGGAGCTTCCAAAGGGAAGGAAGCGCCAGCATGATGAGAGCCGAAACGCTGACGAGAAGCCCCGAGCCGCGTAAAAAATGCTCGGCGGCAATCAAAAGAAACAGGAGTACGGCAAGGTGCCAAGCGGGTTCGAGCCGCTCTGGAGGCTGACCGGAATAAATATGCCAGCTTCGAAGCCAATTGGCGGCGCCATCGAGCAGTGGTTGATCGACGTAACGATTGATCCATTCCATTTGTAAGCAGTCCCATTGCCGGAGGAGAAGGGAACACCACGCAAATCGGTCATCATCGTGGCAATACCATCGATAACCAGCGAATGGCTGCTACGACAGCGCCTCTGGCAGCCGGAACTTCATGAACAGTCTGCCGTTTATAGCCATCTTTTATGGGAGGAGATCATGGAATTCAGCGACATAGGTATCGCGTTAAATGACGCGGCCGCTCCAGTGGAATGCAACAGCGAAGGAGTCGAATCTTGAACACCGCCAACCTCCAACTCGAAGGTCTTCTTACCGCGATTGCTTCGATCAATGCACTTCTTGTTGATAGCGGCGTCGTTTCTCGCAGCGATATGCAACAGGCGTTGGAACGTGCACAGCAGGGCGTCAACGGCGAGGCCCGCGGTCTGTCGGAAGCCAATCGGAAAGCCATGCTCTTTCCCATCCGCCTGCTGCTGCTTGCCAATGAGGATTCGGGTCCAGGGAAATCCAGGACGTTTGCCGAATATGCGGAGGCAGTCGGGAAATCATCCTGACGAATGCTCGATGCATAAGATATGACGGTGGAAAATCCGAGAACTCCTGCCGCAGCGGCGAGAGAGTTTGCGGCCGGCTGCGTTCGTTCTTGCTTGCCGATAAACGGGCGTTTGCGAAGAACGCGACATATCAGAGGCAGCCTCCGATACGTCGCGCCTTGGGGAATTGCGTCGTCAACCGAACAGATGCTCGTCCAGCGAACGGATGCCGCGGTGCTGAGGGCGTAAGAACATGGACGTCAGGGTAGGCTCGGCCGCTTCAGGTGAACGAACCTTGAAGCTGCCGTCGAGCTGCGGTGAATGCGGCCGTATCGTCGTTTTAAGGCTGCTCTCGCATGCCTGGCGCAGCCGTCCGTATATGGGCGTCTTCAAGATCGCTTTTTACCAGAAATGCGTCAGTATGCTCTCTGGCTGCTTCCCGCAGGGCATCCAAGTTTGGCACGTCGTCGCCCTCGATCTCGGTCTTATCGAGATGAAACTCACCGTTGATCTGCCTTTCGGCACGTTCCCAGTGCTCAAGATGTCGGCCTTCTTGTCTGCCTTCGTTCTCCCAGATGGCGTATGCCCGCTCTCTGATTTCCTTTTCGAGATCTCTCGTTGCCGGTTCCGCTACTTGTGATTGATCGACTGTCGGCGAATTGGTCGGTATGTCATCTGCCATCGGTCATCTCCTTTTCGCCTATCAATCGACATGAGGGGAGTATGTTCCGCGACCATGCCGGCCTTTTGTTCATTCACGCCAAAATTCCTGCGGCGGCACATCACGGACTGACGCAAACGCATCGGCGGTTTACTTGAGCATGATGCCCTTGGCAGAAAGGCCGCGGCGCAGCCGCTCGATCACGGAGTGGCGCGTCTCGGACCATTCCCTGGTTTTTGCCCAATATTCGATCATCAACACAGTCTTGTCGGCGGTAAGATCGTCCGAATAGACGCGAGTGGGCGGATCCCTTCGCACCCGTTCGTCCGATCTGACAAGCTCCAGGATCGCCTGCGTCGCAATGTCGATATCCACATCGTTGCCGACGGCGACCGACAGTCGCTGCCGCCGGCTGACTTCGCGGCTGTGATTTTTGATCGGTGTATTCCAGAGCGTAGAATTCGGAGCCATCAGGTAGAGCCCGTCGGCCGTCGTCATTTCGGTTGCGAACAAGCCAATTTCCAGGATGCGCCCCTCGACGTTGGTGGTCTCGATATACTCACCCACGCGCGGCGGCCTTAGCACCAGCAGCATGATGCCGGCTGCAATGTTTTGAAGCGTACCTTGCAATGCCAAGCCGATCGCCAGGCCTGCAGCGCCGAGAGCGGCAACAATCGAGGCGGTCTGAATGCCGAATTGTGCCAGCACGGCGACAAAGACAAAAATGAGAATGCCATAGTGCAGGACGCTTTCGAAAAAGCGGGCAAGCGTCTCATCGATCCCATGTATTCTCGATAGACCTTGATAGGCCCATCGGCTCAAAGCTCCGGACAGAATCCAGCCGCCGATGAGAAGAATGACGGCGCCGAGAATGGAGAAGCTATATTGTACAACCAGTGCCGCCGCTTGGCTGAAAGCGGCGCGCGCGGCAAGAATAAGGTTGACCGGCTGATTTTCCATTGGAAAAGCATCCTTCCAAGATAATGGCTGATATGATTGGGTCGGAAATAGTCCGTTACGCCTGTTTTCAACCGGGATCTGGCCGTTTCTGCCGAGACGAAGCTCGTGCCCCGAACCATATCGAGAGCGGTGTCAGAGCCGAGTTCTGATGAGATCTTCTTCCTCATCACGCTGTCGGCCGCCAAGGGCGGCTGCGGCAGAGGCGATGAACGCGCCGACAATCAACGACAGGGAGCCAAGCAAGGTCGTTGTGACGGCTGCCTTGCGCGCTTGATCCGCGGCCTTTTGCGCTGCTGTCTTGGCATCGTCGATCCGCTTCAATACGGCATCGACGCGTGCCTTGGCATCCGCCTCCGATAGGCCGGTTCTCGATGCGACCATCGTTGCCAGATAATTCTTGTCTTCATCGGAAATTTGACCTTGAGCTGCGCCGTTGAGCAATATGCGCGAAATCTCCGCAGCCGACGCATTTTCGTCGGCGGTGGTCCGCGTGCGGTTTTGTTCGGGACGAAGCAGCACATCCGTGAAATACGAAGTAGTGAGATTGGTAGCCGGCGCACCGGAAGACGCGGCAGCCGCCGTTCCGGCGATGCCTGCGGTCGTTGCGGCTGTACTGACGGCCTGTGCACCGGCGCCCGCCAGAGAGGTGAGCGATGAGGCCAGAAAACCAGCGACGAAGATCGTCGCCAATGCCCAGCTTATAAAGCCATGGGCCGTATCGCGGAAGAAGACTTCATCGGTATGAATGGCGGCCCATTTTGTGCGAAGCCGGCCCGTGAGATAGCCGCCGAAGGCTGACGACAGCCATTGCACGACCACCAGCCAGATTGCTGCGGTAATGCCGATCGAACCTGCCGACGCGCTTTGAGCCGACCAGGGAGACACCATAGTGAGGCCAACGCCGGAGCCGAGCAAAAGCAGGATGAGACTGATTCCCGTGGCCGCCACGGCACCGCCGATGATGGGCCCCCAGGAAATTGCCGAATTGGAGGATTCGACCGGAGCCAGGGAGGCTTCGGGCCTGTTCATGGAGACGGACATCATCGCCTCCTATCGCATGAAGAGAACAAGAAGGATGACGATCGGCAGGGGAATGCCGAGAAGCCAAAGAAGAATACCGCGACCCATGATGAGACCTCCGTATCAAGCGACTGCTTTGGGATATGCAGCGGTTGAACGCAGGCTACGGACCTTTGTTCCGTCACCGTAAAAACCGAATGGGAAAGCAACGAATTAGTCGGAAAACGACAATCTTCGCATGCGGAACTTCACACTCGCGATGTGTAGCGATGGGAGGTTCAAAGCAGCACGGGTACCCGACATCAAGGCATTGTATTGGGTGGCAGTGTGCGAAACGCCGAACCCTTTAGGGGCACTGATAAGCCGGTTCCTCATTAGAAGATGAAGATCGTCCGGCTCTCGCCCGGCCTGTAATATGCGCGGTATAGAACATGAAAAGAACTCGCTGCCGTCTGGCGGATAGCGGCGAGTTCTCTTCATTCAGTCCGCCGCAAAGCAGTCATCTGTCCGCTCTGTGGCTGCACGAAATTCTTCGACTCAGCACCGCCCCGAATTCCGCTCAATACTTGCCACATGCCGGGGCTTCCAAATAGTCGCTAATATGTATTAGCGCTTTCGCTCCGATCGGATGACCGAGCGGATGATCTAATCAGCCTTGGTTCGCCCGGATCGTCAAAGCGGGAGAGCCTGTTCTGGCCTTCACAGCGGATGTCGAGAACAGATTTCCGCTTTTCCCCGCAAGGAAAGACGGTCGTTCCTTTTTATCTACTGTTTTTATAGGGAATATTGGCTCGCAACCTCGGCCGCTGGCTCAGGGTTCGGTTCTTGCGTCACAAAACGCCGGTTAACGACATGGAGGATCGCATGAAATTCGATTTCATCAGTCGCCTGCAGATAGTCTTCAGCCGTCTTGTGCTTCACGGGGCGGGCAAGCCGGGCGCTCCCAGAAGACCCGTCGAAAGAACGATCCCGCTGGATGACGGCCGCTATCCATCCGCGCGCGACTACGAGCTCTACTATTGGTGCTCCACGCCAGCACCCTGGTATTGAGAGGAAACACATTATGGCCTTGGCCTTCGATCGGCGACGACCGGTCGCGAGACGGCTTTCGAGCGGCATTCGATCCCGTCTCGCTTATGGGGTCGAAGTTTGCTCCGTTGTCTCATCCTTCCTATTTTTGTTCGCCTTTGTGGCGGGAGTATTCTGATGCTCCTCACCCTGTATTTCGGAGCCGTTGCACGGAGCAGTCGCTCCGTGTCCTGCCGATTTCCTCGCAACGCAATGATGGGCATGCCATGAGCAGAGTGTTGATCTTGCCGGGCCTGTTCGGATCGGGCGAAGGGCATTGGCAGCACTATTGGCTGCAGGATCAGCCGGACGGACGCCTAGTGGATCAGGACGATTGGGATCATCCGAACCTTCGCGCCTGGATGGGGAGGCTTGATGCGGCGCTGGAAGAGGCGGGGGAGGCCTACATCGTCGCCCACAGCCTCGGCTGCCTACTGGCCGCGCAGCTCGCGGATCGGCCGACAGCACGCCGCGTCAAAGGCGCGCTGCTCGTCGCACCCTGTGATCTTCCGGCGACCGAGGCGCTTCATGCGGGGCATATTTCTTTCGGAACCATGCCCACCGCGACCTTACCTTTTCCCAGCCTGACGGTCGGCAGTCTGAACGACATATACATGACGCTTGACCGCCTCACGATGTTCGGGCACCTCTGGAATTCCGATATCCGAAATATCGGCCTTGCGGGCCACATCAACATTGCCAGCGGCTTCGGGCGCTGGCCGAGCGGGTACGGGCTGCTGGAGATGCTGAAGGCGCGGGCTAGACACCGGAGACCGCCAAGGTCGATGTCCGCGGCTGCCGCGACTGCCTAAAAGGAGGACTTTTCTTCGGATGCATTAGCCGGCATCCTGCGGTAGATTTTAACCCAATGTTCGTCGCCAGCAATTTTGCCAGGTACGGCGAGCACTATCTGGAGGACCCACCATGAGCCTGCGTATCAACGATATCGCACCCGACTTTACCGCCGACACGACCCGCGGACCGATCCGGTTTCATGACTGGATTGGCGATGGCTGGGCAGTGCTGTTCTCCCATCCCAAGAATTTCACGCCGGTCTGCACGACGGAGCTTGGGGCAATGGCGGGCCTTGAGCAGGATTTCGCCAAGCGCGGCGTCAAGATCATCGGCATTTCCGTCGATCCGGTCGAAAGCCACAGCAAGTGGAAGGGCGACATCAAGACGGCAACCGGATTCGACGTCGAATATCCGCTGATCGGCGATAAGGATCTCAAAGTCGCCAAGCTCTATGACATGCTGCCTGCCGGCGCCGGCGAAAGCTCGGAAGGCCGCACGCCCGCCGACAACGCCACCGTGCGCTCGGTCTTCGTCATCGGCCCGGACAAGAAGATCAAGCTCATCCTCACCTATCCGATGACGACGGGCCGCAACTTCAACGAAATCCTGCGCGCGATCGACTCCATTCAATTGACGGCGAAGCATCAGGTCGCCACGCCGGCGAACTGGCAGCAGGGCGAGGATGTCATCATCACCGCCGCCGTATCCAACGACGACGCCATCACGCGCTTCGGCTCGTTCGATACGGTTCTGCCTTACCTTCGCAAAACGAAGCAGCCGTCGGCCTAAACGGCCCCGGGAACGCTGGCTTGGATCTGAGCCACGTTCCCCCTCCACGGGCTGATTACCGCCGTGCGAAGTCCGCGCTCAAAGTTCTTGTTTAACTTAAGAAAATCTATTTAAGCCCTTTGAACACGGGAGTTTTTTGATTCTCGAAATCACCGATTGATGTCGGACGGAAAGGTGCCCGGAGCAGACAGCGCCGATTTCGCCCGCCGAATGGCATCCAATGCGATCAGCGTCAACAACGTCGCGGCGAGAATGAGTAGATAGCCGCCGACCGCGCGATAGATGAGGACGCCAAGAATGCCGCCGATCAGGAAGGCGGCGATTGTGTAGAGATGCAGCCGGAGCTTGGTCAGATTGTGCCGTGCTTCTGCCTCGGGCTCGCGGCCACATAGGATGTCGAAGGCAATCGCGAGTTCAATTCCAAGATCGGTGGCCATGCCGGATACGTGCGTGGTGCGCACGCGGGCATCGGAGATGCGGGTGACGACAGCATTCTGCACGCCCATGAGGAACGCAAGGCCGAGAACGAGAATCGGTACACGCCAGATGGCCAGTAGCCAGAGATCCGCGCAGCCGAGGAGGGCAAGGAGTGCCGCTTCGGTCAGGATGCTGTAGGCATAAATGGCGTGGACGTGACGGCGACGGCCTTCATTGACGATCAGCGTCGACACTGCCGCGCCAAGTATGAACGCCACCACGATCCCGCCATAGAACAGCGCGGAGAGCCACTGGCCGACGGCAAAATCATCGGAGAGCGTAGAGACGTTGCCCGTCATGTTGGCGGAGAAAAAGCCGACAGAATAGAAGGCCGACGCGTTCAAAGCGCCGGCGATGCCGGCAAGCGTTGCCGCAAGGCCGCGATCGATCTTTTCGTTGCGGTGGGAACCCTGCCTTACGAGCATGCAGTGCGAGCTATTGGCATGACGGCATCGAAGTCGCCGTGAACAGGGCGCTGTGGTTTAGGCGCGCTTGAGCGGATCGGTTCGTCATCCCGAGCGGTAACGGCTGATGCCATTTGACGGAACTCGTCGGCCACGAATGGCTCCTTTGGTGCGTGAAACGATCGCAGCTTACTCCGAGGCTTCGCATCTTTACAAGCGGGGCTTCTGACCGGCCCCAAAGCCTGAAGGCATGCCCGCAAGGTGTGGCGCATTCAGCCCTAAAGTTCGGATCGCAGCGCGTTTGCCAAATATTCCGTCAGCGCCCGCGCCTTATGGGATGGCTGATGACCACCCGGAAAGACGGCATAGGCGTCAACAGGATTCAAGGTGTAGTTGCTGAGAACGGGCATCAGACTTCCCGCGGCAAGCTCGGTGCGGCACATCCATAACGACACGAGGGCTAAACCCAGGCCTTCGACTGCGCAGGCAATCAGGCCACTGGCGGAACTCACCCGGACCCGCCCGTTCACGGCGACGGAGGTCACAGTATCGCCATGCTTGAACGACCAGCCTTCCGCGTGGGGATCGGACGGTCCCCTCAGGCAATCATGTTGGGCGAGCTCAGCGGGCGTGGTCGGGGTACCGTGGCGTGCCAGGTAATCAGGCGATGCGACAATGAGGCGCCGTGCGCTGGCGAGCCGGCGCGCGACGAAGCTCGAATCCGGTTGCCGGCCGAGGCGCAACGCCATATCGACCCCTTCGGCAACCAGATCCTCAAAGCGATCTGCCATCAGCATATCGATCGTGAGCGCCGGATGCCGCTCGAGAAACGGCCGAAGCAGAGGTGCGATTTCCCGAGTGCCGAAGGCGACGGGCAAAGCAAGGCGGAGCACGCCTGACAAACTATCGGCCCCTCGCGCTGCGCTCTCCGCTTCGTCGAGCCCGCTGAGGATATCCTTGGCCTGTTTGAAGAAAACGCGGCCCGCGTCGGTAGGCATAAGCTTCCGCGTCGTTCGCAGTAAAAGCTTGACGCCGATCCGCTCCTCGAGTTCGGCAATGTTGCGCGACACCGAGGGTTGGGACAGGCCGAACTCCTGCGCGGCCTTGGAAAAGCTGCCCGCTTCGACGGTACGCACGAATAGGGTCAATTGCTGAAGCCGATCACTCATACATCCAGCGTATAAATCATATCCAGCATCAATGAATACCCTCTTCCTGTCGAATGGAGCATCTTTTGACTGCGCGATCGGCATGCGCTGATCGGCAAAGCCAAGGATTATCGCCATGTCGCTTCAGGATCGTCTCGACGCTTTCAAAAATGATTTCGAATCCGGCAATCCGCCTTACAGCATTCCCCGCGCCATCATCGATGCTTTCCATCGCTCGACAGCAGCCCTGATTGCGACGGGGCAGGCGGAGCGGGCGTTGCGGGCCGGCGACGTCGCTCCCAACTTTACGCTCGAAGGCGCAGATGGAACCCTGGTCAGCCTCCTGGACTTGCTCGCCAAGGGCTCCGCGGTGCTGACCTTCTACCGCGGCGCATGGTGTCCCTACTGCAACCTGGAACTTTCGGCTTTGCAGGAAGCACTGCCCGAGATTGCCGCCCGCAGTGCTAGCCTCGTTGCCATCTCGCCCCAGACTGCTCCTAACAGCCGAAAGTCTATTCGTCAGCACAATTTGACTTTCCCCATGCTGAATGATCCCGGCAACGAGCTGGCTGCAAAATTCGGACTTCGCTGGAAGCTGTCTGACGAGATGATCGGCGTCTATAAGACCCTCGGTGCTGACCTCGAAACCTTCAACGGCAACAGCTCGTGGACCCTTCCCATGCCCGCCCGCTACATCATCGACCGCGACGGCGTGATCGCCTTTTCCGAAATCAACCCCGATTACACGAAACGCCCAGATCCGTCGGAGCTTCTGCCGACGCTCGACCTTCTGGCGAGCCGGCGTGCCGCTTAGCATCCACTTCATTGCGCTCGGACCAATGGCCGCGATCTGATTGCAGCAGTTTCAATGATCTCTGAAGGAGGAGACCTTATGTATAATCCAGAACATTTCGATACCCTGATCCTTGGTAGCGGGCAGGGTGGCAAGTTGCTTGCCTGGCACTTGGCCCGTTCGGGGCAGAAGGTTGCCGTCGTGGAGCGGCGTTGGGTCGGGGGCTCTTGTCCCGCCGTTGCCTGTCTGCCCAGCAAGAATGAAATCTGGAGCGCCAGGGTCGCGCACGTCGTCCAGAATGCCGCTCAGTTCGGCACGATCGCAGGCCCCGTAAAGATCGACATGGCGAGGGTGCGCCAACGTAAACAGGAAATGATCGATCGCGAGATCGCCTTCCACCTGAATGCCTATAAAACCAGTGGCGCCGAGCTCATCATGGGAAGCGGACGGTTCGTCGCTCCCAAAACCATCGAAGTGGCGCTGAATGATGGCGGCACACGTTTGCTGACGGGCAACGAGGTCGTTGTCAATGTCGGCTCGCATGCCGCCATTCCGAACATTCCCGGCATCGAAGCTGCCCGCGCGCTCACCCATATCGAGGCCCTGGAACTCGACTATATTCCTGCGCATCTGCTGGTGCTTGGCGGCGGCTATATTGGCGTCGAAATGGCCCAAGCCTATCGCCGCTTTGGCAGCCGTGTGACGATCATCGAGCCCGGCCCGCAATTGATGGGCCGGGAAGACGCCGATGTCGCCAAGGAAATGCTGCGCATTCTGACGAATGAGGGCATTGACGTGCTGCTCGGTGTCGAACCGGCCAATGTCCGTGGCCTTTCAGGCGATGAGGTGAGCGTCACGTTGCGCACAGCTGTCGGCGAGCAGAGGATCGACGGCAGCGATCTCCTTGTTGCCGTCGGGCGCATTCCCAATACGGCTGACATCGGCTTGGAGCAGGCCGGGATAGAGCTGAACGGTCGCGGTTTCATTCGCGTCACCGAGAGGTTGGAAACGACCGCGCCCGGCGTGTGGGCGATCGGCGAGTGCGCCGGCAGTCCGCAGTTCACCCATGTCTCGGTCGACGATTTCAGGATTGTCAGGGACAATATGGCGGGCGGCAACCGCAGGACGGACGACCGGCTGGTTCCCTATGTCGTGTTCACCGATCCGCCGCTTGCCCGTGTCGGACTGAGCGAGGGCGAGGCGCAGCGCCAGGGCATTGCAGTGCGCGTGGCTACACTGCCGATGAGCAATGTTTTGCGCACGGAAGCAACCGAGGAGACCGAGGGTTTCATGAAGGTGCTTGTCAGCGCCGAAGACGACCGCATTCTCGGCTTTACGATGATTGGCTCCGAGGCCGGCGAGGTCATGGCCGCCGTCCAAACCGCCATGTTGGGCGGGCTGCCTTACGCAAGACTTCGCGATGCCGTTATCGTCCATCTGACGATCGCCGAAGGCCTCGGTCCGCTCCTGGGGAACATAGCTCCGCGATCTCGGCGGTAATCTGGTCCCCTATTTTGCAAACAGCTTGGGGCGGAGGCCGTCCCAAGCTGTTTGCTGGTGTGCCTATATTTTCAAGCAATCGTCCCCGAGACTTGAGACCTCCAAATGCCGCAGGTCCTCCCTTGAACATGAGGAGGACTGGACAATATTCATAGTCCAGAACGATTTCGGACGGCATTCGACGGGAGGAAGAAAATGCTAAACAACAATGTTCCCTGGATACGGCCCGTCACCATTCGGTTGCAATCTGGTCTGGAGCGGAGTTTCTCCGGCGCGTATGATGCACTGGATTTCCTCGAAAACGAGTGGCCGGTCCGGCACGGAGAGCGGTACGAGCGCGCCGTCAAGACATGCCGCGGAGCGTTGAATGGCGTCATACCTTCGATGATTGCGCGTGAGGCGTTTGTCGCCGCTTGCCTGGAAAGTGATATGCCGGCGGTTATTTCGTCTCGCAAGGCGATACCGCAGCCGGCCTCCGGATTTTCGCGGGCAGTGCGCTACAATAGAATTTAAACAAGACGGCTCTGCCTGAGGGCGGGGTTCGCGCGCCGCGGCATAGGTAGAGCTGTCAAGCGCCTAACGAGCGGAGCAAATCTCTCCGGTTGGCGATGTTCGATATCATCGACGTTACAGGTTGGAGAAGACGATGCCTCCCGAAGAGATGGACGATGTGCTGAGAAAGCTGCCGCTCAGGATCGGTGCCTATGTGCCCGAGGACCTGCTGGAAGACTGGTTTGCTCCAGGTACCGGGATGAACCCGGTCAGCAAAGCGGCCCTCGATAATGCGGAAGCCTATGGCCGCCGCTTCGAATGCGAGTTCAAATATTATCCGGAACGCTATGAGGGCGTGTTTTGGAAGTTCGTGCCGGCGATGTAGGTTTCGTGGCCGCGCCGTACCGAGAGCGCGATCATATCTCGTCCTCGCTTATTAAGCGCGAAGAAACGCCGCTCAAGTGGATAGTGCCGGATCGTTGAAACACGAGGTGTGGCGAGGCAAACCAAAATAATCCTAGCGAGTGCAACGATAATAATCGGCTGCCTGGCAGCCTCATCGGCAATGGCAAAAAGCGACAAGCAGTTTTTAAGCGACGCGATCAAAGGCGATAATGCGGAAATCACGCTTGGTCAGTTGGCGGCTGAAAAAGGCGGAAGCGATGTCGTGCGCTCATTCGGGCAGACACTGGTCACCGGTCATCGCAAAGCGAAGGACGAAGCCACCACACTCGCGGCAGACCTTGAAGTGAATGTTTCCGAAGGCATTGCGGGAGATGCGCAACAAGAGCTCGAGAAGCTGCAGCATTTGGCCGGCTCCGAGTTTGACAAGGAGTTCGTGAGCTTCATGGTGACGGACCACGAGAAGGCTATCTCCGAATTCAAGGAGAAGGCTGGCGAGGGCAACAGGCAGGTTCCCGAACTTGCCGCCAAAACTTTGCCGACATTGCAGAAGCATCTCGAACTCGCGCAATCTCTGTCGGGACGTTGAACACACTGGATCGTGCGGCAGCTATTGCTCTCCAGCGAGCATGTCGCGCAGTTCCCGGACCTGCTCATTTAATGCTTCCAACTGCGCAGGCATCATGCCCGAGCGCTCCATCAAGGTTTCGCCAAGACAGCGGCTGCGCGTAAACAGCTCGCGGCCTTGTCCCGTCAGCCAAACATGGACTTGGCGTTCATCGACCTTACTGCGTCGGCGCTCGACATGGCCCGCTTGTTCCAGACGCTGCACCGGGGGCGTAATTGTGCTCGATTCCAGTGCGAGCCGAACGGCAATCGCGCCGACCGTCAGCCCATCATTCTCGCCCAACGTACATAAAACCAGGTATTGCGGATAGGTTATGCCCATCGAGTCCAGCATCGGTTTGTACATGCGGTTGATGGCTATGCTTGCCGAATATAGCGAAAAACAAAGCTGATCGTCTAAGGCGACCGGTTTGGGTTCAGACATGGATATCTTCCAATTGTGCTCGCCACTCCTTTATCACGAAAAATGATATCGCGATAATTTTTTGTAGACAACGATCCAAAATAGCGTTAGGCATGTCGATATCGCAATAATAAATCGTGCGATATTAAATTAATGGAGATTGAAATGAGCCAGTCGATCAATCAAGCTACGCGCCGAGGTGTCATGACGGCCGGACTCGGCCTGGCCGCTGCGGCGGCTGTCATGCCCTTCGCTCAAACCGCACAAGCCTCTCCCGTAAAACAGTCTTCGAAAGGTAAGGACATCATGAGCAGCAGCACGATTACGACCAAGGACGGAGTGCAGATCTTCTACAAGGACTGGGGCACCGGTCAGCCGATCGTCTTTCATCACGGTTGGCCGCTGAGCGCCGATGACTGGGATGCGCAGATGCTGTTTTTCCTGAACCAGGGTTTCCGCGTCATTGCCCATGATCGTCGTGGCCACGGCCGATCGAGCCAGACGGCGACCGGCAACGAAATGGACACCTATGCCGCCGATGTTGCAGCGCTGACGGCCCATCTGGACCTGAAGGGCGCTATTCACGTCGGCCATTCGACGGGCGGCGGTGAAGTCGCTCGCTATGTGGCCCAATACGGCGGTAACGGTCGGGTTTCCAAGGCGGTGCTGATCGGCGCGGTCCCGCCGATCATGGTCAAATCCGAGAAAAATCCCGGTGGTTTGCCGATCGAAGTGTTCGACGGCTTCCGCGCCGCGCTTGCCGCAAACCGCGCCCAGTTCTTCCACGATATTCCGGCCGGTCCGTTCTACGGCTTCAATCGTCCGGGCGCGACCGTCTCTGAAGGGATCATCGATAATTGGTGGCGTCAGGGGATGATGGGCGGCGCCAAAGCTCACTATGATTGCATCAAGGCTTTCTCGGAAACCGATTTCACTGCGGATTTGAAGAAGATCGATGTGCCCGTGCTGGTGATGCACGGCGACGACGACCAGATCGTGCCGATCGCGGATTCGGCGCTTCTCTCTTCCAAGCTGCTCAAGAACGCGACATTGAAGGTCTACAAGGGCTTCCCGCACGGCATGGCCACCACCCATGCAGACGTCATCAATGCCGACCTGCTTGCCTTCTTCAAGGCGTAACGATCCCCCACAAATATAGAACGCCCGCCGGCAGGCGGGCGTTCCATGAGCCCGATGATGGCGGGCTCATACATTCTATGCAGCCCCGCAAAAATGCCGCGAAGAAGCAACGCTCCTGCGGCCGCCGCCATATTACCGGCCGCCTTCGATTTTGCGATGACGCTGGTTGGCGCCGCCCTTGCCGTAGGGATATTCGGACGGCTGCGGTGCGCTCACTTCGTTGAGCCTGTTCATCTCCGCTTCTGACAGTGTCAGTTCCGCCGCCCCGAGATTGTCGGCAAGCTGCCGCGGCGTGCGGGCGCCGAGGATGACGGAGGTCACGGCGGGCCGCGCTGCCGTCCAGGCGAGTGCCACCTGCGCCATGCTGACGCCACGTGCCTTGGCGATTTCCTCAACGACCGTGATGATTGCCCAGGTCCGTTCCTGCGCATTGCGCGCCGCGTAGGATTCGCTACCGCGGTTGGGGTTTTCACCGAGGCGGGTTGCGCCGGTCGGCATCTGGTCACGTTTATACTTGCCGGTCAGCCAGCCGCCGCCGAGCGGTGACCAGGGCAACAAACCCATGCCCGCATCCTGGCAGGCCGCAACGATTTCAAGCTCGATATCGCGGGCAAGCAGGTTGTATTGCGGCTGAAGAGTAACCGGCCGCGTATAGCCGCGCGCCTTGGCGATTTCGACGGCCTTGGCGATGTGCCAGCCGAGATAATTCGAAAAACCGTAATAGCCGATCTTGCCGGCGCAGACGGCATCGTCGAGGAAACGCAGCGTCTCTTCGACCGGCGTCAGCGCGTCCCACGCATGCATCTGGTAGAGGTCGATATGTTCGACGTCGAGGCGCCGCAGCGAGTCATCCAGAGCCTGGTTGAGATGCCGGCGCGACAGACCGACATCGTTCGGCCCGTTGCCCATCGGGAAGCGTCCCTTGGTGGCGATGACTGCCTGCCGCGCCTCGATCGGCCGAGCTTTGAGCCAACGGCCGATGATCTCCTCCGATCTGCCGGCGCTGTAAACATCGGCCGTGTCGATGAAATTACCGCCCCAGGCGAAATAGTCGTCCAGCAATCTGTGAGATGCCGCTTCGTCGGCCTCCGCGCCGAAGGTCATGGTGCCAAGGCAATATGCCGTGACGACCGCCCCGCTGGGGCCAAGTTTGCGATAATCCATTCCTGCCTCCTCTAGTGGAGCACCTGCACCCGATCCGCAAAGCGGCCGACGGAGCGAGAGCCCGTGATCTATAGCGATGTCGTGCTTGAGATGGCCTCCGGCCACTGGATGACGTTCGGCGCCCCGCGCTCCAGCACAGCGGCCGTGGCGGAACCATAACCAATCATGCTGCCGTGACCAAGTGAATTTGCAAAATAAGCTGCACAGCTCCTGGTGGAAAGCCGAGGGGGTTCAGATCATAAGGCTTGATCACGGCCAGGAAATCTTGAATGACTTGGCGCGCGGGGCCGAGCCGGGCTATCCTGCCATCAACCGGTTGAAGGCCTCGCGTCGACCGCTCTTTGTCGCATTCCCAATATGGATTGGCCCACTGATGGAACGATTGACTGCCCGCACGCAACTCCATGATTCGATCCACTCTCCTGCTTATGACAGGCAGGCGCTGAGGCCGGGCATCGTTCATATCGGTCTTGGCGCCTTCCATCGCGCGCACCAGGCGGTTTACACGGACGCGGCGCTGGCGCATGCCTTTGGAAACTGGGGCATTGTCGGCGTCAGCCTCCGGTCGAGGGAGATCGCCCATGATATGCAGGCGCAGGATTGCCTTTACAGCGTTGTTGCGCGTGACCGCTCCGGCGACAGCATAGGGGTTGTGGGCTCGATCATCGAGGCGATTGCGGCCAGCGAAGATGGGGAGGCCGTCCTCGCGAGGCTTGCCGATCCGGCTGTCCATGTCGTCACGCTGACCGTCAGCGAAAAGGCTTATGGCATCGATCCCGTCGGCGGCGGGCTTGATCACGCTCATCCCGCAATCGCTAGCGATCTGAAATCGCCGACCCGACCGACGGGCGCAATCGGCTATCTGACCGAAGGGCTTGCCCGGCGGCGGGACGGAGGGCAGCGGCCGTTCACCGTGCTTTGCTGCGACAACCTGCCGAGCAATGGCCGCATCGTCCGCCGTCTCGTGATCGAGATGGCCGAAATGCGGGATCCCGCGCTTGCTGCCTGGATCGCGGAAAACGTGTCCTTTCCCTGCAGCATGGTGGATCGCATCGTTCCGGCTGCAACGGCGGAAACCCGCGCCCGTGCCGAAAGGCTGTTGGGAGTGGAGGACAGGCTGTCGATCGAGGCGGAAACCTTTTCGCAATGGGTGATAGAGGATGATTTCGTTTCGGATCGCCCCGCGTGGGAAGCGGGTGGCGCGCTCTTCGTCAAGGATGTCGAGCCCTACGAGAAAATGAAGCTGCGGCTGCTGAACGGTTCGCACTCGCTGATCGCCTATCTCGGGCAGTTACAGAAGCTTGAATTCGTCCGCGACGTCATGGGTGTGGCGGAGAATGTCGCATTGGTGCGGCGGCACATGCAGGCGGCGGTTCGCACGCTCGATCCCGTGCCCGGCATCGATCTTGCCCGCTATATGGATCAGCTTGTGGAGCGGTTCGCCAATCCCGCCATTGCGCATCGCACACTGCAGATTGCGATGGATGGCTCGCAGAAACTTCCGCAGCGCCTCTTCCAACCTGCCGTCGATGCCCTTTCTTCGGGAAGCGACGGAGCGGAATTCGCCTTCGCAACGGCCGTCTGGATAGCCTTTATCAGGCAGGCCGATACTCTCGACGATCCGCGCTCCGGGGAACTGTTGAAAGCTGCGGCAGATGCGGGGCAGGCGGGCGACGAAACAGCTTCTTTCTTTGCTATTCCGGGGCTTTTCCCCAGGGAATTGCAGGCGAACAGGGCGTGGAGAGACCGGGTGAATTCACTGTTGAAATCTCTTCGTTAGAAGGCGTTTCATTGCGAAAACGGAGCGCGTGCCGTAAAGACTCTTGGCCTCTCCGTTTTCTGATTCCGAACATCTTCTGTCCATGGACCAAACTCCCACACCCCGAATGCTGGCCTGGGCACGCAATTCGACAATCTATCGTCTTGAACGCAAGATGATGACCGAGAAGCAGTTGTTCGACGCGATTGCGAGAAAAGCGAAACAGAAGTTCGAAGGCATCAGCGACACGCAGATCAAGGCCGTCGCTGATTTCGCGGTCAAGTTCGCTTACGACCAGCAGGCTCTCAACGATGTTGCCTATGCCGAGATCAGCACGCGGTCCGCGGTGCGGTCCGGCAAATCAAGGAAGGCCATCGCCTATAAACTCGCTTCCAAAGGCATAGAGAGCGATACGGTGGTCGCGGCTTTGGATGCTACGAACGATTTGTTCGCGGCGATCATCTTTGCCCGCAAACGTAGCTTCGGGCCCTTTCGAAGAGGCGAGCTCGATGAGAAGCGAAAGACAAAAGAGCTATCCGCATTCGCTCGCAATGGATTCGGCTTTGAGATCGGCAAGACAATTTTCCATATGAGCCGAGAGGAAGCCGAAGACCTCCTGCATTCCTCATCGGTTTTCTAGCAAGACAAGTGGTTCGAATTCTCATGGTCCGATTGAAAGCGGAACCTGCACCCGATAGTTTCGCGCGCATTGGAGCGTGGTTTGCGGAGATTTGCATGAGGGCAGTCGTTCGATTTTGTTTGCTGACGGCCGGCCTCGCCTCATTGCCGATAGTTGCGCATGCGCAATGGCAGGCCGTCGAAAAGGTGAAGACCTACGCCATAGCCGGGAAATCGGGCGCAGAGCTTTATGAATCGATCGGTGCGCGAGGTCCCGAGATGGGAGGCAAAGCGCGCGCTATCGCACATACGGGCTTCAAACTGACCTGGACGCGGAAATATGAGCCGCAGGGAGATGCCTGCGTGCTGGTTTCAGCGCAGCCGAAGCTCACCATCACCTACACCTTGCCCAAGCCGGCGGAACAGTTGACCGTCTCGACAAGGAGAAGTTGGGAAACCTTTATCGCCGGCGTGCACAAGCACGAACTCGTGCACGGCGACATGATCAAGGACATGGTGAAGGAGATCGAAACCGCGAGTGTTGGCCTGACCGCGGCCGACGATCCCGATTGCCGCAAGATCAGGAGCGATCTAACGAAGCGTTTGTCCGAGATTTCGAACAAGCAGCGGCAGCGAGCCCGGGATTTTGATAAAATCGAACTCAGCGACGGCGGCAATCTCCAGCAGCTCGTCCTTGGACTGGTGAGGGAGCAGTAGACGCCTGCTACCGGCCTATTGTGCCGCCGCCAGATAGCTGTTGCCGATCGAAAGGGCTTCGGCGGTACGAACGAGCTCAGCCCCCAGAGCCGTCTTATGATCCTCGGATACGTCGATCGGCAGGACGAAACAGATCGTCGCTTCAACGATGCCGTTCGAATTCCAGATGGGCGCGGCCATACACTGTGTGAAGCTGTTGATCAGGCCTGTTGTGACGATCAGTTTCTTTTTCCCGGCCTCGCTGCATTCGCGCGCAAAATCCTCAAGGTCGACCGAGCGTCCATCGGGAAGGGTCAAGTCGCCTTCCTCCAGCAACCTGCCGATTTCGTCCTTGGAAAGATGTGACAGCAGCAACCGTCCCGATGCCGTCCAGGGGATCGGCACCTGCGATCCGATCTCGGAGCTGATGCGGAGGGGGCGGGAGCCCGGGGCGGCATGGACGATCGCCTGCTTGTTCCTGTGGCGCACGCAGAGCTCGCTCGTTTCTCCCGTCTGTTTCGAAAGCCGCTCGACGGCTTCCCTGCCGCGGATAATGATATCGTTTTCCTGCAGGTAGCGCGTGCCGTAGAGATAGAGCAGCTTGCCGAAATAAACCCTGTTATCGCTGCCATTTGTCTCCAGAATACCAGCGTCCGAGAGAATACCAACGAGATCGTAGATAGTCGATCGCGGCGCGTCGATCGCTTTCGGCAAGTCGGCTAGGCGCACCGGTTGCCCGGCCCTGTTCAAATAAGCGAGCAATTTCAATACTCTATCGATACCGCGTTCGCGAGGTCCGTGGGCTTCGCGGGTCTTCCGCGCACTTTCGTCGTTCGAAGCCATGCCAAAAATACTCCATTGCTGCCGCTCTGGCATTGCGCCAGCGCCAAAATCGGTATATCGTCTTAAATATAAGAAACGTGTCTTATATACAAGACAAAGGCTTGAAAAACAAGCTTGCTAACGGGAACTTTATCTTAAACGCGGAGGCTAACATGAACGATATTTCGCAGCGTCGTGATTTTTTGAAGCTGGGCCTGGGTGGCCTGGCGGTCGGTACCGCAGTTGGCCTAATGGCCAGCAGCGAAGAGGCGGCAGCTCAGGCAGCCAGCGACAGCCTGTTGCGCACGGTGCTGGATCGCGGCCATCTGATCGTCGGCACCGGCAGCACCAATGCTCCCTGGCATTTCGAGAACGATGCCGGCGAGCTGGTAGGCATGGACATCACCATGGGCCGTATTCTTGCCAAGGGCCTGTTCGATGATGAAACCAAGGTCGAATTCGTCAAGCAGGATGCGCAGCAGCGCATTCCGAACATCGTCACCGGCAAGGTCGACATTACCATCCAGTTCATGACGATGTCGGCGCAGCGTGCGCAGCTCATCAATTTCTCCCGGCCCTATTATGTCGAAGGTGTCGCCCTGCTGACCCGTCCCGACGCCGACAACAAGACTTTTGACAAGCTCTTGGCCGGCGGCGCCAACACGCGCGTTTCCATTCTCCAGAACGTGGATGCCGAAAAGACCGTTCACCTCGTTCTGCCGGACGCGCAGGTCATGCAGATCGACACGCAGGCAAACGTCATCCAGGCATTGGAAGCAAAGCGTGTCGACGCGGCCGCAGTCGATCTGTCGACGGTACGCTGGCTCGCGTCGCGAACGCCCGATCGTTATTTCGACGCCGGCAAGCAGTGGAATGCCATGCTTTATGGCGCTGCCGTCCGCCAGAGCGATCTCGACTGGCTGTATTTCGTCAACACGACGTTTACGACCGCCATGTTCGGCCATGAATCAGCGCTCTACGACGCCGCTTTCAAGCAATATTTCGGCTTGGACGCGCCCGTGCGCAAACCGGGTTTTCCCGCCATCTGATCTGAACGGAGCCAGCGCGGCCTGTGGCTTGCGCTGGCTCCGCAGCAGACATCGATCGCATAGCAGGAGACGGCAGCCGGTATGGGCTATCACCTGAATTTCAATCTTATCTGGCGACATATCGACAAGCTGTGGGGCGGGCTTCTGCTCAGTCTCGAGCTTGCCGTCATTTCCATCGCCATCGGTGCCCTGATCGGGCTTGTCCTCGCCATTTGGTACGTATCGGCGGGCAAAGTCGTTCGCAGCTTCATCGCCGCCTATGTCGAATTCATCCGCAACGTACCGTTGATCCTGCTCGTCTATCTCGTCTTTTATGGACTTCCGACTGCAGTGAGCATTGCCTACAGCGCGACGACGTCATTCGTCATTACCCTCTCGGTCTATGCCGGTGCCTATCTCGTCGAGGTATTCCGGTCCGGCCTCGAAGCTGTGCCGCGCGGCCAGATCGATGCCGGCAAGGCGATCGGGCTGACGCCGCTGCAGCGTCTCCTTTACGTCCGTCTGCCGACGATGACGCGCATTACCCTCCCGGCGCTTTCCAACACCTTCATCTCCTTGTTCAAGGATACGTCGGTCGCCTCGGTCATTGCCGTTCCCGAGCTCACATACGGGGCGCAATGGATCAATTTCAATACGTTCCGCATCGTCGAGGTCTATATCATCACGACCCTGATGTATCTCGTTACGGGCTATCTCATCCTGTTCGGCCTTCGCCGGCTGGAAGGTCATTTCAGGGTGGAGCGCTAGAATGGCTGCGGTTCTCTATGCTCTGCCGTTTCTCCTGAAAGGCCTGCTGATCACGCTTTGGGTCTCCGCGATCGTCGTTGCGCTTTCACTTTGCATCGGCATCATCTTTGGCGTCGGGTTGATCTATGGTCCGTGGCCAGTCAAGCTCCTCGTGCGCTTCTTCAGCGATTGCATCCGCGGCATTCCGATCCTCGTTCTTATCTTCATCGTCTATTACGGATTTCCGGCGCTCGGTCTGCACATCGTCGCTTTCTGGGCCGGTGTCGTCGCGTTGACGTTGTTCAAATCGGCGCAGGTGGTCGAATATGTGCGCGGTGCCGTTCTCTCCATTCCGAGGGGACAGATGGAAGCCGGCATGTCCATCGGCCTGACCTTTGTTCAGCGGCTGCAATATGTCATCTTCCCGCAGGCGACCCGCCGCTTTCTGCCGCCGTGGATCAATGGCGTGACCGATGCGGTGAAGGGAAGTGCTCTGATCTCGCTTCTCGGCATCGTCGACCTCATGCAGTCGATCAATGAAGTGATCGGCCGAACCTATGAGGCCATGCCGCTCTACCTTCTCGGGGCCTTCATCTATTTCGCGATCAACTACAGTCTCTCCAGCCTGAGCCGGAGAATGGAGCGCCGCTACTCCTACATCAGGGAATGACCGTCATGAACAACACGCAATCGGCCACGCCGCTCCTCAGAATACGCAATGTCGCCAAGGCGTTCGGAGCCGTGCAGGTTCTGCAATCCATCGATATGGATGTCGCCAAAGGTGAGGTGGTCTCGGTCATCGGCCCTTCGGGCAGCGGCAAGACGACTCTTTTACGCTGCGTGAACTTTCTCGAAAGCTACGACAGCGGCTCGATCCAGATCGACGGCGCGGAAGTCGGCTATCGCGACGGCACCAATCAGCAGCGTCGCGGCGAGAGGGACCTTGCGCGCATGCGCGCGGAAACCGGCATGGTCTTTCAGAGCTTCAACCTCTTTCCGCATCTGACCGCCGCGGAAAATGTGATGCTCGGCCTTCAGAAGGTCCGCGGCAAGCCGAAGAAGGAGGCGCGGGAGATAGCCGAACATTGGCTCAATCGCGTCGGCCTCGGACACCGTATCAATAATCTTCCGTCGGAACTGTCTGGTGGTCAGCAGCAACGCGTCGGCATCGCGCGTGCCGTGGCCATGGACCCCAAGATCCTGCTGCTCGACGAAATCACCTCGGCGCTCGATCCGGAATTGGTGAACGAAGTTCTCGACGTTGTCCGGCAATTGGCGGAGGAGGGGATGACGATGCTGATGGTCACCCATGAGATCGCCTTTGCGAGGGACGCCAGCAACCGCATCGTCTTCATGGCCGATGGAAAAGTCTCTGCTGAGGGCGCACCGAAGGACCTTCCGGCGCTTGTGGCGGAGAATGAACGGCTGAAGGCTTTCCTGTCCCGCTTCCATGCGGCCCCGGCTGTGTGAGATCGAACGGGAGTATGGAGATGACGCCTCATGATCGGTTGAAGGCTCTGGGGCTGGAGCTCTTCACACCGCCAACACCAATCGGCAATTTCCGCAATGTCGTCCGCTGCGGTGCGCTGCTGTTCATCTCGGGACAGGGGCCTCTCGATGCCGATGGCACGCTCCGCACGGGCAAGGTTGGGCAGGATGTGGATGTCGCAACGGCTTACCAGCATGCGCGGCTGACGGGGCTCAATCTTCTATCGGCGCTGTCTGATAGCATCGGCGATCTCGCCCAAGTCAAGCAGATTGTGAAACTATTGGGCTTCGTGAACGCGACGCCGGAATTTACCGAACACCCGAAGGTCATCAACGGCTGTTCGGATTTGTTCGTCGACGTCTTCGGCGATATCGGCATGCACGCACGCTCGGCAATCGGCGTCGGTTCGCTGCCGAACAATATCACCGTCGAAATCGAAGCGATTATCGAAATTCACAGCTAGAAGGCACGATCTTATGGTTGCGACCACCAAAGGCTCCGAACAGCCGATCAGAGAACGGCTTAATCTCCGGCCCATTATCAATGTCTCCGGCACGATGACTGCCTTGGGTGCGTCGATCATCGTACCAGAGGCCATCAAGGCGATGAGCGAAATTGCCTCGCAATTTGTCGAGATGGACGATCTGCACCGGCGGGCGAGCGAGGTGATTGCGCGTCTCACGGGCAGCGAAGCCGGTTTTGTCACCGCCTCCTGCGCGAGCGGCATCAGCCTGTCGCTGGCGGCTGCAATCACCGGCGACAATCTCTTGGCGATCGAGAACCTTCCGGACCGCACTGAGGGGCTGAAGACGGAAGTCATCGTGCAGATCGGCCATATGGTCAGCTTCGGCGGCAATATCGATCAGGCGGTGCGGCTCGCCGGCGGCAAGGTGATTGCGGCCGGCACCGTCAGTGCCGTCAACGACTATCACGTCGCCGACGCAATCAATGACCGCACGGCGGCCGCCCTCTACGTGGTCTCCCACCATACGGTGCAATACGGCATGCTGTCCTTGCCGGAGTTCGTCGCCATCTGCCATGCCAAAAACGTCCCGGTTATCGTCGATGCTGCATCCGAATACGATCTGCGGACCTTCCTGCAGCAGGGCGCGGATATCGTCGTCTACAGCGGACACAAGTTTCTGGGCGGCCCGACCACCGGCATTGTCGCGGGACGTAAGGACCTGGTGCGGGCTACTTTTCTGCAGAACCGCGGGATCGGCCGCGGCATGAAAGTCGGCAAGGAAAGCATCGCCGGTGTCATGGCGGCGCTGGAGGCGTGGGAGCATCGCGATCATGACGGCATTCGCCGCCGCGAGCGCGCTGCGCTGGATCTATGGAAAAACACGCTGGAGGGGTTTGCGGGGATCGAAGCCCTCATCGTTCCCGATCCGACCAACAATCCCCTGGACAGGTTGGAGGTCAATGTGCGTCCGGAGAGCGGCTTTACGGCGGCGGGGCTTGCCGCCGCCCTTGCCCGCGCACAGATACCGATCATTGTCCGTAATCATGAGGTCGAACGCGGCCACTTCTTCCTCGATCCCTGCAATCTACATCCGGGGGAAGCCGAGACCGTGACGCGTGAGTTTCATTCGCTATTGTCGGCGAAGGAAAGGCCGGCCGACGCGATGCTGGTGCCGCAGAAGTCGACACGCAACGTTCGCAACTGGCCGGACTGAGAAGAGGCTTGCCTTAAACGGCATCGGCTCCAATCGCAGCAAGTGCGGCGCGAGCGACCTCGAAATCCTGATCGCCCGTGCCCGATCCTACGCCGATCGCGCCGGCAAGCCTGCCGCCGAAACGAATGGGCAATCCGCCCGGCAGATGTGTGACACCGCCCTGCGAAGCGATGCCGGCAGCCGTGGCGGATTCGAAGGAGATGGCGCCGGTCGGCGCGTTGATGGAGGCGGCCGTGCGCGCCTTGGCGCGGGCCGTATGCATGCTCAGAGATTTTGCGCCATCCATCCGGATGCTTGCGATGGTCTCGCCGCTGGCGTCGACAATGAAGACACATTGCGGGATGCCCATCTTCTCGGCATGGGCTATCGCGGCCGCGAGAGCCTGCATTGCGCCGGCATGAGACAAGACCAAGGTTTCGCGTGTAATGGACATGGGCTGGCAATCCTTAACTATCAAATTTTTATGGCAAACATAGGCCATGCCGTCTGAATAGACCGGCCTTCTCATAGTTGGCAACGCCCAGAGACGAGTTGGTGAAGTGCCGCCGAGGTCGTTGTTGGCTTCGGACCGAGATGTACGCGACTTGGAACGCGGTAAAGGCGCTGAATTTTTTGCTCCGCCAATGACAGCCTCTTCCTAAACGGAATGAGCTTGGAAGCGTAAGCTATTGTTATCAAGATATTTTATCGGGATATAAATCCCATCGCCATTATAGGTGACGGGATTTTGGTACCATAGCGGCGAAGGCGCCGATCAGCGGCCTTTCTGCTTGCGCCACTCGGCGAACTTGACCTTCGGTGCGTCGCTGGTGGCCGGGTAAAGTCCGATGATGGTCGCGCCGTTCAGGACTTCTTCAGTGACGAAATCCTCGTAAGCAGTCATTTCGACAGTCTCATCGGCGATTTCGTCGGCGAGGTGGGCCGGGATAACGATCACGCCCTCATTGTCGCCGACGAGAATATCGCCTGGGAAAACCGCGACATCGCCGCAGCCGATCGGCACGTTCATTTCGATGGCCTGGTGCAGCGTCAGGTTTGTCGGCGCGGACGGGCGATGATGATAGGCAGGGATATCGAGATTGGCGATTTCCGGGCTGTCACGGAAGCCGCCATCGGTCACGACGCCGGCAACGCCGCGCACCTGCAGCCGCGATATCAGGATCGAGCCAGCCGAAGCCGCGCGTGCATCCTTGCGGCTGTCCATGACTAGGATGGCGCCGGGCGGGCATTTTTCGACTGCCGCGCGCTGCGGATGCTCTGGGTTGCGGAAAACTTCGAGCGTGTTCAGGTCTTCGCGCGCGGGGATGTAGCGCAGCGTGAAGGCTTGGCCGACCATGTTCGCCTTCTTCGGCGCCACGGGGCGGACATCCTGGATGAATTGGTTGCGAAGGCCGCGCTTGAAAAGCGCTGTGGCGATGGTCGGCGTGGCAACGCCCATCAGCTTGTTGCGGGTCTCGCTGCTCAGCACGTAACTGCTCATGATATGTCCTTTGCGGTCAATAAATATCGGGTTCGCCCGGCGTCGGGCCGAAACCGGTTTCCAGGAAATCGAAATCGCAGCCCGTGTCGGCTTGCGCCACGTGGCGGGCGAACATCCAGCCGTAGCCGCGGCCGAATTTTTCGGGCGGCTTAACCCAGGCTTCGCGCCGGCGCTGCAATTCGTCCTCATCCACGAGCATATCGATCCGCCGTGCTTCGAGATCAAGGCGAACAATGTCGCCGTTCTTCAACAGCGCCAGCGGGCCGCCGACATGCGATTCCGGAGAGACGTGCAGGATGCAGGCGCCGTAGCTCGTGCCGCTCATGCGGGCGTCGGATAGCCGTAGCATGTCGCGATGGCCCTGCTTCAGCAGTGCCTTGGGTATCGGCAGCATGCCCCATTCCGGCATGCCGGGACCGCCGTGCGGGCCGGCGCCGCGCAGCACCATGACGTGATCGGGCGTGATGTCGAGATTTTCGTCATCCACCGCCGCTTTCATCTCCGGATAGCTGTCGAACACCAGGGCCGGTCCCTGATGCTTGTGGAAGCGTGGATCGCAGGCAGCCGGCTTGATGACGGCTCCGGTGGGCGCGAGATTGCCCTTCACGACCGCGAGGGAGCCCTCGTAATAGACGGGATTGTCGAGCGAGCGGATGACGTCGTCATTGTAGCACTTTGCGCCCTCCAGGGTTTCGCCAAGTGTGACGCCGGAAACGGTCAGCGCAGAGAGATCGAGCTTGGAGGCAAGCTTTACCATCAGTGCCCGCAGGCCGCCGGCATAGTAGAAATCCTCCATGAGATAGGTCTTGCCCGTCGGCCGGATATTGGCGAGCACCGGTGTCGTCCGGCCGGCCATGTCGAGATCGTCGAGCGTAAGGTCGACGCCGGCGCGGCGCGCCATTGCGATCAGATGCACGACCGCGTTGGTCGAACAGCCGGTCGCCATTGCCACGGTGACGGCGTTGCCGACGGCGGCAGCCGTGACGATCTTTGCGGGGACAAGGTCCTCCCAGACCATCTCGACAATGCGGCGGCCGACGGCGGAAGACATACGGATGTGGTTGGAGTCGGCGGCCGGGATAGAACTCGCTCCGGGCAAGGTCAGGCCCAATGCCTCGGCAATCGCCGTCATCGTGCTCGCCGTGCCCATCGTCATGCAGTGGCCATAGGACCGGGCAATGCCGGCCTCGACTTCGACCCATTCCTTCTCCGAAATAGCGCCCACGCGGCGCTCGTCCCAGAACTTCCAGGCATCGGAGCCGGAGCCCAGATATTCGCCGCGAAAATTGCCGCGCAGCATCGGGCCTGCGGGCAGGTAGATCATCGGCAGGCCCATGCTGAGCGCACCCATGACAAGGCCAGGCGTGGTCTTGTCGCAACCGCCCATCAGCACAGCACCGTCGACCGGATGCGAACGCAGCAGTTCTTCCGCCTCCATCGCCAGCATGTTGCGATAGAGCATGGTCGTGGGTTTGACATAGCTTTCAGACAGCGACAGCGCCGGCAGTTCGAGAGGAAAGCCGCCGGCCTGAAGGATGCCGCGTTTCACGTCTTCGACCCGGTGCTTGAAATGGGCGTGGCAGGGATTGGCGTCGGACCAGGTGTTGAGAATGGCGATGACGGGCTTGCCCGCCCATTCCTCCGGCGCATAGCCCATCTGCATGGTGCGCGAACGATGTCCGGAACTTCTGAGGTCGTCGGGCGCGAACCATCTAGCGCTACGCAATTCCGCCGATTTCCTTTTGGCATTCATTGTCTTACAACCTTATATTCAACTATTAGAAGAGATGAATTCGCGTGAGCGCATCACTCCTTCATGCCCCATTTCTGCAGGGTTCGACGCTCGATCGTTTGGAAAACCAGGTTCTCGACGATGAGGCCGATGACGATAACCGTCAGCAGGCCTGCGAAGACCGACGGGATGTCGAGAAGATTGCGGTTTTCGAAGATGAACCATCCAAGTCCGCCTTGACCGGAGGAAACGCCGAAGACCAGTTCGGCGGCGATCAACGTGCGCCAGGAAAAGGCCCAGCCGATCTTCAGGCCGGTCAGGATGGACGGGAATGCGGCGGGGATGAGAATGCGAAACACATAGGAGAGTCCAGTCAGTCCGTAGTTGGCCCCTACCATGCGCAGCGTGCGCGAAACGCCGAGAAAGCCGGCATGGGTGTTGAGGGCAACCGCCCAGAGCACGGAATGCACGAGCACGAAGACGAGGCTCGCGGGTCCGAGACCGAACCAGATGAGAGCCAGCGGCAGCAGCGAGATTGCTGGCAGCGGATTGAACATCGCCGTCATCGTCTCGAGAAAATCGGTGCCAATACGCGTGTTGATCGCAACGACGGTCAGGATGGCGGCGAGCACCGTCCCCGTCACATAGCCTGTGACCAAAATCTTCAACGTCGTCCAGATGCGTTCGGGCAGCACGCCATCCGCAAAGCGATCATAGAGTGCCGTCAGCGTGTCGCTGAGCGTCGGGAAAAGCAGCGGATTGTCGAGATGCCGCGCATAGGTCTCCCAGATGACGGCAAGGATGACGATCAGTAGTGATTTGCGGAAGAGGCTTGATTGCCAAAGAAGTTCGATGGCCCCGAGCTTCTGCTCGACCGCCGCGATGTGGCCTGCGGGTTCGGCCCTCTCGGCCGCGAAGATGATCTGCGGTGCGTTCATGGCCTATTCCCTATGTCCTGCTTCGGCAAACAGCATGTGATGGATTTCCTGCTCCAGCTTGGCGGCAGCCGCGGCGTCGTGGCGGACTGCTTCGACATTGCGGATCTCGGCCTTGACACGGCCGGGATGCGGTGAAAGCAGCAGGATGCGGTTGGAGATCTTGATCGCCTCGGCGATCGAATGCGTGACGAAGATGACTGTGAAACGCGTATCCTCCCAAAGCTGCAGAAGCTCGTCCTGCATCTGCCGCCGGGTCAGCGCATCGAGTGCCGCAAAGGGTTCGTCCATCAGCAGGATATCCGGCTGCATGGCCATGCCACGGGCGATCGCCACACGCTGCTTCATGCCGCCTGAGAGCATGTGCGGATAGGTATCGACGGCACGGGTGAGCTTGACCTTCTCGATATAGTCGCGGGCTATCGCTTCGGCTTCCGCGCGAGGCAGCCGGCGAGCGGTCGTCAGCGGAAACATGACGTTTTCAAGGACCGTCTTCCATGGCAGGAGCTGATCGAATTCCTGAAAAACCATCATGCGATCGGCACCCGGCTTCTTGACTGGTTGCCCCTTGATTTCAATGCGCCCCGCCGTCGGCGCCAGATAGCCGCCGATCGCCTTCAGCAATGTCGATTTTCCGCAACCCGACGGCCCGAGGAGTACGAAGCGATCGGACTGGGCTACCGAAAAGCTGACCTCCTCGGTGGCGGTGATCAAAAGGTTCGGTGTCTTGTAGCGAAGCGTCACCTTGTCGACGTTCAAGAGCGGTTTGACCACGGCCATGTCAGTCGGCGGGGCATCGGCTGCAATTTTTGCCTGAAGCATAAGGCTCCTCCACGTGAGATAGCTGAAGGCGGCGGTATTGGCGCCGCCAACAGGCTTCAATTGCCATTCAGATCCGCCGCTTCGGGCAGATAATAGTCGGTCCAGGCCTTGGGCATCTTCTTCAAGGTCCCGATCTTGTAGAGGTGCGTTGCAAATTTCATGGTTCCCTGCGGATCCATGCGGAATTCCATCATGTGCGGCTGATTGAGGATCGCCAGGAGATCGTCGACGCTGGTCTTGTCGCCGCTGACCGTCTTGTAGGCCTCGACCGCAGTCTTCGGGTCTTTCTTGATCACATCGATCGCCTCAGCCGTTGCTTCCCGCACGGCCTTGATGATCGTGGGATTGGCGCTGGCGAATTGTGTTGTCGTGAAGAAGGTGCCTTGGGTCAGCTCGCCGCCGATGATGTCGCGCGAATTGACGACCTCATGAACGTTCGGCTGCTTGAGTTCCAGATATTGAAAGGGCGGAGCCGAGAAATGGCTCTTCACTTCATGGTTCTGGTTTGCGAGCGCTGCCATCGCGTCGGGATGACCGAGCTGCACCGTGTTGGCATCGAACTTGTGGACCTGATCGTCACCATACATCTGAGCGGCTGCCATCTGCAGCAGGATGGCCTGCGTCGAAACGCCGACCGTCGGCACGGCAATCTTGTCGCCTGGCTGGATGTCCTTCAGAGATTTGATGCGCGGATCGCGCGAGATCATGATAACCGGCTGCGCGGAGTTCGTGACAATGCCTTTGACCTTGCCTCTGGTGCGATCCCAGAGCAGCAGCAGATTGCCGGTGCCGGTATTGACGATGTCGACGCTGCCGGCAAGCAGCGCATCGGTTTGCGCGCCACCGCCGCTAAAGGTGCGCCATTCGACCTTGACGCCCGGCAGGCCATCAGCCTCGGCGCGTTTCTCGATAAGCTTCTGCGTCTCCATGACGTGGCTGACGAGATAAAGAATGCCCGGCTGGCGCGTGATCGAAATGTCGGTTTTTTCGGCGGCGGTGGCCGAAAAAGCCCCGGCCAGCAACATGGCGGCCGTGGTCATGCCGCGAAGAAATCTTCTCATTATGTCCTCCCAAAACTGCGCAAACCCGTGATATCGCGTTTACTTAAATTGACTAAAGCACTAATGTATCAGTGCATCAAGCCTTAATTTATGGTTTATGATCTGACGCTCTGGATCAGGAAGGTAGCCAGTGAAACTAAACCCGAAAGAATTCGCCTTGGATCGGTCCCGCCAGGTTGCGCCGCAGATCCTGGAAATCCTGAGATCGCGTATTCTTTCAATGAGTTTGCCGCCCACCACCGTTCTGTCGCGCATTTCGCTTCAAAGCGAATTCAACGTCAGCCAGACGCCGGTTCGCGACGCCTTGATCAGGCTGGAGGAAGAGGGGCTCGTCGAGGTCTACCCGCAATATGCCACCGTCGTCGCGAGAATCGATATCGGTAATGCCGTCGAAGCGCACTTCCTGAGATTGTCGATCGAGCTGGAGGCCGTCCGGCGGCTGACGGCCGAATCACCCGAGGAAACGGCGGCTGCCTTGCGGCATGTGCTGGTGCGGCAGGAGCATGTGGCTTCACCCGAGACCTACGATCTCTTCGATGCTCTCGACAAGGATTTCCACCGCGTTCTCTTCGAAAGGGCTGGTATCCTGGGGCTTTGGGCGACCGTCCGGCGCCAGAGCGTTCATCTCGATCGGCTTCGCATGCTGAACCTACCGATGCCGGGCAAACAGCAGCAGGTCATCGCCGATCACCATGCCATCGTTGATGCTGTCCAGTCAGGAAAGGCGGAAGAGGCAGTTGCAGCGCTTCGCAAGCACCTTTCCGGCACACTGTCGATCATCGATCTCATTTGCGAAAAATATCCGGATTACGTCAGCCGGTAGGCAGCTATCCAGTTGCCGCTACGGCAAAATCGCGCGCAGCACATGTCCGGAGGAGTGCGTTTCATCCTCTGCGGCAGTCCGCCTCGTGGTGACGAAAACGGAGCGCGGATTGGCTTTGTCCATGATGATCTTCGTCGGATGCGTTACGGGAAAGGGGATCGGCTCCAGCGCTTTGCCTGACGGTGCGAAGCGGAGAAGCTGCGATCCACCGACGCCGGCAATCCAGTAGATGCCGTCCTCATCGATGAAGGCGCCGTCGGGCCGGCCGGCGAAATCATGCGTCGTCGCAAAGACGCGGCGATTGCTTGGCGTTCCCGTTGCAAGATCATAGTCGCAGACCCAGATGGTTTGCACGGTGGGATGGGAATCCGAGAAATACATGCGGTTGCGAGCGGGATCGAAGGCGAGCCCGTTGGGTACCCACAGGCCGTCGAAGACACGGCGATGGCCAAGATCGGTTTCCACACAGAAAATTGCTCCCGTCGGTTCGGTCAGGTTAAGGTGCATGGTGCCAGCCCAGAAGCGGCCCGCCGGATCGACTGCGCCGTCGTTGAAGCGAACATCCCTGCGGCTTTCCGGCGAGCAGGCCGTGTCGAAACGTCCGCTTGCAGGATCGAAGAGAAAAATGCCGCTGGCGAGGCCTGCCAGCAGCATCCCGTCCGGCCGCATGGCGATACAGCCGACAGCCTCCGGGGCATGCCAGAACTCAGTTCCGCCCGAGGCCGCATCGCTCCGCAGCAGGCGGCAGCCATCGGTATCGACCCACCACAGAGACTTGCCATCCTCCGACCAGACCGGGCTTTCGCCGAGCAAGCCGCGTCGGTCCGAGAATACTTCGAATGCCGGTGTCATCTTGCCTCTTGCTCGCGCACGTTGCCGTCGGGCTTCCACCTTATCGCCGGATATCGAGCTATCCACCAGATCATTTGCTGAATTCAAGTCCTGATATGACAGGTAGCCTTGTTGAGAAATATGGAGTCGCCGAACGGCTGCATTGGCTTCGACGGCGCTTCGTGCGAGAAAAGTTAAGCTCGAAAAAAGACGGGGACTCTCCTTGACCATCGGACTTGCACACGCCGAACTGATCGCGGTTCTGACGGCCGTCACTGGCAACGATCCACGGGTCATGACGGTGCGGTCCGGCGATGCTTTGCCCTCGGGACCGTTTGAGCTCGGCCACCGCACCCTGCAGAGCGGTCTTCGCGAATGGGTGCGGGAACAGACAGCGCATCCCGTCGGCTATCTCGAGCAGCTTTATACATTTGCCGATCGCGACCGGAACAACGAGATTCTCGGCGGCCGGACGATTTCGATCAGCTATCTCGGTCTGGTACGCGAGCAGCCGGCGCCGGGCGGCGGGCGGCCGGGCTGGCATGGTTGGTACGAATATTTTCCCTGGGAAGACCATCGTCACGGCCGTCCGGCCGTATTGGACGGCATTGTCGAGCGGCTGAATAGCTGGGTTGCCGGCGATCCAGCCAGGCGTGATCAGCGCCGGCGCCGCGCCAACTTCACCTTTGGTTTGAACGATGCCGCCTGGAATGAAGACCTCGTTCTGCAGCGCTATGAGCTTCTTTACGAGTCCGGGCTCGTCTTGGAGGCGGGCTGCACTCAGCAGAGCAATTCCGGCCGGCCGATGTTTGCCGATCACCGGCGGATTCTTGCGACCGGCATGGCGCGACTGCGCGCGAAAATCAAATATCGCCCTGTCGTTTTCGAACTGATGCCGGAGAATTTTACGCTCCTTCAACTGCAGCGCACCGTCGAGGCCCTGGCGGGCCTGACGCTGCACAAACAGAATTTTCGCCGACTGATCGAGCAGCAGGAGCTGGTGGAGGAAACGGGCGCAACCGAAAGCGAGACAGGCGGCCGCCCGGCCAAGCTCTTTCGTTTCCGACGCGCCATTCTCGAAGAACGCGAACTCGCCGGCACAAAATTACCGCTCTCCCGCAATTGACATATGCTCATAACGAGAATATCTATTTGTCCATGATATACTCAGTTTGAGTATAATAAAGGAGCCGGCCATGAATTATCCCGTATCCGCATCCTCCCTCTATGATCGCGTCAGCCGCGTCATCCCCAAAGCCGAATGGATGATGTTTCAGGACGATGTCGAGGCGATCCTCGAGCTGAAACGCCGCCGCAACGCCGTCATCCTCGCGCACAATTATCAGACGCCGGAGATCTTCCACGGCGTCGCCGATATCGTCGGCGATAGCCTGGCGCTTGCCCGCAAGGCGATCGCCGTGGACGCCGATATCATCGTGCTCGCCGGCGTACATTTCATGGCCGAGACCGCCAAGTTGCTTAACCCGGAAAAGACCGTGCTGATCCCCGATATGGCCGCCGGTTGCTCGCTGGCAGAATCGATCACGCCGGAAGACATTGCCTTGCTGCGCCAAGTCCACCCCGGTGTTCCCATCGTCACCTATGTCAACACGTCCGCTGCGGTGAAGGCGGCATCCGATATCTGCTGCACGTCTGGTAATGCCAAGCAGGTGGTGGAATCGCTTGGCGTTCCCAAGGTGCTGATGATCCCCGACGAATATCTGGCGCAGAACGTTGCGCGCGAGACCAATGTCGAAATCATCGCCTGGCGTGGGCATTGCGAGGTGCATGAGCTTTTCACCGCCGACGATCTGCGCCAGATTCGCGAAAACTACCCCGGCGTGACGGTGCTCGCGCATCCTGAGTGCCCACCTGAGGTCGTCAGGGAAGCGGATTTCGCTGGCTCTACCGCAGTCATGTCCGACTACGTCGGCAAGAAGAGCCCGGCGCGCGTCGTGTTGCTGACCGAATGTTCGATGAGCGACAATGTCGCCGTTCATCATCCGGATGTCGAGTTCATCCGGCCGTGCAATCTCTGCCCGCACATGAAGCGCATCACGCTCGGCAATATCCGCGGGGCACTTGAGCAAAACCAGCACGAAGTGACTATCGATCCGGCAATCGCCGTTGCCGCGCGCCGCGCGGTGGAAAGGATGCTGGCGATATGACCGAGGTTCTTCACGATCTTGCCGGCCATGTCGCCATCGTCGGCAGCGGTCTCGCCGGGCTGATGGCGGCGTTGACGCTGGCGCCGCAGCCGGTCGTCATCGTCACCCGCGCAGCGCTCGGCGCCCAGACGTCGAGCGCCTGGGCACAAGGCGGCATCGCCGCCAGCATGGGGACGGATGATAGCGTAGATCTGCATCTTGCCGACACGCTTGCCGCCGGCGACGGGCTCTGCGACCCGGTGGTAGCGGCCAGCATCATTGCCGAAGCGCCCGCGGCAATTGCCGCTCTGGAGCGCGCAGGCGTCTGCTTCGACCGAAATGGCGCCGGTGTCCTGTCGCTCGGCCTCGAAGCCGCCCATTCGCGCCGCCGCATCGTTCATGCCGAAGGCGATGGCTCCGGCGCGGCGATCGTCCGCGCCCTGGTGCAGGCCGTCGTCAACACGCCGTCCATTACGGTGCTCGAAGGATATGAAGCGCGGCGGTTGCTCCTGGATGGGGAGAGGATTAGCGGCCTCGTATGTGCAACGCAAAAAGGAATGGCCGTTCTGCGCACTTCCCGCGTCCTGCTCGCGACCGGCGGCATCGGCGGACTTTTCGATGCAACGACCAATCCCATCGGCAATTTCGGCCAGGGAGTGGCACTTGCCGCGAGAGCCGGCGCGCTTCTGGCCGATATGGAGTTCGTGCAATTTCACCCAACGGCCCTCGATTCTCGTCGACGGCCGCTGGCGCTGATCAGCGAAGCCGTGCGCGGTGAAGGCGCCTTGCTCGTCAACGAGAGAGGCGAGCGTTTCATGGCGGAGGTTTCCGGCGCGGAACTCGCCCCACGCGATATCGTCGCGCGGGCGATCAGCGCGGAAATAGCGCGGGGCGGCCGTGTCTTTCTCGATGCGCGCGAAGCGCTCGGCGATCGCTTTGCGATGCGCTTCCCGGTAATCGATGCTCTTTGCCAAGAGGCAGGCATCGATCCGTCGAGCGAACTTATTCCGGTCCGTCCCGCCGTCCACTATCACATGGGCGGGGTTGCGACGGATACAAACGGCCGTAGCTCCGTCTCCGGCCTCTGGGTCGCGGGGGAGGCGGCATCAACAGGCCTTCACGGCGCCAATCGGCTCGCCAGCAATTCGTTGCTGGAGGCCGCCATTATGGGTATGCGTGCCGCACGGGATATGGCCGACCTCTCTTGGCGCGTTGCGAACCCGCCGTCAGACCATGGGCGCTCGATAGAACCGGATCCCTCGCTTGCGCGGCCGATCGTCTCGCGTCATCTCGGCGTGCTTCGCAATGCCGGCGCCATTCACGGAGCGATTGCTGCGCTTCTGCCGTTGGTCGAAAGCGAAGGTACGGCCGCGGATCCCGCCATTGTGGCACTGCTGATCGCCGTCTTCGCCAGCCTGCGGACGGAATCGCGTGGCGCCCATGCCCGCACGGATTTTCCGTTGAAACTGAAGAACGCGCAGCGGCGGACAATGCGTCTTGTAGACGCCTTGGACATCGCCCGATCCGCCATCCCTTATTCCTTTGCCCGGAGCGCCTGAGATGACCCTAGTTCCCCTTTCGCGTCTCATCATCGAGCCGTTGGTGCGCAATGCCCTGCTGGAAGACCTCGGCCTTGCCGGCGATATCACGTCCGCCGCCGTCATTCCGGAGGACCATCGCTCCACCGTTGCCATGGTGGCCCGTCAGCCGGGCGTCGTCGCCGGGCTCGATGCATCGGAACTCGCCTTCCAGCTTGTCGATCCGCGGATCAGTGTGACCCGCCATATTCCCGACGGCGCCAAGGTCGCCGCTGGCGATGTGATCGCAACGATCGAAGGCCCTTCCCGTGGTTTGTTGACGGCCGAACGCACGGCGTTGAATTTCCTCGGCCATCTCTCCGGTATCGCAACCGTGACGTCAGGTATCGTCGAGGCAATCAGCGGCACGAAGGCATCGATCGTCTGCACCCGCAAGACGACGCCGGGATTGCGGGCGGTGGAGAAATATGCGGTCCGGGCCGGTGGCGGCATGAACCATCGTTTTGCGCTCTACGACGCGGTGCTGATCAAGGACAATCATGTCGCGATCGCCGGCGGCGTCGCAGAAGCGATCCGCCGCGCGAAAGGCGGCATCGGCCACATGGTCAAGATCGAGGTCGAAGTGGATACGCTCGACCAGCTTCGCGAAGCCATGGCAGAGGGTATCGACGCCGTGCTGCTCGACAATATGACCCCCGATCAGTTGCGCGAAGCGGTGGACATTGTTGCCGGACGGGCAATCACCGAGGCGTCAGGGCGGGTTACGCCGTCGACTGCGGCGGCAATTGCCGCGTCCGGCGTCGATCTGATCTCCGTCGGCTGGGTGACGCATAGCGCGCCAACGCTCGATATTGGGCTGGATTGGAAAGCGGCTGCATAAAGCTGGAATTGGCATCAGCCGCTTCAAACCGCTGTCGGCACGACTCCGGTCGTATAACGATATCGTTATGGAAATTGCGCCGCAGCATCCGGTTGGCGCTTGCACATCAGTCTGCTTGCTGATCAAAATCTGTCAGTTTTCATCATGCACGGATGCGGCAGATAGTGACCAAGATCATAGACTACGTTTTCTCCATCGGCTCGCCCTGGTCCTATATCGGCCTGGAGCCGTTTCTCGATCTCGTCGAAAAGACGGGCGCGGAAATCCGACCCTATTTCACCACCGTCCTCGAGGAAAACGGCGGCATTTTCTCGCGCAATCGACCGGAGGCTCGTCGGCAATATTGGCAGCGCGACCTCAAGCGTTGGGCGGGCCTTCGCGGCAAGACGCTGCTTCTGGAAAATCGCCCGCCGCTTGCCGATCCGGCGCCCGCCGCCTTCATGGTCATCGCCGCCTATCTCGACGGCAAGCCCTGGCTCGAACTGACGAAGGCCCTGCAGGAAGCGTTCTGGAGTCGCGCCGTGGATATCGGCAATCCCGAGGTGCGCAGGACGATCGCCAGCGCGGCCGGTTTCGACGGCGATGCGCTTTTAAAGCGGGAGGGCGATGCGGACGTGCAGGGCAAGTGGAAGGCCGATCGCGAGTTTGCCCTCAAGAACGGCGTCTTCGGTTTTCCGTCATTCCGTTACGACGGCGAACTCTACTGGGGGCAAGACAATCTGCATTTCCTCGAAAGCCACCTGAATGGCGTCAAGCCATAGGTGTAAGTCGTCTGTAGGCGGTCCATGAAAATCGAGGCCGGATCCATCAGGAGGCCGGCCTATCAGAAAGGTGAGGACATTTGAGCAATTCTTGGCCGGCGGGCCAGACAATCGATGTCGCCATCATCGGCGCCGGCGCCGCAGGCGTCGCAGCCGCGCGGCGGCTGCAGTCTCTTCGCCCTGATCTTTCGATATTACTTCTCGAAGCGAAGGATCGAGCGGGCGGTCGCGCATGGACCGTTCGATTGCCATCGTTCGGGAACGAGCCTGTCGATCTCGGCTGCGGATGGTTGCATGGCGCGAGGACCAATGGATGGACCGATATTGCTCGCCAGATCGGGCTGACCGTGGAAATGACGCCTGCCCCCTGGAGCGAGGGCGGTCGGACGGCCGAGGGAGAACAAGGCAGAGCAGCCATCAGCGCCTTTTTTGCGCGGGCGGAACAATGGGGAGATACCGGCGAAGACGGATCGCTCGAAGAATTGTTGGAGCCCGGAAATCCCTGGAACGGGCGCGTTGAAGCAATCGGGACGTTTCTAAATGGTGTCGAACTCGCGGCCGCCTCCATCCATGATTATGTCCATTATGATCCGGGAGCAGGCCCGGACTGGCGCGTCCGCGAGGGTTATGGGACACTGATTTCGACCTACTCGCAGCCGGTACCGACGGTACGTTCGACTGCCGTCAAAATGGTCGATCATCGTAGCGCCGACTCGATCCTTTTGCAGACGGAACGCGGCACGCTGCGCGCGCGAACGGTCGTGGTGACGGTCGCGACAAATGTGATTGCGCAGGATCAGATCAAATTCGATCCGCCACTGCCGAGAAAGCAAGAAGCGGCCAGTCGCTTGCCGCTGGGGCTTGCCAACAAACTGTTCCTCAGCGTGACGTCGCCGGACGATCTGCCGGTCGATACGAGGCTGACGGGCTCCCTGGACGAGCTCCGCACGGGTTCCTACCAGCTACGCCCCTTCGGCACCGCCTTGATCGAGGCCTATTATGGTGGTTCGCTGGCGCGGGATCTGGAGGCTGCCGGAGAGCAGGCGGCGCTTGCATTCGCTAGAGAAGAGCTGACCCAGCATTTCGGAAGCGCTTTCGGCCATCGGATCGATGCCGTGGCCATGTCGGCCTGGCATGGCGAGACGCATATCGGCGGATCCTATTCCTATGCCGAGCCGGGCGCCTCTGCCGAACGGATCGTGCTCGGCGAGACTGTTGACGGCAGGCTCTTCTTTGCCGGCGAAGCCTGTTCGCCGGCGCGGTTTTCAACAGCACATGGCGCTCTTGAAACCGGCTTTGCTGCCGCCGAAGCGATCGCGGCGACTTTGAAGTCGACGACCTGACCAAAGACCATCGCTATTGCCCTGCAAAAATGAAAATCGTCGCTTTTGTATTGCGTTTTGCATTACATCAGCCTATCGTCCTTCGGAATCGAGGATCAAGCGATGGCAACCCCTGCACAGAAAAAAGAGACGCCCGTATCGATGCGCTTGCGCGATGACGATCTTGCCATCATCGACCGTGGTGCGGAACTGCTCGGCTTGTCACGCACCGAGTTCATGCGTCGCGCCGCTGTTCACGAGGCACAGACCGCGATCTTGAACGAGACAGTCATTCGTCTTTCGCCGGGAGCTTTCGATGATTTTCTTCAGGTCATCGGTGCAACGCCGGCAGTTCCGCCGGCAAAGGTGAAGGAGCGGCTGCAACGCAAAACGCCGTGGAAGCAATAAGGCCGTGGTGCTTTCCGGCATTGCGCTTCTATCCGATCATCACCGGTTGGACGGTTTTACCTGCGGTAAACCCGCACTCGACGACTGGTTGGCAAATTTTGCGCGATCCAATCAGACCCGCGGATTCACCCGCGTTCTCGTTGCGCTCGATGAAGATACCGTCGTTGGCTATTACGGCCTTGCTCCGTCCGTCATCGAGCCTAATGCCGCTCCACGCAAGATTCGCACGGGCCGTCCGCCAGACCCCATCCCCTGCTTGTTAATCGGTCAGCTCGCCGTCGACCGCCGCTACGCTGGCCGTGGCATCGGCTCGGCTCTGGTGAAAGACGCGTTGACGCGCTGCGTCGCCGGCGCGGATATCGTTGCAGGGCGTGCTGTGGTGGTTCGCGCCATAGATACGGACGCGGAGACATTCTGGCAGAGCTGGGGTTTTATTCCGGCCCGCGACAGTCCCTCAATCCTGATGCGCTCAATGGACGATATCAGGCACTGGCTTGCGGAATGTCCTTGATCGGCCCCCTACGACAGTTGCTTCGCCTTCAACACCGAGACAGCCGCTTCGCTGTTGTGAACATAATCGTTCGCGTCTGGCTGCCTTTGTACCAGCAGGATGAACAGCAAGTCGGTGAGCATCAGTTGCGCGTCGCGTGCGGTGATGGCCGAAGAGCGGACGCGGTCTTCATCGCCGACAGTATAGAGGCGGATATCGGCGACGTGGGCCAGAGGGTTGTCCTGAAGGCCGGTCACGGCGATGACGACCGCATTTCGCTGGCTTGCGAGTTCGGCGATCCTGAGAGTCTCGATGCTGGTGCCGGAATAGGAGAGGGCGAACAGCAGGTCGTCGGGACCGAGTGTGGAGGCATTGGCCATCTGCACATGGCTGTCGCTGTCGTGCAGGACATTGCGCCCGAGTTTCATCAGCTTATAGGAAAAGTCTCGAGCGACCAGTGAAGATGCGCCAACGCCTGCCAAATGAATGCGGCGGGCTTCATAGAGCGCTTTCAGCGCCTTGCCGATATCCAGTTCGTTGTTGACGGCGATCGTCTGCTGCATCGCCTGCAGCTTGCTGCCGAGCAATTTTTGCAGGATGGTCAGATAGCCGTCATCGACTTCGATGGTCCCATGGATCATGCCGGCCGGGGCCTGCCATTCCTGCGCCTTGGCTTCGCTGACGGCGAGCTTCAGCTCCTGATAGCCGGCATAGCCGAGTTTCTGGCTGAACTTGACGACGCTCGACTGGCTGCGACCGGTCTCGGCGGCGAGGGCAGCGGATGAGAGCCGCAGCATCTGGTCGGGATTTTCGACGATGAATTGCCCGATCTGGCGATCGGCCGGCGCCATGCCTTCGAGCTTCGCGCTGATTTTCTTTAAGATAGACATCCGCCCCTTCAGGCCGTGGAGGCCGGTTCACGCGTCGACACAATCGAGCCACAAGATATCATTCGGCCGATAGCGGGCAACCACGCTTTCGATCCCGTCAGCTAGCGACCTTACCACAAAGAAACTGGAATAAAAAATTCCAACCCACGTTGACAGGACGGAATGGACGAATAATCTTGAGTCAGAAGCAGAGGAAGTGACATCTGCTCTTTCGCCCCTCTCTTTGACGGGTTTCATATCATGGACAGACTGCGGATATCCGGCGGAAACAGGCTGCAGGGTGCTGTGACGATTTCCGGCGCCAAGAACGCCGCCTTGCCGCAGATCGCGGCGGCGCTGCTCAGTCCCCATTCGCTGGAACTGACGAACCTGCCGGCCGTCACCGATGTCGAGAACATGCTCGGCGTCGTGGCCCTTCATGGAGCAGTTGTGGCCCGCACGGCGCAGGGAACCACGATCGACGCCAGCGCCATCGTCTCGAAGGAAACCTCCTACGACACCGTCAGGCGCATGCGGGCGACGGTACTGGTACTTGCGCCGCTGCTGGCACGCTTCGGGCATGCCCGTGTCTCTCTGCCGGGTGGCTGCGCGATCGGCGCCCGGCCGGTCGACATGCACATCAAGGCGCTGGCGACGCTTGGCGCCGATATCGCGATCGAGAACGGTCTGATCGTCGCATCGGCCCCTGGCGGGCTAAAGGGCGCGCGAATCGTCCTGAGTTCCCCATCTGTCGGCGCGACCGAGACGGCGATGATGGCGGCATGTACTGCCAAGGGCGAGACGGAAATCTTGAACGCGGCGCGCGAGCCGGAGGTGGCCGACCTTGCCGCCTGCTTGGCTGCCATGGGCGCGCGGATCGAGGGCGCCGGTACGCATCGCATCCTGATAGAGGGTAACACGAATTGGCGGCCTGCCAGGCATCACGGCATATCCGACCGGATCGAGGCCGGCACTTACGCCGTTGCGGCCGCCATCACCGGTGGGCAACTTGAACTCATCCACGCTCGACTGGAGAACCTGGCTTCCGTCGTGCAGGCGCTGGAGGCCATGGGTGTCAGAATCTGGCCGAGTGATCGGGGGCTGGTCGTTTCGAGGGACGGCCCGCTCAAGGGCGCCGACATCACAACGGAACCCTATCCAGGCTTCCCCACGGACCTGCAGGCGCAGTTCATGGCGCTCGCCTGCTGCGCCGAAGGCGCCACGCTGATCCGCGAGACGGTGTTCGAAAACCGCTTCATGCATGTGCCGGAATTGATGCGTCTCGGCGCCAACATCACGCTGCAGGGCACCACGGCACTGGTCCGCGGTGGGGCGCCTCTTCGAGGGGCGCAGGTCATGGCGACCGATCTGCGCGCTTCCGTCTCGCTGGTATTGGCGGCGCTGGTGTCGAAGGGCGAAACCATCGTCAACCGCGTCTACCATCTCGATCGCGGCTACGAGCAGTTGGATCGCAAGCTCCACCTCTGCGGCGCTGATATAGAGCGGCTGACGTCATGAGCAGCGAAACGGACCAAGCGCACTATTTTCTCGGCATCGACGGCGGAGGCACCGGTTGTCGCGCGAGGATCGAAGACTCTGCTGGGACTGTATTGGGCCAGGGATTATCCGGCCCCGCAACCACGCGGCTCGGCATTGACGAAGCCTGGGCTTCCATTGCGAGGGCTTTCGAAGCCGCGATCGAGGAGGCAGGCCTCAGCCCATCCGAGATCGCGCGCATTCATGCGGGTGTCGGCCTTGCCGGGATCGGGCGGAAGGGCGCGCTTGAGGCATTGCGGGCCATAAAGCATCCCTTTGCCAGCATCGATTTCGTCAGCGACGGCGAGGGCGCCTGCCTCGGCGCCCATTCGGGCCGCGATGGTGCGATCGTCATTGCCGGGACGGGATCGATCGGCCTTGGCTTCGTCGAGGGCCGTCACTTGCGGGTCGGCGGATACGGGTTTCCGATCTCGGATGAAGGCAGTGGCGCAGATCTCGGACTGAAAGCGGTGCAGCTTGCGCTGCGCGCGCATGACGGCCGCTATGAGAAGACCGCGCTTTTGGCCGAGATCATGCAGCGGTTTCAAAACGATCCCATGGAAGCGGTCGGCTGGATGGACCGCGCTTCGGCCACGGACTATGCCGCTCTGGCGCCGATGGTCATGCGTCATGCTGATCAGGGTGACGCGGCCGGCCGGCGCATCGTCCAGAGCGCGGCCGAACATATCGATACGCTGATCCGCTCGCTGTTCGACAAGGGTGCTCCGCGTGTCTCCCTGCTCGGCGGCCTTTCCAGCCCGCTGGAGCCATGGCTGGCACCGGATGTCCGCCGCCGCCTCAAGCCTATCGACGGTGATGCGGTTTCGGGCGCCATCATTCTTGGCAGAAAGTCGGTCTGCGGCGGTTGAAACGGCGGCCCGATCATTCGCTGACTCTGAGCGCCAATGATGGAATATTTTATTCCTAATATGATTGACGAAGGGAATAAATGGACATAATGTTAACGAAGGTAAACAGGGAAACCGGTAGCGAACGAAGCCATAAAGGCCGGCTGCTTGTGCTGATGACCAGCTTTCTGTTGCGTCGAAAATTCCAAGGCTGCTGCGGCTGGCCCGATCCTTGCCGATCGAGCGCGCCATCCCTGATCTATTGATATCGAAGTAATTCTTTCGCGGGCACGCACATGACAGAACAAAGGTTGATATCCGAACTGGAGCAGTTGGTTTCCGAGGGTCGCAACCCCAACACGATGCATATCGATCTGTTGTCGACCTTCGATATACTGCGTGAAATCAATTACGAGGACCAAACCGTCCCCGCCGCGGTCGAGAAGGTCATTCCTGCGATTGCCGCTGCCGTCAACCAGATCGTTGCTGCCTTTCAGAAGGGCGGCCGGCTAATCTATATGGGTGCGGGCACCAGCGGCCGGCTTGGTGTTCTCGACGCATCCGAATGCCCACCAACCTTTAGCGTGCCGCCGAGCATGGTGATCGGCCTGATCGCCGGCGGCCCCGACGCGCTGCGACGCTCGATCGAAGGTGCCGAGGACGATCCGGAGGAGGGTCGCCAAGCTTTGCAGGACATCAACGTGACGGCCGTGGATGTTGTCGTTGGCATCGCCGTTTCCGGCCGAACGCCCTACGTCGTCGGCGGGCTGAACTATGCAAAGAGCGTCGGCGCAGCCACTGTCGCCCTGTCCTGCAACCCCAATTCCGTCATCGCCGGCATTGCCGATCTTGCGATTTCTCCTGTCGTCGGTCCGGAAATCCTGACAGGATCGACCCGGCTGAAGTCGGGAACGGCGCAGAAGCTCATTCTCAACATGCTGACGACGGCGAGCATGATCCGGATCGGCAAGAGCTATCAGAACCTGATGGTCGACGTTAATGCAAGCAACAAGAAGCTGGTCGCCCGTGCCTCCAGGATTGTCATGCAGGCGACCGGCTGCACGCAGGAAGAAGCGCGCCGCGTGCTCGACCAGACTGGCAATGATGTCAAACTCGCCATTCTGATGGAAATTACCGGGATGGGCATTGAAGACGCCCGTGTGGCATTGCAAAACGCTGGTGGATTCCTGCGAAAGGCCATCAGCGCGAAGACGGTATGAACTGAGATGGCGGAAATAAATCGGCTGGGGAAGCGTCAAAAGGCGCTCAAAGGGAGAAAAGAATGAAAAGGTATTCTGCAAGGAAGCTGATTTCGTGCGTCGCGGTGGCGGCGGGTCTAGGCTTGGCGGCCATTTCGACGGAGGCACATGCAGCGACGCTGCGTATGGCGTGGTCCCAGGATGCGACCGGGCTCGATCCGCATAAGCAGACCGCCTTTTCCTCGATCCGCTTGCTGGAGCTGATTTATGAGCCGCTCGTCAGGCTCGACAGCAATCTGCAGATCGTTCCCGCCATCGCCGAAAGCTGGCAGTTTTCGTCCGACGGCAAGGAGTTGACCTTCAAGCTCAATCCGAATGCGCAGTTCCAGAACGGTGCTGCTGTCACCTCCGCTGACGTGAAGGCGTCGTTCCAGCGTATTCTTGACCAAGCAACGGGTGCGGCCGCCCGCGCCAATTTCCTGTCGATCGCCAGCATCGATACGCCGGATGCAACGACTGTCATCTTCCACCTGTCGCAGCCCGACGTTCCTATTCTGACCTCCATGACGAGCCTCAACGCCGCCGTCGTGCCGGCCAGCGAAATCACCGCCGGCTCCATCGGCACCAAGGCGATCGGTTCCGGCCCTTTCAAGCTCGACAATTGGGTACCGAATTCCAAGGAAGTCCTAAGCGCCAACAAGGCGTGGGCTGGCGGCACGGTTGGGGTCGATGGCATCGATATCAGCGTCCTTCCCGATGAGACGGCTATCCTGGCGTCGCTTCGTACCGGTCAGATCGATTTCGCGCTTCTGAACGACCCGCTGGTGGCGACGCTGGTTCCGAAGGAGCCGAAGCTGCAACTGACCCGCACGCCGGTGCTTTCCTATAACGTCCTGCAGCTCAACCCCTCGCACAAGCCGATGGATCAGCTTGCCGTGCGGCAGGCGATCTCCTGCGCGATCGACCGGAAGGATGTGCTGGATACGGCAGCGCTCGGCGAAGGCAAGGTAACGGGACCGTTGACCATGCCGCTCTATGCGACCGATCCGAGCCAGCTCTTCTGCTATAAGCGCGATGTCGAAAAGGCGAAGAAGCTGATGGCCGACGCTGGCTTCGCCAACGGCTTTTCCGCGACCGTGATCGCCGCCACCGGCGAGCCGCCGACCGCTACCGCCGAAGCCCAGGTTATTCAGTCGCAGCTCGCCGAAATCGGCATCAAGCTCGACATCAAGGTGATGGAGCTCAACGTCTATGTCGATGCCTGGCTGAAGGGCAACTTCGACATGGCGGTCGCGCTGAATGGCGGCAGCGCCGATCCCTATTCCATGTATAACCGCTACTGGACGAAGACTGGCAACCTGCAGAAGGTCGCCAACTATATCGACGATACGCTGGACAGCCTGATGCAGAAGGGCCGTGTCGAAACCGATCCGGCCAAGCGCAAGGTCATTTTCGCCGAGTTCGAGAAGCACATTGCCGAGGTCTCGCCCTGGATCTGGCTCTATACTTCTTATGGCTACACGGCCGAACAGAAGAACGTGCAGGGCTTCGTGCCGACGCCGACGGGCTCTCTCTTCGGCCTCAGCAAAGTATCCATCAAGTGATGGATGCCGGGTTCTAGAGCGGTTCAGCGTTTCACGGAATCGCTTCCCGCTCTATCCCTTTGTTTCGACGCATTCCAGACGGAAAACCGCTTCGCACTTTTCCTGGAATTGCTCTAGAGGACGTTCCATGGGCTATCTGATGCGCCGGCTGATGACATTCCCGCTGATCATGTTGGGAGTGTCCATCCTCGTGTTCGTCGCCATCCGACTGGTGCCGGGCGATGCGATCACGGCGATGCTCGGAACCAATGCCGGCCTGCTGACGCCTGAGCAGCGGCAGGCCCTGGCAGCCTATTTCGGCATCGACCAATCATGGTTCGTGCAGTATTGGCATTGGCTGTTCGGTGTGTTCCAGGGCAATCTCGGCATTTCCGTCACCTATGGCAAACCGGTGCTCGACATCATCCTCGAGCGGTTTCCGTTGACGCTCGAGCTTGCGCTGCTCTCCATGGCGATCGCGCTGCTCATCGGCCTGCCGGCGGGCGTCTTCGCGGCGACCCGGAACGAAAGACTGTCCGATCTCGCTGTGCGCATCGTCGCCATGGTCGGGCAGTCCACCCCGAATTTCGTGCTTGGCCTTCTCATCATCTACGCACTTTCGGCAGGCTTCGGCATCCTACCGGCCATGGGCGCGTTCACGCCATTCTGGCAGGATCCGATCGGCAATCTCGGCCAGATGATTTTGCCGGCGCTGACGCTCGGTTTCGCCTTCGCCGCCTCGGTCACGCGCGTGGTGCGCTCGGCCATGCTCGATGTTCTGAGCGATGATTATGTCCGCACCGCGCGAAGCCGTGGCGTCCCGGCCCGCGGCGTCATTTGGCGCCATGCGCTGCCCAACGCGCTCATTCCGGTGGTGACGCTGAGCGGCGTGGAATTCGGCTATCTCCTCGGCGGTGCCGTGCTGGTCGAGCAGATCTACGCGCTGCCCGGTCTCGGGCGATTGGTGCTTGATGCGATCCAGCAGCGTGATTATGCGCTCGTCCAAGGCTGCGTCCTGTTCATTGCCTTCAACTTCATGATCGTCAATCTGCTCGTCGACCTCGCCTATGTCGCGCTCGATCCGCGCGTTCGCCTGGGAGAGGGCTGATGCGGATCGTCAAAGCCATTTTCGGGCACACGAGCGGCCGCATCGGCGGTGCTATTGTGTTGGCCTATCTCATCCTCGCCATTCTCGGCACGCTAGGGCTCACCCCTTATGATCCGGTGATGCGGAGCCCGTTGAACCGATTGCACGCGCCAAGTGGCGCCTTTTGGATGGGGACGGACCTGCTTGGCCGCGATGTGGCTAGCCGGCTAATGAATGGTATTGGCGAGTCCTTCACCGTCGCCTTCCTCTCGGTCGCGCTGGCAAGCCTGGTCGGCACCGTGCTCGGCTTGACCGCCGCTTGGTTCGGCAAGCGCTGGGACGGGGTGATCATGCGCACGATGGATGTGCTGCTGGCCTTCCCCGCCATCCTTCTAGCACTGTTGATCATCGCCATCGTCGGCCCCGGCACCTGGACCAGCGTCGCCGCAATCGCCATCGTCTATACGCCGATCTTCACCCGCGTCGTGCGCGGGCCGGCGCTCTCGCTGAAGTCGCGCGATTTCGTCGATGCCGCCCGCACCTTCGGCAGCAGCAAACCCTATATTCTGACCCGGCATCTGCTCTTGAACCTCGTCGCGCCGTTGACGGTGCAAATCACACTGGCGCTGGCATGGTCTCTCCTGACCGAAGCCGGTTTGAGTTTCCTCGGCCTCGGTACACAGCCGCCGGCCTCGTCGCTCGGCTTGATGCTGAGCGACAGCCGCAACTTGATGGAAACCGCACCTTGGCTGCTGATCTTCCCCGGCCTCACCATCATGATCAGCATCCTTGGCTTCAATCTGCTTGGCGATGCCTTGCGTGATATTCTTGATCCGAAAATGCGGAGGTCCATTCCGTGAGCCCTCTGCTTTCCGTCTCCGATCTGCAAGTGGGCTTTGGCCGAACTCCCGAGGCGAACAAGATCGTCCGCGGCGTAAGCTTCGATCTCGCAGCCGGCGAGACGCTGGCGATCGTCGGGGAGAGCGGCTCGGGCAAGTCCGTGACCGCGCTCTCGATCAATCGCCTCGTCGATTTCGGCGGTGGCCGCATCATCGGCGGCTCGATCAAGCTGAAGCGGTCCGACAACAGCATTCTCGACCTGACGACGGCGGGCGAAGCGGAGTTGACGAAAATCCGCGGTGCCGAGATCGGCATGATCTTCCAAGAGCCGATGACCTCGCTCAATCCGGTGCTGACCATCGGCACGCAGATCGAAGAGTCTTTCCGTCTGCATCGCGGCTTGACCGGCCGTCAGGCAACGGCCGCCGCAAAGGATGCGCTGGACCGCGTCCGCATTCCCGATGCTGCCCGGCGGCTGAAATATTGCCCGAACCAGCTCTCCGGTGGCATGCTGCAGCGTGTGATGATCGCGACGGCGCTCGCGTGCAATCCTCGCCTGTTGATCGCCGACGAGCCGACCACGGCGCTTGACGTGACGGTGCAGGCGCAGATCATGGCGCTTCTCGCCGAGCTGAAGCGCGAGATCGGCATGTCGATGATCTTCATCACTCACGATATCGGCCTCGTTGCCGGCATCGCCGATAAGGTCGTGGTGATGCAGGCCGGCCAGGCGGTCGAACAGGGCGAGCTAAACCAGATACTCGATGCACCCCACCACCCCTATACCCAGCATCTTCTTCATTCCGTACCGCATTTTTCGGCTGGCCGCGCGACCCGGTCGGACTTCAGCCGTGATGACACCGCAAGGACCGCCCCGGCGTTGGAGGTCGACGGGCTGACGGTTCGCTTCCCGGTGTCAGGCAATTTCTTTCGCCGCCCGACGGGCGCTGTGCATGCGGTCGAAGGCGTCGGTTTCGATCTGCTGGCCGGCGAGACGCTGGCGATCGTCGGCGAAAGCGGTTCGGGCAAATCCACTACGGCGCGGGCAATTCTCGGTCTGGTGAAGTCGACGCGGGGCACATTTACGGCGGGAAAGGCGGCGGATCGGCCGAGCGCCGTGCAAATGGTGTTCCAAAATCCCTATGCCTCGCTCAACCCGAGGCTTCGCGTCGATAGCATCCTGGCTGAACCCGTCATCGCGGCTGGCGGCCGTGCCTCGGGGGAAACACGTGACAGGATGGCCATGCTGTTGAAGCGCGTCGGACTGCCCGAAAACAGTCTCGAACGCTATCCGCATGAATTTTCGGGCGGGCAGCGCCAGAGATTGTGTATCGCCCGGGCGTTGATGTTGAACCCTTCGGTTCTGGTGCTGGACGAGGCCGTCTCGGCGCTGGATGTTTCCGTCCAGGCGCAGGTCCTGGATCTGTTGATCGAATTGCAGCGCGAGTACCGCCTTGCCTATCTTTTCATCTCGCACGACATGGCAGTGGTCGAGCGGATCGCGCACAGGATCGCGGTGATCTATGCCGGTCAGATCGTGGAGATTGGCAATGCTGTGTCGGTGCTGTCGCAACCGAAGCATTCCTATACCAAACGCCTTATATCGGCCGTTCCGGCTGTCGACCGCCGACGGGAGAATTTTGCGCTGGATACGCGCCAAGTCCCGTCTCTGGTACGCCCGCTCGGTTTCGAGCCGGCTGCACCTCAATGGCGACAGTTCGCTCCGGATCATATAGCACAGGCGGAAGCCTGACAGAGAGGCGCGGGGAGCATGACGGCAACGGGAAATACGGAATTCGCGCAACGCTTCGATCGGGCATTTCAGCCCGTTGAAGCCGCCGTTGCGGCGGGGCGCATTCCCGGCGGTGTGCTTGGCATTGTCGACCGCGATGGCAATCGGATGGTTCGTGCGGTCGGTTCCGCGCAGAAGATTCCGGTGATGCGGCGGATGTTTGCCGATACCTTGTTCGATCTGGCCTCGCTGACCAAGGTCATCTTCACCACGCCGCGCATCCTGGCCTTGGCGGAAGCCGGTACGATCGATCTCGATGCGCCGCTGATTTCGCTGCTGCCGGATTTGCGCCAATATGATGCCGCGGCCTGGGAGCGGAAAGTGACCTTTCGCCAGTGCCTTGGCCATCAGACACCGTTTCCGGCTGTCGAGCCGCTTTATACCTACGGCCGCGATCCCGACCTGCTCCGCGCCTTCATTCTGCAGCGTGAGTGGCGGGCCGGTCCGCCTGTTTATTCCGACATCAACTTTATTTTGCTTGGGCTCGCGCTGGAGCGCCTCACGGGGCAGGCGATCCGCGACATGGATGCCGGGCCGGGCTTCGCCTTCTCCGCTGCACCCGATGAGGCCGCAGCGACGGAGGATTGCACCTGGCGTCACCGCGTTCTCTCGGGCGAAGTCCATGATGACAACTGCTCCGCCCTCCAGGGTGCCGGTCATGCCGGCCTGTTTGGAACGGCAGCTTCGATCCTCGATTTTGCCGTAGGTTTACTCACCGGCTCCGGCGCGTCCGAGCGCTCCATTGCATTGATGCGCACGCCATTGTCGGCTACGCGCACGCATGGATGGGAACGGCGTTACGACGGCTGGTCGGGCGGCAGCTTGTGCTCGCCGGGCACGATCGGCCATACCGGCTTCACCGGCACCGGCCTCTGGATCGATTTCGACAAAGGTCGGGCCTGGACCTTGCTCACCAACCGCATTCACCCGACACGCCATTTCGACAGCGGCATCGTGGCGCTTCGCCAGACCGTCGGCGATCTCGTCAATAGAGCTTAGGAGCTTGATCATGGAACCAATCTGGGCCGTCGGTCTGATGACCGGAACCGTTCTCGACGGCAATATCGATGTCGCTCTGCTCAAGACGGATGGCGAGCGGATCGAGGAGTTCGGTCCCTACGTGCTAGCGCCCTATCCGGAGTGGATCAGGACATTGCTGGAAGAGACTTTGGCGCAGGCGCGGATCTGGAATTTCAACGGGCCGGAGCCGGAAATCTTTAAGCAAGCCGAGGAAGCCTTGACGCGCGCGCAGTCGGCCGCGGTCAAGGAACTTGTCGAAGGCTACGGGCTGACGATGGCCGATATCGGTGTGGTCGGTTTCCACGGGCAGACCGTGCTGCATCGCGCACCGCAAAAGGAACGCCGCGGCGATACACGCCAGCTCGGCGATGGCGAATTGATGCGTTCCATCCTCGGCACCAAGGTCGCCTACGACTTTCGTTCCGCCGATGTGCGTGCGGGCGGTCAGGGCGCACCGCTGGCGGCCGCCTATCATACCGCCCTGCTGCGACGCGCCGGTGCAGGCGACGATACCGCCATCCTCAATCTCGGTGGTGTCGCCAATATCACCTGGTCGGACGAGGAGGGCAATTTCGTTGCCTTCGATACCGGGCCGGCCAACGCACCGCTCAATGATTTCGTCAAATCCCACGGCCTTGGCGAGATGGACAGGGACGGTGCGCTCGGCCAAGCGGGTAAGGTGGATGAGGCAAGGCTCGCGAAACTGCTGCAACATCCTTATCTCAGCGCCCCCTATCCGAAATCGCTGGATCGCTTCGATTTCGGCGCCTCCATGGCCGATGGGCTTGGCCCCGAAGACGGCGCCGCAACGCTTTCCGCCTTTACAGCGGCCGCGGTCGGCAAGGCCCTGGATCTGCTGCCTCATCGCCCGAAAAAGCTGGTGGTCAGCGGCGGCGGCCGCCGTAATCCGACGATCATGTCGATGCTCAGGACTCGTGCCGGCGTCGAGCCGATTTCGGCGGAAACGCTCGGTTGGCGTGGTGACGCTGTCGAGGCCGAATGCTTCGCATTTTTGGCCGTGCGCGTCTTGCGAGGCCTGCCGATCAGCTTTCCGGGGACGACGGGCGTACCAATGCCAATGCGCGGCGGCCGCCTTGCGGAATAGGTAGGTCGGGCATCCCCCTTTACAGCTATACTTCGATCCTAACCGAAGCATCCTCGCTAAAATTCGTCTATTGATGATGTGAACCTATCCGGCTCAGGAGGATGAAATGAGAAACGTTGAGCCAAAGATCCTGTATTTCGGGACGCCCGTCGCATTGATCAGCAGCTTGAATGAAGATGGTTCGACGAATTTGTCGCCGATCTCATCGTTTTGGGCGCTTGGGTGGACGATGGCGCTTGGACTGCTGAATGATGCCAAGCTCGCGGAGAATCTTGCCCGGCATCCGGAATGCGTCGTGAATCTTCCTTCTCCCTCCATGTGGCAGATGGTGGAAAAGCTTGCGCCGCTGACCGGCAAGGACCCGGTACCCGAACTGAAGTCCAAACAATTCAAGACAGAGAAAGACAAATTCGCAGCGGCCGGATTTTCCAGGCTCGACAGTCAGTTGGTCCGCCCGATGCGCGCTGCGGAATGCCCGATTCAGATGGAAGCCCGCGTCTTGTCGCGCCATGAAATGGGCGGAAGGAAACTCGCTGAACTTGGCGGCGGCCTCGTTGCCGTCATCGAGATTTTGCGCGTGCATGCCAGCGAAGAATTCTTGAAGGACGAGAGCGATCATATCGATCCAAAGAAGTGGTCTCCGTTGGTTTATAATTTTCGTCACTATTACGACCTAGCCGACACTGAGCTCGGGAAAACATTCCGCGCGTGAAAGCTATTTGACGGCCTCAGGTGCCGTTTTGGCATCCGAGGCCGACCTTACATGGTGACTGTGATCGCTACCCGATTGTCTCGTAGCGTGCGCGGTTGAGGCTGACACAGCTAGAGACCGCCGCGCAGAGGCCGGCCAAGACAAGCGCGAAGCCGGGCGCATTTGCCTGCGGCACGGTTTCGAAAATGATCGACATGCAAATGGCACCAAAAGTTTGTCCGAGAAGGCGTGCCGTGCCTTGCATGGCTCCGGCTGCGCCGCTGCGTGCTTTCGGTGCCGAGAGAAGGAGAATGCGGTTGTTCGGTGTCTGAAAAAGACCGAATCCGACGCCTGCAATCACTGTTCCGGCCAGGAATGCAATTCCCCGCGGATCAGGTGGGCACAGGCCCGCGATCACGAGGCCAATTGCAAGCAACGCGCCACCGGAGGCGCAGAGCCATGCCGTCTTGATGCGATTGGCCAGCCGTCCTGAAATCGGAGCCACGACGATCGTCGCGGCGGGCCAGGGCATCATATAAAGCCCGGTCAGAACCGGCGGCATATGCAAGGTGTGCTGAAGGTAGAATGGCAGCGCGACGTAGCTGAGCATCTGACCGGTAAAGCACGCGATTGACGCGATAACGGCAACTCGAAAGGCAGGTTCGGCCAGGAGGTCCGTCGGGACAATAGGCGCCGCGCTCTTGCGCTCAAGGCGCAGCAGCGCGACGAGGGCCAGTATAGAGCCGCCAATCAGGATAGAGCCGCTGATCGGTGCGGTGGCTATCCGGTCTGCGCCGGAGAAGAACAGAACGAACGTCAGCGTATTGGCGAGCAATGCCGCGACATTCAACGGCCGCTTCACGCCTGGCAAGGGGCCGAGAAGCCCGCCAGACAAAAGGACGATCACGCCAAGCGGTATGTTGACGGCAAACAGCCAAGGCCAACTGGCCACGGAGAGGATTGCCCCGGCAACCCCTGGGCCTGCGGCCGAAGAAATTGCGATGACCATTGCGTTGACGCCGATGATGGTTCCCAACAGCCGCTGCGGCACGGCAAAGCGCAGGTTCATTATTCCAAGTGCCATGATCGCGCCCGCACCCAACCCTTGAGCAAATCGCGCCGCGATCAGAACGGGAAGATTTGCAGCGAGAGCGCATGCGGCCGACGCCATCGTGAAGAGAGCGACACCCATCAGGAAGACCCGTCGGGGTCCGTGAATCTCACCCAACGCGCCGCAGGGCAGGAGAGCGACGAGTACGGCAAGCTGGTAGCTGGAGACGACCCATACGGTGTCGCTGGCATCGGCGCCAAGCGAGGCGGCGATCGATGGCAGCGCGACATTGGCGATGGCGCCGTCCAATACGACGAGAACGAGCGTCACGAGAAGCACGCCGACGGCCAGGTATCGCCGCGGATAAGGCAGGCCGTCATAGGTGGGGGTTGCGAGTGATGTCAGGGACATGGGAGCTCACCTTGTTCGTTTGTTTGCGTCATGGATATCCCCGACCCGCAATTTGCACCAGACGCAACAGAGGTAATTGACTGTTGCGCCGAACGCCTCCCTTCGTTAAAACCCTTTTTATGCCCGATATAGACTTGAACCTGCTCCCAGCTTTGGACGCTTTGCTTCGCGAGCGGAGCGTGTCGGCCGCTGCCCGCAAGCTCGGTCTAAGTACGTCCGCCATGAGCCGGACCTTGTCGAGGCTTCGGATTGCGTTGAACGATCCCATTCTGGTTCCGGCGGGTCGAGCGATGGTCGCGACACCGCATGCGGAGGCGATCGCCGAACAAGTGCGATCGCTGACCGCGGCCGTCCAGACGGTGCTCGGCCCACCGCCAGTGATTGACATTCACGAGTTGCAGCGCGACTTCGCAATCCGCGCCAATGAGGCATTCGTGCTTTTGCATGCCGCGCGTCTAAGCGTCGCCGTCATGAACGCTGCGCCTGGCGTGCGGCTCCGTTTCGCGCCCAAGCCAAACAAGGAAATTCAGCCTCTGAGGGATGCCACGCTCGACCTGGACATCGGAGTCATCTCGGGGGACGGCGCAGAGTTGCGCGGCCAAACATTGTTCGAGGATTGCTTTGTCGGCGTCGCGCGGGCTGGGCATCCTCTTTTAAAGGCAAAGCATACAACGCCCGAGCAATACGCCGCATGCGGACACGTCATCTCCTCCAGGCGAGGAAATTTTAAGGGCCCCGTGGACGACGCTCTCGCCGAACTCGGCCTCTCGCGAAAGGTCAACCTCGTGGTGCCGAGCTATCCGGCAGTTATGGCCGTCGCGGCAGCGACCGATCTTGTCGGCTTAGTACCGCGCTCGTATTGCCAAGCGGGTGTGGCGAGGCAGATCGAGATGTTTGAGCTGCCCGTGGCTACACCCGGCTTCGTTGTCGCGCAAACGTGGCATCCTCGTATGGATGCCGATCCTGCCCATCGATGGCTGCGGGGATTGATTTTTGACGCATTCAGGTCAAAGACCGAGCATCACGACTAGTCCGGTATCATTGGAAGGTTTTCCCTACGGCTGGCGCCAGCCGGTGGCGCCGAGCATCAGGGCGCTGGCCTTGTGGACATCCCGAGCAAGCGAAGCCGTCAGCCCGTCATGTCGGGAGGGCGCCAACAGAGTGATGCTCGCCGGTCGGCCGTCGCTGCGTGTTCCCGCCGGCACGGCGATCCCGCACATGTCGAGCAGATTGACGAAATTGGTGTAGGTGCCGAGGCGCGAGTTCTCGCGGATCGGTTCGGCCTCCAAATCGGCAAGGGTATAATGCGTCGGCGCAGTCGGTACGCAGAAAAGATCGACCGATGCGATCAGCGGCGCGACCTTCTGTTTCAAGGCTTGCAGCGCATAAAGGCCGTTGAAGGCATCAGCCGCAGAAAGCTGCTTGGCGCCGCCAAAGATTCGGCGCGTAACGGGATGGAAGCTTGTCTCCTTGGCATCGAAGAAATCCTTGACCGCCGCATAGCGTTCCGCCACCCAGGCGCCTTCATAAAGCAGATTTGCCACCTTGTAGAAATCGCCAAACGGCACTTCCAGGACGCGATGACCGAGTTTTGTCAACATCCGCAATGCGTCGTCATAGGCCGTTTCCATGAGGACATCGCCGAAGAACAGCCGGTCCGCCTGTGCCGGGACGCCTATGGTCAGCACCGGCGGTGTTTGGCCAAAGCCATTTGCTGGAATTATTTTCGAATAAGCGTCCGCGGCATCGTAGCGCGCTGCAATCTCAAACACCCGCCAAGCGTCATCGACGGTCAAAGCCAGGATCGAGACGCAATCGAGCGTGCGGCAGGCGGGAAGGACGCCCGTCGCCGACAACGCGCCGAGACTGGGTTTCAGACCGACGATGTTGTTCAGGCCGGCGGGCACGCGGCCCGAACCGGCGGTATCCGTGCCGAGCGCGAAACTGACAATGCCCCGAGCCGTGGCAACGGCCGAGCCGGAGCTCGATCCGCCGGGCACCAGATCGGGATCCATGGCATTGCGCGGTGCGGGATGGGGCGTGCGGACACCGGCGAGACCTGTTGCGAATTGATCGAGATTGGTTTTGCCGATAACGAGTCCGCCGGCCTCTTTCAGCAAACGCACGACTGTCGCGTCGGCTTCAGGCATATAGGCGAAAGCCGGGCAGGCCGCAGTCGTCGGCATGCCGGCGACATCGATATTGTCCTTGACGGCAAAGGGAATGCCCCAGAGCGGCTTTGCCGCCGGGTCGAAGGACCCGAGAGCGGCGGCCTGTGCAATCAGGCTCCTTTTGTCGGCGAGGTGCAGGAAGATGCCGGGATCGTCGACTTCGGCAAAACGGGCGAAAACCGCCTCGATAACTCGGGCAACGGTGCCCCCGTTTGCATAGAAGGCATGGAGGGACGAAATGTCGAAGGCTGGGCTGCTGGTCACGCTGCTTCCTCTTCCCCTATTGCTAGTGGCCGGTCCCGTTCATCAGGACGACACAGCGGAAATCCTACGCAATAATCGGGACAGATTCAGCCGTGAAACAGGTCAAGGGTGGAGAAATCGTCATGGCCGGAACGAAGGTAGCATAGAAGATTGCAGCCCTTCTGATCACGGAACACTGAATCCTGATAAAGCTTCCTGGTTTTCGTCGTCGCGCATCGATGCTATCAAGAGGGCAATCTAGCGATTTGACGGTTTCCAACGAGTTTCGCAGGCATGGCAGGCAACCAGCATCGGCCCAGTCTTGTCCGAAGGGTCATAGGCCTCATTATTGCGTCCGGCTTCGTCGTATCGGCCGCTTGTCCCGCGAGGGCCCAGCCCGAATGGAGTGTTGCGCCACCGGCCTGCATTTCCGGCCCTTTGATAACGGACACCGGCAAAACACTTTGCATCCGCAAAGAAAGTTACAATCACGATCTCTGCGATGCGATCGACTATTTCGCCCATGCCAATCAGCTGCCGCCGGATTATCTGGCGAGGCTCATCTGGCGCGAGAGCACGTTCCGCCCCAATGCGGTCAGCCCGAAGGGTGCGCAAGGCATTGCGCAATTCATGCCGGGAACGGCAAGGTTGCGCGGCGTTCAGGACAGCTACGACTTATTGGAGGCGCTCGGCAAGGCAGCCGCATATCTGGACGAACTGCGCAACCGTTTCGGCAATCTCGGCTTGGCGGCGGCGGCCTATAATGCCGGCGAAAACGGCCTCGCGAATTTCCTCAATTCCGGCAATCTCCCCGACGAGACGCGCAGCTACGTGATCGCCATTACGGCGCACACGGTCGAGCAATGGAAGGACGACCCGCCGGACACGGTCGCCCCGGAACTCGACAAAGGCAAGCCTTTCGCGCAGGCCTGCATGGCGCTTGCCGGCAGCCGCCGGCTGAAACAGGTCGCTTTGGAGCAGGAGCGGCCTTGGGCGCCCTGGGGCGCTCAGCTTGCGGAGCACTTGCAGCTCGATACCGTCCGGCGGCTTTTCTCGAAGGATGTCAGTAAGCTTCCATCGCCGTTGAAAGAAGAAAAGCCGCTCATCGTACGCCAGCGCAATGCCGACTTCGGCTTTCGCATCCGATATGCCGCTCGCATCGGCCGGCAGACGCGCGCCGAGGCGGATGCGGTTTGCGCTCAGGTACGCCAAACGGGCGGCGCTTGTTTCGTCTTCAAGAATTGAGGTTTTGCCTCGCATCCCGATCACTTTCAAGACAAGCAAAGCGGCATAGCGTCTTTGCGTTTAAACCTTACGGCCGCCAACCCAGGTGGCCGCGATGTTCGGCCTCGAAGCGGTGTAGATGATTTTCTGCAGGATACGCTCGCCCTTGTCGCGGTCTTCGAATAGCCGCACCGTGCCTTTCTCGGCATCGGCGTGGATGAGCATCGCGTCGAATTGGCAGCCGGGCGTGAATTGCCCGATAGGGAGATCCAGCGCAACGCCGCCGCCTGCCGTTGCGATATGGAAGGCATCGCGAAAATCGATCTGGGCCGGCCCGAATGTCGAGCGGGCTGATCGCGGTAAATTCGGGTCGACGCCGCTTTGCAGCATCCGCGATGCGAGAATTGCGCCGCGCGCGTTCTCGAACATCGAGGCGCTCGGGCCACCGGAAATGTCCGTGCCGAGACCGACATGCAGCCCTTTTTCGAGCGCAGTGCGCAACGGAAAGACGGCATTGGCGAAAAAGGCGTTCGAAAGCGGGCAATGCGCGATGGCGGCTTCGCGTGCACGAACCGTTTCCATATCCTTCGCCGTCAGGAAATTCGCATGTGCCAAGACCGTCCTGCGGCCAAGCAAGCCGAAGCGATCGAGACTGTCCGTATCCGTCATGCCATGTCTTGCAAGAACATAGTCATGTTCCCAGTCGCTCTCCGAACAATGGGTCTGCACATGGCAGCCGCAGTCCCTGGCAATCGCGCCGAGACCTTCCAGAGTCGCATCCGTGCAGGAGGGGATGAAGCGCGGCGTGACGACAGGCAGGACGCGGCCTTCGCGATTATCCGGATGGCCGCGCACGTAGTCGATCAATGCGCGCGTGCCATCAAGTGCTTCTTGTGCCGACACGTCGCGGTAATAATCCGGACACTCCCCGGCATTGTCCATCGCGACCTTGCCGATGAGGGCGCGCTGACCTTTTTCCAGACAAATATCCACCAGTGCCCGCGTCGCCTCCTGATGGATGGTGGCAAAATAGAGGGCGGTCGTGGTTCCGTTGGTCAGCAGATCATCCACCAGCAGACCATAGATACGGCGCGCGAAGGCGGCGTCCTGATAGCGCGCCTCCAGCGGGAAAGTGTATTTCTGCAACCAGACTTCCAAAGGAACATCGAGCGCATCGCCGAGCTGGGGATATTGCGGTGCATGCACATGCAGATCGACAAAACCGGGCAAGATGTAGAAGCCCGCCGGCAAAGTCACGAGCTCGCCGGATGCGTCGCGCGCGTCTCGGATGGTTCGGTAATTCGGATCGCCGTGACGATGAACGGCGGCAATCACACCCTCGGCATCGATTTCGATCAGCACATCATCCAAAACGTCGATGATGCCGCGCTCCGGCGAATGAAATCCCGACGCGCTGAGCGTCTTGTTGCGCAAATTCATCAATGTGCTCTTTTCAGGCGGCGATGATCGTCGTGCCGTGGGTGGTGCCGTTCTCCTTCAGCCAACAGCGATAGGCATCGGCAGCAGAACGGTTCTCTGACTCTCGAAAATGATGCGGTCTTGCAGGAAGATCAACTGTTGGAAATGCATAGGTTCTTTTGTCGTCGAGCATGGCAATGCACGGCGTTACGAAAGAGCGGTGATTTTCGATGTTTCGATTGCCGGAGAGGCAATGCAAAATTTCGCGAATAGGTCATCTTTGCCATCTAGCCATCATCTGCCATCTTGATGGCTTAAAGATTGGAGCTTATCTTTCATACATGGGAGAACCAAATGGCTGAACCACAACTGTCCGTCCGCAGTGCTAAGGCGCGCGATATCGCTTATCGACTTGCCCGACGCGAAAACCGAACCATTGCCGATATCGTTGAACGCGCGCTGGAATCCTATGAAATTCGCGAGGCTGGCCGCGAGCCTGCAGCGTCCTTCTATGCTCGGATGTCCATGAGCGAGGATGAGGATATTGATCTGGAGGCCGTCATTCGAGAGAGGCGCCAAGCCAATCACGGAGTTGATCTGTGATATTTCTTGATACCAACGTGATATCTGAAACGCTGCGCAAGCAGCCCGAGCCAGCCGTCGTTGCTTGGTTAGGCCGGCATGATGCAGAGATTGCATTGCCTACGATCACGATTGCCGAGATTGCTTTCGGTATCCATAAAATTATGCCGGACCAACGAGCAGCACGTTTGGAGCAACGATTATCTGAATGGCGGCGTCGATTTGCCGACCGGATTTTCGGCTTCACCGAAGAAGCGGCTCTCGCCTATGGTGAGATTATGGGCCTTGCAGAACGACAAGGGCGGCCAATGTCGGCTCCTGATGGCATGATTGCTGCTATTGCCCGCATCAATGGCGGCCGTCTGGCGACGCGCAATTTATCGGACTTTCGAATAACGGGCCTCGATCTCATATCGCCCTGGGAATTCTAGCGGCAAGGTAGGTTTTAGTAACTCTTCCCAATCATCTCCGCCGCCTTGGAGCCGATCGCCATCGCCGGTGCATTGGTATTTCCCGACGGGATGAAGGGGATGATGGAGCAGTCGATGACCCGCAGGCCGTCGACGCCGCGCACGCGCAGCTTTCCGTCGACCACCGACATCGGATCATTGTCAGGCCCCATGCGCAGGCTGCCGGAAGGGTGGTAGTTCGTCTTGACGGTCTGGCCGGCGAATTTGGCGAGGGCCTCATCGTCCTGCAGCGCCCGGCCTGGCAGAACCTCGTCCGCTATCTTCGATTTGAACGGTTCCGTCTCTAGCAGTTGCCGCGCGACCTTCAGTGAGGCGAGCGTCAGGCGCAGGTCGTCTGGATCGCCAAAGAAGTTGCAGTCGACCAACGGCTGATCCGCAGGATTGGCCGAGCGGAGCTTGACGTTGCCTCGTGCCTTTGGGCGCAGGAGACAGGAAGTGAAGGTGACGCCATAGGTTGGCTTGGTGGAGGAGACGTCACGGTCGAGATAGACGATCGGGGCGCAATAGAGCTGGATCGATGGTCTTTCGCTTCCGTCCGGATCGTAGAACAGGCAGGATTCGATGCCGGTCGTGGTGACCGGACCCGAGTTGAAGAGCAGATATTGCAGCCCGTTGCGGAGCATGGGCCAACCCTTGTCCTCGCCGAAATAGCCGGATTTGGCTTTGGTCGTGGCGATGACCGGGACTTCGTGATGGTCCTGCAGATTGGCGCCGACGCCGGGAAGATCGAGAGCAACGGCAATATTATGTTCACGCAGATGATCGGCCGGGCCGATGCCGGACAGCATCATCAGTTTGGCGCTGTTGTAGGTGCCCGCCGCGATGAGGATTTCTCGTTCGGAACGGACCGTGTGGCTTTCGCCATTGCGCGTGTAGGTGATACCGGTCGCGCGGCCGTTTTCGATGATGATGCGATCGACCCGCGCGTCGGTGATGATCTCTAGCCGTTTGTCGCCGGCAAGCGGATCGAGAAAGGCCTTCTTGGCATCGGAGCGTTCCGTCTTGCCGTTCCACTGGCCGAAGGTGTGCTGCATGATGCCGACGCCGTTTTGCCTGACGCCGTTGAAGTCGGGATTATAGGGATGGCCGAGCCCTTGAGCGGCCAAAAGGAAATCCTCCGTCGTCCCGGAAATATGCCCCGGCTCGGATATGCGCAGGTTGCCGGAAATGCCGTGATATCGGTTGTTGAAGCGCGTATTGGCTTCGATCCCTTTGAAGTGCGGCAGCATGTTGGCATAGGACCATTCTATCCCATGGCCGAGATGGGCAGCCCAGCCGTCGTAATCCTCTTTCTGGCCGCGCATGTAGACCATGGCATTGACGGCGCTGCCGCCACCGAGTGCCTTGGCGACCGGAACGATCGGCCCGCGCCCGCCGAGTTGCGGCTGTGGAACCGTGTGATGCATTTCGAGGAAATCGTCGCGGGCGAGATATTTCATGTAGCCGGCGGGAAAAGCCATCAGCTTCGCGGTCTTGCGCGGCCCACGCTCGACGACGAGCACGGAAAAGCCGAAATCCCGCACCAGCCGCATGGCGGCAACGCAAGCCGCCGAACCACCGCCGGCAATGATGAAATCATAAGTCTTCGCCACCAAAGCCCCCCTGGCCGATATTCATCGTCTTAAATTGCATGGATCATACTTCTGTAGACTCTGATCCGCGCCCAAATTCCTTGCTTGCCCCGAGCGCCAGCGCCTTCTTGCTTTCCAGCACGAGCTTCATGCGCCGATCTCCTGAACCCGCAGTGCCTGCCGGGTAAGGAGACGTTCGACGTCCTTCACATCGAGCGGCGAAAGCTTGGCGCCGGGCTTGCGCAGGGCCGCGGATTTGATGACACCGCGTTTGGCGAGAACATATTTGCGGGCGGCGAGGCCAATGCCCTGTTGCTGTTCATAGCGCGCCAGCGGCAGATAGGCATCGAAGATGTCATGCGCCCGGTCGATATTTCCTGCCGTATAGGCTTGGACGACGCCGACCATCATCTCCGGATAGCAAAAGCCGGTCATGGCGCCATCGGCACCGCGGCCCATTTCTTCAGGCAGGAAAAGCCCACCATTGCCGCAGAGAATGGAGATACGCCGCGTTTCACCCTTGTCGCTGGAGGCTCGCAGCGCAGTGATCTTCGACAGGCCTGGCCAATCCTCATGCTTGAGCATGACGCAATTCGGCACTTCCTTGATGATCCTGTCGATGACCTTGGGCGCGATGGTGACGTTCGTTGTCAGCGGATAGTCCTGCAGCACGAAGGGCGTATCGCCCAGCGCTTCACCGACCGATTGATAGAAGACAAAGGCCTGGTCATCCGTCCTGATCGTCCAAGGCGGCGCGACCATCACGCCCGCAGCACCCTGGTCCATCACAGCCTCGGCCAGTTCTCGCATCGGCGCAAGCCCCGGCGCTGATACGCCGACGACAACCGGCAGGCGGCCATCGAGGCGCTTCAGCACGCGCTCTACGACGGCGCGCGATTCCTTCGCCGTCAGCTTCGGAGCCTCGCCGAGTTGACCAAGCACCGTCAGCCCGGTCACCGCGACGCTTTCGTAGAAATCGACCATGCTGTCGATGCTGGTGAAATCGAGCGCGCCTTCGTCGGTGAAGGGCGTTACGGCGATCACATAGACGCCCTTGGCGTTCTCGGTCAGTCTTGCCATCCAGCCGCCTCCCAATTCATTCGCCGAACAGATGCTCCGGTGCTAGCCGCAAACATCGTCATAATTTTACTTGTTCGTCAAATGATTAGGCGGTACCGCTTTGAGATGGTGCTTCAGCGGAGCCGGTTTCCCTGTGCGTCGAAATAGCGGCGTCTTTCCGGCGCGCAGCGTAGATAGAGCGAATCGCCGCGGTGAATATCCGGACCTTCCCGGTATTCAGCAATCAGGCTCTGGCCGTCCTCTGTCTGGCAATAGAGATAGCGCGTGCCGCCAAGATATTCGTCGAAGTCGACCGTGACACGGATGGCATCATTGCTATCGGACACGACGATCAGATGTTCCGGGCGCATGCCCAGCATCAGCTTGTCGCCCGGCGCCAGGCCGGCCTGTCCGATATCGGTTTTGACGCAGCCGCCGGGAATTTTAGCGGAGCCATCGACGGCCCATTCGGCTTCGATCATGTTCATGCGCGGTGAACCGATGAAGCCGGCAACGAAAATATTGGCGGGATCTTCATAGACCTCGCGCGGACTACCGACCTGCTCGATCTTGCCGTCTCTCAGCACGACGATCTTGTCGGCAAGCGTCATCGCCTCGGTTTGGTCGTGCGTCACATAGATCATCGTGTTGCCGAGCTCGCGGTGCAGCCTGGCAATTTCGATGCGCATGGAGACGCGTAGTTCCGCGTCGAGGTTGGACAGCGGCTCGTCGAAGAGGAAGACATCCGGCTTGCGCACGATCGCGCGGCCGATGGCGACGCGCTGCCGCTGGCCGCCGGAAAGCTGGCCGGGGCGGCGGTCCAGCAAGTGGTCGATCTTGAGGATCGCCGAAGCGGCCTTGACGCGCGCTTCGATCTCGCCGGTATCGGTTCGGGCCATTTTCAGCCCGAAACCGAGATTTTCACGCACGCTCATATGCGGATAGAGCGCATATGATTGGAAGACCATGGCGATGCCGCGCTCGGAAGGGTCGAGATCGGTGACATCCCGGCCCTTGATGGCGATCTCGCCATCAGTCACTTCCTCCAGTCCGGCGATCATCCGGAGCAAGGTCGACTTGCCGCAGCCGGACGGGCCGACGAAGACGACGAATGCACCTTCCTGCACTTCCAGATCGATACCGTGAATGACCTCGAGCCCGCCGTAATTCTTACGGACCCCGGTCAGTCTCATGCTGTTCTTGCCCATATCAGGCTCCGTGTTGCGTCTGGCCAGCGCGGACCCAGACGAGCATCTCACCCGGCTCGCGATTATCCCACAGATGATAGGGAACAAAGCGGGCGGTGGCGGCGCGGCTCTTCGGCGGCGCCGTTCGATAGAGATCCGATCCCCAGTCCGCCTCATCGCGGTTCACCGGAATATCGAGTGCGACTGCGCCCTCCAGTGCGGCAATTTCCGTTGTCTGCGCTGCGGCGAGGTTTCCGGCAAGCGAGATGCCGTTGAGATCACGGCCATTATCGGTGGTCTCGACGCAATAGACCAGAGGCCCGCGCATCAGCGCCGCGCGTCCTGTATCCTGGCGCACTTTGGGATTGGCGAACAGCGTACGCGGGATCAGCGGAATGTTGAGATCGACCTTATCGCCGCTCTGCCACTCACGCTCGACGCGAGCATAGCCATCGACGGTGATAGAGGAGAGATCGACGGAAGCGCCATTGATGGCAAGCGTTGCGCCATCCGCCCATTCAGGAATGCGCAGCGACAGGGTGAAGCGGGCGCCACGGTCCGGATTGACCCCGAAATGGATCGCGCCGTTCCAAGGGTAGTTCGTTTCCTGAGACAGCTCGACCGTTACGCCGCTTGCGAGTGGCACGCGTGCCTTGCTCTCGCCATAGAGATGGACCGCGATTTCATTGTCGGCAGCCGCATACATGTAGGAACCGACCGAAGCGAGCAGGCGGGCGATATTCGGCGGGCAGCAGGGGCAATTGTGCCACGTCCAGCGGTGATGCTTGCCGGCGCTTTCCAGCGGGTTTTCGTAGAAGAAGGTTTTGCCGTCGAGCGATAGTCCAGCCATCGCACCATTATAGAGCGCCTGTTCCATTATGTCGGCATAACGCCGGTTCGGCCCACGGCCAAGCATGCGATTCGCCCAGAAGACGAGGCCGACCGAGGCGCAGGTTTCGGCATAGGCGCTTTCGTTCGGCAGGTCGTAATAGTCGGTGAAGCCTTCGTTGGAAGCGGCCGGCCCAATGCCGCCGGTGACATACATCTGCTTGGTGGTCAGATCGTCCCACAGCGTCTCCAGCGCCGACGTCAGGCTGTCGTCGTTATATTCGGTCGCAATATCGGCCATGCCGGAATAGAGATACATGGCGCGCACCGCATGGCCGACCACCTTCTTCTGCTCCCGAACCGGCTCGTGAGCCTGATTGTATTCATAGGTCTTCTGCACGAATTTTGCCGGATCGCGGCCATCGCGCAGTGCTTCTTCAGTGAAGAAATGCGGCTCCTGGCCACGCTCGTCGACAAAATATTTGGCAAGGTCGAGATATTTCTTCTCACCGGTGACGCGACCGAGCTTGACCAGCGCCAGCTCAACCTCTTCATGGCCACAATAGCCCCGAAGCTGACCTTCGCCATGGCCGAAAACGGTGATCATGTAATCGGCAAAGCGGCTCATGATGTCGAGCAGCTTGCGTTTTCCGGTCGCCTGATAATAGGCGACCGCAGCCTCGATCAGGTGTCCGGCGCAGTAGAGCTCGTGATGATCGCGCAGGTTGGTCCAGCGGCGGCCCGGCTGAACGCGCTGGAACCAGGCGTTCAAATAGCCATCCTCTTGCTGCAGCTTTTCATACATGTCGATGATCGCGTCGGCGCGAGCTTCGAGCTCCGGATTCGGGCGGCGATAGAGCGTATAGGCGATGGTCTCGATCGACTTGCCGAGATCGCTGTCCCAGAACATCTGCGTCGAACCCGACCAAGTCTGCAGCGGAAGGATAATGCCGGGGCTCGGCAGGTCGACGTCGATTGCCCTGACCATGCCGGCCTCGACGCAACGGTCGAGCAGGGTGGCGGCCGTCGAATTGCAGATTGCATCCTGCCGGGCACCGAAAAGGCCGTGAAGTTCGACATTCGGAACGGGCAGGGGGCGGAACTGGCGATTTTGCTTGTCTGACATGGCTTTCATCCGTTTCGTTTGAGGTTCATTTCACCGCGCCGGCCATCAGACCGCGCATGTAATAGCGTTGCAGAAGCAGGAAGACGATGACGCAGGGTATGGTCATGACGGCGATGCCGGCCTGGACCGCGCCCCAGTTGACGGCGCCGAGCCGCCCGGTGCGAACCGCGATCATCAGTACCGGCAGCGTGAATTTTTCATTGCTCGAAAGCAGCACCAGCGCTGCCAGGAACTCGTTCCAGGCGTTGAGGAAGGCGAAGATGGCAACGGTTGCCACACCCGGCAGCACCAGCGGGAAGAGAACGCGGAACAAAAGTTTGAGGTCGCGTGCGCCGTCGATGCGGGCGGCTTCCTCGATCTCCTTCGGCACCGCGTCGAAGGCGTTGCGCATCATGAAGACCGAGAAGGGTAGCTGAAGCGTGACATAGACCAGCGTCAGCCCGAGCAGCGAATTGTTGAGGCCGAGCCTTGCCAGGATGATGAAGAGCGGCGTCAGGATCGACTGGAACGGGATCATCAGCGTTGCGATGATCAGGATGAAGAAGGCGCCCTTGAACGGGAACTGGTAGCGGGAAAAACCATAACCAGCGAGCAGGCTGACCATGACCGTCAGGATGACCGTCGTCACCGAAACGAAGAGCGAGTTCAGCGTATGCTGCACGACGCCGGCGCCGAAACCATCGAGGGCACGATAGGCATCGAAGCTGAAGCCCGATGTCGGCCAGGGTGGCAGAGGCGGAAGGCTCGCTTCCGTGCCGTGCCGGAACGATGACAGCAGCGCGATGGCAAAGGGCGCGAAGAAGAAGATGACGATGATGACGCCGACGCCGTGATAGCTGACGGCACTCCACATTTTCCGCTGGGCGCGGCGCTCTTTTGCGGTTCTGACGTTCGTGGTGCTCATGTTGGTGATGCTCATGGGCGGTCCTCCCCGACGCGCAGCAGCCAGAGTTGGACGATGCTGATCAATACGAGAATGACGAGAAGGGCGATCGATAGTGCCGCGCCATAGCCGAGATTGAAGGACACGAAGGACTGGTTGAAGATGTAGTAGACCACCGAGATCATCTGGTTTTGCGGTCCGCCGCTGGTCATGATGTAGAACTGGTCGAAGGCAAGCACCGAGCCGGTGATCGAGATGATCAAGGCGAGCGCAATTGTCCGGCGCATCAGCGGCAGGGTCAGGAAGCGGAAGCGCTGCCAGCGCTTGGCGCCATCGATGCGAGCGGCCTCCGTCAGCTCGGACGGGATGGCCTGCAGGCCGGTGAGCAGGATGATCATGGTAAAGCCGGCAATCTTCCAGACCACCATCACGACGATCGTGGCAAAGGCGGTGTCGAAGTCGGCAAGCAGGTTCGGCCTGCGGTCGATCAGCCCAAGCGCCTGAGCTGCCGGTACGAAAAAGCCGCTATCGACATTGACGAGCCAGACCCAGAGAAGCGAGGCGGTCGCGAGCCCCACGACGACGGGCAGGAAGATGATGGTGCGGTAAAAGCCGACGAGGCGCCGCTGCTTTTCGACGTAGAGCGCCAGGGGAAAGGCGACCGCGAAAATGACGATGGTGACGATTACTGTATAATAGGCGGTGAAGCGCAATGCCGCCATGAAGCGAGCGTCCGACACCATTCTTGTATAGTTGCCGAAACCGATCCAGCGCGGATTGCCGAGCAACGGCCAGTTGTGCAGGCTCATCCAGCCGGTAAAAAGCACGGGCAGGACAAAGAAGACGAGGACCAGCGCCATGGCCGGCGCGATGTAGAGAAATCCGTGCCAACCGGCATGTCGCCGCCGCTTTCGACGACGCAGTGCTCCGATAGCTTCGGGACCAGCCATGGAATGCTCCTGATGTTTTGGTGGGGAGGACCGGGAGGCCAGGCCTCCCGGTCTTTGATGGATTATTACTGCTGTGCGTTGTCGATGATCGACTGCATTTCCGATTGAGCATTGGAGAAAGCCGAGTCGACGTTGTCTCCAAAGATTGCAGCGTTGGTGAAGCCGGCCCATGGACCGTTGGCGCTGTTGATCAGGTCGTTGAACTGCAGCGTATAGGGCGTCTTTGCGATGGAGATGGCTTTCAGGCCCACCTGCATGCGCGGATCGAGACCTTGAAGCACCTGGTCGGCAATATCGCCGCGGGTCGGCAGACTGCCGTATTTCGCCATGATCTTCTGACCATCCAGCGAGTAGGTATATTCAAGGAACTTCTTCACCGCGTCGAGCTTCTTGGTGCCCTTGGTGATGACGAAGTTATCGCCGCCGGCAAAGGAGGAGGGCTTGCCGTCGACGCCGGGGATCAGCGTCACGCCGAAATGGATATCGGGATATTGCGTGATCAGCGTGCCGATCGAGAAGGCGCCGATGCTCTGCTGGCCGATCTTGCCGTTACTGATGCTCAGGAAGTTGGCGCCGGTGTCACTGGCGGCACCCGCCGGTACCAGATCCTTCTTGACCATGCTGCGGTAGATATCGACTGCCTTGCGCATCTGCGGCGTATCGAGTGTCGCTTTCTTGCCGTCGGCCGAGAGAATGTCGGCGCCTGCACCCCAGACGAGCGGCGTGAAGGTGAAGATCATGCAGCCGCCGCAGCCGCCGCCGGAGAAATAGAAGCCGTAGGTATCGCCGCCGAGCGCGCGGATCTTCTCGGCATTGCTGGTGATCTCGTCCCAGGTGGTCGGCGCCTTGTCAGGGTCGAGGCCGGCTTTCTTGTAGAGGTCCTTGTTCCAGGCGAAGACGGAGGTCTCGACCGAGAGTGGCAGACCGTAGATGTGATCCTGATAGGTGCCGAGCTTCACATGCGATGGTGAGAGCGAGTTGAAATAGGGCAGGCTCTTGGCCCAGTCGGTCAGGTCTTCCAACTGGCCGGCGGCGGCGAAGGCTGGCGTGTAGATCAGGTCCATCGATAGGGCATCGGGCGCCTGTCCGCCGGCGATCGCGGTTGCGTATTTCTGCACGAGCTCGGAGAAGGGCACCTCGGTCATGGTGACCTTGTCGTCGTGGCTGGCATTATAAGCCTCGACGACCTTCTTGAAGGAATCGCCGATGCCGGAACGCACCCACATCGTGATGTTTTCGGCGGCGGACGCGCCGGACATCAGGCATAAGGATATGAGGCCAGTTGCGGCCAGAAGTCGCTTCATCATGTTTCTCCTCCCATGGGGCACTTTCTTCAGCCCCTCTTCCTCAACTAATGCTCGGGGTTTCCCCCACACGACTGCCGCACGACCAATTCGCACGGCAATGTCCTGATTCCCGGTTCGACGGCGCGGCCTTCCGCCAATGCCAGAACCGTCAGCCCAGCCTCTCGACCGAGAGCCTTGAGATTCATATCGACTGTCGTCAGCGGCGGCCGCGTTTGAGCGGCGACGATCTCCCAATTGTCGAAACCAACCACGGAGACATCCTCCGGCACGCGTACGTCGCGCTCCCGCAAGGCGTCGACCACCGCGCGGGCGATCTGGTCGTTGCCGCAGAAAATGCCGTCCGGCTTCAGCCCGGGCGCATCCCAGATTTTCGCAACGGCCTCATGCCCCCAAGCCTCGGACCACGTACCGTACATCACCGGCAGAGCGTCGCCGACCAAGCCGTGGTAAGCTCTAGTGCGCTCGCGCACCGAAACGAAGCTCTCCGGGCCGGTAACATGGGCGATCCGGCGGCGGCCGAGGCCCAGCAGCCATTCGACGGCAAGCGTAGCACCCTGAAAATCGTCGGCGCAGAAGGTAACACTATCGGATGTCCCCTCCGTGAAGGCGTAGACGACCGGCACGGGCAGGTCGGACAAATCCACCGGCAACCGGCGGTCGATCCTCTTTCCCGATGCGATGATACCATCGACGCTCTTATCCAGCATGGCGTCCACATGAACCTTTCCGAGCGCAGGATCGTCTTCGATCGTGCAGAGAAATACCGAGACGCCGTGGTCGACGAGCGCCTCGGTAATCCCGGCCATGACAGGGAGAGTGAAACGGCCGTAGGTATCGTTGGTCAAAAGACCGATGGTGAAACTCCGATTGCTAAGCAGGCCCTTGGCCAAGGCATTCGGCCGGAACCCGATCTCGCTCGCGACACGCTTGACCCGTTCGCGCGTATCGTCACCCATTCGCCCGGTATTATTCAACGCTTTCGATGCGGTCGAAATGCTGACACCGGCGGCAGCGGCAACATCGTGAATCGTTACCCGACCGTTTCTGATCCGCTGATTTTCCAGATGTCCTCTCCCGAACTTATTTGCGCTGAGAAAACCTTTTCTCAAGGCAGGAGTCAAGATGGGAAAAGCTTTTCTCAAATTTTTTTGATCATGCCCGTGGATGAATGTCTTTCGCTGTAAGCCGGGCGGATGTCTGCGCGATTTTTACGGTCGGTCGAAAGACCAGCGGTTCACCATATAGGTGCGCGGCGAGGTTCCGAGCATACGTCGGAACATGGTGGTGAAGGCTGCGACGCTCTCATAACCGGCCTCAAGCGCAACGTTGGTCACCGGCTGTCCCTCCGCAAGTTGCGGCAGGCATGCGAAGACGCTCGCCTGCTGACGCCAGGTGGTAAAGCTGATGCCGGTCTCCTTGCGAAACTGCCGTGTGAAGGTCCGGCGGCTTATCGCCAGCTTTTCGGCCCAATTATCCAGCCGGGCATTCGGCGTCGGGTTCGCCAGATAGTCGCGGCAGAGCGCCGCGAGCCGCCGGTCGGAGGGGAAGGGCAGGCCGAGCGGGCGTTCCTCGAGCGTCGAAATCTCCTCCATGAGGAGAGATAGGACAAGTTCGGCCTTGCGATTTCCGAGGGGCGCTTCCCGCAGCCGAATGGCTTCAAGCAGCAGACTGCGCGCGAGATCCGTCACTTCGACGACACGCGGCGCTTCTGCCGATGGCGTCGGATCGCTCGGCATAACGTAGACCGATTTTATGCTGACATCGCTCAGCATCTCGACGGAGTGTTCCAGGCCGACGGGAATGAACAAAGCATGGCCGGGCGGCACCATCAAGCGGCCGCGCGTCGTCAGGATCAGGACGACACCAGAGAAAACGCAGAGCAACTGTGTGCGGCGATGATGATGCCAGGGAACAGTATAGCCCTGCGGCGGCTCGGAGCTGTTGACGAGCACGCCGGCATTCGATCCCTCCATCCAGAGCATATTTTGCTCGTGGTCCCGTTCCAGTGTCGCCAGCAGCTTTTGAGAGAGCTTTTCCATTTTGGCCCGATCGCGAAAGAACTGGACCAAAACACGAAAGAAGGTCACCTGCAAGCCGTGTAAAAGGCTGATTGAACAGCATGGCTGAAAAACGGCCGGCCCAGGAAGGAATCCTCAATGGTTGCGGCATTTTCGGGCGCGCAAGCCCGATTTGAGAAGACGACAATTTCAATCGTCGTGGCGGTCAGCGTCTGCCATCTTCTGAACGACATCATGCAATCGCTGCTGACGTCGCTCTACCCGATGTTCCGCGAGAACTATGCGCTCGATTTCGTTCAGATCGGTCTTCTGACGATGACGTTCCAGATCACGGCGTCGCTGTTGCAGCCGGTCGTCGGCATCGTCACCGACAAATGGCCCATGCCCTATTCCCTGCCGGTCGGCATGGTCAGCACGTTTTCAGGGCTGGTGCTGCTCGGCTATGCCGGCAGCTTCGGTATGCTGATGGTCGCGGCGAGCCTCATCGGTTTTGGGTCCGCGGTGTTCCATCCGGAAGCCTCGCGCGTCGCGCGACTGGCCTCCGGCGGTCGCCATGGCCTGGCGCAGTCGCTCTTCCAGCTCGGCGGCAATGCCGGCTCTGCCATCGGGCCGCTGATCGCTGCCTTCTTCGTGCTCCAGCACGGCCAGTCGAGCGTCGCCTGGCTGGCGGTTCTCGCGGTGATCGGCTTCATCGTCCTGAGCTGGGTCGGCACTTGGTACGTCAGCCATCGCCGCCAGCATGCCGCGCGTCCGGCTCCGAGCCGCGCCTTGCCGATAGCGCGCAACAAGGCCGTCTGGGCGCTTGCTATCCTCATCCTTCTGACGGCAACGAAGAATGTGTATATGGCGAGCATATCCAGCTATTTCACCTTCTACGTCATCGACAAGTTCCATCTCGACGTTCGCGATGCGCAATTGATGCTGTTCCTTTTCCTCGGCTCGGTCGCGGTCGGAACGATCATGGGCGGCCCGGTCGGGGACCGTCTCGGAGCGCGCTTCGTGATATGGTTCTCGATCCTCGGCGTTATTCCCTTCGCGCTGATGATGCCCTATGCGAACCTGTTCTGGACCTGCGTCCTGACGGTGGTGATCGGACTGGTATTTGCTTCGGCCTTCCCGGCGATCGTGGTCTTCGCGCAGGAATTGATCCCCGGCCGCGTCGGTCTGATCGGCGGCATCTTCTTCGGCTTCGCCTTCGGGGCAGGCGGACTTGGTGCGGCGTTCCTCGGCGATTTTGCCGATACGCACGGCATTTCCTTCGTCTACACGGTCTGCTCGTATCTGCCTCTGCTCGGTCTGTTTACGATCTTCCTGCCGCGGATACCGAGGCACTGAGCAATAGCGGCGGGGTAGTTTGCTGCCCCGCCGAACGTCTCGCCGCAAGGCTTCCCGCGGGGGACAAGCCCAAAAAATCGCTGCCATTTTGAGACTGGCCATCGGCCCGTTCTTCGCCGTAGTCTATGCCCGCTTCACGCAGGAGGAGGAGACCGTCGAATGAGCGTCAATATCGAAGTCCCGGCCAAGGGACGTTTCTCCGGCGGCCCTACCCACTTGCTGCCGCCGATCACGCTCGCCTGATCCCGTCAGGCCCACTCGTCATCATCCTTTTTTCTTTGCAATGCCTCATTTCTCGACGCCGCGGTCGCCACGTGCAGCCGTCGGCCAGACATCAACCATGTAGGACATGCCATGCAGCTCACCATCGCCCAGCGCCTAGACCGCCTCAAGGTACGCACCGCCGAGCTCAGCCATTGGCGCGAGCGCGCTGTACTTGCGATCGACAATTGGACGTTCGAGGGCGAGGACATCGCCGTTGGTGAAGCGTGGCCGCATCGCAAAGGTTTGGTGCATTTCGCCTCGCAAGCGAAGGTGCCTCGTGACTGGCCTCTTGAGGAAACCCGCCTGCAGCTTGATCTCGGCGGCGAAAGCCTCATCACGCTCGCTTACGAAGGAGGCGAAAGCGAGAGCTTCGGCCTTGATCCCTACCACCAGGAATTCCCGCTCAAGGGCCGCAATCTCTCGATCGCGACGGACAGCGTTGCCCGCTTTCCATTCGGCGAACCGAACCGCCAGCCGAAGTTAAACCGGGCGCAGCTCGCCTGGCTGGATATTCCCGTGCACCGGCTGCACCTTTTGCTGCGGCAGATAGTAGAGGCAATCGAAGCGCTTGATGATCATGATGTGGTGCCGCATCTGCTCGACGCCACAGAGATGGCGCTGCGCAGCCTGGACTGGCCTTCCGCCACGGCTTCGTATGTGTCTCGCACGGCAAACGCGGAATGGCAGCAAAAGATCTGGGAATTGCCCGAGCTGGTCGCAAACCCGCCGGGCCTATCCGAGGACGAGCGCGCGACGGTCGTTGCTGCCTATGACGGCCTGATCGTCCGTCTGAAGACGCTGCAGGAGCGCTATCCGCAAAACGGCGAATTGCTGTTGACCGGCCATGCCCATATCGATCTTGCCTGGCTGTGGCCCTACGACGAGACGCGCCGCAAGATGCGCCGGACCTTTCATACGGCGCTGTCCTTGATGAACCGCTCGCCCGATTTCCGCTTCAACCAGTCGACGGCGCATTATTATGCGCAGATGGAGGCTGACGATCCGCAACTGCTTGCGCGCATCAAGGAAAAGGTGGCCGATGGCTCTTGGGAAGTGATCGGCGGCATGTGGGTGGAGCCGGACACGAACATGCCGACGGGGGAAAGCCTGGTGCGGCAGATCCTTTACGGCCAGCGCTATTTCGAAAAGACCTTCGGTGCCCGTCACACGGTGTGCTGGCTGCCGGATTGCTTCGGCTTTTCCGGCGCCTTGCCGCAATTGCTGCGCCAGGGCGGTATCGAGAGTTTCTTCACCATCAAGGTCAATTGGAGCGAGACCAACCGGTTCCCGTACGATCTCTTCTGGTGGGAAGGTCTGGATGGCAGCCGGGTGCTGGCGCATACCTTCGACAATCCGATGCAGGGCTATAACGGCTTTGTCCAGCCGGATTGCCTCACGCCGACCTGGAAGAACTTCCGGGCGAAAACGCTGCACGATATCTCGCTGCTTGCGGTCGGCTATGGTGATGGCGGCGGCGGCGTGACTCCGGAAATGGTTGAGCGGGAAGTGCAGTTGCGCGATTTCCCTGCCATTCCGAAGGCGCGTTGGTGCAAGGTCGCCGATTTCTTTGAAAGCGCACATCGAACCGCCAAGGAAAAACGCCTTCCGACCTGGTCCGGCGAAATCTATCTTGAGCTGCATCGCGCAACCCTGACCAGCCAGAGCGGCGTCAAACGGCTGCACCGCAGAGCGGAGAGGGCACTGATCACGGCGGAAACCCTGGCATCGATCGCCCATATGATCGGGGGAGCCGCACCGCAGAGCCTGGAAGCCGACTGGCGCGTGACCTTGAAGAACGAGTTTCACGATATCCTGCCGGGATCGAGCATCAACGAGGTCTATCAGGACGCCGAGCGTGAACTTTTTGGTGTCATCGATCATGCCAAGACGGCTCAAAAGGACGCTATGGGTGCCATTGTTTCGGCTCTGCCGAAAGGCGGCATTGCAGACGCTCTCGTTGTCGTCAATCCATCGCTGGATGCCCGGCCATTGCGTGCGGTCCTAGCTGGCGGCACGATCCTTTCCACCAGCGATTTAATCTCGCCGCTTGCCATCCATGTCTTCGACCGAGCCGCATTGAAGCCGGCCGGCGGTTTGCGCGCCGAAGCGAGGCGGCTGGAAAACGAACATCTCGCCGTTACCATCGGCGTCGATGGGGCTGTTCAGAGCCTCGTGCACAAGGCGACCGGCCGCGAGGCTTTGGCGGGATCCGCCAATCAGCTCTGTGTCTATCCGGTCGACAAGCCGCGCAACTGGGATGCCTGGGATATCGACGCCGACTATCCGGAAAAGGGTATCCGTCTCGACAAGCCGGAAAGCATCGAGCTTGTCGAAAACAGTCCGGATCGGGCCGCGATCAAGGTCGTCCATCGCTATCGCGATTCCAGTGTCGTGCAGCATTATGTGCTGACGGCCAATGCGAGGCGGCTGGACATAGAGACCGAAATCGACTGGCATGATCGCCGCACCTTGCTGCGCTCACTAAGCCCGGTCGCGACGCGGGCCCGCACCGCCACGTTCGAATGCGCCTATGGTGTCGTCAGCCGTCCGACGCACACCAATACGAGCTGGGATGCCGCGATGTTCGAGGCGGTCGCCCATCGCTTCATCGATCTCAGCGAGCCGGATTTCGGCGTTGCTTTGCTCAACGACGCGAAATACGGCCACAGCGCCCGCGGCAACGTGCTCGGTATCAGCCTCGTGCGCGGACCCATCTATCCCGATCCGCTGGCGGACGAGGGCGTGCAACGCTTCACCTACGCATTGCTGCCGCACGCTGGCGAATGGCATTCCGGTGGCGTGCGCGAGGAAGCCGACGACCTAAACCAGCCTTTGATCGTCACGGCGGCCACTAATCTTGCGGAGGCGACGCTCACGCCGATCGCCGTGACCGGCACACCGGTCGCGCTTTCAGCCATCAAGCCGGCTGAGGATGGCGACGGTCTCGTGCTGCGCGTATACGAACCGGCCGGCCGGCGCGGCGGACTTGCCGTTAGGCCAACAAACGGCTGGGCAGTCAGCGAGGCCGTCAATCTGATGGAGGAACCAGCCCAACGCGATGCGGGTCCCGATATCCTGCCCTTCGAGGTCAGAAGCTGGAAGGTGAAACGGGCGTGATGGCTGCGCCGATCTGGATGGTCGAATAGGGACAACCGGCGCTCTACGGCGAGGATTTACACCTTCAGGAATTGCGAGGATTTATCGAAGCTTAGGCCTGGGAAGATCTTCGAGCTGAGGTCGTCGGCACCGAGGTCGAACTGTCGGTAGAGCATCGCGGCCGCGATCTCGCGCACATCTGCGGTGGGCATCAGATCGCGGTCCTCGAAGAGCTGTTCGTCTTTAATTCCCGGCCACTTGCCCAGCACACGGCCGCCATTGATGGCGCCGCCCGCCAGTAGGCAACAACCACCGGTGCCATGATCCGTGCCGCCGGAGCCGTTCTGGCGGACGGTGCGGCCGAATTCGGTCATCGCCAGAACCACCGTCGTCTTCCATGCATCCGGGCCGAGCGTATTCTTCAATGTCAGTACCGCTTGCGTCAGGTCGCCAGCCGCTTTCCGGAACTGCGCTGCCTGCTGCACATGGGTGTCCCAGCCGTTGATGGAGAAGCTGGCAATGCGGTATTCGCGCAGCAGCATCTTGGCGGCAAGCGCCGCAACATCGGCTATCTGCTCGCCGCGTTTGGTGCCCGGTGCCTCGCCCATCTTCGCCGATTGGTCGGCGCGTCTTGCCTCGTCCATCGCCTTGGCGAAAGCTGGATCGTTGGCATAAAGGCGTGTCAGGAACTGCATCTCGTCCGCACCCATAGCCAAGCCGGAATCCGAGGCCCAGACGTCGACCACATTGGGGCCGGACAGGATCAATTCGGTCGAGGTGTTGATGTCGATCGCCTTGTGCGCCGTCGAGCGCGCGATGCTCCCGAGTGCGCGGTTCAGCCATCCCGTCCTTTCTTCGGCGACGTGACCGCCGCCCGATTCCAGCATGTCCTGGCCGTCGAAATGGCTGCGGGCGTCGCGATAGGGCGTCGAGACGGCATGGACGAAGGCTAACTCCCTGGCTTTCCACAGCGGCAGCAGATCCGCGGCGGCCGGATGCAGGCCGAAGAAGCCGTCGAGATCGACGAGCCCCTTGTCGGGAGCAAGAGCGATATCCGGCCGTAAGCCGGCGAAGGATGCTTCCCCATAGGGCTGCACCAGATCGAGCCCATCCATGGCGCCGCGCAAGACGATGGTGACGAAACGGTTGTCTCCGGGCATGGCTGCGAAGGTTACCGGCGTAAAGATCGGTGCAGCCGCGAGACAACAGGCGGAAGCGAGGAAACCGCGGCGGGAAAGCGAGAAGGGTTTGTCGTCTGCCATGGGAACACTCCTCGCTCTAGCGACGATTGAATTCGGGCGAAGCGAGCGCCAGCGTCAGGCCCGTCATCTTGTTCGGCGCTTGCGATACGATCCGGATCGTGTCATCGCGAGCCGCATCCGCCAGCGTCTCGTTGAGAAACTGCCTCGGATCATTCTGCTTGCCATAACGACCGATTGCGCGCCGGGCCCAGGAAATCCGTTCGGAAAGCTCGCCAGCATTGATCCAGGCATCGAAACCCTCGGGAAAGCCGGCCGGGCTGGGTGGCCTCCAGACCGGCTGCCCCATGCGCTGCAACGCGTAGACGCCGAGACCGCGCGGCACGTAGAAAGTCGCGTCGATTGCGGCCCGCCGGCGCTTTGCCTCCTGCGGATCCGGCGGATCGGTTGCTTTGTCGGGTGTGACGGAGCTATTACCTAGCATGGGCGGATTGTCGTCGGCCATCGCTTGGCCGGCACCCTCGTCATCGGCGAGCGGATCGACGACCGCACCTGCCGCCGCATTCCTCGGAAGATCGAGCGCCCGCAGGCCGGCCACGACAAAGTCGAAAGGTTGCCGGGCTTTGCTTCCTTCATTCGTCCAGGCGGCCGGATGATCGAGCATCGCGCCATAGACCGCCATCAGGTCGCCATCCGTCTTCCGCCAAGCCTGGGTCATCGCGTCGATCATCGCTTCCGGCGGCGTGTCGGAAATAAAATGGAGCGCGAGTTTGCGGCTGATGTGCGCCGCCGTTTTCGGGTTCAACGCCAGATCGTCCAGCATCTGCAGACAATCCCGCTCCGACCGCTGCGTTCGGCCATAGTTGACACCCAGCACCTGATGGCTGCCGGGTTCGGCAACGGCCTTGCGGAAATCCACCTCGACCGACTGCCGGTCGACTGTAATGCCCGTCAGTACCATCGCGGCGGATCGCACATCATCCTGCGTATAGCCGCTGCCGGCGCCGAGGGTATGCAACTCCAGCAGTTCGCGGGCGAGATTCTCGTTGAGTCCCTTGTTGCGTTTGATGCCGGCGGGAGAATTGGGGCCGAGCGATTGCGTCTGATCGAGATAGATCAGCATTGCCGGATGTTGGGTGGCGCTGCGCAGCAAATCCGGAAATGTCCCGCCGATACGGGGCCGGATCGCCTCGGCCTCGGAGAGGGGAACGATGAGCTTCATCGGCTGAGCCTTGTCGACGCTCACCGAAAAATGGTTCGTCCAGAAGACGGCCAGCCGTTCGTAAAAACCGTTCGACGAGAAGATCGCCTGAGCGATGCGCGCATCGGCATCGCGCTGATAGCTCTGCTGAAGTTCCTTGTAGATTGCCTTCTGTTCATCGCGCTTGGCGTCATCATCGATGTCGCTGCTTCGGATGTCGCGCAGACGGTCGGCCACATTGCGGATCGCCTGGCGGCGCGCCTCGATGCCGCCTACCGGAAAGAGGCAATTGCCCTCACCGATCCGCATCGGATTGAGCAACGCATCCCTGTCGGCGGGCGGCGTTTCACCGGGTCGAAAACCGTAGCCGAACCGTAGTGCCGCCATCGTCTGAAATGAAAGGCTCATCGCTTGTCACCGCATCACCGATCGGGTGATACGCTCGCAGGCAATTGTGTCAGGAACGTTCGGAAATTGTGGCGTTTTTCCGACATGGACGATTTGTAATCCCCCTTGCAGAAAGCCTCGTCTTCGGACTATCGTCCAGGCCGTAACTGCTTCAAGGGGCTGTCGGGGAGTGGGTTGGATCAGTTTGCCGCAGGCATCCCGATCCGTCCTAATTCCTCCCTAATTTCTCTTCTATGTTGAGAAGCGGAAAAGAGGTGAGCGATGGTCAAATTTATTCATCGGAACATGGCGCTTTTGGTGGCGTTGGTCATGACTGCGCTCGCCATAGCCGGATACAACACAATTTCCCTGCTGGTGAGACATCACCATGCCGCGCTGCACGACATCCGTCATGTGATCTCAGTGCTTGTTCTCTTCGGGATCTTTTATCTTGTCGTGCGCTATATTCAGGCCTTGCCAGAAGAAGCTGACTAGAATTCCGCAGAAGTCAAATTGACAACGTCTCAGAACGAGACTGCGAGACGATCTCGTGATCCAAGGCTTTTCTCTGCGACGGAGCTAAAGTGCCACGGTCGGCAACCGCGTGCGATTGCCGACCTTAGCATATTCGCGATCAGGCCGCCTGACGGGCCTTCGACGGGCGCGTGGCGGCTGCCTTCTCGACCATGGCGGTGACTTCGGCGCGGCGAGCACCGGACAGCGGCAGACGCGGCATGCGAACGCGCTCGGAGCCACGGCCCATGATCTGCTCGGCAAGCTTAATCGATTGGACGAGATCATGCTCGGCATCCAGATGCAGGAGCGGCATGAACCAGCGATAGATCCGGCGTGCCTCTTCCCAGTCGCCGCGCTTGGCGGCGGCAACGAGCTGTACGGATTCTTCCGGGAAGGCGCTGGTGAGGCCGGAAACCCAGCCCTTGGCACCGAGCATCAGCCCTTCGAGCGCAACATCGTCAAGACCGGCGAAGATGTCGAAGCGGTCGCCGAAGGTATTGATGAGGTCGGTAAAGCGGCGCGGATCCGGCGCGCTTTCCTTGACGGCCTTGATGTTCGGCACCTCGGCGAGGGCCTGCAGCACGTCGGCGCCAATATTGACGCGATAGGCCGGCGGGTTGTTGTAGAGCATGATCGGCAGCGAAGTGGCTTCCGCCACGGTGCGGAAATGCGCGATCAGCTCCTCGGGCTTCGGAACATAGACCATGGCCGGCAGGAGCATCAGGCCATCGGCACCGAGCTTCTCGGCGTCGCGCGCATAGGCGACGGCACGGCGCGTATCGAATTCGGAAACGCCGGTGACGACCGGAACCCGGCCGTTCACCACCTCGACGGCAGCCTTCAGGATCGTGCGCTTCTCTTCCGGGTCCAGCGAATTGTTCTCGCCGCAGGTTCCCATGACGATCAGGCCGTTGACGCCGTCGTTGACGAGTGCGTCCTGGACGCGCTGCGTCGCAGCGAGATCCACTGAAAGATCTTCGTTGAATTGGGTCGTTACGGCGGGGAATACGCCCTTCCATCCTGTCGTCATTTTGGATCCTCGATTGAAAGTGCTTGCGTTATATACAAATTGTCGACAAGACTCAAGCAGGGATCGTCGAACGGCAAATATGGATCGATGGCCTGCTGTTGCTGAAAATTGGCAGGACGAAATAATAAGGCATTTCCCAAGAAGGATATCCAATGCGCAACGAGGCGGAGAATGTGCGGGTGCGGGGCTCGGGCACGCAGAGCGTCTATGCCGCCCTGCGTCGGGAAATCCTGTCGATGGCGCTGGAGCCGGGAAGCCCGCTCGACGAAGTCCGGCTTTCCGAACGCTTCAAGATGTCAAGAACACCGATCCGCGAGGCGCTGCTTCGGCTTGCCGCCGAGGGGTTGGTGACGACGCTGCCCAACCGCAACACCATCGTCGCAACGATCGATTTTGCCAGCCTGCCCACCTATTTCGAGGCGCTCACGTTGATGTATCGCGTGACAACGCGCGGGGCCGCGGGGCGGAAGGATGCCGAAATCATGCAGCGCGTGCGCGCCCGGCAGCAGGAATTTGCCGACGCGGTGGCTGCCCGCGATGCTTTCGGCATGATCGAGGCGAACCGTGAATTCCATGTCGCCATCGCCGAACTTGCCGGCAATTCCTATTACACCACGTTCTTTGCACGGCTTCTGGACGAGGGCCGGCGCATCCTGCGTCTTTATTATTCGACTTTCGATGATCGCCTGCCGCGTCAGTATGTGGACGAGCACGAGGAAATAATCGCCGCGATCGAGACCGGCGATGTCGAGCGCGCCGACCGGCTGGCGATCGACCATGCCGCGCAGATCGTGCGCCAGATTCAGGAATACATCGCCCGCGACCTCGATCGTCCGCTTGCGATCGAGATCACATGAGGCATTCCCAATCGAGAAACTGCCGACAACCGCGTTAATATCGATTCAACAACCGGCATCGGTCGCATAAGAGCCGAGCGCAACAGGAACTGGAAAGCAAGATGACATGGTCGCATCCCGTCCCCCGGATCACCAATGACGAGAGGCAGCTCCGGCTGGCACGCCTAAGAGAGGCGCTGGAGGCGAACGGAATTGGCGGCATGCTGCTCGGCTCGACGGAAAGCCTGCGCTATTTCACCGGTCTCGTCTGGCATCCGAGCGAACGATTCCTTGGCGCGCTCGTCACGCCGGCCGCACTTTATTATATCGTTCCGGGTTTCGAGCGCAGCCGCGTCGAAACGCTGCCGCATCTGCCTGGCAAGATCGTGGTGTGGGAGGAGGAAGAGAACAGTGCCGGGCTCGTATCACACCTGCTGGGTCAAGCCGGTACGCTTGCACTCGACGACGAACTGCCGCTTTTCTGCTACCATAGGCTCGCCGCGGAGTTCGGCGCCGAAAGATTGCAGGACGGCGGCCAGATCCTCAGAAGTCTGAGGCGCGTCAAATCTCCGGCCGAGATCGCGCTCATTCAATACGCCATGAACCTGACGCTCGATATTCAGAAGCAGGCGCATGCGCTGATGAAGCCAGGTACCAGGGCTTCAGAGGTCGTGGACTTTATCGACAGACGGCATCGACAGGTCGGGGCAGATGGCGGGTCGACCTTCTGTATCGTTTCCTTCGGAGCGGCGACCTCTCTGCCGCACGGCGCCGAGGGTGATCAGATACTTGCGGCAGGCGATGTCGTGCTTGTCGATACCGGTTGCCAGATCGACGGCTATCATTCCGATGTCACCCGGACCTATATGCTCGAAAGCGGCAACCGCGAATTCGAAGCGGCTTGGGCGATCGAACGGGAGGCGCAGCAAGCAGTCTTCGATGCTGCGAAGCTCGGCGCACCCTGTTCGAGCCTCGACGATGCCGCGCGCGGGGTGCTTTCAAAACATGCCCTTGGCCCGGATTACCGCCTGCCTGGGCTACCCCACCGCGCCGGTCACGGCCTCGGTCTGCAGATTCATGAAGAGCCCTATATCATGCGCGGCAACGGAACGCCGCTTGCCATCGGCATGTGCTTTTCCAACGAGCCCATGATCGTCTTTCCAGACAAATTCGGTATTCGATTGGAAGACCATATCTACATGACGGCGGATGGGCCGCATTGGTTCACCAACCCCGCCAAAGGACCGACCGAGCCGTTTTCTTAGGTTCACGAAACGCATTCGGTAAGCCGGCGGGCACAACACGCCTTCGACTCGTAAGCTTCTTACAACTTTCGATTAGAAGTCCGCGCGCCTGCGGAACCAAATCCGTGTTTCCGTAGTTTACGGGAGCGGCTCGAAGACCGGGAATGGCATCAGTGAAAGCATGGTTCGCATATTGGATGCATTTGGTCGTCGATGCAGTCAGAAGTGCGGAGGGCGGCTTGTTGGGATTTGAAAAGATTACGCGCGATTTTTCTGGCCGAAGAAAGGTCGAAAGTGAGCTCCGGCGGAGTGAGGAGCAGTTTCGCATTCTCGTTCAGGGGGTCGCAGATTACGCCATCTATATGCTTGATCCCCAAGGGTATGTCTCCAGTTGGAACCTCGGTGCGCAGCGCATCAAGGGCTACACGCAGCAGGAAATCCTCGGTCAGCACTTTTCCCGCTTCTATACGGAGGAAGACCGCGCGACGAAGCTTCCCTGGAATGCGCTCGATATCGCCGCCAAGGAGGGCCGGTTCGAACACGAAGGCTGGAGAGTGCGAAAGGACGGATCACGCTTCTGGGCTAGCGTTGTCATCGATGCTCTTCGTGATGATGATGGATCGCTGCTGGGGTTTGCGAAGGTCACTCGCGATATCACCGAAAAGAAGGAGGCCCAGCGCAAGCTGGAGCAGGTGCGGGAAGAGCTGTTCCAGGCGCAAAAAATGGAAGCCGTCGGCCAACTGACAGGGGGGATGGCCCATGACTTCAACAATTTATTGATGGCCGTTCTCGGGAGCCTGGAAATCGTGCGCAAACGGATCGCTGACAATCCCGATATCATTCCATTGATCGACAATGCCATTCAAGGCGCACAGCGCGGTGCAGCGCTCACCCAGCGCATGCTTGCCTTCTCACGGCGTCAGGAACTCAAGATCGAGTCGCTCGACGTGCTCGAACTCGTTCGCAATATGACTGGCCTGCTGCAGCGCACGATAGATCCGTCGATGATGATCGAAACGCATTTTCCCCTCAGTCTTCCGAGGGTGACATCCGATCAGAACCAGCTTGAAAACGCCCTTTTGAATCTCGTCGTGAATGCGCGGGACGCTATGCCAAAGGGCGGATTGCTGGTTATTGCCGCTGAACTTCGCAAAATCGCCGGGGGCGAAGCGGACGGACCGAAAGCAGGGTCCTATGTGTGTCTCTCCGTCAAGGACGAGGGTGAGGGAATGGACGACGCCACGCTCGCCAATGCAACCACACCGTTCTTCACCACCAAGGGCGTCGGCAAGGGAACAGGCCTCGGACTGCCGATGGTCGAAGGATTGATGGCGCAGTCTGGAGGCAAGCTGATCTTGAAGTCGCGCAGGGGCGAGGGAACGACTGCCGAGCTCTGGCTTCCCATCGCGGCGGAATGGGAGATAAAGAAGGAAGAGCCGATGGAAGCAGCGCCTGCAAATGGAGGCTTGTTCAATATCCTGGCCGTGGACGACGACGCGCTCGTCCTGATGAATACGGCCCTCATGTTGGAGGATCTCGGCCATACCGTGCTGCAGGCGCATTCAGGGGAAGAGGCGCTGAAGCTGCTGGAGGATCGCAACGACATCCATCTCGTCATCACCGATCACGCCATGCCCAGGATGACGGGCTCTCAGCTCGCTGCGGCGATCGCCGAGCGGCTGCCGGGTTTGCCGGTCGTCCTTGCCACCGGCTATGCCGAACTTCCGGCCGGCAGCAACAACGATCTGCTCCGACTGCCGAAGCCATTCAACCAGAGCCAGCTTGCTGCCGTGATTGCCAAAGCTCTCCCGGCGGCACCGGCTACCGGGGTTATGACTGCGGCCGGCCAGGCATAGGCATCGCCGAGCCAACGTCGGTCTGCTCACGCGTGTCCGTAGGTGAGCTTCGGATACCAGTCCCTTGCCCGTCCCTCGGGCGTCATATCGAGGATCGTCCAGAGCGGCATAAGATCCGGGGCGCCGCGTGGATCCTGGCCGGGATCGGCGGTCACCGGGCCCATTTCCTCACTCCAGAAGTGCCGGATCGTTCCATCTCTGCGGGTAAAGACATTGACGGCGGCGTTGTCGTTGCCGTTGGCCCCGAGCGCGCGGTAATCGCGGCTATATTCTCCGGTCGGGTCGCAATAGAGCGGTAAATTCTGCCAGCGGCGCTCCGTCCTGAAATCAAGCAGCCTTTCGATCGGGGACCGAGCCACCACGGCAATGGCCATTCGCTGTTCGATATCGAGGATTTCGCCCTCCAGCGCGGAAAGAAATGAAGTGCACATGGGGCAGGGCCGCGCCCGTTCCGGGCCGAACATATAGCTGTAGATCAGCAGGGTTTCCTTATCGTCGAACAAATCCTCAAGACCGACCGGACCGTCAGGGCTGATGAACTGGTAACGCTTCTTCACCATGCCGCCCGGCGGTAGTGCGCGCCGTTGCGCGGCGACTCGCTCTATATGACGCCGAAGTTCAATTTCCTCCGCCAGCAGGGCGTTTCGTGCCTGCCGGTATTCATTGCTCTCGTTGGGAAATCTGGCACCGTTTCTCTGCGCCAGTTCTGCCGCAGGCGTATATCCATCTTCGTTGATCATGATGTCCTCCCTATGCGATCCATGAGCCGATACTTAGTCGTATGGCACTCTTGGAATTCGACTTGACGCCGGAGAAAACCCGATTGCCGATCGAAAGTTCCAGCATTCGGCGGGCCATTGGATCGATAGGAATCACTGAGCGGCGGAGCGGACCCTCGTGGTGTCATCCCATTCGACATCCGATGATTCCTCGTTCTCGAGCATCGGCGCGTCCATGACATAAAGATAGCCGTCGAGCATGTCGCAGGCGCGCTCGGTGGCGTCTATCTTTGCCTCTGTTTCGCTGATCGCAGACGCGATGGCCTTGATGCGGGCACGCAGCATATGGCCGACGACATCCTTGCCGGGGCGTTTTCCGAGACGATCCAGATGAAGGCGGATGCGGTCGGAATGACGCTCCAGTTCGCTTTTGCTGAAGTGCGCCTTGCGGATTTCTTCCAAGAGGCTGGTGCGCATGTGTGCGACCGGATCGAAGGTGCCGGGTTCGCGCTCGTCCAGAACCATATCGGTGATGAGCTTCTCGATCGCGACCAGCGCCTGCAAATCGACGGAGTCGGTCAGTTCGACGTCATAGCCGGTATCGTCGAACAGCTTGCGGCGCACCGGGTCCAAAAGCAGCTCGTAAGCCTTCTGAAGCTGCCCGAAGGCATCGACGTCGCCGCCGGAATCCGGATGCGCCGACTTCGCCCGCTTGCGATAGGCGGTCTTGATCTGCTCTTCGCTCGCATCGCGTCCAATGCCGAGAATATCGTATGGATCGGTCACTCCAACTCCTGCTGCCGCTCAGCCCCGTCCAAAGTCCTGAAGCTCTTATGCCGTCGATGATGTCGGCAGAACGCGAGCCTGCCGTAGGACAATTCCTGTCCGTCCCGTTCTTCTTTATCATCACCTAGGCAGAGTTTGGACAAAAACTGTCATGACGCGATGCAGAAACGTCACTCCTGTTGAAAGCCGCAGGTTTTTGGAGGATTTAAGCCCGTTCGCGCATCACGCGTGTCATTTCGTCCGCCGGAATGGGTCTGCTGAACAGATATCCTTGAATGGCATGGCATCCGGCGCGCGACAGAAAGCGGGCCTGCTCTTCCGTCTCCACGCCTTCCGCAATCACGTCGAGTTCCAGCGATCGTGCAAGCGAGACGATCGCGGATGTGATCGCCATGTCATCGGCGTCGTCCGGAATATCGGCGATAAAAGACCGGTCGATCTTGAGGCGAGACAATGGAAAGCGTTTCAAGGTGCTCAGGCTGGAATAGCCCGTACCAAAATCGTCGATAGCGAGACTGACGCCGAGGGCGTTGAGTTCGTGCATTTTCATGATCGCCCCCTGCACGTCGCGCATCAGAAGGCTCTCAGTGACCTCGATTTCCAGCCACTGCGGATCAAGACCACTCTCGGCAAGGGCCGCGGCCACCTGTCGGGTCATGCCCTGTTCCTGGAACTGCCGCGCCGACATATTGACGCCGATCTTCACCGGAGGCAGCCCCTGTTCCTGCCATTTTTTCGCCTGGCCGCAGGCTTTGCGCAGGACAGCCTCCCCGATCGGAACGATGAGGCCGGACTCCTCGGCGAGCGGAATGAAGTCGCCGGGGAACACGAGCCCGTCGGTCGGATGATTCCAGCGCACGAGCGCCTCCACGCCGATAATTTCGCCGGAACTCATGTCTTTTTGCGGCTGGAAATGCAGGACGAACTCATCGCGTTCGACGGCACGTCTAAGTTCTTCCGAACGTCCGAGCTTCTGTCGTGCACTCTCCGCCATTGCCGGATCGAACACCTGGATACTGTTCCGGCCGTTCTCCTTGGCGCGATACATCGCCATGTCCGCGTTGGCGAACAATTCCGTGGCCGTCTTGCCGTGTACTGCAAAGCAGGCCATTCCAATGCTGCATGTGAGCTGCAGGTCCATTCCAGCCAAAGTCAGCGGCCGTGCGACGGCCTCGCGAATGCGCGCCAGCCACGAGACGAAGTCTTCGTCGGTCTGTTCAAGCGCCAGAATGAACTCGTCGCCGCCGATGCGCGATATCATGTCGCCTTGCCCGATCTCCGCGGAGATCCGTTTTGCGACGATCTTCAGCAACTCGTCGCCGGCGGCATGCCCGAGGCTGTCGTTCACGAGTTTGAAGTTGTCGATGTCGAGGAATACGACCGCGACTTGCCTCGACGTTCTGTTTGCTCGCCGCAGCATATCATCGAGCTTCCGGTCGAGCAGGGTGCGGTTCGGCAATCCGGTCAGGGCATCGTGCTCGGCAAGAAAGGTGATGCGCTCAGCGTCGTAGTGGCGATCGATCGCAATGCCGACCGTTTGTGCGACCCCCGTCAGGAACTCCCACACGCTCGCTTCATGGCTGGAGGATACTTTGACGGCAAGTGCGCCGTGCTGTCCGCCGTCACCTGACGAGATCGAAAATCGGCGCCATGATGCCGGATTGTCGAGGATTTCCGCTGGCAAGATCGAAGCGACGCGGGCAGATGGCGACGCCGCCGCAATGTAAAACTCCTGGGCGCGTTCATCGTGCAAGAGTAAAGCGGCAGCGGTACCCGGGATGACTTCTTCGAGCAGATCGGCGACGTCACTGAGGAAGGGGTCAAGACGTATTCCCTTGGCGACTGCCTTGAGAAGCTGCGCCTGGGCTTTCATCAGGCTTTCGCCGCGTTTGCGCGCCGTGATGTCCCGTGATGCCCCAACGACGCCGATTACCTTTCCAGTCTTGTCCCTGAGAGGAACGCGCGACATCATCAGCCAGCCGTTGCCTCTGAGACGGCGCTCCTCGAACCCGAGATCAGGTTCACCGCTCTCCATGACGTGTCGCTCGATGGCAGCGATGGCCTCGGCCGCCGCGGAAGGATGAATGTCGTAATCGGTCAGACCGACCATGTCCTCGACGCGCTCAAGCCCATTGTTCAGGACGATGGCTCTGTTGGCGAACAGGAAGCGGCCTTCCAAATCCTTGGCATAGATATAATCGGGCACATGGTTGATCATGGCCTCGAGCCAGTCATAACGCTCGGCGAGACTGGGCTCATGGGATTGCTGAAGCCCCTCCGTCATCCCCCCACGCGCAACCGGCTCTTCAGCATCCGCTGATACCGCCCTCACAACCTGTTCGCCAACTGCCGCCTTGCGCATGTTTCCCTCACAATCCACGCTATGCCACAGTGTGAGTAATTCGTTATGTATCAGTGAAAGGCGGGTTGCGCGAGTGCGGCATGTCAGCCTTCTGTGGCGACATCGTAAATCAGTGGTTGACGATTGTATCTTCGGTCAGGATTCCCTTCCTCTATGATAAGCTGCGAACACCGCTGCGGCGTCGCCGGGGATGCGGTGTTTTGCGGATTGCGGGCGCTATCGCGCCCGACAGACATGCCTGCGCCTCGCCTCCCATGACGGAGACGAGGCGCTCTTGCTTTTCAGAAAATATTTAGGCAGCCGAGAAAGGCACCGCCACGAAGGTCTTGTCGCTGCCGCGTTCGACCAGCAGCAGGACCGACTTGCGGCCCGCCTTGCCGGCTTGCGTCACCGCGTTCTGAACATCGTGGGCACTGTGAACCGGCTGATCGTTGACCGAGACGATAATGTCGCCGGTCTGGATGCCGGCAGCGGCAGCCGGCTTGTCCGGATTGACGCTCGCGACGACGGCGCCTTCGACACCTTGCGGAAGGTTGAGTTGCTCGCGCAGATCGGGCGTCAGATTGGCGAGGCCGACGCCGATGCTCGGTTGATCGGACGGTTGGACCTTGCCGTCGCCGCTGTCGTTGGCAGCCTGCTTGCTGTCGTCATTGCCGCCAATCGTGACGTTCACATCCATGCTCTTGCCATTGCGCCAGACCGTGAGCGACCGCTTGTCCCCCGGCGAGAGATCGGCAACGAGCCGCGACAGATCCTTGGGCGTTTTGACGGTCTCGCTGCCGACCGCAGTGACGATATCGCCGGTCTTGAGGCCAGCCCGGGCAGCCGGCGTTCCGTCATTGACACTGGCGATCAAGGCACCCTGCGGCTGCGAGAGGCCAACGGCATCGGCGACATCGGCGGTCACCGGCTGAATGGCGACGCCGAGATAGCCGTGATCGATCGAGCCGTTCTTTTCAAGCTTGGCGACGATCGCCTTGGCTTCGTCCGACGGAATGGCGAAACCGACGCCGACGCTGCCGCCATTCGGCGAATAGATGGCGGTGTTGATGCCGACGACATTGCCCTCACGGTCGACCAGCGGGCCGCCGGAGTTGCCGTGATTGATCGGAGCGTCGATCTGGATGAAATCGTCATAGGGGCCGCTGTGCAGGTCGCGGCCGCGAGCCGAAACGATACCGGCGGTAACGGTCGTACCGATGCCGAAGGGATTGCCGATCGCCAGGATCTGATCGCCGAGCTTCAGCTTGTCGGAATCGCCCCAAGCGATGGTGGCGAGCGGCTTCGGCGCCTTGACCTTGAGCACCGCGAGATCGGACTTGGCGTCGGCGCCGAGAAGCTTGGCCGGCAATTCGGTACCGTCGTCAAGCGTTACCTTAATGTCGGTGGCATTTTGAATGACGTGATTGTTGGTGACGATAATGCCGTCCGGGCTGACGATGAAGCCGGAACCGAGCGCCATAGCGCGCTGGGACGGACGATGCTGTGGCGTCTGTTGATGCGGGAACGGTATGCCCTGGTTCTCGAAGAATTGACGGAATTGCTCATCCATCGGCGAGTCGCCGACATCCGCGCCGGTATCGGTGGCTTTCATTGTGGTGGTGATGGTGACGACCGCCGGCTTGTCGGCATCGACGATCGGCGCAAAGGAGCCGGCGGGTGCAATGATGCCGCTAGGTTCGGCGGCGGCCACGGCAGCGGGAGTACTGAAGGCGAAGGGCAGGGCGCCTGCGCCGACGATGATGGCCGCTCCGACGATGGCTGCGGCGCGATGCTTGCGAAGTAGAGTTGACATGGCAAATGTCCCTTACGAGATCGTTGCGATATGGCGTCTTGGGTCCATGTCGGGAACCAGGCGTCGAACGGAGTGCCGTTCTATTCTTTCTCAGGACTGCGATTATTCGAAGTTACTGCAGAATTTGCAGTAGAAAGAAGAACTGGCGCTGTTAATTAATATGTCCCGCCTGTCGAATTTTACAAATTAAATATTGATCATGTTAATATTGCAATTCTGTAAGAAATTACCGAAATTTAATGTTGGAATGCCTGAATTTCTTCACGTTTATTGTTTAGCGGCCTCCGCCTGAGGCCAGCGCTTCAAGGCTTCCGAACCGAGTTCGGTCAGAGCGTAAATGCCGCGGTCGAGGCGTTCAAACCAGCCATAGACGTTGTGGCGCAGGATCTTGGCAGCTTCAGGAGCATTGGCGCGAATATCCCTGGGGCGCTGCTGCCCGTTCTGGATCGCCATCGCACAGGCAAGGGCCTGCTGGCGATAGGCGGTCATGATCGGCGCGCGCGTGCTGCCGCCGAGCGCGGGATCGCCCTTACGTCGCTTGTGTTCCTCAACAAGACGTGATCGCCGGCGGATATTCTTGCGCGGCATCGGCGCGACCGGGCTGACGACGATGTCGACGGTGCCGTTGTCGGAGACGGCCAGCATGCCGAAACCGAGCCGGCGGCAGAGATCGCGAAATCGGCGGTCACTTTCTCGGCCTTTCCCCTTCGCCGAGACGCGGGCGGCGATCCAAACCTCATCGCTTGCCGCCGCACGATCGACCGCCTGCAGCACGAGTTCGAGATTAAAGGTCAGCTTCAATTCACAGATGACCACGACGGGTGGCTCATCGTTGCTCAGGCCGACAAGATCGCAACTGCCGATTTCGCCCTTTACCGTGTAGCCGGCGGCTTCCAGGAAATTCTTGATCGGAAGATAAAGCGCCGTCTCCAAGTCCTGCCCTCTGCTTATCTGATGGTCAGCACTGTTTTACGTGATTCGCGATGCCAGAAAGTCGATAAAGGCGCGGATGCGGGCGGCAAGATAATCATGCCCGGCATAAACGGCATGGATCAGTTCGATATCTCCCGCATTGAAATCCTCCAGCACCGGCACCAACGCGCCGGCTTCGATATCGGGCTGCACATGAAAATTTCCGACGCGGGCAAGACCAAGACCGGCGAGACAAAGGCTGCGCACCGTCGGCCCATTATTGGCCTGCAGATTGCCGTAGACCGGCTTGACGAACTCCGATCCGATGGCGGGATCGCGAAAGGGCCAGCCTTCGGCAGTCGGGCGAAAATTGAAGGTCAGGCAGTTGTGGTGGTCGAGATCCTCCGGTGTTGTTGGCATGCCGTATTTTGCGACATAAGCCGGTGAAGCAACGATGACGCGTCGTCTTTCAAGCAGCTTGCGCGCTTTCAGCGAACTGTCGCGCAATGGTCCGACGCGAATGGCGACATCGGCGCGTTCGCCGACGATATCGATGATGCTGTCGCTGAGCGAAATATCGAGTTCGATCTCCGGATAGAGCGCCAGGAAGTCCGGAATGAGCGGTACGATGCAGCGCACGCCGATGGCAACGGAGGCGCTGACGCGCAGAGGCCCGCGCGGGGTCGCGGCACCCCCGGCAGTCACCATTCGTTCCGTCTCCTGTATTTCTGCGAGGATACGTTGAGCGCGCTCGAGATAGACCTCTCCCTCCGCAGTCAATTGCAACGAGCGCGTGGTGCGCACGAGAAGGCGGGTGCCGAGCCGATCCTCGAGGCGTGTGACGAGCTTGCTGACGGCCGAAGGCGACAGGCGCAATTTCCGTCCCGCCGCCGAGAAGCTGCGAAGCTCGGCGACCTGCGCGAAGACGTCCATTTCACCGGCTCGATTGTCCACCGCTTCCTCAATCTTTGAATTCACTTCACAAGTGTTGAGTTTATATAGCCAATTATCGATCGAATGTCTTGGGGCCATATTCCGTCCGAACAAGAACCAGTGCTGCCGGATGTTGCCGGCCGCTTTTTTCGATCGGGTTACCTCATGCCATCAGCTCTCTTTGCCTTGACTATCGCGGCCTATGCGATCGGCACCACCGAATTCGTCATCGTCGGTCTGCTGCCGACGGTCGCGACCGATCTTCATATCACCCTGCCGCTCGCTGGTCTCATCGTCAGCGTTTACGCACTTGGCGTTACCTTTGGCGCGCCGATCCTTACGGCGCTTACCGGCCGCATCGAGCGCAAGCCGCTGCTACTCGGCCTGATGGCGCTCTTCATCGTCGGTAACGGCATGGCGGCTCTAAGCCCCGGCTACGAGCCATTGCTTGTCGCCCGTGTGCTTTCGGCCTTCTCGCATGGCGTCTTCTTCTCCGTCGGATCCACAATCGCGGCCGATTTGGTGCCGGAAAACCGCCGCGCTTCTGCGATCGCCATGATGTTCATGGGACTGACCGTCGCGATCGTCACCGGTGTACCGCTCGGCACGTTCATCGGCCAGACCTTCGGTTGGCGGGCTACCTTCGCCGCCGTCGCCGCCCTCGGCATCATTGCTTTTGCCGGTATTGCCTTGTTGCTGCCGTCTAACCTGAAGAAGGCGCCGTCGGCCACAATCGGCGAGCAGATCCGCGTGCTCGGAAGCGGCCGGCTACTGATCGTCTTCGCCATGACCGCTCTGGGCTACGGCGGCACATTCGTCGCCTTTACCTTCCTGGCCTCGATCCTGCAGGAGGTAACCGGCTTTGCGGCCTCCGCCGTCAGCCTGATCCTGGTGCTTTACGGCGTTGCGATCGCCGTCGGCAACGTCGTTGGCGGACGCCTTGCCAATGGCAATCCGGTCAAGGCACTGACGGGGCTTTTCATCGCCCAGGCGATCGTGCTCATGCTGTTCAGCTTCACCGCCGTTTCGCCTTGGCTGGCCATTCCGACTTTGGCGGCTCTCGGCTTCCTGTCCTTCGCCAATGTGCCGGGCCTGCAGCTTTATGTGGTCCAGCTTGCCCGCCAGGTGCGTCCAGCCGCGGTCGATGTCGCCTCGGCGCTGAACATCGCCGCCTTCAATCTTGGCATTGCCGCGGGCGCCTGGATCGGCGGCCTAGTGGTGGAATCCTCGTTCGGTCTCGGTGCCACGCCCTGGGTCGGTGCTATCCTCGTTGCCGCAGCCCTCATCCTCACCCTCTGGAGCGGCGCACTCGACCGCCGCTCGACCTCCGGGGCGCAGCCTGTCTCCTGCGCCGCCTGACTGGAAAATTTGGGGGAGGAGCCGCGCCAGGCGGCTCCCTTCGCAATTAGGCCTCGAAATTCAGCTCGACCTTCGAAACGGCAACAGATGCCGGCAACAGCGGCTGACGGGTGCGCGCGCCGAACTGCCGTTTGAAGCCAAAGACATTGCTGATCAGGCTCTTCGTATAGAGGCCGGGGCCGCTCGAATAGATGCGCCAGCCGCCATCGACGGCAATATCGCCAGCCTTTACGCGATCCCAATCATCGGACGCGTGATAGCGATCGGCGAATGCCGCATCGCTGCTGCTGAAATAGGTGTTGCGCTGGCGCAGCGATGCATGGTCGAGCCGGCCGCTGACTGCGATGGGATTGGCGAGCGCCAGCGCGTTCCAGACGCCTTCGGCATCGCTGTCGAGAGCCAGCGCCTCGCAATAACGCAGATGCGCATGGACATACATCAGCCCGATCTCGCGCCCGAAGAAAGCCGAGGATTCAGCGCGGCGGAACAAAGTCTCTGGGCCGCCGGCATAGGTCGCCGGCTTTTCCATCAGCCTCACACCATCCGGGAAAAGGAGATTGTCCTCGATCAGCTTCATGTGTGCATGCCGCTGCTCCGGCGTGAAGAGGCCACCCAGCATCGGCTGCGTCATCGCGATCAGCGAATAATGGAGGCCGGTGCGTGTATCCTGCGGATGCAGCAGCAGCTCGACACCGTCATGGCTCGGATCGAAGACGCCGTATCCCGCGACGACGCCGTCGCGCATCAAGAGGCGATTGAAATCGCTGCGCATCGCGGCGGCAGTTTCATTGAGCCTCTCCGCCTCGTCGGCGCGGCTGACCAGTGTCAGCATCCCAGCGTAGCGCACCAGTTGTTCGTAAAGCAGCGAGACGGTCCAACTGCTGACCATCCAATCGCGCAAGTGCGGATCAGCCGGCTGCAGGCTGTCATTCCAATCGCCTTCGCCATACCGGATCAGGCTGGTGCCGGGTATGAAGCGGCTGCGGACGGTGTCGAGCAGCTTTTCGACATGCGCGGAAATCGTTGCGGTCTGTTCGGTCCGCTGCATCGTATCGTCGGCGCGCCAGGGCACGGTTTCGGCGAGGAAGGCAAGATCGCCCGTCGTCTCGATATAGTCGCAGAGCGCCTTCAGCGGCCAGACGACAATATCGCCATGGCTTTCGCCGGCGCGGATATTGGCATAGGGCTCCAGCATGAACCATTGCGGCCAGTCGCCCCGGTCGCGGTATTGCTCGGAAAAGACGGTGCTCAGAACCTGCTTCACCTCGGCGTCGTGTTCATAAGCGAGCAGGAATTCCACCGGTCCCTGGCAGACGTCGCGCGTCCCCCAGGCGGCGCCCGTATATTGTTCGAGGCCGTGCGGCACACTCAGATGCACGATCGCATCATGCGCGATCCAAGGCAGCATAACCGCCTGCGCGGCAAGGTCTGGTCCATCGCCCTCGATGCGGGCGCCGCGCGTCACATGGTTCCAGAAGCGCTGTGCAGGAGCGAGCATCTCTTCGCTGCTCACACCGGCCTTATACCGTGCGGCAAGGCCGTCGCCTGCCGCCGTGTCGGTCATCGATCCGGTGACGGCAAAGCTGAAGCTTTGTGTCGGGTGCGACTTGAGTGCGATGAAGGGGCCGCTGCGGGACGTGCCGTCGCTGTAGAGAAGTTCATCGCCACCAACCGCCTCGAAAGCGTCCGGTGTCGAGGTGACGAGATGGTAGGTGGCATGCGGATAGCGATCCCAAAGCCAGGAGGGTTGCGGCCGGAACGAGATCTGCTTGGCCGCGGCATTGATCTCGATGTTCGCGACGGCTTCATAGTCGCGCTCGCCGAGTACGATATGGCCGAACACCAGGAAGCGGCAGGACGCGCCTTCGACCGCAACATCCCACTGCATGGACGGATCGTCGCCACAAGCAATTGCAGTCACCATGATGGTCCGGCCGGCAAGCTGGTAGATCCAGCGGACATCACTCAACCCAATGTCGAAAGCAGCGGGAACGCCGAGCAGGCGCCAGCCTTCGCCGAAATCCACGAGGATACGCAGGCCGCTCGCCCGCGTCAGATTGTAGGGGTCGCGGGAAACCGAGAAGAGCTTGTGGAAGGATGTATTGCCGATCGTCAACTGAGCCGCGAAGATGCCCTGCATCCAGCAGGTTGCGGCCAACGTCTGGTCATCCAGCAGCATGTTCTGGCCGCTGCGGACGATGGCGCCATGACGGCGGGCGACGACGCGCTCTTTCTCACGCAGGACGATATGACGGTTAAGCGAGCCGTCGGGCACGAAGAAGGAATAGAGCTCGCCATCGATGCGTTCTTCCAACATCCGCTCGGGATAAAGCCGCTCGATCGCTGCTTCGTCCAAAGCATCGGTCACGAATAGCGGCGCGTCCTGCACAAGGCTGCGAACCGGCGCACCACCGGCAATATCGGTTTTCATCAGTTCGCCAAGCGCCTGCGGCAGGGCGTCAAGCCTTGCAAGGTCGGTATCGCTAGAGGCTACAGGGTGATCGGCAACGAACAGGCCGAAGAATGTTGTGGTGACGAGTGTCTTTGGCGTGAGCGCGAGCGGCTTCGACTGGATTGTCGGACAGGCGACCTCGTGTTGCCGGCGCGTGCTTGGCAGGTTTTCACCAAAGCCTGGGACCATCTGCGCATCGCCGCTTGGGGCGGGCACCAGCAACTGGATCGCGTCCGTGGCATAGGCGGCAGCGCCATTCAGGCAGCCTTGCGCCAGCCAAGGATTGCGCCCGCCACCCTGTTTGAGATTTTGCCGGTTCATCACGACTGGCCCGAAAACGGAATGCTCGGCGATATGATGGTCGATATATTGCGAAGCATAGGCCTCGCTGTTCATCAGGAACCCGCGATCGCCAAGGCCGACGTCCTGGATCAGCACGAGATCGGCCGAAAGCGCGTCCCCGGTCGTATTTTCGAGAGAAACCTGCCAGAACCAGGCGCTTTCGCTTGAATGAAGCTGCAACCGGACCGTATGCCTGATGCCAGCGGTTTCGCCGCTCCAGCAAAAGCTCGCCTCATCATGGCCGAAACGCACGGCAGCTTTCGGACCGACGATTTCGGCGATTTCCGGCTGCGAGCCGCCGATGCGCAGATAGAGGCGCCCGATACCGCCATAGAGAGGCGATCCCAGCACCTGGTTGATCATGACGCTGCCCTGCTGGTCGGCGAAGTCGATGGCAAACAGCGTGCCGTTCGGCAGCGCCGATATCGACAGGCCGGCACTATTGGCAAGCGTGGAAAGACCGAGTTCTTCGCGCCGTGGCGTCTGAAAGCTGCGATTGGATTCCAAGGACATAACCGGTGTCTCGCTGATTCATGGGTCGGGTGAGCGCACTAGATCATAAGCCGCCGCCCGATCATAGAAGGCAATTTACCGTTTCCGATTCGCAATGTTTGGTGTGAGCCGTTTCGGCCTGTGACTGGCCTCACCGAGGCCGGGCTGCACCTGCCACCTGATTGGCCGTGCGAACGACAGAGGAAAGATCGGCATCGTCCCAAGCCTCTTTCGAGACGCCCTTGATGCGAAACGTCTTGCTCTCGCCCGGCATCAAATTGACCAGCATGTCGTCGACATCGGCATTCGGGCTGATGCGGTCGGCAAACAGGCAGAGATCGCGCAGGAAGGATTGCGCCGTGATTGTGACGGCAACACCATCGGCGATCTGTTCGGCCTGAAGCTCGAAACGAGGCTCCGGATATTGCAGTTTCATATCCTTTTCGAAGAACCACCAGGCTTCGGTATCGCCGAGGCGGGCGCGCAGGAATTCACGCTCAGAATTGCCGGGCGTTGCGACATCCTTGGGGATCGAGATTTCGGCATTCTCAAAGCGGTCGCAGAGAATGCGCCAGACGGAATGGCGGGCGAGAAGCGTGCAGTTGAAATCGAAACGCTCGATAGTGAAGGGGACGCGCCAGAATAGGGTCGCATCATTGACCGCAATGGCGGCGAGACCATCGCCGCGCGGCTGGATCGTCAGGAGATGCGGCGCATAGCTGTTGCGCAGGGCGTACCAGAGCGGCTTCTTGCGGCCCGCGCCGTCGATCGCCGCCCAAGAGGTCACTGGCCAGCAATCGTTGAGCTGCCAGACGATCGCGCCCATGCAGGTCGGGCGATGCGATCGCATATGGTCGACGCCGAGACTGATGGCACGCGCCTGGTTGAGCTGCGTGACGAAAAGCCAGTCATCGAAGCTTCCCGGAGCGGGAAACCAGCCTTCCAATCCCTTGATCAGCTTGTCGTTGCCGCTGGTCGCCTTCTGGTGATGCAGGACGCCGGGGGAAGCGGGCGCTCTATTTTTCTCTCGGACGGATTCGGTAAGCGTCGCGTAGGTCGGCGGTGCCTGCCAGCCGAATTCGGAGCAGAAGCGCGGAATATAGTTGCGGTAGGTCTCGTATCCGACCTCGTTCCAGACATCCCAGATGTGCTTGCAGCCATGCTCGTCGGCATTCGGTGCAATATCCATGGAGCCGGAATAGGGACTTCCGGGCCAATAGGGCCGCGTCGGATCGATCTCGGCAACCAGCTTCGGCAGCAGATCGAGATAATAACCAGAGCCCCAGGGGCGATTGGCGAGCACATCCTGCCAACCCCAGTCGAAATAGCCCCAGATGTTTTCGTTATTGCCATTCCAGAGCACCAGCGAAGGATGCGGCATCAGCCGGGTGATCGCCTCGCGTGCCTCTGCTTCGACCTCGCCATAGACCGGCTCCTCCTCCGGATAGGCGGCGCAGGCGAAGAGGAAATCCTGCCAGACCATGACACCCGCGGCATCGCACTCTTCGTAAAAGGTATCGGTCTCGTAAATGCCGCCGCCCCAGACGCGGAGAATGTTCATGTTGGCGTCGCGTGCCTGGGCGATCCGTTCGCGATAGCGCTCCCGCGTCACACGCGGCAGGAAGCAATCCTCCGGAATCCAGTTGGCGCCACGGGCAAAGATCGGCACGTCGTTGACGACGAGGGTAAAGGCGGAGCCGATATCATCGGGCGCGGTATCGAGTCGCACGGAACGAAAGCCGACGCGGCGTTGCCAGCGATCCAGCGCCGCTCCGTCGGAGCCCAGAAGCTGAAGATCGAGATCGTAGAGCGGCTGATCGCCGAGCCCATGCGGCCACCAGATTTCCGGATTGTCGATGCGGCATTCCACGAGGGCATGCGTCTCACCCTGCGCAATTCGGACTTCGGACCGCTTGCCGCCGATCGACATCACGAGAGCCGCGCTATCCGTACCTTCTGTTGCCCACTCAATCTCGATGCGCAGGCGCGCGACACCGTCACTGCCTTGCAAAGTGATTTCCGGGCGGACAATGGCGATCCGCGCCTTCGACCAGCTCTCGACAGCGATCGGCTTCCATATGCCTGAGGTGATGACGCTCGGACCCCAATCCCAGCCGAAATTGCAGGCCATCTTGCGAATGAGGTTGCCGGGTCCGGGGTAATTGGCAGGGATATCGGCCGCAGAACCGAGCGCGCTGCGGACTGCCTCGCCATGGGCATAGGCGGAATCGAAGTCGACGATCAGCTCGTTCGGGCCTTCCTTGAGGTGCTCGCGAATGTCGAAGCGATAGCTGCGGTGCATATTGCCGCCTTCGCCGAGCAACGTGCCGTTCAGCTCCAGGCGCGCCGCCGTATCGAGGCCGAGGCAGGAGAGATCGACCCGATCCGCCTCCTCGTCGTTCCAGTCGAACGCCACCCGATAGCGCCAAGCCGAACGGCCGATCCAGTCCTGGGAGATCTCGTTGATATCGAGATAGGGGTCGGTAATCAGACGGGACGACAGCAGGTCGAGATGCACATTTCCGGGCACGGCGGCCGGGATCGCCGCGGGCAGGGAGGGAGCCGTGGACGGTGCACGAAGGCGGGAAATGGTCCAGCCCGTGTCGAATGCCAATTTCTTCATGATTGTCGGTCCGTCATCAAATAGATTGTGTCAAATCTGCCGCGGCTCTTTGGGAGGCTGGATGAACTGCAGCCCGGCATGAAGATGACGATTCATGTGATAGGCATAGGCGATGCGATCCCGCTTTTTCAAGGCAGCGATAATGTCGCAATGTTCGTCATAGGCGCTTTCGACGGCCACGCGGGAACGCTTGCCGGCCTCCATCAGCCGCTGCAACAGCGGCTGCAAAATACCGTAGACCTGTGACAGCGTGCGGTTATCGGCAAAGCTGATCAGCTCGGCATGAAATTTGAAATCGAATTCCGCCGCTTCCGACAGTTCCGGTGCAAGTCTCATGGCGTCGTTGATGGCTTCCAGCCGCGCAATGGCGGCATCGTCGATGGTCTGAAACAGAAGGTCGGAGAGATTGACCTCGATCAGCCGACGAAAACCCTGGATGTCCAAAAAGCTCTCGGCGGACATGTCGATGGCGAAGGAGAACAGTTCCATCAGGGCCTGCTGGCGGCGGTCGGTGATGACAGCGCCGACCTTCTGCCTGCTTTCGACGATGCCGTAGGCCTTCAGGATGCGGATCGCTTCGCGCACTGTATTGCGGCTGCTGTTGAACATCGCCGCCAACTCGATTTCCGAGGGCAGGGCGTCACCGATCCCAAGATTGCGCTCGCGCATCAGCCGCCGGATCGCGTCGACCACCTGATCTACCGCCGATCCCTTATCCTCGATCTCAGCGGTTTCCATTGCCGTGCGTCCTCCTACTGCCGAAAGGATATTGTTGGTCAATAAAGAATGTCAAGCACGCGTGGTAATAGACTTTCGCGGATTTATGGCTATGTTGACCAACAAATAAGGGAGGCATAGCATGGAGAGCTGTTGGCGCTGGTTTGGGCCGAAGGATCTCGTTCCACTCATTCATGCGCGTCAGGCCGGCGCCACTGGTATTGTCACGGCACTGCATGAAATCTCCCATTCGCGCGTGTGGACGCCTGAGGAGATCGAGGCGCGCAAGACCCTGGTGGAGGCAGCGGGCATGCGGTGGAGCGTCTGCGAATCGATCCCGGTCCCGAGCACTATCAAGCTCGGTGGCGCCGGCGCTGCCAAGGCGATCGGCGTCTGGAAGGATACGCTGGTCAATCTCGCCCAAGCCGGCATCAAGACGATCTGCTACAACTTCATGCCGGTGGTCGATTGGACGCGCACGGACCTGCGCTTCCAAATGCCGACAACGGCGCTGGCCCTGCGTTTCGACATGGTGGAGTTCGTCGCTTATGACGTTTTCGTTTTGCGCAGGAAAGGTGCCGAGACAAACTATGCGCCGCAGCTTTTGCGGCGCGCCGAGGAGCGGCTGAAAGGGCTCTCGGAGGAGGCCGTTCGCCGGCTGGAGAGCAATATCATCGCTGGACTTCCAGGGGGCGAGGATAGCTACGGGCGCGAGGCGATCCGTGCGGCCATCGAATCCTTTGACGGAGTGACGGCGGAGGATCTGCAGGCAAACCTAGACCATTTTCTGCGCGAGGTCGTGCCGGTCGCCGCCGATCTTGGCGCCCGGCTCGCCATTCATCCCGACGATCCTCCAATTTCGCTTTTTGGTCTCCCGCGAGTGGTTTCGACAGCGGAAGATCTGCACCGTATCGTCAGCAGCGCCGATCATCCCGCCAACGGCCTGACGCTGTGCGTCGGCTCCCTCGGTTCGCGTGCCGACAATGACGTGCTCGCCATCGCCCGCGAATTTGCCTCGCGCATCAATTTTGCGCATCTCCGCGATGTGGCGATCGAGTCGGACGGTTCCTTTGTCGAAGCCGCCCATCTGGAAGGACGCAGCGACATGCACGCGATCCTGCGGGTGCTTCTGGCGGAAGAGGCCCGCCGCTGCACTGATGGCCGACCGGATCACCTCATTCCGATGCGTCCGGACCATGGACACCTGATCGGAGACGATGTCGATAAGCCGACCAATCCCGGGTATTCGCTGATCGGGCGGCTGAAGGGCCTGGCGGAATTGCATGGCGTCATCCATGCCATTGGCAAAACCGGTGAATTCTCCCGTTATTGGAAGAGCTTTTAGAGGTCTCGATGACAGGCGCGGGACCGGATCGATGAAGACGGGGGATTCCGTCTCCGATACAAGATGCTTTTGCCTAGAGATGATCCATCAAAAAAATCCTCATTTCGCATGTCGGAAAGTTGGATCGACGACCGTCCTTGGAACAGCCCGTCCAGTTGGGCACATCAGCAAAATCCGTTCCTAGGAGACGATCATGACCGATGCAGCAGACCAAATGCAATCAGAGCAGCCCAAGGTGCCGGTGCTTGGCGGCCTGGTGCCTTATTTGACCGTGGGCGGCGCCGTGAAGGCGGCCGAGTTCTATAAGCGCGCCTTCGGTGCCGAACAGGTCTTCATGTATCCGGCCGACGAACAGGGCCGGACGATGCATATCCATCTCTATATCAATGGCAGTTCGCTGATGCTCTGCGACGCCTATCCCGAACACGGTCACGCGCTGGAAAAGCCGCAGGCTTTTACACTGCAATTGCTTGTCGATGACATTGATGCCTGGTGGAAACGCGCCGTCGATGCTGGCGCCGAGGTCGTCATGCCACTTGAGGTGATGTTCTGGGGCGACCGCTGGGGCCAGCTTCGCGATCCCTTTGGCATTGTCTGGGCCATGAACGCGCCGGCTACGAAATAAACCCTGCGGAACAGAACCTGGGTTCGAGAGTTCGGACCCAGGCCTTCTTCGTCATGGCGAAGGTACTCACCAGCCGCCCCGGCGCCATCAGGTTATTCGGAAAGCAGGGTCCGCGTCAGCGCATGCATTGGGTCGGTCAGACCGTCCAATATCGTGAAATGATTTTGATCCGGTTCGACAACGGCGGCAGTTGCGGCTCCGAGGCCGGTCCAGATATTGGCAAGCAGGGCATTCTGGCGGATGAATTCAGCACGCTCCGTGCCGCCCACCCAGCAGGTGATGCGGACATTGTCCGCGGGCTCCAGCAGTGCCGGGCTTTCGGCCATGGCTTCGGCCACATCGATGCGCAGAAACTCATTCATGGCTCTCTTCATAATCGGGCGCAAATCGTGCAGCCCGGAGATGGAGACCACATGGCGGATACGGGTCTGGATAGACGCTGCGAGCGGAGAAGTCGCCGTGACCATGCGCGCTGCGAGCTGGCCGCCGGCCGAATGTCCAGCCAGCATCATGGGGCCATCGATCATATCGGAGGCTGCGCCGATCGCGGACGCAACCTCCTTGGCGATGCCCGTGAGGCGGTTCTCTGGACAAAGCGTGTAGGAAGGGATGGAGACCGCGTAGCCATTGGCGATCGGACCGGCGGCGAGATGCGACCAATAGCTCTTGTCGAGTTCCAGCCAATAGCCGCCGTGGATGAAGACCACCAATCCCCTTGGCTTCTCTGCGGGCAGGAAGAGGTCGAAGCGATTGCGCTCGCCGGGCTCATAGATGAGATCGAGTTTGGCGCGACCGCTCATAGCCAGGCTATCGCGGAAGGCCCGTGCCGGCTCTACCCAGGCTGCCGGCCAGCGGTCGCCGCCGACAACATAAGTGTCGCTGGTGTAGGCACTTTCCCAGTCGGTAATTCTGAAATAGCTCATCGCCCCATCTCACAGCTTTGCGAATGCCCATCCGGTATCAGGTCACGGTCGATCGCACGGCAAACCGCGCATCCTTCCATGATCCGCTGCTGAGAATATCCTCCAGCACCTCCGCCGCCTGCCAGACATCGCGGTAGCCGACATACAGCGGCGTGAAGCCGAAACGGAGGGTGGCGGGCGCGCGGAAATCGCCGATCACACCGCGTTCGATCAAGGCCTGCATCACTTCATAACTGTTGCTGTGCGTAAAGGAGACCTGGCTGCCGCGCCTTTGGCTGTCGCGGGTGGTTTCCAAGACGACGCCATATTGGCCGCATTTCGCCTCGACCAACTGGATAAAGAGATCCGTCAGCGCGATGCTCTTCTTGCGCAACGCGCCCATATCAACCTCATCCCATACGCCGAGCACGCCCTTCAGCGCTCGCAGCGATAGGATCGGTTGCGTGCCGCAGAGGAAGCGCTTGATGCCCTCGCCACCGGCAAAATTCTGCTCGAAGGCGAAGGGACGGGCATGCCCCCACCAGCCGCTGAGCGGTTGCGTGATCGATGCCTGGTGGCGACGCGCCGCGTAGATAAAGGCCGGCGAGCCAGGGCCGCCGTTCAAATATTTATAGGTGCAGCCGACAGCGAAATCGGCATTGGCGCCATCAAGATCGACCGGGAGCGCGCCGGCACTATGGCAGAGATCCCAGATCACGAGTGCGCCTGCCTCGTGGATCCGGCGCGTCAGCGCCGACATATCGCGCAGCTCCCCACTCTTGTAGTTGACGTGATTGAGCAGGACGACAGCGACCTGATCGTCGATCAAGTCTTCGATATTGTCCGCATCCCTGCCTTCGAGGCGAAGGGTCACGCCCGGCCGCGTCGAGGCCACACCTTCGGCCATATAGAGATCGGTCGGGAAGCTATCGCCTTCCGCAACGATGACGCTGCGGCCCGGGCGCATGGCGAGAGCGGCATGCAGGGTCTTGTAGATGTTGATCGAGGTCGAGTCGGTGACCACGGTCTGCCCGGGTGTGGCGCCGATCAGCCGGCCGATACTGTCGCCGAGTTCCAGTGGCAGGTGGAACCAGCCGGCGCTGTTCCAGCTACGGATCAGGCCATTGCCCCATTCTTCCGTGGCCGCCTGCTGCAATTCGGCGAAAACGTCATGCGAGGCCGCGCCAAGCGAATTGCCGTCGAGGTAGATGACGCCCTCGGGTAAGGCGAAGCGGCTGCGGAAGGAACACAGCGGATCGGCCGCGTCCATGGCCTCGACAGCAGCGAGATCGGGAAGGCTGGTCATGGTGTCGGGTCTCACTTTATTCGCGGATGGTTTCCCGGGCGGGCGCGCCGCCGCGGCTGCGTTTGATGCTTGGCAGAGCCAGCATCCCCAGGACGAACAGGCCGGTAGCGAGTTTCAGGTTCGGTGGCGGCATGCCGGCCGCGAGGCAGAGCGAGACCAGCTGGTAATAGATGATCGAGCCGACGAAGGGCGCGAGTAGTTGCCTGAGCACCGTCTGCTTGCCGGTGAAGGCCTCGCCGATCATCAGCGCCGCCAGACCGTTGATCAAAATGCCGATGCCCATATTGACGTCGGCAAAGCCCTGCGATTGCACCATCAAAGCGCCGCTGGAGGCGGAAAAGGCGCTGGCCAGGCCGACACCGCCGATCGTCGCAGCCCAGACATTAATGCCCTGTGCTTCGGCCATGTCCGGATTGGAGCCGACGGCGCGCATGGCCGTGCCCTTTTCTGTCTTGAAATAGAGATTGAGGGCGATCAGCACGACAACAGCGAGAATGCCGGCAATGACGATCTTGCTTACCGGAAAGCCCGGCTGGGTCAGCGGCACCCAATCGAACACGGTCGGCGAACCGAAGACCGAAAGATTCGACTTGCCCATGATGCCAAGATTGATGCTGTAGAGCATGGTCGACATCAGGATGCCGGCGAGCAGCGTATGGATACGGAAGCGCAGGTGGATGAAGGCCGTACAGCAACCGGCGGCAAGACCGACGACAAAAGCCGAGATGATCGCCAGCGGCGGTGCGACGCCCGCGGCCAAGAGGATGCCGCAGACGCAGCCGCCGAGCGGAAATGCGCCTTCGCTGGTCAGATCCGGAAAGCTCAGCATCCGGAACGGGATCATGATCCCCAGCACGACGAAGCTCAGGATGAAGCTCTGCGCCAGGGTGACCGGGATCAGCGAGACGAAGCTCGAAACGGTTGTCTGAATGAAATCCATCATGATATCAGCTCACCAGCAGCATGCGGTCGGTCTTGACGGCGAAGTGGCCGATCAGTTCGGGCACGGTGATGCGGCGCTTGCCTTCCCCGGTAATTTCGAGATGTACGCGGCCGGCATCGAGCATGATGATGCTGTCGCCGAAATCGACGGCGTGCTGCATGTTGTGCGTCACCATCAGGGTCGTCAGCTTCAGCGCTTCGACGGTCCGCACCGTTGCCTGCATGACGATATCGGCCGTGCGCGGATCGAGGGCGGCGGTATGTTCGTCCAGCAGCAATACGTCGGGCGAACCGCCGACCGCCATGATTAGGGATAGCGATTGACGCTGGCCGCCCGAAAGAAGCTCCACCTTGGTATCCAGACGGTTCTCGAGACCCAGCCCGAGAACGGCGAGGCGTTCCTTATAGGCGGCGAGACGGGCGGCATTCAGACCAGGCCGAAATCCTCGGCTCTTGCCGCGCAGTTCCGCCAAAAGCATGTTTTCGCCGACCGTCATACTGGCGGCGGTTCCCTTCATCGGATCCTGGAACACGCGGGCGAGGCGCGCGGCGCGCTTGTGGACCGGCGTATTCGTGACGTCGTTGCCGTTGATGAGGATTTGACCGGAATCGAGGCTCAGAGCACCGGAAATCGCGTTCAGCATGCTGCTCTTGCCAGCGCCGTTCGAACCGATGACGACGCCGAATTCGCCGCTCTTGAGGGAGAGTGTCAGGCCGTTGAGGGCGATCTTTTCGTCGGGCTGGCCTCTGTAGAAAACTTTGCGCGCGGATTTGATGTCCAGCATCCGTGCCTCCCCTGTCGTGTAGGGTTATGAAATGGCGGCGCTTTGAACGCCGCCATGGATCACATCGATCCTTCGAAGATGCCGCTGATTACTTCGTGAAGCAATTGCAATCGGCAAGCGAGGCCGGAACGTCGGCGCCGAAAGCCTTCAAAACGGTCTTGTTGATCAACGGAGCATGGTCCTCATAGGCGGGACGCGACGGCGCGATCGTCTTGGGATCGCCACCCTTGAGGATCTTTGCGGCGATCCTGCCGGCATTTTCACCGACCTGCTCATAGTTGACCGCGAAGCTCGCCGGGACGACGCCGCTGCGAACTGCTGCATCGTCGGAATTGACGATCGGGATCTGGGCCTGGCGGGCGGCTGCGGCAACGGCGGTGATTGCCGGCTGCAACAGGTTCGAAGCGGGCGTGTAGATCACGTCGGCCTTGCCGGCGAGCGATGCGATACGCTGCTGAATATCGTTGACGTTGTCGACGCCAACGGGGACCACTTCGAAGCCGGCGGCCGGAGCAGCCTGCTTAACCTTTTCGATCAGGGCTGCGTCGTTGGCCTCGCCCGGATTGTAGGGCACGCCGATGCGCTTGGCATTCGGCAGCAGCTTCTTGGTGAAGGTCAAGATGGCGGCGATGTCCTGCAGATCGCTTGCGCCGGTAATGCCCTCATCGCCGGCATCCCAGGAGGGAACGAGCTTGGCGGCCACCGGATCGGTCACGGCCGAGAACACGATCGGAATACCGGAGCCGGCGAGCGCTTTCTTGGCGATCTGCGAGACCGGCGTCGTGATGGTGTACATCAGCTTCGGATGATCCGACTGCAGCTTGGCAATCATCTGCGGCACCAGCGAAGCGTCGAAGCTGGTGTTGCTCTCGGTATAGACCACATCCTTGCCTTCAACGAAGCCATTGTCCGCCAGCGCCTTCTTGAAGCCGGCGATCGAAGCATTGAGCTGCGGATGTTCGCCGAAATTGGCGATCGCTATCTTGATCGGCTCGGCGCTTGCCGTGGCGACGCTCGCGATGAACGCGCCGGCGACAACCAGCCCCGACAACCATCTGGACGCGGATTTCCTCATGATTTCCTCCCGGATTTTATGGAGAGCCTTGATCTCTCGGCTTTATTGGCAGCGATCATAGCGCCTGCGCTGTCCGTGTCAATTTGCGATATATGATATGCGACATAAACCACTTTGATATATAATTTGGCTGCGGGCGGAATTTATATATAATCTTGTCAAGCGAGTTGGGAACGACGCTATGCAGGACAAGGAACCTCTTACGAAGACAGAAGCGGCTTATTGGCTGCTGCGGCGGGATATTCTCAACACGAAGCTCCGGCCGGGTGCTGCCTTGAAGCTCAGCGCCTTGCGGGATGCTTATGGCGTCGGCTGGACTCCTCTGCGCGAAGCATTGTCGCGGCTGGAGGCCGAAAAGCTGGTGACAGCCATCAGCAATCGCGGCTTCGCCGTCGCTCCGGTTTCCCGCACGGAATTGGAAGACCTGATGAGAGCCAGGTTGGTCGTCGAACTGCCGCTGCTGCTGGAATCGATCGAAAAAGGTGGGCCGGTCTGGGAATCCGCTGTAGTTACCGCCCATTACCGCCTCTCTCGTTGCAAGATCGTACCCGATGCCGCCTCTGAGGAAATGGCGGATGAATGGGATGAAAAGCATGCGGCGTTTCACGCCGCTCTCTTGAGCGCTGCGACGTCGAGCTGGCTTTTACGCTTCCAAGGCACGATTTCCGACCAGCTCCGCCGTCATCACCGCTTTCTCGGTCTGGCGCCGACGCAGCGCGCTGCCGCCGGGCTGACGATCGGCTACGAGACGGCGGTCGCGGCCTTGCGCGACGCAATGGCGATCGAGCATCACACGGAACTGATGGAAGCGGCGCTCGACCGCGATATCGAACGCGCCAGGGCGCTGATGACCGAGCATATTGGCTATACGCTGCAGGTCTATATCAAGTCCGAGGATGAGGATGGCGAGCTCGAGCCATTGAAGCTGCGCAAGGGCGCCTAGCCGCGATAAAGTTCCTTCCCGTTTGGGGATGACAAGGCAGCGTACGCGCCTATTCTTTGGGGATCATTCTCTTCACTCCAGATTCCAACATCCGATTTTGAAAATATCCTTGGGAGGACATCATGACGCGTGCAGTGGTCATCGGCGCAACCGGGCATGTCGGCACTTACCTCGTGCCGCGGCTGGTGGAGGCCGGGCATGAGGTGGTGGCGGTGAGCCGCGGCCAGGCAAAACCCTATTCGCCCAATCGGGCATGGGATGCCGTCGAGCAATTGACGATGGACCGCGCAGCAATGGAAAAGGACGGCAGTTTCGGGTCGGCGATCCGGGCGCTGAAAGCCGATATAGTCATCGACATGATCTGTTTCACTGTGGAAAGCGCCAGGCATCTAGCCGAGGCTCTCTCTGGCCATGTCGGCCACTTCCTGCATACGGGCACGATCTGGACGCATGGTTTTCCCACAGTCGTGCCGACGCTCGAAGAGGCGCCGAAGCGTCCGTTCGGCGGATACGGAACGCAGAAGGCCGCGATCGAGAGCTATCTGCTTGAAGAGGCACGCAAGAAAGGATTTCCGGCAACTCTGATCCACCCCGGCCATATCGTCGGCCCCGGCTGGGCGCCGCTCAATCCGGCCGGCCATTTCAACCTCGCGGCATTTTCGACGCTGGCGCGGGGTGAAACGCTCATGCTGCCGAATTTCGGGCTGGAAACGGTCCATCACGTCCATGCTGACGATGTCGCCCAGATGTTCATGGGTTCGATCGCCAATTGGCGCGCCTCGACCGGCGAGAGCTTTCATGCGGTATCCAGCGGCGCGCTGACGCTCAGAGGCTATGCGGAGGCAATGTCGCGCTGGTTCGGTCACGAGCCGAAACTGGAATTTCTTCCCTATGACAAATGGGCCGAAGGCCAGACGCCGCAGGATGCGGAGGCGACGTGGGAGCATATCGCCCGCAGCCCGAATTGCTCGATCGCCAAGGCCGAACGGCTTCTCGGATATACGCCGCGCTACACTTCGCTGCAGGCGGTGCAGGAATCCGTGACTTGGCTGATGGATAACGGCCGGATTGGATAACGGCGATCTTCAAAGAGATATAGGAACCTGTCACCGCCGCAGCCAAGCCTCCATTCCTCTCGCTGCCGCACGTCCGGTGGCGAAGCAGGCGGAGAGAAGATAGCCGCCGGTCGGCGCCTCCCAATCGATCATTTCTCCGGCGACGAATACGCCGGGGAGCGCTTTCAGCATATATCCATCGTCGATACCGCTCCAACGAATGCCGCCGGCTGACGAGATCGCCTCGGTGATCGGCCGCGGCCTCAGGAGCGGGATCGGCAGGGCCTTGATCAGTTGCGATAGCTGCTCCGGGTCCGTCAGGCTGGCTGATGGAACTAGTTCCCGCAGCAGCGCTGTCTTGACGCCTTCGATTCCGGCGCCTTTTCGCAGGCGATTGGAGAGACTGGCTTTGACGTCCTGCCGTGCCAGATCGCGCGACAGGCGTCCGGCTGCCCTGCCGGGAGCGAGGTCGATCGTAAGCGCGGCTTTGCCGTCGCTTGCAAGCCTGTCGCGCAAGCTGGCGGCATGGGCATAGACGAGGCTGCCTTCGATGCCATGTTGGGAAATGACGAACTCGCCGGGAAAAGTGCCGGCATCGGACGTTGCCGTCAGCGCTTTCAGCGGCACGCCGGGGAAGCGCTCTCTAAAAATCGTGCTCCAGGCGACATCGAAGCCGCAATTGGCGGGTTGGAAGTCGTCGATTTCGACGCCTCTATCGCGAAGCCACCTGATCCAGGCGGCGTCCGAACCGAGCCGGGGATAACTCGCGCCGCCAAGAGCGAGCAGGGCTGCATCACACCGAATGATCGTCCGCCCGTGCGGCGTCTCGAAGGCAAAGCCGCCTTCGGCAAAACCAGACCAGCGATGCCGTGGAAGAACCTTGACGCCTTGCGCCTCCAGCCTGCCGAGCCAAGCGCGAAGCAACGGCGAGGCTTTCATGATCTTTGGAAAGACGCGGCCCGAGGAGCCGGTGAATGTCTCCGCGCCAAGCCCAGCGGCCCAGGTCCTGATATCGTCAGGGGTGAAAGCATCGAGGGCTGAACGCAAACGCTCGGAGCTCGGGCCGAAGCGATTGGCGAACCGGCTGTACTCTTCCGAATGGGTGATGTTGAGGCCGGATTTCCCCGCCAGCAGGAATTTGCGCGCGACCGTCGGCATGCTCTCGTAGACGGTGACCCGATAACCGGAGAGCGACAGCACTTCGGCTGCCATCAGACCGGCCGGGCCGCCACCGATGATCGCGATCTGTTTTCCTGTCATGGAGCCGTCCGGTGCTGAATTGTTTTTGTTCTCTTGGGCCGTACCGGCGTTGAAAGCAAGATGCCCTGCGATGAGGACCTGACGCGTCAACTTAGAGTCGCTGCCTCTCTAGCCAAGCTCGCCGTGCCGCCTAAATCACTGCTATCCATCGACCGAACTAGCGTGCAGCGTCATCGATACTCGTGCAGTTTCATAGTCTCTTACCTCGTCTCAAACCTCTAAACCTAGGGAGCCTCGCATGAGCAACATTCAGGCACAAAGCACAACGGCGAGCGAGAGTTCGACAATGCCAGCGGTCGCGCTGAAGCTTGAGGTCGCCGTCCTGCCCGTTGCGGACGTCGACCGCGCCAAGCGTTTTTACGCAGGCCTCGGCTGGCGGCTCGATGCAGATTTTGTTCGAAAGGACGGATCTCGCGCCGTCCAATTCACGCCTCCCGGTTCGCCATGCTCGATCCATTTGGCGGAGACGCCGAGCTTTTATCTCGTGGTCTCCGATATCGAAATGGCCCATGCGGAGCTTGCCAAGCGCGGCGTCGAGATCAGCGAGATATTCCACCGCGGCGAAGGGCCGGGCCGTGTGAGCGGGCCGGATCCTGAACGCCGCAGTTACGCTTCGCTCGCCTCATTCAGCGATCCGGACGGCAACACCTGGCTGCTTCAGGAGGTGACAGCGCGATTGCCCGGCCGCGTGGACAGGAATGTCACAGCATTCACCTCACCAACCGAGCTTGCGGCCGCGCTCCGACGGGCGGCGGAGGCGCATGGCGAGCACGAGAAGCGAACCGGTGGCCAACGCGATGAAAATTGGCCGGACTGGTACGCCGAGTACATGGTCCGGGAACAGGCAGGCGAGGAACTGCCATTGTAGCTGCGGGCAGCCTGTGAAGCGGTCGAAAATCACCCGCTTCACTCACCTACCCTCCGCGAAGACATGTGATCAGCGCGGCGCTTCAAGCCTGCGCGCTAAATTCGCATTGCCAAAAGCGTAGTTTTATATAACCGTATAGTTACTATCGCCTTCGATTTCCTGGGACTGTCAACTTGTGCCATGATCGAGTAATTGTCGGCGGTTAAAAGGCCGCATGGCCTTGCTAGACGCAATCGGGGGCCGCGATGAGCGAAACCAAAATCAAAAAGGGCCGATCGAAGAGCCCGAAGGCTGAAACTGTGGGCGAGTCCACCGATCAGGCGGCATCGAGTTCATCCGCCGAGCGACCGCGCCTGAGGGATGCCGAGCGCACGAGCAAGGCGATCCTGGCTGCGGCGACCAAGGAATTTGCCGAGCGCGGTTATGGTGGCGCCCGCGTCGACGCGATAGCCGAGCGCGCCAACATCAACAAGCGCATGCTCTATCACTATTTCGGCGGCAAGGACGCTCTCTATGTGGCTGTGCTGGAGGGCAGTTACGTTGCCATTCGCTCCGCGGAGGCAAGGCTCGATCTTTCGCACCGCAGCCCCACCGAAGGCATGCGGGAGCTTGTTGTTTTCACATGGAAATACTTTTTGGATCACCCTGAATTTCTCGGCATCCTCAACACGGAAAATCTGCATAAGGCCCGCTTTCTGAAACGGTCGGCGCGGATTTTCGAGCTGCACTCGCCCTTGGTCGCGGAAATTTCCGGGCTGCTGGATCGCGGAGCTGCGGCCGGCGACTTTCGTCCGGGCTGCGATCCGGTCAAGATCTATATGAGCATCGCCGCCCTCGGTTCCTTTTTCCTGACGAACCGCTGGACGCTGTCGACGATCTTTCGGCGGAACCTCTCCGACAAGTCGGAGATCGAGGCTTGGGGCGAGCATATCGTCGACGTCATCTTTGCCTATCTGCGTCCCTAAGCGCAAAACGCCCTCATAATTCCGCCGAATCCGCGCGCTTGCCGCTGCGGCTGTCGACGATGGCCGTTGACAGCGCTGCTTTGCCGTGTCAGTTATGTAACTATATAGTTATTTACGGGAGGAGTGGGATATGGTGACGAAGCCGATCGGCATCATCATGCACGGCATCACCGGCCGCATGGGTTACAACCAGCATCTCGTGCGATCGATTCTGGCGATCCGCGAGCAGGGTGGCGTGCTGCTTGCCAATGGCGACAGGTTGATGCCGGACCCGATCCTGGTCGGCCGCAACGCCGAAAAGATCGCGGACATCGCCCGCAAACACGGTCTCGCCAAAACGACCACCGATCTCGACAGCGCTCTCGCCGATCCCCACAACACGATTTTCTTCGACGCGGGTTCGACGCAGATGCGCGTTTTGCTGCTGGAGAGGGCTATTGCGGCCGGCAGGCATGTCTATTGCGAAAAGCCGATTTCCGAGACGCTGGAGGAAGCGCTTTCGGTTGCGGACTCGGCCGAGCGCCGCGGCGTCAAGAACGGCGTCGTGCAGGACAAGCTTTATCTGCCGGGCCTGCGCAAGATCGCCATGCTGCGCGACAGCGGCTTCTTCGGCAAGATACTCTCCGTGCGCGGCGAGTTCGGCTATTGGGTCTTCGAGGGCGATTGGGGTGTCAAGGCGCAGCGTCCCTCCTGGAACTATCGCAAAGCCGAGGGCGGCGGGATGATCCTCGATATGCTGCCGCACTGGCGCTATGTGCTCGACAATCTCTTCGGTGAGGTCAAAACCGTGAGCTGCTACGGCGCGACGCATATTCCGAGCCGCGTCGATGAAAACGGCAGGACCTATGTCGCCGACGCCGACGATGCGGCCTATGCCACGTTCGAGCTCGACGGCGGCATCGTCGCGCAGATCAATTCCTCCTGGGCCGTGCGCGTGCGCCGCGACGATCTCGTCACCTTCCAGGTGGATGGCACGCATGGTTCGGCGGTCTGTGGGCTGATGCGCTGCTGGACGCAGCATCGCGTCAATACGCCGAAGCCGGTCTGGAATCCGGACCAGCCGCAGCCGATCAATTTCTTCGAGACCTGGGACGAGGTGCCGGACACGCAGGCTTTCGACAATGGCTTCAAGGCGCAGTGGGAGGATTTCCTGCGCCACGTCGTTGACGATGCGCCGTGGAAATTCACCTTGCGCGAGGGCGCCAAGGGCGTTCAACTCGCCGAACTCGCTCAAAAGAGCTGGGCGGAGCGCCGCTGGATCGACGTTCCCTCGCTTTCCGCTCGCTAGGAGATATAGGATCATGACGAAGACCCTTCGTTTGCCCGGCGCTGATGGTAAGCTCGCCGAATTCACCGTCGCCAACACGCCGTTGAGCCCTCCGGAGCGCCCGGCAGGCGGTCATCGCTTCAATCGCGTCGCCTATGCCGCAGCCCATGTCGTCGTCGATCCCCTGGCCGACAATGATCCCTGGCTCGACCGCAACATCGATTGGGAGCGAACGATCGCTTTCCGCGAATATCTTTGGGATCTCGGCTTTGGCGTCGCGGAAGCCATGGACACGGCGCAGCGCGGCATGGGTTTGGACTGGACCGGCGCCAAGGAGCTGATCACACATGCGCAATCGGCCGCCCGCAATCGCTCGGACTCACTGATCGCCTATGGCGCCGGCACCGATCATCTGGCGCCCGGTCCCGATGTGACCATCGATGACGTCATCCGTGCCTATGAGGAACAGGTCGCTTTCGTCGAAGGGCAGGGCGGGCGCATCATTTTGATGGCGAGCCGCGCGCTTGCGACCGCCGCCAAAGGGCCGGACGACTATATCCGCGTCTACAACCGCATTCTCGGGCAGGTCCAACAGCCGGTGATCATCCATTGGCTCGGCGCCATGTTCGATCCAGCTCTGGCGGGCTATTGGGGTTCGTCCGACGATATGCGCGCAATGGAAACGGCGGTTGCGATCATCAATGACAACGCCGCTAAGGTCGACGGCGTCAAAATCTCGCTGTTGTCGGCGGAAAAAGAGATCGTCATGCGCCGCCGCCTCGATCCAGCGGTCAAGATGTACACCGGCGACGATTTCAACTATGCCGAACTGATTGCGGGGGACAGCCAGGGCTATTCGCATGCGCTGCTCGGCATCTTCGACGCGATCGCACCGGCGGCGAGCGCCGCTCTCGCGAAGCTTGCGGAGAACGATCTCGACGCCTTCCACCAGATGATGGCGCCGACCGTTCCGCTCTCGCGCCACATCTTCAAGGCGCCGACGCGCTTCTACAAGACCGGCGTGGTTTTCCTCGCCTACCTCAACGGCTTCCAGGACCACTTCCAGATGCTGGGCGGCCAGCAAAGCACACGTTCCATCGTGCATCTGTCGGAGCTGTTCCGTCTGGCCGACACGGCGCGGGTTCTCAGAGACCCCGATCTTGCCATGCAGCGGATGAAGACGATCCTTGCGACGGTCGGCGTCGCCTAAAGCAATTCCAGGAAAAGTGCGCAACGGTTTTCTGTCCGGAATTGCGTGAAAACAAAGAGATAGAGCAGTTCAGCGATTTCGTGAAGCGCTGAACTGCTCTAGTCGAAAACGGGATCTGGGAGGATCATCAGAATGGCTGTATCCGGCCTTTCCATCAATCTTGCGACCGTACGCCAGCAATACGACATGCGCCAGGCAGTCGAAGCCTGCTTGAAACTGGATATCAGCGCGATTGCGCCCTGGCGCGATCAGGTGCACGCGATCGGTTTGGGGGAAGCAGCAAGGATCGTTGCCGACAACAGGCTGAAGGTCACAGGGCTATGCCGCGGCGGCATGTTTCCCGCGGCCGATGCCGAGGGGCTTAGGGCCGCCATCGACGACAACAGGCGGGCGATCGACGAAGCCGCGGCGCTTAATGCCGATTGCCTGGTGCTTGTCGTCGGCGGTCTGCCGAAGGGCTCAAAGGATATCGTTCATGCCCGCGAAATGGTGGCGGACGGCATTGCGGCGATCTTGCCACATGCCCGCAGTGCCGGCATTCCGCTGGCCATCGAGCCGCTGCACCCGATGTATGCAGCCGACCGTGCCTGCGTGAATACGCTCGAACAGGCGCTCGATATCTGCGACCTGCTAGGCGGGGGCGTCGGCGTTGCCGTCGATGTCTATCATGTTTGGTGGGACCCGAAGCTTTATGAGCAGATCGCTCGTGCCGGCGCCAAAGGCAAAATCCTTGCGCACCATATCTGCGATTGGCTGGTGCCGACCAGGGACTTGCTGCTCGATCGCGGCATGATGGGCGACGGCGTTATCGATTTGAAGCGCATTCGCGCCGCTGTCGAGAAGGCCGGCTTTTCCGGTCCGCAGGAAGTGGAGATTTTTTCGGAAGCGAATTGGTGGAAAAAGCCGGGCGAGCAGGTCCTGTCCACCTGCGTCGAGCGCTTTCACACCATTTGTTGACGGCTCACCAGGCAATCGGCCAACCATAAAAATGCCGGGCCACGAGTGGCCCGGCAGAGTTTGAAGACGTGAGACAAGCGGCTTATTCGACCGGAACGATCTTGCCGGCGTCCCACTTGTAGAGCGAGAAGGTCTGCGAGGTGAGGTCGCCGGTCTCGCCATAGGTGACTTTGCCGATGGCGGTTTCGATCGGTTCGCCGCTCTTCAATGCGGTTGCGACGGCTTGCGCGTCGTCGGCGCTGCCAGCCTTCTCGATGCCGGCTTTCAGCACCTGCACGGCGGCATAGGCATTCAGCGTGAAAGCTTCGGGCGGGATATTGCGCGCCTGCAGCGCCTTTGCGGCAGTCTGGGAATCCGGGTTCTTCAGGGCGTCCGAGGCATTGGTGAAAATCGTGCCTTGTGCGGCTTCATTGCCGATCGCCCAATACTCGGTGTTCGACAGGCCGTCGCCGCCGATGAGCTGCGCCTTGACGGAGATGTCGCGCAACTGCCGGGCGAGAAGACCGCCTTCGGGGTGATAGCCGCCGAAGTAGATCACATCGACGCCGGCCGACTTGAGCTTTGCCGTCAGCGCGCTGTAATCCTTTTCGCCAGGGGTCAACGAGTCGTTGAGCACTTCGGTCACACCACCGGCATTAAGCGTTGCCTTGAAGGCATCGGCCAGACCTTTGCCATAGGCGGCCTTGTCGTTGAGGATGGCGATCTTCTTGTCCTTGAAGTTTTTCAGGACGTACTTCGCTGCAACATCGGCCTGCTGGTCGTCACGGCCGCAGGTGCGCAGAATATTGGTGAGGCCGCGCTTGGTGAGATCCGGCGCGGTTGCGGTCGGCGTCACCATCAGGATGCCGTTTTCCGCGAGGGCGTCCGAAACCGGAATGGCGACACCCGAAGTCACCGGACCGACGACGAAACGAATGCTCTGGCCGACGAAATCGTTAGCAACGGAAACGCCCTGCTTCGGATCGCCCGCATCGTCTCCCAGCTTCAGGACCACTTTCTGACCGAGAATGCCGCCGCTCTTGTTGATTTCGTCGATGGCGGTCTGGGCGCCGTTCTTGACCTGGTCGCCGTAAGCGGCCACAGGGCCGGTTAGCGGCGCAATCAGCCCGATCACGATATCCGCATGCGCAAGCGGCGCGAAAGCCAGCGAGGCGACGAACGTCGCAGCCGTCAATGTCTTCAGACTCATTTTTTCTCTCCTTGGATGGGCGCGGCAGCGCCCTTTGAACCCGCCGCAATGGCCTGTCGTCACGCGCGAACTGCCGTAAAACGCGCCTTGAAATGGAGACAGGAAGTGACATCGAGGCTGATGATCGCTTTCGGACATTTTTGACCTCAAAAGCGTTCATAAGGGTAGTTTCTGTAGGAATATTACCGCGATTCCGCAAGAAAATAACCGTCGTGGAGACAATTTTGACGATTCTCAGAAATTTCCAGCGGCAAACTACTGCGGGAATTTAGGGGCGAGAGGTAGCTATTCTGCCAATGCCCGATGCCAGGCCAGCCCGTAGTCTCGCAGACCCGGCAGATCGGTCCGGATGGGCGGGCTTTCCGCCGGTGCCGTCGGCCTGATGCCGGTTAGCAGCGCCGCACCCTGGCTGGTGCCGGTCGAGCCGGGCAGGGCGATGACATTCGATTTCGTCAGCGAAGATAGGCCCGAAAGATAGGCGCGATTGAGCGCGAAGGGACCTTCGACGAAAATTGGTCCCTTGGCGCCGATCAGGCCAAGGCAGGCTTCCGTCATCAGCGCCAGATAGAGGCTGACGGCGGCAAGACGTTCCGCCGGGTTTGCCGAGGCGTCGCCGATCCATCGCCTGATCCTGCCGGCAAAAGGACCGGAGCCATCGACCACATTCGGGAGCAGCATCAAGCCCTTGCCGATTACGATTTCCAGCGCAGCTTCCACGGCTTCAGGTTCGGCCCGACCGATTTCGCTCGCCAGAATCTCGAATTCCCGCCCGCCCATGAAGCGCGAGGACGGCACGGCGCGGCCATATGCATCGACATTGGCGAGCGCGTCGCGTGCCGGGTCGAGATGGTCGAGATCGCCGCCGACGGCGAAATTGATCACCCAGGTTCCGGTCGAGACGACAGCGAAGGGCGCTTCGTTTTCTACGAGATGCGGCAGCAGCGAGGCATTGGAATCGTGGATACCGCAATAGACGGGAACGGGAGCAGCAAGGGCGATCTCCGCCGCGATCGCTGGCAGCAGAGGCCCGAGCGCATCGAAGGCAGAGCGGATCGGAGCCATCAGGGAGCGAATGCCGAGCGTGTCGACCAGCGAGGAATAGGCGCCGGTGGTGGGGTTCCAGAGATCGGTATGGCAACCAAGCGAGGTCACCTCGTTGGCGGCAACGCCGGTCAGCCGCAGTGCCCAATATTGCGGATAGGTGAGGATCGTGCTTACGCCCGCGAATTCGTTGGGAAATACGCTTTTCTGATAGTGGATCTGCGCGCCGACATTCAGCCCACCGGAAAGTCTCGGTGAAAAGGTCTCGCTGAATGGCGGGCGCAGGTGTTCATAGGCTTCTTGCACGGCTTCCGGATAGCGATGCTCGTAATCGAGCACTGGCAGAGCAAGGCTGCCATCTTCGCCAAGAAGAACAGCGGAGGCGCCGTGAGTGGTGATCGATATGGCGTCGAAGCCGGGCGCGGCAGCAAAGTCCCTCAGCGCGCCGATGACGAAATCCCAAAGCCGCTCGATATCGTAATGCGGGTAGGGGCCCGTCTTCAACGTCGTATTGGACGTCCGCAGGGCGGCAATCTCTGCGCCGGTCTGCGCGTCGAGCACTACGACCTTGGCATTGGTCTTGCCGATGTCGAGGACGGCAATGCGGCGATAGCTCGTCTTTGTGGTCATGGCAGATGGAAGACCGTGACGAGATCGCTTTGAACCGGCGAATTGTCGGGATTGGTTGCCATGATATCGGCCATATGCGCCCACCACTTCTTCATGACCGGATGATCGGGAAGGCTCGCCATCGTGTGATCCTTCGGCCGCGTCAGAACGCCGAACAGCATGTTCGTCTCGCGGTCGAGATGGATCGAATAGTCGCTGACGCCGGCCTGGTGCAGCAGCTCCACCAGTTCCGGCCAGATCTCGTCATGGCGTTTCCGGTACTCGGCCTCCATGCCGGGATTGAGCTTCATCTTGAAGGCATGGCGTTCGAGAGGAGTGGTCATTTCGAGCTCATGGCTTTGACGCGGCGTGCGACGATCGGCAGCGCGATCGTGATGATCAGGAGGAGGCCGATGAAGATCGACATGACGATGCCCGGCACGTTGAGAAGGCCGAGGCCGAAGGTCACCAGACCCATGACGAAGGCGGCAATGACGACGCCGCCGATCGTGCCGGAACCGCCAAGGATCGACACGCCGCCGAGGACGACCATGGTCACCACTTCCAGTTCCCAGCCGAGCGCGATCGATGGGCGGGTGGAGCCGAGACGCGAGGTCAGGCAGACGGCGGCGATGCCGCTCATGACGCCGGTCAGAAGGAACAGGATGAATTTGACCCGTTCGACGGGAATGCCGGAGAAGCGCGCCGCGAAATCATTATTGCCGATCGTATAGACCTGCCGGCCGAAATTCGTCGCATGCAGCAAGACGGCGAAGGCGATCGCCAGCGCGACGAAGAGAACGAATTCGAAGGAGAAGACCCAGAAGACATAGCCCTGGCCGAAGTAGGCGAAGGCTTCGGGGTAGTTGCCATAGGCCTGGTCGCCGAGGACGATATAGGAAACGCCGCGGAACAGGCTCATCGTGCCGATGGTCACGACGATCGATGGCAGTTTCAGCACTGAGACGAGGAAGCCGTTGAAAAGACCGCAGACGAGCCCGACACCCAGCCCGATCGCCACCAGCCCAGCCGTATCGACACCCACCTGCGCCGCCGCGCCCATGGCGGTTGAGGCAAGCGCAATGATGGCGGCGACGGAGAGATCGATTTCGCCGGCGATGACGAGCAGCGCCATCGCGAAGGCGATCATCGCCTTTTCGGTGAAATTGAAGGTCGCGTCCGAGAGGTTATAAGGGTCGAGGAAATAGGGCGAAGCCAGTGAATTGAAAATGAAAATGGCAATCGCAACGCCAAGCAACAGGACTTCCCAGCTCGCCATCACGCGCTTGAACGGCGTGCCTAGACGGTCAGGAATGCTGCGCTTTTCCGGTGCGGTTTCGGATACGATGCTCATGCGGTGACCTCCTTGCCCGAGGTTTCCTTCGCCGCCTGATCCCTAAGAATGATGCGGCCGCGATTGCGCTCGCGCCGGGCGTTGAAGGCGACGGCGAGGATGATGACGGTGCCGGAGATCGCCATCTGCGTGAACGGCGAAATACCGATGACGGGCAGGGCATTCTTGATCACGCCGAGGAACAGTGCGCCGAGCAGGGTGCCGGCCACCGAGCCGACACCGCCGGCAATCGAGATGCCGCCGATGACGCAGGCGGCGACGCTGTCTAGTTCAAAACCATTGGCGATGTCGACATAAGCCACCGCGTAGCGCGATACCCAGAGGTAGCTGCTGAGGCCTGCCAGGGCGCCTGACAACACGAAGGCGAGGAAGCGCGTCCAGCCGACATCGATGCCGGCATAAACCGCCGCAACCGGATTGCCGCCGCTGGCATAGGTGGAGCGGCCGAAGCGCGTATAGCGCAGCACGAAATACATCATCAGTACGATGGCGATGGCAATCCAGGAGAGCACCGGCAGGCCGAGGAGCGGCGTGCGCGGCACGTTGAGGAATATCGGCGTAAACTGATGCGCATTCACCCAGGCGCCGCCGGACAAGACGAAGGCCATGCCGCGATAGATGGTCAGCGTGCCAAGGGTCACGACGATCGGCGGGATTTCCAGAGCCCAGACGAGATAACCATTGATGGCACCGAGCACCGCGCCCATGACGACAGCCGTGACGACGAGCACGATCAGCGGCAGATCGGGATAGGCGGCATTCAGCATGGCGATGGCCATGCCAGTGAAGGCGAGATTGGCGGCGACAGAAAGATCGATCGATTTTGTCAAGATCACGGTCATCTGTGCCAGCGCCAGGATGATCAGGATCGACGTGTCATTGAAGATATTGGCAAGATTGGCGGGCTCGGCAAAGCCGGTCGCGCGTGTTGCGAAGCCGGCGATCATCACGGCGATGATGACGAAGAGCAGCGTCTCGCGTTTCTTGAGAATACGTAGCATCCGGCCCTCCCTATGCATTGCCCGTGGCGGCGCGCACCAGCGTTTCCGGCGTCAGCCCTTCGCGGTCGAACAGGCCAGCCGAAAGTCCTTCCTTCATCACCAGCACCCGGTCCGACATGCCAAGAATTTCAGGTAGTTCGGAGGAAATCATGATGATGCTAAGGCCTTCTGCCGCCAGCTCGCTGATGAAGCCGTGCACGGCTGCCTTCGAGCCGATGTCGATGCCTTTGGTCGGCTCGTCGAGAATGATGATCTTCGGCTGCGTCGCCAGCCATTTGCCGATCACCACCTTCTGCTGGTTGCCGCCAGACAAGGTGCCGACAGGCACGGAAAGGGCTGCGGCGCGCAGGTCCAGCCGCTCGGCATATTTGCGGGCGAGCGCGAATTCGTCGGCTGCCTTGAGGAAGCCCTTACGCGAGGTACGGCCCAGGGAAGGCAGCGACATGTTCTGGTAGATCGGCATCGGCAGCGCCAGCCCGTGGCGGCCGCGCTCCTCCGGCACATAGACGATGCCGGCGCGGATGGCGTCATGCGGCGAACGGATATGGATCTCCTGGCCGTTCAGCGTCAACCGGCCGGAGAGCGGCCTGGTGATGCCGAAGAGCGATTGGCAAAGTTCGGAACGGCCGGCGCCGATTAGGCCGTAGACGCCGAGGATTTCGCCGCGCCGAAGCTTGAAGGAGATGTCGCGAAACTCCGTGCGGTGGCAATAGTTTTCGACTTCGAGCACAACGTTGCCGATCGTGACCGGCACTTTCGGGAAGGCATCCTTGACGTCGCGACCGACCATCATGCGGACGATCTCGTCCTGCGGCGTTTCCTTCAGACGGCCGTGTCCAACGGCGCGCCCATCGCGGAAGACCACGAAATTATCGGCGATTTCATAGAGTTCGTCGAACTTATGGCTGATGAACAATATGGCTTTGCCCTGGGCCTTCAGACCTTCGACGATGCGAAAGAGATCATCGATCTCCTTGCGGGACAAGGCCGCGGTCGGCTCATCCATGATGACGATGCGGGCGTCGATCGAGAGCGCGCGGGCAATCGCCACAAGATGGCGCTGCGCGATGGAGAGGTCCTTCAGGCGGATCGACGGATCGATGGTGCTTTCCAGCGATTCCAGCAGCAGCCTTGAGCGGCTGTTCATCGTCTTCCAGTCGATCGTGCGGAATTTCGTGCGCGGCGCATGGCCGAGAAAGATGTTTTCGGCAACCGTCAGCTCGTCGAAGAGCACGGTTTCCTGGTGGATGGCGGTGACGCCGGCGTCAATCGCGGCCTGGGCATTGTGGAACGTGGTCGGCTTGCCGTCGACGAGAATTTCGCCTTCGTTCGGACGATAGATGCCGGTCAGAATCTTGACGAGGGTCGATTTGCCAGCGCCGTTTTCGCCGATCAGGGCGGTGACCTTGCCGGGATAAAGCGAGATGCTGACGCCGTCGAGCGCCTTCACACCCGGAAAGATCTGCGAAATGCCGCGCATTTCCAGAATGGCGGTATTGCCCAAGCTTGGCATGCCCGTGGCGGGTCGTTGAAGGACTGTGGTCATCAGCAATGCACCGGATGAGTTAACCAAATCCGGCGGCCGAAGCCGCCGGAAAGCTGCGAATGAGGCGGTCGATCAGAAGACCTTGGAGAATTGATCGATATTCGAAGCGTTGTAGACGAAGGGATCGGCCATGGCGGCTTCGCCGTTGTCTCCGACCTTGATCTTGCCCATGCGGCCGGCATTGATTTCGCTGCCCGGCTTGCCATCGGTTTCACCCTTGACGAGGCGGTATGCGATCTGCGTTGCGGAGTAGCCGAGGTCGATCGGGTTCCAGATTGCAAATTCCTTCGTCGCGCCCGACTTGATGGCACCAGCCATTTCGGACGGCAGGCCGAGACCAGTCACATAGACCTGGCCGATCTTGCCGGCATCCTTGACGGCCTGCGAAGCGGCAAGCACGCCGACGGTCGTCGGAGCAACGATGACCTTGACTTCCGGATGCGAGGTCAGAAGGCCCTGGGCTTCGCGGTAGCTCTTGTCCGAAAGGTCGTCACCATAGACGGTCGTGACCAGGTTGAGGCCCGGGAAATCCTTGAGCTGCTTCTTCATCTCGCCGATCCAGATGTTCTGGTTTGTGGCGGTCGAAGTCGCCGATAGGATCGCGAAATTGCCCTTGCCACCGTCAAGATGATCCTTGGCGAGCGTCAGGCACATCTTGCCGATCAGTTCGTTCGAAGACGGATTGAGCTGCAGGATGCGGCCGGCCGGAGCCACACCGGAATCCCAGGAGATAACCTTGATGCCGCGCTGCGCTGCCTTCTTCAAGGCAGGCACCACGGCATCCTTGTCGTTAGCGGAGATAGCAATGGCATCGACGCCCTGTGCGATCAGCGAGTTGATCACTTCGATCTGGGCTTCGGCGGTCGGCTGCGTCGGACCGGTGTAGATGACTTGGACGCCGCCGAGTTCCTTAGCGGCTTCCTGAGCGCCCTTGTTGGCCGCTTCGAAGAAGCCGTTGCCGAGCGACTTCACCACGAGGCCGATCTTGACGTCTTTCGCACTTGCCGTGCCGGCCATCATTGCGACGGCCAGCGCAACGCCGATCGCCAATTTCTTTGCAATATTCATGTCTCTTCCTCCCAAAGTTGCCCAAAGTTTATAGGCTATGCTCACCCCGCCACAGCCGCGCATTTTATGCGACGGACGGGGAATCCTCCCTCTCGGACTGCGCCGTGACGCTCGCGATAATCAGCGACACGCCGGCATCCTCGATCATGCGTACAGTCTCCGCCGAAACGCCGTCATCGGTGATGATGGTCGTCACCTGCTCGAGCGGACACAGGATCAAGCTGGAGCGCTGACGAAACTTGCTAGAATCGACCATCACGACCAGCTCGTCGGCCTGGCGCATCAGCTTCTGCTCGCTCTGGATGACCAGCGCGTCGGCCTCCATGATGCCGAGCGGGCCAACGCCTTGCGCGCCGACGAACATGCGCCGTGCGTAGAAGTTCCGGGTCGTGTCGTTGTCGAAGGGCGACAGGATCAGGCTCTGCTCGCGATAGATCGCGCCGCCCGGGACCGTCACCGTGTTTTTGGAATGCTTGACCAGATGTTCGGCAATGGCGAAGGAGTTGGTCATCACCTGCAGCCTATAGGCCGAGATATAATGCACGAGCTGGAATGTCGTCGTGCCGCCATTGATGATGATGGCATCGCCCTGGCCGCATAATTCGGCAGCCTTGCGCGCAATTGCTCGTTTCTTATCGATATTGACACCTTCCGAAACGCGGAAGGGGCGGCCGGCCAAATTGCCAAGCTGCGGAGGATGGATCGATTCCGCGCCACCACGCACGCGCCGGATTTTTCCCTGCACATGCAGGGCCGCAATATCACGGCGGATCGTCGCTTCGGAGGCCTCGGTCAATTCGGAAATATCCTGAATTGTCACCACAGGCTTTTCCTGTACGGCGCTCAAAATGATGCGATGGCGTTCACGTTCGTGCATCGGCTCCTCCTTCTCGGGTTATTTCGCAAATGTGACAAAGTGTCAATCACAAACGATCAAAAACTTTCATATTGCATCGCAGCATTATCAAATTTGATCGTTTTCGATTGACAAAGCGACCATGCGTGAGCGATATCGTGATTAACAAGGGCGGTTTGAGCATGTTTCGGACCGTCCGCAAGACATGATCTTATGGGAGGATGATATGGCGGCTGGTGTTCAGCTTCTGGAAAACCGTTGGGATGATGCATATGCGGCCGGCCTCGATGAGCCGGGCAAGCTTCTCTACCGGTCGAATCTGCTCGGTGCCGACAAGCGTATCACCAATTACGGTGGCGGCAACACATCGGCCAAGGTCATGGAAACCGATCCGCTGAGCGGCGAAAAGGTTAAAGTACTGTGGGTGAAAGGCTCCGGCGGCGATGTCGGCACCATCAAGCTCGACGGCTTCGCCACGCTTTATCAGGAAAAGCTCGACAGCCTGAAGGGCATTTACAAGGGCGTTGCCGACGAGGACCGCATGGTCGGCTTCCTGCCGCATTGCACCTTCAACCTCAACGCCCGCGCCGCTTCCATCGACACGCCGCTGCACGGTTTCGTACCCTTCACTCATGTCGATCACATGCATCCCGACGCGATCATCGCGATCGCGGCTTCGAAGAATTCCCGCGAGCTGACGCGCGAAATCTTCGGTGATGACATCGGCTGGCTGCCCTGGCGGCGCCCCGGTTTTCAGCTCGGCCTCGATCTCGAAGCCTTCGTCAAGGCGCATCCGAATGCCAAGGGCGTCGTTCTCGAAAGCCATGGCCTCTTTACATGGGCCAACGACGCAAAGAGCTGCTACGAACTGACGCTTGCGATCATCAACAAGGCAATTCAATGGTTTGCGGCGAAGACTGAAGGTAAGACCATCTTCGGTGGCGCAGCGGTCCAGAGCCTGCCGCAGGCCGAACGCCGCGCGATTGCTGCCAAGCTGATGCCGGAAATCCGCGGCCGCATCGGCAAGGCGGAGCGCAAGCTCGGTCATTTCGATGATCAGGATGCGGTGCTCGAATTCGTCAATTCGAACAACCTCCGTCCGCTCGGCGCGCTCGGAACGAGTTGCCCGGACCATTTCCTGCGCACCAAGATTCGGCCGCTGATCGTCGACTTCGATCCGGCAAAGCCTGACGCCGATGCCGTCATTGCCGATCTCAACCAGGCGCTGGAAGACTACCGCGCCGACTACGCCCGTTATTACAACGACTGCAAGCACGACAATTCGCCTGCCATGCGCGATCCGAATCCGGTGATCTTCCTGGTTCCGGGCGTCGGTCTGCTCTCCTTCGCCCGCGATAAGGCGACGGCACGCATTGCCGGCGAGTTCTACGTCAATGCCATCAACGTCATGCGCGGCGCATCGACCGTATCCGAATATCAGGGCCTGCCGGAGCAGGAAGCCTTCGATATTGAATATTGGCTTCTGGAAGAGGCGAAGCTGCAGCGCATGCCGAAGCCGAAGAGCCTTGCCGGTCGCGTTGCTTTCGTCACCGGCGGCGCCGGCGGCATCGGTCGTGCGACGGCGGCGCGTCTGGTGAGCGAGGGCGCCTGCGTGGTGGTGGCCGATATAGACCAGACAGCACTAGAGAACACGCAGGAAGATTTTGCCAAGAAATTCGGTGCGGACTCGGTGCGCAGCGTCAAGCTTGACGTGACCAAGGAGGACGGCGTGATCTCCTCCTTCGCGGAAGCCTGCGTCGAATTCGGCGGCATCGACATCCTCGTGTCCAACGCCGGTATTGCCTCTTCCGCGCCGATCGAAAGCACGGAGCTTTCGATGTGGAATCGCAATATCGATATTCTCGCTACCGGCTATTTCCTCGTCTCGCGTGAAGCCTTCCGGCTTCTCCGCCGGCAAAATCTCGGCGGCAACGTTGTCTTCGTCGCCTCCAAGAACGGTCTTGCCTCGTCGCCGAATGCGGCCGCCTATTGCACAGCCAAGGCCGCCGAAATCCATCTGGCGCGTTGCCTGGCACTCGAGGGCGCGGATGCGGGCATTCGCGTCAACACGGTCAATCCCGACGCTGTCCTGCGCGGGTCCAAGATCTGGAACGGCGAATGGCGCGAGCAGCGCGCCGCCTCGTCGAAGATCGAGGTGGACGAGTTGGAGGAACATTACCGCAAGCGCTCGATGCTGAAGCTCAACGTTTTCCCGGAAGATATTGCCGAGGCTATCTATTTCCTCGCCTCCGACCTCTCCGCCAAGTCGACGGGCAACATCATCAATGTTGATGCCGGAAACGCGCAGAGCTTTACGCGGTAAAGTGGCACATTACCCTCGCTCCAGCGGGGAGAGGGTCGCGCCATAGCGCGGGGTGAGGGGGCGTTACCGGCCTGTCTGCATGTGCCGCGTCCCCTTCACCCTGCCCTCGCCCCAAGGGGAGAGGGAAAAATCGAATTTGCCGCAGCACGCAGGCACATAGACTTTCGAATGACATACCTGGGAGGAAAGAATGGCCGAGTTTAGAATTGCGCCGGATCTGGTCGCAGCGGAAAACGACAAGCGCGCCGCGGCGCTGAAATCCGACTATGAGGCGCTCGGCGCCACACTTGCGCGTCGGGGCGTCGATATCGAGGCGGTGACGAAAAAGGTCTCCGAGTTCTTCGTCGCAGTGCCCTCCTGGGGTGTCGGCACTGGCGGCACGCGCTTTGCCCGTTTTCCGGGCACCGGCGAACCGCGTGGCATTTTCGACAAGCTCGACGATTGCGCTGTCATCCATCAGTTGACGCGGGCGACGCCGACCGTTTCGTTGCATATTCCTTGGGACAAGGCTGACGCCAAGGAATTGAAAGCCAAGGGTGATGCGCTCGGTCTTGGTTTCGATGCCATGAATTCCAACACCTTCTCCGATGCTCCCGGCCAGGCGCATTCCTATAAATACGGCTCGCTCAGCCATGTCGACGCAGCAACCCGCGCCCAGGCTGTCGAGCACAATCTGGAATGCATCGAGATCGGCAAGACGATCGGTTCGAAGGCGCTGACGGTCTGGATCGGCGATGGTTCCAACTTCCCTGGCCAGAGCAATTTCACCAAGGCATTCGAGCGTTACCTCGCTGCGATGGCGGAAATCTACAAGGCGTTGCCGGATGACTGGAGGCTGTTTTCCGAGCACAAGATGTACGAGCCGGCCTTCTATTCGACCGTCGTGCAGGATTGGGGAACGAACTACCTGATCGCCCAAACTCTCGGACCCAAGGCATTCTGCCTCGTCGATCTCGGCCACCATGCGCCGAACACGAATATCGAGATGATCGTCGCCCGCCTTATTCAGTTCGGCAAGCTCGGCGGCTTCCATTTCAACGATTCGAAATATGGCGACGACGATCTCGATGCCGGCGCGATCGAGCCCTATCGCCTGTTCCTCGTCTTCAACGAACTGGCTGAGGCAGAGCATCGCGGCGTAAAAGGCTTCCATCCGGCTCACATGATCGACCAGTCGCACAATGTCACCGACCCGATTGAAAGCCTGATTTCCAGTGCCAACGAAATCCGCCGCGCCTATGCGCAGGCATTGATCGTCGACCGCAAGGCGCTGGCGGACTACCAAGACTCCAACGACGCCCTGATGGCGTCCGAAACCCTGAAGCGTGCTTATCGCGCCGACGTCGAGCCCATTCTTGCGGAAGCCCGCCGCCGCACCGGCGGCGCCATCGATCCGGTCGCAGCTTATCGGGCAAGCGGCTACCGCAGACAAGTTGCCGGCGAGCGTCCTGCCTCGGCAGCAGGCAGTGGCGGAATTATCTGAGACGTCAAAATTCGAGAAGCCGGCAACGCGCCGGCTTTCTCACAGGAAGATCGTCTTCTTCGAGCGGAGCGTTGGCTAGGAGCCAACCAAGGGAAGGCACCGTCTGCTTTAGCCTTTGATATTTATCGTAAGACAAGATCACAGCGACACGTTCGCCCTGATGCGTGATGACAGAGTCGTCTCCCCTGATCGCGTCGTCGAGCAAAGTCAAAAAAACATTCTCCGCATCTTCGATCTCAATTGTTTTCATTAGGTCATCCATCGGCAGATACAGCTATAGGATGCGGTTAACCTAGTGTATCGTTGGATTTTGGCTCTGAATCGCAGCAATCCGGCGTATCGGAATTCTGCGGGTCGCTGATCAGTTGCCTCGATTCCGATAGCGCCAGACTCAATACCCCAGCGCGATGCCATCCTTGCGGTGGTCGGAGGCGCCGAGCAGGACGCCGCGCTCATGATCGATCCAAATCGCCTGCGCACCGCCGATCGGCGCATCGGCCCATTCGGTGACATGGCCGCGGCGCTCGAGGTCCAGCTTCACGTCTTCCGAAATCGTCGGTTCGAGCGACAGCTTGCCGTCGTAGCAGAAGCTGCGCGGCTGATCGCTTGCCTGCTGTGGGTCGAGATCGCGGTCAAGCATCTGGCTCAGCATATGGGCGTGGCCGGCGGCTTGGTATTGCCCGCCCATGACGCCGAAGCTCATGCGCGTCTTGCCGTTTTCCATCAGCATGGCCGGGATGATGGTGTGGAAAGGCAGCTTGCCCGGGCCGATGGCGTTGGGATGGCCTTCCTTGACGACGAAGCCTGCGCCGCGGTTCTGCAACAGCACGCCGGCACGCGGCGCATAGATGCCGCTGCCGAAGGCGAAGAAGATCGAATTTATCAGCGAAATCGCATTGCCATCGCGATCGACGACGGAGACATAGACCGTGTCCTTGTGCGTCGGCCCATCCCAGATCGAGACGTCGGCGGCGCGTTCGAGGCTGATCTGCGAGCGCATGGCGGCAACTGACCGATCGGACAGCAGTTCGTCGATGCTGAATGTCAGGTGGTCCGGATCGCTGATGAGTTGATCGCGCTTGGCGTAACCGGCCTTGGTTGCTTCGGCGAGCAGATGGATGCGATCCGCTTCGGTGAGCTTGGGGTCGCGAAGATCGAAACCGTCGAGAATGCGGGTGATCAGCAGCGCGGCTAAGCCCTGGCCATTCGGCGGGCACTCCAACAGGTCGCGGCCGCGGTATTTGCCGGAAATCGGCACGGTCTCGAACGCTTTGTAATCAGCGAAATCACTTTCTTCATGCAATCCGCCAAGCGATTGGAGAAGCTCAGCAATCTCCTCCGCGACCTTGCCGCGATAGAAGGCGTCGCGGCCGTCCTTGACGATGGCTTTCAGCGTCGCGGCGAGGCCAGGGTTGGTTACGCGTTCGCCGATGCGCGGCGCGCGGCCATGCGGCAGGAAATAGGCGGCGGAAGCCGGGTACTTGGCAACCCGGTCGCTGTAGCGGCTCCAGTCAAGTTCGACGCGCGGCGTAATGCAATAGCCGTCTTCGGCGGCTGCGATCGCCGGAGCGAGCACACGGCCCATATCGAAACGGCCATAGGAGCCGATCAGCCGGCACCAGGCATCGACTGCGCCCGGAATGGTGACCGCATGCGGACTGTCGTCGGGAATGGCGGTAAAGCCTTTCTCCAGAAAGTAATCGAGCTTCGCCTTTTGCGGAGCCCGACCCGAGCCGTTGAGGGCAATAGGTGTGCCACCGGCCGGACTGTAGAGAGCAAAGCAGTCGCCGCCGATACCTGTCATATGGGGATCGATGACTGACTGCAGCGCCACCGCCGCCACGGCTGCATCGACTGCGCTGCCGCCGGCACGCAGAATATCGACAGCCGCAAGCGTCGCCTGCGGATGCGAGGTCGCTGCCATGCCTCTGTCGGAAACTGCGACCGAGCGGCCCGGCTTGAAAAAATCGCGCTGCTGCATCCTTTCAACGTCCTCTGTCGTCTGTTGCTTTGTGTCTGCCGTGCCTGGACGACGCGCTCAATCCGCGCCAGCATTGAGACCTATCAAACCTGACAGCCTTTCAGGAAGACCTCCGCGCAAATTCTCGCCCGACGGCTGATTTCAGCGATATTCGGAGACGGGAGCTGACGCAGGATGGCGGCGCGCTGCGGCTCCATGATCATCATGCCACGCAGCATGCCGGACGCCATATGCGGGTCTTCCAGGCGGATGAGCCCACGCTCGCACTGCGTCGTCAACCACTTTTCCATAACGGCGTTCGAGCCGACTATAGCTGTCTCATAAAAGGTCGTGGCGAGTTCAGGAAAGCGATCCGATTCGGCGATGACCAGACGCATGATGTCGCTGGTGTCGTCCGACATCGTCAGCATGCCATAGGCTGTCAGCAATCTTTCCAGGCCCTGCCGCAAATCCATCGTCGCCAGCGTCGATTGGTCCAGCGCCAGGAAAAACCGGCTTATGCGGTCGGAAACGATGCTTGAGAACAGGTCCGCCTTGGTCGGAAACAGCCGGTAAAGCGTCTTGGTCGAGACCCCGGCGGATTGAGCGATCGCATTGATGCTCGCGGCTGCATAGCCGCTTTCCCGAAATTGCGTGTCGGCAGCCTCGATGATCAGGCTTTTCGTGTCGTCATCGCAGCGAAGTTGTGGTCGGCCGCGCGGGCGCTTCTCAATTAGTTGATTTTCGACCATGGCAATTTTCCAAATTCCTGTTGACTTCCATTTTACAGTGCTTATTTTGGAAAACAACAAGTTTCCTAAATGTCCGGCCGAGAATTTTGAGGATCTCCCTCCAAGACGATCGGCCATCAGGAGAGACCACAGTGGAAAACAAGGTTCACGTATTGAATGCCAGCAAGCAGGAACCGGTCGCCGAGCCGCCGGTCATGGACGCCGGCAAGCCGGATGTATCGGTCGAACTGGCGCGCATCGCCGCCCAGGATAAGCCGGCGGCGAAAAAGCGGGGCAAGTCGTTCCTGTTCGGCGCTACCGCGCTCGCGGTCATCGCTGCCGCTGCCTATTATGGTCATAATTACTGGACGGTCGGCCGCTTCCAGGTATCGACCGATGATGCCTATGTGCAGGCCGACAACAGCGCCATCGCCCCGAAGATTTCCGGCTATATCACCGACGTTGTCGTCAAGGACAATCAGACCGTCAAGGCAGGGCAGGTGCTTGCCCGCATCGACGATCGTGATTTCAAGACGGCGCTCGAGCAGGCGAAGGCCGACGTCGCCGCCGCCGAAGCTGATGTCGAGGCCAAACAGGCCTCTCTCGACATGCAGCAGTCGTTGATCTCGGCCGCCCGCGCGACCGTCGATGTCGACAAGGCCAATGAGACCTTCGCCGAGCAGAACGACAAACGCTATGCAAGCCTTTCGGTCAACGGCTATGCGCCGGTGCAGACAGCACAGCAGGCCGCCTCGCAGATCGCCGCCACGCGCGCCGCGATTGACCGTGATACGGCGTCGCTCGCCGGGACGATCAAGCAGGTCGATCTGTTGAAGGCGCAACTGGCGCAGGCCAGGGCGACACTTGCCCGCGATCAGGCCGTCCAGAGCCAGGCGGAGCTCAATCTGTCCTACGCCACGATCGTCGCGCCGCTCGATGGCGTCATCGGCAACCGCACGCTCCGCGTCGGCCAATATGTGCAGGCGGGCACGCAGCTAATGTCGGTGGTGCCGACATCGACAGCCTATATCGTCGCGAATTATAAAGAGACGCAGTTGACCGACGTGCATGCCGGCCAGCCGGTCGACATCGAAGTCGATATGTTCCCCGGCCGCGTCTATCACGGCCATGTTGACAGCCTGGCGCCTGCGAGCGGCCAGGAATTTGCGCTGCTGCCGCCGGACAACGCCACCGGCAATTTCACCAAGGTCGTACAACGCATCCCGGTCAAAATCGTACTCGATGGCGATAGCGCTGCATCCGGCGATCTGCGCCCAGGCATGTCGGTGCAGCCGAGCATCGATATCAAGACGGCCGATCAGGGCCGCGGCGCGTGATTGGTGAGAGATGAGGAGTATTGAGCCATGTCCACCATCGCAGCCACCGCCGTCTCGCAGCCAAGCGCGAAGGCCAGCACCAGGGAATGGATCGCCGTACTCGCCGGCATGATCGGCGCCTTCATGGCGATCCTTAACATTCAGATCACCAATGCGTCACTTCTCGATATTGAAGGCGGCATTGGCACGGGCGTCGACAACGGCGCCTGGATATCGACATCCTATCTGATCGGCGAAATCGTCGTCATCCCGCTGACGGCTTTCTTTAGCAACGTTTTCTCCTTCCGCCGCTATATACTCGTCAATTCGGTCCTGTTTCCGCTGTTCTCGATTGCCTGTGCCTTTGCGCATGACCTCGGGACGATGATCGTGCTGCGCGGGCTGCAGGGCTTTGCCGGCGGCGTGCTCATCCCGATGGCCTTCACGATGATCCTCACCAAGCTGCCCAAGGCGCAGCAGCCGACCGGGCTTGCGATCTTTGCGCTCTCGGTCACGGTCGCCCCGGCCATCGGCCCGACCATCGGCGGCTATTTGACCGAGAATTATGGCTGGCAGACGATCTTCTTCATCAATGCCCTGCCGAGCGCCATCATGGCGATCGCCCTTGCGCTGACGCTTGAGAAAGCGCCGATGCGGCTTAGCCTTCTGAGGGAGGGCGATTGGGCTGGTATCGTGACGATGGCGATCGGGCTTTCAGCGCTGCAAACTGTGCTCGAAGAGGGCAACAAGGACGACTGGTTTTCCTCGCCCTTCATTCTGAAGCTCAGCGCTATCGCCGTCGTTTCGCTGAGTGCCTTCATATGGATAGAGCTGACCGTTCAGAATCCGCTGGTGAAGCTACGGCTCTTGACGCAGCGCAATTTCGGCATTGGCGTTCTCGTCAACGTGCTGGTCGGTTTCGCGCTCTTCGGGTCGGTCTATATCCTGCCGCAATATCTCGGCCAGGTGCAGCGGTACAATGCCGAACAGATCGGCAACGTGTTGGCCTGGACCGGCCTGCCGCAGCTCATCCTCATTCCCTTGGTTCCGATAATGATGAAGCGTTTCGACGTCCGTTATATCGGTTTTCTCGGCATCGGCATCTTCGCCATAAGCTGCTTCATGAACGTGACGCTTTCCGCCGACACCGCGGGCGATCAGTTCTGGATACCGAATATCGTGCGCGCCATCGGCCAAGCCATGGTGATCACCCCGATTACCGCCATCACCACGGCCGGTATCGCACCCGCCGATGCTGCCGCCGCATCCGGCCTGACCAACATGCTGCGAAACCTCGGCGGTGCGGTCGGAACGGCGACGCTTGGCACCGTTCTCACCAAGCGCGAGCAGTTCCATTCCAACATCATCGGCCAGTCGGTGACCCTGGCGCGCGACGAGGTGAGGGAGCGGCTGACGCAGACGACCAACTATTTCCTGTCGCACGGCGTCTCGGATCATGCGCTTGCCGCGCAGAAGGCAACGGTCGCCCTCGGCAGCATCATCAAGCGGCAGGCACTGATCATGGGCTTCAGCGATACCTTCGCCGTTATCGGCGTGCTGCTCGCAACCGCAGCGATCGCCACGCTTTTCGCCCGCAAGCCGCAGCCCGGCGGCGGGGTGGGGGCGCATTGATACCAATCTATCCTTCCTTCGGAGGCTTCATACCGGCCGCGACAAGCTCCACCAGCTTGCCGCGGTCGCCGTCTTGGATAGCCGAGACGATTGGCTGCATCTTTCGGGTAGCCGAGGCGCGGGAATCCGCTATTGTCGGCGGCAACGAAAATCTTATTTCCACAGCCGTTGCCCCATTCGGCGGCATGAAGCAATCCGGCCCGGCTTTTGGCGAGCCTGGTAATCGAGGAAAATCATGATGACCACTGATATCGACGGTTTCGCAGGCCGCCTGAAGCGCCGGGAAAATGGCGGCATGATCTCAGCCTGGATCGGCACGCCCGATCCGCTACTGGTGAATCATCTTTCGCAGGAAGCTTTTGATACCATCGTCCTCGATATGCAGCATGGCATGTGGGACATGGCCTCTGCGGCGAACGGCATTGCGCAAGTGCGCCTCGCCGGCAAACCGGCCATCGCGCGCATTCCGGTCGGCGATTTCTCATCGGCTTCGCGGCTGCTCGATGCCGGGGCCTCCGCCATCATCGCGCCGATGATCAATTCCGCCGATGACGCCCGTGCTTTGGTCAAGGCAACCAAATATCCGCCGCTCGGCGAACGCAGTTGGGGGCCGTCGCTCGCGCTCAATCATTTCGGCATCGCGGCTGACGAGTATCTGCAGGGCGCCAACGGACTGACCGTCACCATAGCCATGGTCGAGACCCGTGCCGCGCTCGATGCCATCGATGAAATCCTCGCAGTCGACGGCATCGATGGCATTTTCATAGGCCCTTCCGATCTCTCCATCGCGCTTTCAAATGGCGCGCGTCTGGCGCCCGACAGCGCCGCGATCGATCAGACATTGGCGCATGCCGTGGCGCGTTGCCGCGCCCATGGCAAGTTGATCTGCGCATTCGGCACCGACGGCGAACGCGCCGGACAATTCCTGAAGCTCGGCCTGGATCTCGTCATTGCCGGTGCCGAAACCGCACAGCTCCGCGCCGGCGCCCGCACCGCAATCGAAACTGCCCGGAAGGTTGCTGCTTCCTAATAAATATATCGTCTGGACTGGGGCCAATCAGGCGGACGGCGGTGATGTTCTGATCATCGCCGTCGAGGCCCTATATTTGCGGTTTGAGCACAGGCGTCAGAGTGAGGAAGCGAGATGAGCAAACGGTGACCGCGATGCCAGGTATCAACGGCGCTCAAGGGGCGATTTTGACATAGCAGGGATTATACATGTTGAAGCCGCAGCCATTTCCGACGGCTTGTGCAGGCGTAATAACATTCTGCAAGGCAATTGCGACCAGCGCCGCGGCTATGACCGTTAGAGCTGCTTTTACATATTTGTCCATAATATTCTCCTCAATATACAACCTATGCGAACATGCCTAACGTGATTCTCGTGTGATTGCGAGAATGCTTGTGATAAAGTTTTGAAATCCGTGGTGGGCCTCAGATGGAAAGTTGCTTTCTGGAGATTCAGAACCGATCGTCCTCGTACACCACCTCAGCCCAAGTCCGCGTCGCCGTCGACTCCAGACAGGCGTCGATGAAGGCGAGACCATCAACGCCGGTCCAGGCATTGGGCGTCAACTGAGCCAGCGGGTCAGGCTCGGCGCCGGCAATGCGGGCTGCGACCAGCTCGGCGAAATCGGTATAGATATTGGCGAAGGCTTCGAAGAAGGCTTCCGGGTGGCCGGTGGGCAGGCGGGTGCCTCGCTGGGCGTGCGGATGTAGGCTCGGCAGGCCGCGTGTGCGGATCTCGTCCGCGCGGTTCAGCCGCATGACCCGCAGATCATTGGCCTCGGCCTGATTCCATGAGATGCCGCCGTCTTCGCCATAAGCCTCGATGCTGACGACGTTCTGAGCGCCGGTCGCCACCTTGCTGATCAGCATCTGGCCCCGCGTGCCGTCATCGAATTTCAGGATCACTTGCGCGGTATCGTGTGCCGTCCGGCCGGGAAGCGATGGGCCGACATCGGCAAGAACTGCGGCGATGCGGCGGCCGCAGACAAAGCTTATCAGTTGATGCGCATGCACGCCGATATCGCCGAGCACATGGCTCTTTCCGCCCTTGGCCGTATCGAGCCGCCATTTGTTGCGTGGCGCCATCTTGTCCGGCTCGGCCTCGACAGGTCGGCTAAGCGAGCCCTGTACGTAGCGGACATTGACGAGACGGAGCGCGCCGATCTCGCCGCCGGTGACGGTGGCACGCGCCTCGCGCACCATGGGATAGCCGGAGTAATTATGGGTGAGCGAAAGAATACGACCGCGATCATGTGCCTTGCGGGCGAGCGCCAGCGCGCTGTCGTAGTCGTTGGTCAGCGGCTTGTCGCAGATGACGTCGAGACCGGCGTCGAGAGCGGCCGCGGCATATTCATAATGGCTGTCGTTCGGCGTCATGATGGCGACGGCGTCGATGCCGTCGGCGCGCACGATCTCGGCTTCGATCATGCTCGCGACGTCCGTATAACCGCGCTTGATGCCGAAAGCGTCGGCGGAGTTCAGCGATCGCTCCGGATCGGAGGAGAAGACGCCGGCAACAAGATCGAAGCAGTCGTCGAGGCGCGCCGCCGTGCGATGCACCGGACCGATGAGCGAGCCCTGCGCGCCGCCGATCAGGCCGAGTCGCACCCGCCTGCCGAGAAGTTTGAAAACCACAGCCTGCGACATGCAACCCGCCTTTCATGCTGATGACCGATGAGGAAATGAGATAGCGCAATCCTAACACCAGGACAGCACCGCGCTCGACATTTCGCATACCGCTCGCAAAGGAAGTGCATATACGACCCGACAGGCGAGGAGGTGATGCTTGCACGCGCTTTCGGCAGCGGGCATTGTCGCGCGGACAATATAAAGCGAAGGGATGTGTCCAGCATGCAGGGATCGGCGACAGGGCGCGGGTTGCGGCGTGATGCGGGTCAGCGGGTGACGTTGCGCACGGTCGCAACCACACTTGGCCTGTCGATCACCACCGTCAGCCGCGCCCTGAAGGAAGGCCCCGAAGTCAATCGCGAAACGATCGAGCTGGTGAAGCGGGTCGCCGGGGAACTCGGCTATCGCCCAAATCTCGGCGGCCTCAATCTCCGGACCGGCAAGACCCATGCGATCGGCATCGTGCTGCCTTTCGAGCGCGAAGGCGAGATGAACATCGTCGTCGCCTCGCTGGTGGAAGGCGTGTCGCGCCATATGAAAGGCTGCGGCTATCGGACCACCGTCGTGCCGCAATTGCAGGCGGACGATCCCTTGGCGACGGTTCGCGATCTCGTCGAGGAGGGCTCCGTCGATGGCGTCATCATCACCCATACGAAACCGCAGGACGACCGCGTCAAATATCTGCTGGAGGTCGGCACGCCGTTCGTAACCTTCGGGCGCACCGAGCTCCTAAGTGTTCACCCGAGCGTTGATCTCGATCACGAGGCGATCGGTGCGGAAGCGGCGCGGTTGCTCCTCGATGCCGGCCATCGCCGGCCTCTCCTGATCGCGCCGTCCAGCCAGTTCACCTACAGCCTGCAATTCGTCAAAGGCTGGAGCAAGACCTTTACGGCCCGCAATCTTACCGTTCCCGACGATCTTATCCATTTTGCCGCAACGACGCCGGACAGCGGCCAGGAGCTGGCGAAAAACATCATTGCCTGGCATCCGCAGGCAACAGGCGCTTTCGTCGCCAGTGAGGAGGCCGCTCTCGGCTTCCTCGCCGGGCTGCGCAAGGCCGGACGGCATCCGGGCAAGGATTTCGGATTGGTCACCTATGGCGGCACCCGCTTGCACGATTTCTTCAACCCGCCGCTCAGTGCCTTCTATTATTCCAACTATATCATCGGGGAGCGCCTGGCCTCCCTGTTGCACCGCGCGATTGGCGGTGACGATGCCGGCGATCTGCGCGAACTCGTCCGTGCCGAATTCGTAGATCACGACAGTCAGGCACTCTCTTCGTAATTTTAATTCGCTGGCAACATCAAGTGATCCGTCGAAGCCATTTGTAACGTTATCATTTCAGATAATACCGCAAAATCCCAGGGTAATGCGTTGAAAGCGGCTGCTTGACAGAACTAAGGTTATCCATCATTCGTAACGTTACAAATTGCCGATCAGAGAGGTTTTGAGGCTCTGTGCGGCAGCGAATGTCAGCAGGAAAACGGGAGCCTCGCATCTCGTGAGCGCCCGCATTGCATGGGAGGATGCCGTGGGCACAGGCTCGCTTTTTTTCGGATCACCAATTTGGACGTTCAACTGGAACCCGCCTTATGAGGCGCCACTGAAGCGGCTCGCGCGGACCGGCTGCAAGGGTTTCGAGCTCACCGCTTGGTCGGTCGATATGCTGGACTATTATACGCCGGCGACGATCCGCGACCTAAAGATGATCGCTGAGGGCGAGGGACTGACGCTCACCAATTTCTTCTTCAACCTGCCCTTCAGCCGCCAGGCGGGTGCGGCTTTTTCCACCGTCGATCTTGACGGCTATAAGCGCGGCGTCGATGTCGTGGCCGAGATCGGCGCGCCGATCATGACCAGCATGACACCCTATCCCTTCCAATCCGACGTCAAGCCGATCCTGCAGCGGCCGATCTCGCAGGAGTGGACGGCCGCCGTCGAGCCGCAATGGGATTGGACGGCGGAATATAACGCCGTCGTCGACGGTTTCGCCAAGGCATGCGAACTTGCGGGCGCGGCGGGGCTGCGCGTCGCCATCGAGCCCCATCCTTATCGCTGGGTCAGCTCCGGCCAGGGCATGCTCCGGCTGATCGAGCGTACTGGTGCTTCGAACCTTGGCCTGAACTTCGATCCGAGCCATCTCTTCCCGGCTGGCGATATGCCGCATTATGTCGTGCTGGCGCTCGGCGACCGCATCTTCAACACCCATTTCTCCGACAATGAAGGCCATACCAACGCCCACTGGCGTCCCGGCCGCGGCAAGATCGATTGGAAGGCGATTTTCGCGGCTCTGCAGACGATCGGCTATTCCGGCCCGATCACGCTGGAACTGGAGGATGCGCCCGGCGCGTCGCACTGGACGCATTTCCGCGAGGCAACACCCGAATTCGACCAGGAGATGCGGCGCGGCATGAGCTATCTGCGCGACGCAGCCGCTGAACTCAACATCACCGTTTCTTAGAGGCCATATTCATGAGCACCGCACCCATGAAAGTCGGCATCGTCGGCGCCGGCAATATCAGCGCCACCTATGTCGCAACCCTGCATATGTTCGATTTCATCCGCGTCAAGTCGATCTATGATCTCTATGAAGAGCCGGCTAAAAAGCTTGCCGGCCAATTCGGCATCGAGGCCGTCACGCTGGAAGCTATGCTTGCCGACCCGGAAATCGGCCTGATCATCAACCTGACGACACCGGTTTCGCATTATTCGATCAGCAAGAAGGCCCTTCTTGCCGGCAAGCATGTCTATTCGGAAAAGCCACTCGGCATCAGCATGTCGGAGGCCGAAGACCTGATGACGATCGCTCGTGCCGGCGACCTGCGTCTCGGCTGCGCGCCCGACACGTTCCTCGGCGGCGGCCATCAATTGACGCGCCGGCTGTATGATGAAGGCCGTATCGGCAAGGCGGTGTCGGCCACGGCCATGCTGCTTCTGCCGGGCCACGAGCACTGGCATCCGAACCCGGCCTTCTTCTATGGCCGGGGCGGCGGCCCTATGCTCGATGTCGGTCCCTATTACGTCACGAATCTGATCGCGCTGCTTGGTCCGGTGCGGGAAGTCTTCGGCGCCGCCAAGATCACCCGCATCGAACGCACGGTGAAGACCGATCCGCGCCGCGGCGAGACGATCAAGGTGCTGGTGCCAACGCACCTGACCGGCGTCATGGAGTTCCACAGCGGTATGACGGTCACCATTGCCACCAGCTTCGATGTCATCAAGCATAAGCACAATCAGATCGAGATTTACGGCTCCGAAGGAAGCATGATAACACCGGACCCGAACAACTTTACCGGCAAGGTTGAAATATTCCGGGATGGCGGTGAAACTTGGGAGGAGATTCTGGTCGACCATCCCTACACGGAAGGTGTGCCGGGCCATCTGGGACTGCGTGGTTTGGGCGCGGCCGAAATGATAGATTCCCTTCGCGCCGGGCGCCAGCATCGCGTATCCTCGGAACTCGCCTTCCACGCGCTGGAGGTGATGACGGCATTCGAACGTTCGGCACAGTCGCGCAAGGTGGTTGCAATCCATAGCAGTTGTGGGCGGCCGGATCCGATCCCGCGCGCAATTAATGAGGGACGTTTCGCATAGGCTGGGTTATAGAGAATTAGGAGAATTGGCAGTCCTTCCAGACTGCATGCTTGACGAAGGGGCGATGTCGAGGAAGCATTGCCCGTTCGCCGCAGGGAATGGAGGCCCGGCGGCGCAATCTTGGAGGACGACAGCATTCGGCACCCGATGGTCGTAAGATGACGGCGGCGGCTGAAATACAGGTGTTCAGAAGAACGCCATCAAAAGAGGAGGAGCATATGCGTGGATTGTTAATGGCATTGGTTGGCGCCACGGCGCTGATCGCAGTCGGCGTTACCGGCGCTCAGGCTGAGGGAAAGAGAGCCGAGGTCCTGCACTGGTGGACGTCCGGTGGCGAAGCCGCCGCCGTGCGCGAACTGGCCAATGCATTCAACGCCGCCGGTGGCCAATGGGTGGACACCGCGATCGCAGGGTCCGGCTCGACCGCACGTCCGATCGGCATCAACCGCATCATCGGCGGCAACCCGCCGACAGCTATGCAGTTCAACACCGGCACGCAGATGAACGATTTGGCCCAGCAGGGCCTGCTGCGTCCGCTCGACGATCTTGCCAAGGAACAGGACTGGAAATCGGCACTGACGCCGGCCTTCTACAATGCCATCCAGTATCAAGGTCATATCTACGGCGCACCGATCAACGACCACGGCCAGAACTGGATCTTCTATTCCAAGGCCGTCTTCCAGAAAGCAGGCGTGACCGAAGAGCCGAAGACCTGGGACGAAATGTTTGCCGCCCTCGACAAGATCAAGGCCGCCGGTCTGATCCCTGTCGCCGTCGGCGGTCAACCCTGGCAGCTTCAGTCGATGTTCAACTCCATCCTGCTCGGGGAGGGCGGTAAGGAGCTCTACAGCAAGGTCTGGAAGGATCTCGACACCGATGCCGTGAAGTCCGACAAGTTCAAGCACGTGGCGGAAGTCTTCGCCAAGCTGCGCAATTATCAGGATCCGGGCAGCCCGAACCGTGACTGGAACGTGGCGACCGGCATGCTGATCGACGGCAAGGCCGGCATCCAGTTCATGGGCGACTGGGCCAAGGGCGAGTTCATCCATGCCAACATGGTCGCCGACAAGGACTTCGGCTGCATCCTCGGGCCGGGTGAATCCAACTTCATGATGGGCGGCGATATCTTCGTCTTCCCGGTCCTGAAGGACAAAGCGGCGATCGATGCGCAGACGCTGCTTGCGACCGTGATCATGTCCAAGGAAGGCCAGCTCGCCTTCAACTCCAAGAAGGGCTCCGTACCGGTCCGCCTCGACGTCGACACCTCGAAGCTCGATGCCTGCGCCCAGAAGGGCCTGACCGCGCTCAAGGATCCGAGCCGTCAGATCCTGGCACCGGACGTGCTCACGGCCCAGGACATCGTTCAAACCGAACAGGACCTCGTCGCCCAGTATTGGACGACCCCGAGCATGACAGCCGACCAGTTCGCCAACCAGTTCGCACAGGTCATCGAACAGGCGAAGTAAACCTCATCCGACATCCATGCGGCGGCAGGTCTCACCTGCCGCCGGTTTCCATGAATGCTGAGGAGGAGCTGAAGCCATGAGTACCCCCGAAACCGCTGCCGGAGCCATTGCTGGGGCCGGCGCCGGGACGACTGCCACCAGGAAGAAGCGGCATATTTCCGCTTATATCGCCCTGTTCCCAGCCTTTATCATCGTCCTGCTCGCCTATGTCGTGACGGTCGTCTGGAACATCTGGATATCGTTCACGGACAGCAAGGTGCTGCCGGTGAACATCTTTGTCGGCACCAAGCAGTACGAACGACTGTTCACGACGGCGCGCTGGCTGATATCCCTGCAGAACGTCGTGGTCTTCGGTGTACTCTTCATCGCCGGCTGCCTGATCCTTGGCTTTCTTCTGGCCGTCGCGCTCGATCAGAAGGTGCGATTCGAAAATACCTTCAGGACGATCTTTCTCTATCCCTTCGCGATGTCCTTCATTGTTACCGGACTCGTCTGGCAGTGGATCATGAACCCGACGCTCGGCCTGCAAAAGGTCGCCGACAGCATCGGCTTCACCTGGATCCGCTTCGACTGGATCGTCCAAAGCGACCTCGCGCTGTACGTCATCGTGCTTGCCGGCATCTGGCAGTCGTCCGGATTGGTGATGGCGATCATGCTGGCGGGATTGCGCGGCGTCGATCGCGAACTCTGGAAGGCAACGCGCATCGACGGCGTACCGGCATGGCGCGTCTATCTCCACATCGTCATTCCGATCCTGAGGCCGACCATCATCACCGCCAGCGTGCTTCTGGCGATCGCCGTGGTGAGGGTCTACGAACTGGTGCTGGCGACGACCGGCGGCGGGCCGGGAATATCGACCGAGGTTCCTGGTAAATTCATCATGGATTACCTCTTCGGCCGCGGCAATATCGGTCTTGCGACCGGGGCCTCGACCGTCATGTTCATCACCGTGGTCATTCTGGTCACGCCGTGGCTCTACTACGAATATTTCCGTGAAAAACCGAGGGGGAACTGATGACAATGCCATCTTCCGTCGCAGTCGCCATGGATGGCCCGGCCGGGCGCAAGCCGCAGCATCTGTCTCCGGCGCGCATCGGCCTTTACGCTTTCCTCGTCATTGCGGCTCTTTTCTTCCTGCTGCCGCTCTATGTGATGATCGTCACTTCGCTGAAATCCATGCCGGAGATCCGCCAAGGCAATATCTTCGCCTTCCCGCAGGTCTGGACGGGCGAAGCGTGGGTGCAGGCATGGAGCACGGCTTGTACCGGCCTTGAGTGCGGCGGTATCAGTGTCGGCTTCTGGAATTCGGTGAAGATCCTGATACCGAGCATGATCCTGTCGATCTTCATCTCGTCGCTGACCGGCTATGCGCTGTCCTTCTGGCGGGTGAGGGGGGCGAATGTTCTCTTCGCGGTGCTGCTGCTCGGCGCCTTCATTCCCTATCAGGTCTTTATCTATCCGCTTGTGCTCATCTACCGCGGCGTCGGTATCTATTCGACGCTGCCCTGCATCATCATCACCCACACGGTCTTCGGCCTGCCGGTGCTGACGCTGCTGTTCCGCAACTACTATTCCAGCCTGCCGATGGAGTTGTTCAAGGCGGCCCGCGTCGACGGCGCGGGATTGTGGCAGATATTCTTCCGGCTGATGATCCCCATGTCGATCCCGATCCTGGTGGTGGCGGCCATCCTGCAGGTGACCGGCATCTGGAACGACTTCCTCTTCGGCGTGGTCTTCGCCGGCCGGGAAAACTTCCCGATGACGGTTCAGCTCAACAACATCGTCAATTCCACCCAAGGCGAGAAGCTCTACAACGTCAACATGGCGGCAACCATCCTGACGGCCCTGGTTCCGTTGATCGTCTATTTCGGTTCGGGTCGCTGGTTCGTGCGCGGCATCACCGCCGGTGCAGTCAAGGGATAATCCATGGCCAATGTTTCCATTCGCGAACTTGCAATCGATTTCGGCAGCGTCAGCGTTCTGAAATCACTGAATCTTGAAATCCAGTCGGGCGAGTTCATCGTTCTTCTCGGACCGTCCGGCTGCGGCAAGTCCACATTGCTCAACGCCATCGCCGGCCTTACGGACATCAGCGGCGGCCAGATATGGATCGGCGACAAGAATGTCACATGGGAGGAACCGAAGGACCGCGGCATCGGCATGGTGTTCCAGTCCTACGCGCTCTACCCGACAATGACGGTCGAGGGAAATCTTTCCTTCGGGCTGCGCATCGCCGGCATGGGCAAGGACGAGATCGCCGAGCGCGTTAATCGCGCCGTGCAAATCCTGCAGATCGATCCCCTGCGCAAGCGCCGGCCGGGCGAACTTTCCGGCGGCCAACGCCAACGTGTCGCCATCGGCCGTGCTTTGGTGCGCGATGTCGATGTCTTTCTGTTCGACGAGCCGCTCTCCAACCTCGATGCCAAACTGCGCACCGAGCTGCGTGTCGAGCTGAAGCGCCTGCATGCCGGGCTTGGCTCGACGATGATTTACGTCACGCACGACCAGATCGAAGCGCTGACGCTCGCCGACCGCATCGCCGTTATGAGCGGCGGCGTTATCCAGCAGTTCGCCGCGCCGAAGGAAATCTACCGCCGGCCCGTCAACCGTTTCGTCGCGGGTTTCGTCGGCTCGCCGTCCATGAACTTTCTGTCGGGGCAGGTGGCGAGCAATGGCGGGACACCTGCCTTTATCTTGTCCGACGGACGCAAAATCGACCTGAATGGCTATGAATTCTCGGGCACCCCAGGCGACGGCCGGCCCGCAACACTCGGTGTGCGGCCGGAACAGATGCAATTCACCGCTACTAACGGTCGCATGTCCAGCCTGCCGGCAACCTTCAGCATCGTCGAACCCATGGGCTCGGACAATCTGGTCTGGGGTCAGATCGGCAAGGAGACCATGTCGGTGCGTATCGATGCCGACGAGGAAGTCGCATTGGAGAGCGAGCAGCCGGTCTATTTCCAGCCGGCGCTCGCCTCCTTGTTTGGCGAGGATGGTCAGCGTCTGTGAGAGATCAACCTGCGCCGCGCGTTCGATGGAGCGCGCGGCGCGGGCCTCATGCCCTGACTTCGAAGACCATGTTGAACGGCGTTTCGGTCGCCTTGCGGAAATGCGAAAAGCCCGCATCCATGGCAACCTTGCGCAGTTTCATCTCGCCGGCTTGCGCCCCCAAACCGAGCCCGACTTCCTGCGACAATGAAGCCGGCGTACAGATCATCGTCGAGGCGCCGTAGAAGACGCGGCCGACCGGGTTGAGATTGTCCTTCAGGCAATCATGCGCGAAAGGCTCGACGATCATCCAGGTGCCGTCATCGGCAAGACTTTCCCTGACATGCCTGCCGGCACCGACGGGATCGCCCATGTCGTGCAGACAATCGAACATTGCCACGAGATCATAGCCGGCGGCCGGGAAATCCTTGGCCGACGCCTGCTCGAAGGTAATGCGGCCGGCGACACCTGCCTCCTTTGCTGCGGCTTTTGCCCGCTCGATGGAGGGGAGATGGTAATCGAAGCCGAAGAAGGTCGAGTTCGGATAGGCCTGCGCCATCAAGATGGTCGAGGCGCCATGACCGCAGCCGACGTCGGCAACGGCCGCACCTGCTTGAAGCTTTTCATGCATCCCCTCCAGCGCCGGTATCCATTCCGAGATGAGATGGCTGTTGTAACCCGGCCGGAAGAAACGTTCCGTGCCGCGGAACAGGCAGGCGCTGTGTTCATGCCAACCGAGACCGCTACCGGTCTTGAAAGCATTGGCGATCTTCGGCTCGTCCATCCACATGGATTGCACGACATCGAAGGCGCCGTTGAAGAAGGCGGGGCTGTTTTCCTCAGCAAACACCATCGCCTGTTCCGGTGTCAGGAAGAAGCGTTCGGTCTTGTCGTCATAGCTGACATAGTCGGCTGCGGCCTGCGCCGACAACCATTCACGTACATAGCGCTCTTTCACGCCTACCTTGTCGGCCAACTCCGCCGACGTCATCGGCGTCCCATCCGCCATGGCTTTGAACAGACCCAAATGGTCGCCGAGTGTTACCAACACACCCGAGACCGCCGCGCCGACATCGCCGACCAAGCGTCCGACCAGGGCGTCAAGTTTTTGCATATCAGGTTCGCGCATAACATCCTCCTCCCATCAGAACTGATGCAGCGTTCCGTCCGGATATATTCGGAAGCCGGAAGATACTCCCGGCCGCTAGGGGAGGCAATGATACGACCGGGCTAAGCATGCTTCACGCTGCTGCCTGGCAGAGGACATAACCCTTTGAGGTTATATCTTATTTTTTGAAATCTAAGTTGTGCTTCAACCGGCGCGGGCCAGCTCTTTTTCCAGCACCGAAAGCAAGCGCGGATCGTCTGCCGTGACGTCAGGTGCGAAGCGGGCGGCAACTTTGCCGTCGCGGCCGATCAGGAACTTTTCGAAGTTCCAGACGATGCCGCCATCGTGACCGGTTTCAAGGCCGTGTTTTGCCAGGCGTTCCCGCATCGGTCCGTCACCGGTCGTCTCGACGCCGGAGGCGATCAGATTGTTGTAGAGCGGATGCCGCTCTTCGCCCGTCACCGCAATCTTGGAGAACATCGGGAACTGCACATCATAGGTCAAAGTGCAGAAGCTCAGGATTTCGTCATTCGTGCCCGGCTCCTGGCCCTTGAAATCATTGGCAGGAAAGCCGGCGATGACGAGACCGGCGTCGCGCTTGTCCTCGTAGAGCTTTTCCAGCCCTTCATATTGCACCGTCAGCCCGCATTTGGAGGCAACGTTGACGACCATGATGACCTTGCCGCGATAATCAGAAAGCGTCGTCTCGCTTCCGTCGATCCGCTTTACCGGAATATCGAGAACGGTATCGGTCATCACAATCACTCCAAATCATCTTGAAAACAGGTTGCCGATATCAACGTGCGAAGCGGCTGAAGTCAACCGCACGATGGCGTTACGCAGCTTCGCGACAATCAGCGCCTTATCGAACGGGCCGAAAGTGCCACCTCGGGCGCGAAGGCAAAATCCTTATCGAACGGATAGGTCGGCTTCCGCTTGTGCAGACGCGGCAAACGCTCGACGAACTGGTCGACGACGCCGGGCGACAGCGCCATCAGGTTCGGATTGGCGATGGGAGCGAGTTCCGGAGAAAGATAGCCCGATTTCACGACGATGATCTTGGCACGATACGGATCGAGCCCGAGACGCGTGAAATCTGCGATGTTGTGATAGGGGCGGCGTTTTGCCGACAGCACCAGATCGATGCCGCCGACGGAGACGACCGCCTGCCTGTCCATGGCGTCGCCGGTCTTCAGCAGAAACTTGACGGTGAATGCGGCGGCCACCGGTTTGCTGCCGTTGGTGTCCAGCGATGCGCCGACAGTGAGATCGAGCGTGGCGCCGACGCCGGCGGCATAGCAGGATTCGGTTGCCGCCTTGTCGGCGATCCCGGCGAAAACGACGCCGGTCGCGCCTTTGGCAATCAGCTCCGCCAGCACATCGGCGCGGTCGCCGACACCGCCGCCGGTGGGGTTATCGCCGGATTCCGCCAACACCACGGGCGCCGTCGGGCTGGCGATCGCCTTGGCGACACACTCTTCGATCGAGCCGGTCTCACAGCCGAAGACGAAATCCTTGCGAACGTCCCAATAGGCCTGCGCCAGCCGCTTTGCTTCGCGTTCGAGAACTGTGCGATCCGTGCCGGTCAGGATGGCGGCGGCCGTGGCGCGAGGCTCGTCGGCCCAGACATAGCCGACCATCAGCGACGCATCCCACACACCATCGGTGGCGTCGATGCCGGGCAGCAGGTCGTAAAGGCTCTTTGCGGGCTCATCGACCGTGCTCGTGCGTTCGCCGGGCAGCAAGACCGGGATGGACGCCCAGAGCAGGGTGGGCTTCACGCCGGTCTTCAGGCTTTTGGTGAGCATTGTCACCGCACGGCGCATGGTTTCCTCGACATCGATATGCGGCGCGGTGCGATAGGTGGAATACATGTCCAGCGCGTCGATGATGCGCTGGCTGACATTGCCATGCAGATCGTAGCTGGCCGAAAGCATGCAGTCTTCTCCGACGAGCATGCGGGCGGCGCTGATCCAATCGCCTTCCGCATCCTCCATGCCTTCGACATACATCGCCCCATGCATGGCAAGGTAGAGACCATCAAGCGGCAAAAGCGGCTTCAGCCGTTCCAGGAACTCCGCCTTGAAGGCTTCATAGGTGTGGCGGGCGACTGGACCCCCGGCGATGGCCCTGGCGTGGATCGTCGGCAGGAACTCGGCCTCATAGTCTTTAAGAAACGCGAAATAGGGTGCGGCCGTCAGCTCTTCGCCGCGCACGACGTGGAAATCCTTTTCTTCGTTCAGAACCGGATTGTATGTGCTGCACTCGATATGTATGCCACCGACAGCGATGCGCATGGAAAACCTCAATTCGGGTTGGGGCCAATCAGGAAATTATGGGCGGCAATGCTGGCAGCACCCCGCGCCCAGATGTCGCCGTCGATGCGCTGCGTGCGGACGGGTGTCTGACCGGCATAGCGCGGCAGCACATTGGCTTCGATCGCCTCCCGTACTACGGTGCCGAGCAAACCGTGGAAATTGCCTTCGACATGGGTGATCAGGACCATGCCGGGATCGTTGAACTGGATGAGGTGAGCGATCGCCAGTCCGAGGGCGCCGCCAGCCCGATGCAGAATGCGGACGGCGACCACGTTGCCGGCCGATGCCTCCTGCTCTAGCTCGGCGAGCGAAGTGCAGGAGAGACTTCCCGCCTTCGACATTTCCTTGATCGCCTTTATCGAGGCGACCGTATCGAGACAGCCGCGCTTGCCGCAGCGACAGGGCGGGCCGTCGGGCTCAATGGTGCAATGGGCGATTTCGCCGGCGCCGCCATGATTGCCTCGATAGAGCTTTCCGCGGATGAAATGGGCGCAGCCAATGCCCTCGCCGAACGAAACGACGCTGAAATTCTGGATATCGCGAGCGATGCCGAAAAGCTTTTCGCTGACAGCCAATGCCTTGGCGTCGTTTTCAATGAAGGTTTCGATCCCAGTCTTCTGCCGGATGATTTTGGCAAGCGGCACATCCTGCCAGCCGAGCAGGGTGGATTGCACGCAATTGGCCTGCTTCTCGTCGACAAAGCCGGAGAGCGCGACGCCTAGGCTGGACAATTTCTCTGCCACATCCGGCCGCCCGGCGAGCAGTCTAGGAAGCGCCTCGGCAATCCCACCTGCTATGACCTCCGGATCGCGCGACAGAGGCATGTTCTTGCGAGCGATAATCTTGCCATTGAGATCGCAGAGGACTATTGGCCCCGGATCTTGAAGCAGCGAAATGCCAACGAAGAAGGCGCCTTCAGGATGCAGGTCGAGCAATATAGATGGCCGGCCCTGGCCATAGACAGTCTCGGTCTCGTGCAGGATGCCAAGGGCAATCAGGTCACGGGCGATGCCACTCATCGTCGCCTTGCTAAGCCCCATCGCCGCGGCAAGAACCGTTCGGCTGAGCGGGCCGGATTCGCTGATGACGCGCAGGAGCTGCCGCTGCGAAGAGGTAAGCAATTCGATGTTCCACTGGGGGATATGCCCCCGACTTTGCGTGACGATAAGTTCAAAAAATGAACAAATCAATGGCAATAAATTATCGAAGAGACTTGAGTCCTTTGCTTCTTACGCAGCCGCGACATCGCTCGAAGCACGTAGCCGGGAACAAGGTGTATCCCTGTTAAATGGTTGACATGTGCTGGCGTAAGTATGCAATGCTTACTATAATGATTCAGCAGGCCACCGCCCCTGTAGTTGTTTGATCCTCCGACGTTGATCCCAAAATTTCGTTCGCCCATGACCGTCCCGACGGTCCGCGCACGTTTGCTGCCGGGCGGAACATTCAGAAAGGAATGTCATGTCCAGTACGGCCGATCGCTCGAGACGTCCGTTGGTCATTGTCTCGATCATGCTTGCGACCTTCATGGTGGCGGTCGAGGCGACAATCGTTGCCACCGCCATGCCGCGCATCGTCGGCCAACTTGGCGGTTTCACCTATTATAGCTGGGTTTTCTCCGCCTTCCTTCTGGCGCAGTCCACGACGACGGTAATCTACGGCAAGCTGTCCGATATCTTCGGCCGCAAGCCGATTCTGATCGGCGGCATCCTGATCTTTCTCGTTGGTTCGGCGCTGGCCGGCTTTGCCTGGTCGATGGCCTCGCTGATTGCCTTTCGGCTGCTGCAGGGCCTTGGTGCCGGCGCCATTCAGCCGGTAACGATGACCGTGGTCGGCGATCTCTACAAGCTGGAGGAGCGCGCCAAAGTGCAGGGCGTGCTCGCCAGCGTCTGGGCCGTGTCGGCCGTTATCGGCCCGCTTGCCGGCGGCATCATCGTCGACAACGTCTCCTGGGCCTGGATCTTCTGGATCAACCTGCCGTTCGGCGTACTGACCATCATCGGTTTCACGCTCTTCCTGCATGAGCAGATCACGCCGCGCGAGGCGAAGATCGACTATCTCGGCACGATCCTCTTTTCGATATCGATCATCTCATTGCTGGTGATCCTCACCGAAACCAATTCCGGCTTTGGCATCCTCGGCCCGCTCGCAGTCGTCTTCGTCGTCACTGGCGCGCTGTTCCTCCTGCAAGAGCGGCGGGCGCCTGAGCCGATCATCTCGATCGAACTTTGGGGCCGGCGGCTGGTGGCGACGAGTAATGCGGCCACGCTTCTGGCCGGCATGGCGCTGATCGGTCTGACGACCATTCTGCCGATCTATGTCCAGAGTGTGCTCGGCCGCTCGCCGCTGGTGGCGGGCTTCACGCTGACGATGCTGATCGTCGGCTGGCCGTTGGCGGTCATGCTGTCGAGCCGCTTTTTCCGCGCATTCGGCATTCGCAGAACGCTGCGGGTCGGCAGCTTCCTGTTCCCTTTCGGCTCGGCCTTCCTTCTGTTCCTGACGCCGGAGAGCAGCCCGATTCTCTCCGGTGTCGGCTCTTTTCTTATGGGTTTCGGCATGGGTCTCATCAGCCTCACCAGCATTGTGCTCGTGCAGGAAAGCGTGGAATGGTCGATGCGCGGCAGCGCCACGGCGTCAATCATCTTTTCGCGCAGTCTCGGCAATACGCTCGGCGCGACGGCCCTGGGCGCCGTACTCAACATCGGCATCGCCCATTTCGGCAGCGGCGATCTGGCCGCGAAGCTGCATGACGTGCTGAATCAGCCGACCGGGCTTTCCGATCTTGCCGGCGACCCCGCGATCCGCGGCGTTTTCGATGCGGCCCTGCACTGGAGCTTCTGGGGCGTTGTCGCGGTCGCGATCCTGACATTTGCGACCACCTGGCTCATTCCCGTGGCCCATGATGCCGGACGCAGGCAACGATCGAAGACCGATGCGCAGGAGGCGATGACGCACTGAATTTTCGGTCTTTCTCAGAAATCGTAGCGATCGATGCGCCAGGCATCGAGCAGGCGGTGCGATGCTTTGAGCGCAGCTTCGGGATCGCGGGCGACGACCGCGTCCAGGACGTCCTTGTGATAGGGCAGGGAGCGCTTCTGGCCTTCCGCCACTTCGTCATGGCTCGAAAGCGCACGGTTGGCATAGATCGCGACGGCGATCAGATCGATGAGCTGCGCATAGACCATGTTGCGGGTGGCGGCGAAGATCGCGGTATGGAAGCGCAAGTCGGCATCGGCATTGGTGTTGACGTCGCCGATGGAGGAAACCATGTCATCATAGGCCGAGGCGATGGCGGCGAGATCCTCGGCGGTGCCGCGCACAGCGGCTCGCGCTGTCGCTTCCGGCTCCACTACCCGCCTGAGATCCTTGATCGAGCGCATGAGCTCCACCGAAGGGCCGGTCTCATAGTGCCAGACCATGACGTCGGTATCGAGATGGTGCCAGTTGGAGCGTTCCTTGATGCGCGTGCCGACGCGGGTCTTGATCTCCACCAGACCTTTGCCGGCCAGGCATTTCATTGCTTCGCGGATCACGGTGCGGCTGATGCCGAACTGCTCCACCAGCTCGGGTTCGTTCGGAAGCGTCGAGCCAACGGGATAATTGCCGCCGACGATGCGGCGGCCGAGTTCATGCACGAAATAGCCGAAGACGCCCCGCCGGGGTATCGTGCCGTATTTGCGCACATAGGCATCGAATGGCGACTGCGTTACGATCAGTTTCGTTTCCGGGCTAAGCCGAGAGGCAGTCGTTGCGCCAATGCCGTATTTCATTATCCGGGACTCTCATTCCTGTTGGGGAGCCGATACGAGTGAAAACTTCAGCTTATGACGGGCTCTTGGAGGCTTCATGCTGATATTCTTGGTTTGCTCGTAGCGGGTCCATAGTTGGTCGATGTCGATCCAGCCGTTCTTATTGCGCCATATCTCGACCGGATGACCCTACCATGTCTTGTGTGCGAATGCCTACTAGAGCCACATCGAGCGATTTGGTCGGCAAAACCAACTGAAATCAGGCTCTGGATAGAGGGGGAAGCTTTGCTCGGGCTGACCGCCTGTGCCCAGTGTCGAACTGCCGGGCAGCAGATCCAGATCAAGTTCTGATCGGGTCGTTAAGCGAAACGTGATCACTTCCTCAAATGGTAGGACGATTTCGGTCTATCGGAAATGGTTCCCAACCGTTTAGATGGCGAGGATTGAAAGGCGGATTCGGAGCAATTTGTGAATGACTGATATTTCCGCGCGCAAACGAGGGCAGGGGGCCCAGGCTTCCAGCTCGCGGCCGCTGCAGATTGCCCTGCTCGTGGCCGGCGCATTTTTCATGGAAAACCTGGACGGCACCGTCATCGCCACCGCCTTGCCGCAGATGGCCGTTTCCTTCGGCGCCCGTCCGGTCGATCTCAATATCGGCATGAGCGCCTATCTGCTGACGCTCGGCGTCTTCATTCCGATCAGCGGCTGGATCAGCGACCGGTTCGGTGCCCGCCTGGTTTTCACCACCGCTGTCGTCGTCTTCACCTTGGCCTCCGTTCTCTGTGGCTTTGCCAATGGTGTCGGCTCCTTTGTCGCCATGCGCATCCTGCAAGGCATTGGCGGAGCAATGATGGTGCCGGTCGGCCGCCTCCTGGTTCTCAACAATACGCCGAAGGATCGATTGATCTCGGCAATCGCGACCATCACCTGGCCGGCGCTCGTGGCACCCATTCTTGGGCCGCCGCTTGGCGGCTTCATAACCGATCATGCGAGCTGGCGCTGGATCTTCTTCTTCAATCTGCCGCTCGGAATCGTGGCGTTTATCTTTGCTCTCATGCTGATCCCGGAGACCAAGGCTGCCGCCCGGCCGCCCTTCGATTGGACAGGCTTCGTCATTAGCGGCCTCGGGCTCGCGAGCCTGATGTATGGTCTGGAGCTGATCGGCCGTCCCGATCCGGTTTGGCTGGAAGCCTGGGGTTATGTTGCCGTCGGTGGCGTGTTGCTTGCGGGCGCCACCTTCCATTTTCTGCGAACCGATCATCCGCTGATCGATCTAGTGGGGCTGAAACAACAGACTTTCGCCATCACCATCTCCGGCGGCTCGCTGTTCCGCATCGCCATTGGCGCCGTGCCTTTCCTGCTGCCATTGATGTTTCAGGTCGGCTTCGGGCTCAGCGCCTTTCATGCCGGTATGCTCACTCTAGCGGTCTTTGCCGGCAATCTGGCGATGAAACCGGGCACGACGCCGATCCTCAGGCGCTTCGGCTTCAAGCCGGTGTTGGTGGTCAACGGCATCCTCAATGCCATTTTCATCGCCGCCTGCGCGCTGTTTTCGGCTGACACGCCGCTCTGGTTCATCATCCCGGTGCTGTTCATCGGCGGCATGTGCCGCTCGATGCATTTCACGGCGCTGAACACTATTGCCTTTGCCGATATTCCGCCGCAGCAGATGACGGGAGCAAACACCCTGTTCAGCACGGCCTTTCAGGTAACCATGGGGATGGGGATCGCTGTCGGTGCCATCGGCATCCGCATCGGCCAGGCCATCAGCGCGCCGCTCGGCATAGACGGGATCACTGCGATCGAATTTCGCCTGGCTTTCATCATGCTTGGAATTATAGCCCTGCTTGCCGTTCTCGACTGCCTGCCACTCGATGCGAAGGCCGGCGACAACGTCTCGCGCAGGCCGAAACCGAGCGCGAAAAAGGCGGCCTGATCGGTCGCCTTGGCAGAAAAGGGCAGGTGGCATGCATCGGCGTTCGGCGGCTCAATAAGGATAGTGAATAAGGTTATAGCGCAAGAGTACGGCAGGCACTGCGATCAAAAGGAGAAGAAGCACTGCTATGCTTGCGGCACGCAACATTTTTAAGCGGCGCGTGCGCTGACCGGTCCAGTCATATACCATTTACACGTCCTCCCATTTCGTGCGTGTTAAAAGGCAATAAAATCAAGCCCTAGTCAATACTCATAATAGAATGACCTTTAACAAGCGCCACCTAATGCATTGGATTATTGGAGGGTTCGTTCTATATGGAGATATCTGCCTCCCATTTTCGCAGGAAGATCGTTTTGTGACGAGCGTCACGGCGATATAACTATCCAGAGTATCCCCGCGGCTGCGCGGGGATGGGAATTTGCCGTCCGAACAGAGGAAAGACGCTATGAGCAAGGTGCGTGCCCTGGTACTGGAGCGTCAGCATGAGCTGGCGCTGCGCGATATCGACCTGCCGCAAGAGGTCGGGCAGGGTGAGGTGAAGATCAAGATTCATACGGTCGGGGTCTGTGGCTCGGACGTGCATTATTATACGCATGGACGCATCGGCCCCTTTATCGTGAATGCCCCGATGGTGCTCGGCCATGAGGCCGCCGGCACGGTGGTCGAAGTCGGCGTCGGTGTCACGCATTTAAAGGTCGGCGATCGCGTTTGCATGGAACCCGGTGTTCCCGACCCCAATTCCAAAGCCAGCCGCCTTGGCATGTACAATGTCGATCCCGCCGTCACCTTTTGGGCGACGCCGCCGATCCACGGCGTGCTGACGCCCTTCGTCGTGCATCCGGCCAATTATACTTTCAAGCTGCCGGACAATGTCAGCTTTGCCGAAGGCGCGATGGTCGAGCCTTTCGCGGTTGGCATGCAGGCGGCCACGAAGGCGAAGATCACGCCTGGCGATACCGCCGTCGTGCTTGGAGCCGGCCCGATCGGCACCATGGTCGCCATCGCCGCACTTGCCGGCGGCTGCGCCCGCGCCATCGTTGCCGATCTTGCCCAGCCGAAGCTCGACATTGCCGCGCAGTATCAGGGCGTGATCCCGGTCAATATCCGCGAGAAGAACCTGATCGAAGAGGTCAGGCGTCTGACGGATGACTGGGGCGCGGATGTCGTGTTCGAGTGTTCCGGTTCACCGAAGGCGTGGGAGACGGTGATGGAATTGCCGCGCCCGGGCGGGGTCATCGTCGCCGTCGGTCTGCCGGTGGCGCCGGTCGGATTCGATGTCTCGACCGCATCGACCAAGGAAATCCGCATCGAGACCGTCTTCCGATACGCGCATCAATATGAGCGATCCATCGCGCTCATCGCGTCCGGCCGTGTCGATCTGAAGCCGCTGATTTCCGAAACCTTCAAATTCGAGCAGTCGATCGAAGCCTTCGACCGGGCCGTGGAGGCACGGCCGAGCGACGTCAAGCTGCAGATCGTCCTGGATCAGTAAGCATCTGCTTTCGCCGCCGCGCTCCGCAAAGGCGCGGCGGTTTGCATTTAAGCGTCGCATGATCTGTCTGAAAACACCGTCGCCGTTCGGGATCGCGCCCGCACTGGTAGACGTCCCCGCAAGAGCGATGCTAGCTTAGGATCGAATATAGGGAACGAGGCGGTAAAGCCTGAAAGCGGGAAGGGCCACCGTGCCGCACGATGTCGCATTGATAGCACTGATTGCCGCCGGTTTCGTGTTTGCGGCCATTTTCGGCTATCTCGCCGACCGGCTGCATCTGCCGCCGCTCGTCGGATACCTCGTCGCCGGTGTCATGATCGGCTCGTCGACGCCAGGTTTTGTCGCCGATACCGCTCTTGCGTCGCAGCTTGCCGAGATTGGCGTCATCCTCCTGATGTTCGGCGTTGGTCTGCATTTTTCGGCGGCTGATCTGCTGGCGGTGCGCGGGGTCGCTATCCCCGGTGCCATCGGCCAAATTGCCATTGCGGCTCTCTTGGGGATCGGCCTCACCTCCCTGTGGGGCTGGAGCATCGGGGCGGGCCTGGTCTTCGGCTTGAGCCTTGCGGTCGCCAGTACCGTCGTGCTGCTGAAGGCGCTGGAAGAGCGCAATCTGGTCAGTTCCGCCAATGGCCGCGTCGCCGTCGGCTGGCTGATCGTCGAGGATTTGGCGATGGTACTGGCGCTCGTGCTGTTGCCGGCCTTTGCCGGCGTTCTTGGCGGCAATGCCGATGCGGGCGCTCACGCAAGCACTGGGCCGATCGGCCTGACCATAGGCATCACCCTCATCAAGGTGGCGGCGTTTGCGGCCGTCGCGATCTTCATCGGTCCGAAGATCGTTCCCTGGCTGCTGACCTCCGTCGCACGGACGGGCTCACGCGAGCTCTTCACGCTTTCCGTTCTTGCTATCGCGCTCGGCATCGCTTTCGGGGCGGCGGAGATATTCGGCGTTTCCTTCGCGCTCGGCGCCTTCTTCGCCGGCCTGATCATGAGTGAGTCCCATCTCAGCCATCGGGCTGCGGCGGATTCCCTGCCGTTGCAGAATGCCTTTTCGGTATTGTTCTTCGTTTCCGTCGGCATGCTCTTCGATCCGTCGGTGCTGGTGCGTGAACCGCTGATGGTCCTCGGGGTGCTCGCCCTCATCATTCTCGGCAAGTCGCTGATTGCTTTCTGCGTCGTGCTGCTGTTGCGTTACCCCGCCAGCATGGGTTTTGCCGTCGCCGCAGGACTTGCGCAGATCGGCGAATTTTCCTTCATACTGGCCGGTCTCGGCGTGTCGCTGGGCCTGTTGCCGCGCGAAGGGCAGGATCTGATCCTTGCCTGCGCCATTCTGTCGATTACGGTCAATCCGCTGGTTTTTCTTGGCAGCGAGCGGCTGGAGAAATTGGTCTTTTCCCGATGGCCGGTGCGCATGGCCGGCCATGGTGCGGCCAAGCACGACCGCCTCTGCCGTGACCTGGCGGTCATCAGCCTGCAGCGCGAGGAGAGGGACCGCCAGCATCACCTTGAGATCGAGCAGTTGATCGACACGTTTCCGATGTTCGCCGATCTCGACGACAATGCCCAAGAGGAACTTCTGCTGCTTTTCCGGCCAAGGTCGGCATCGCCGGGCGATCGTGTCATCCGCACCGGCGACCGGGGTGACAGCATGTATTTCATCGCGTCCGGCGCGGTCGAGGTGCAGCTCGAAGACGACGAAATTCCGCTCGGCGCCGGCGCTTTCTTCGGCGAGATGGCGGTCTTGACCGGCGCACGCCGCACCGCCGACGTGGTGGCGGTCGATTTTTGTCAATTCCTGGTTCTGGAACGCCGAGACTTCAATCTCTTCATGTCCCGCCATCCGAGCTTGCGTGCCGCCGTCAGTAGCATGGCACAGGAGCGGCAGGAGATGAATGTGTCGCGCCAAAGACGGGATCAATCGCTGGACGCGGGTTGATCGCTATCGCCGCTGCAGCCAGGCCTTAGATACGCGGCAGGCCATCGTATAGGCCGGATCGAAAACATTGCCGACGTCATAACGCACGACTTGGCCAAGCAAATGGCTGGCGGCAGTCTTGTCGAGTCCGTAGTCGGAGGCCAGCCACCGAAGCATTTCGCTGGTCGCATGCTGTAGCGCCTGATCGAGCGGCCGGGCATTGCCGATTGTAAAAATGTCATCTGCGGTTTCGCCGCGCGGCCATATGATCTTCTTCTTTTCGACGCTGAGCCGCACGGTCACTTCGAAGGTGGTCTCGATGCCGGTGCCGACGATCTCACCGTCGCCCTGCACGGCATGGCAATCGCCAAGAAAGAAGAGGGCACCCGGCGCCGAAACAGGAAACCAGATCGTCGTGCCGGGTCCGAGCAGCCTGTAGTCCATATTGCCGCCGAATTCGCCGCTGGTGGCAGTGGATATGGCCTGGCCGAGGGAAGGGGCGACGCCGAAGCAGCCGATCATTGGCGTCAGCGGCAGCACGAAAGACTCAAGACCTGCGACCGGCTCGGCAAGCCGGGCCGATAGCGCCTGACGATCGATTTGCCAATTTGCCCTGTTGCCCGGCGGCAGCGTCCGCACGTCTTCCGGCTCGACGACATTGCCGGCAACGACGCTTCGGGTAAAGCCCGTGTCGCGCGTCGGGACCATGCCGAGGATCTCGACTTTCAGTGAATCGCCGCGCTCCGCGCCTTCGACAAAAATCGGTCCGTTCATCGGATTCGGGCCCGAGGCCCGCTGGATGCCGCCCTTGTCATAGCCGGCGGCATCAAGCGTTTCGGTGATGACCGTATCACCATCGGCGATGTGCAAAGCCGGGGGAAGGGAGCCGATAACGTTGTGATAGGCCGTCGGGGTAAAGCGATGCGTTGCCATGGAGCGTCAGCCTTATCCTAAAATTTGGTTCGCCCACCCTATGCCGCCCTTGGCCCTGAGGAAAAGAGTGAAATGGCCCCAGCGGCAAATTGTCGGCGCTTGACTTAGTCTCTCCCTTTGCGCGCTTGTCGCTGGAGCCAGCCCTCGGGGTTCTCCTTCAACCATAAGCAGCTTTGTGTTACGACATTCCAGGCGGGATTTGAGTTGGCGTGCGGGGGAATGGACATTTCGAATTCTCTCATTCTTCGGAACATAAGGAAACTTTCCGGCTCGATGATCAAGCAGTCGATCCGAAGGCGAATCGTAGCGATCGCTGCCGGCTTGATCATCCTCATGATCGCAACTTCGGTACTGTCGATGATGATGGTTGGGCGGCTCGGCCATCTGCTCGATGAGCTGACGGCAAGGTACAATCCGGCCAACGAGCATTTGACGCGGATCCATGTTCTGTCGCTTGAAAGAGCTCTCGCGCTCCGTCGCATGGTGATTGCAAAGATGCAGGAGCCGCCCGACGAGGCGGGATATACGGCTCGCAAGCAACTATACGACGCCAAAAACGCCGAAATCGACCGTGAGGCGCAGGCAGCGCGCGAACTCATCAACGCGATCATCGCAGATAGCGATACACCCTCGGACAATGCGGCGCTGGCACGTATCGAGAGCCGAATCGACGGTCTGCTGAGTGACGGTCGCAGCCTTCTGCGTCAGGAGACTGGGGAATTACTTTCACGCCTTGCTGCACGGGACTTTGCCGGCGCGAGAGACCGCCTTCCGCGGGTCGACGCACTCCGTGACGAATTCGATCAAAAGATCGACGCCCTTCGGGAGGAGATGCTGAAAGTGAGCTACGGCGCCATCACCACGATCAGGGCAGAGCAGTCTCAGGCGGTTCTGATCTCAGCCATCGCTACGCTGCTTGCTGCGGTCCTCGGATTGATTTTCGCCAATCTTGTCAGCGGTGGCATCATTCGCTCGGTCCGCCAACTTCTGGAGGGTACGCGGGCTGTCGAGGCCGGTCATCTCGATCAATCGATCGATGTCACGACGCGCGACGAAATTGGAGAGCTGGCGGCCGCCTTCAACCGGATGGTCGTGCAATTGCGCGACAACCAGCGCGTCAGGGAGACTTTTGGCAAATACATTGATCCCCGCGTGGTGGAAGGTCTCATCGATCGCCCAAATCTGACTGCCGCCGAAGGTCAGCGCCGGTTCATGACGGTGCTATTCTGCGACCTGAGGGGATTTACGAGCCTGAGCGAAGGCTTGGTGCCGCAAGGTCTGGTCCGGATCATGAACCGCTATTTTTCCCTCATGTCCGAACCGATCCGGGCCAACCGGGGGATCATCGATAAATATGTCGGCGACGGCATCATGGCCTATTGGGGACCTCCGTTCGTCGACGAGGCCGAGCACGCGCGATTTGCATGTCTGGCTGCACTGGAAATGATTGAGCGCATCGAGACGCTGCGTCGGGAAATCCCCGACTTGCTGGGCGTCCGCGGTACGCCGATGGAAAAATGCGATTTGCGGATAGGCGTCGCGACGGGTGAGGCCTTGGTCGGAAGTATCGGCTCCGACATCATGATGAGTTATACGGTGATGGGCGATGTGGTAAATCTCGCCTCGCGCCTGGAGGGCGCGAACAAGGTTTATGGCACCCGCAACCTAGTCAGCGAGAAAACGATCGCTGAGGCGGGTAGCGCACTCGAGTTTCGGGAAATCGACCGGATCATGGTCGCAGGCCAAACCCGACCGGAAGTCGTTTTTGAAGTGCTTGGACGCAATGGTGAACTGACGCCGGAGCGGCTGGCATTACGGGACTTCTATCGCGAAGGGCTTGCAGCATATCACGAACGGCGATGGGACGATGCGCTTCGCACATTCAAGGCGTCGCTGGAGATCATACCGGACGACGGACCGTCGTTGACGCTGCTGGCTCGCATCGAAAGCCTGAAGGCAAACCCGCCATCCCAAGATTGGGATGGGTCTTGGCGTATTGAAAAATAGAATGTACCCGGCTACAATTGAAAAGTTGATAACGTATCTTATGGAACTAAAAACCACTCTTATATTTCATAGGGTTATGGAAACAGACCCAGGATCGACTTCTTACGATCCTGTGCATTCGCGCAAAGAGATGCACCCGAAATATTTTTGAACAAACGGCCGCTTTCCCGTCATCGTTGAGCGAAAATTGCGCCGTGATTTGGGGTTCTTCTCAGACCGGTTTCAACGGTGAAAAAGAGTCCGAGATGACTGCAGAGATTTTAAGGTTCATCCAGAGCAAGGTTCTATATCTGGTAGTCGCAGGCGCAGGGTTGGGTGCATCCTGGTGGATTGGCGCAGGAGATATAGAGGCGGCCCGCCCCTTGCCGCAGGTGCCGGCCGTCGTCGCTGCCGACGTAGGAAACATCCGACCTACGAAGGATGATCTCCTGGCTATAGGTCCGCAGCAGGCGCAATCGGATACCTCTAAGACGGCCGCCGCTTCGACGCCGATAAACCTTCCGATCCCGACGATCATCAGGACGGCTTCCGAGGTTGCGACAAAAGCAACTTCGAAACGGCGCATCGCGACGCCCACTTTTGAATCATGCCTACCAGTATGCGAAAGCCGTGATCCGCTGCTAGCATCTTCCAGCGAAGTTTCGTACACGGAGCCCGCCGATGAGTACGATACTGCCGAAGTCATCGTTGAGCCGCGCAGACCGATCATGGCGTCGATCATGAACGGCAGCGAAGTCTTCGCTGCCAATGTGGAGGCCGCGGCGTTGGGAGCATATCGGAAAGGCCAGTCGGCATTGAAGGTCGTGGTGGACCCTCTGCGATAGTCGCGAGTGCCGCACCCCACCGCTCAGGATCAAAATGTTTCGCCTTGAAGAACAGTGCAGTTTCGAACAGATCATCAAGAAGAGCAGGTTTCGCGCGGCCGCAATCCCTGTCGACAGCGAGGAGACAGCGAAGCTTGCTCTTCAAACCATAACCGCGGCGACGGGGGCCAATCACAATTGCTGGGCTTGGCGCATCGGACGAGCCTACCGTTTCTCGGACGATGGTGAGCCGAGCGGTACGGCAGGAAAGCCGATATTGGCGGCAATCGACGGGCAATCCGTCGATTGTGTGCTTCTGGTGGTTTCCCGGTGGTTCGGCGGCGTGCTGCTCGGGACGGGAGGGCTCATGCGAGCATACGGCGGTACCGCCGCAGCCTGCCTGAGAGCAGCAACGCTCACTGCTTTCACACCAATGATCTCCGGACAGGTGAAGATTCAGTTTGCCGATTTGGCTCTCGTAAAGGCTCGCGTTGCATCGCTCGACCAGGTTCGCATTGTCGAACAACATTTCACTGACGACGGTTGCGACGCGGTTGTCCAGCTCCCCCAAGAGGCCGTCCAAGCCGTCGCACAGCTTATAAATGACCTTACCAACGGGCGCTCGGCGCTTCGCACCGACGATTGATCCAGCACCGATCGGGGCGAGGATTTGGAGCCATCCGCGGTTATCTCGTCGTCAACGGAGATGACAGGTAAATCCGGCCTGGAAAGCACGTGTGCCGATTTCCACTCCTGGCTTGGGGCCGATCAAAACTTCCATCAGGTGACGATGCTGACCGGTCGGCCTTTATAAGATTTTTATATCTTTCCCTCTCCCGCCGTCTCGAACCTTAATGCTGTTCGGCCGCATATTGATCTCCGAGATATCCGCAAGATGATCTCCTCGCCAGGAAGAAACGAAGGCGCCTTCTTCGAAGGAGTCGTCAGTCTATTTCGGCGCTCAACAAGAACAACTAGGGATCAACGATCGATGATGGACATTCTTCTTATCGGGATCGGTGTTTTGTTTTTCATCCTGTGCATCGCTTACACCAAAGCCTGCGATAGCCTTTAGTCGGAGAGACACCAATGCTCCTGGATTACATTCTCGGCGGCGGCGTGACCCTCTTTCTCACCGCCTACCTGATCTACGCTCTCATTCGCCCTGAGCGCTTCTAATCCCATAGCGCCGGGTTAGGGAAAGTTACCCTCATGACCTTCAATGGATGGCTTCAGATCCTGATTTATATCGGGATCCTCCTTCTGCTCGTCAAACCGCTCGGCGGTTACATGACGCGTGTTTTCACGGGCGAGCGCACAATCCTTGCTTACGCCCTCGGTCCCTTGGAACGGGGGCTTTATCGCATTGCTGGAACGGATGAGCGTGAGGAGCAGCACTGGACGACCTATTCGATCTCCATGCTGCTGTTCAGCCTCGCCGGCTTTTTTGTGTTGTATTTCCTGCAGCGGTTTCAGGCGAGCCTGCCTTATAATCCCGCCGGCATGGCCTCGATCGGCCCGGAGTTGTCATTCAATAATGCCACCAGCTTCGTGACCAATACGAACTGGCAGAACTATGGCGGCGAAAGCACGATGTCCTATCTCGTGCAGATGGCCGGCTTTACCGTCCAGAACTTCGTCTCCGCTGCAACCGGCATTGCAATCGCCATTGCGCTCATCCGCGCCTTCTCGCGCGCTTCCGGCAAGGCGATCGGAAGTTTCTGGGTCGATCTGACAAGAGCGACGCTCTACATCCTGCTTCCTGCCTGCATCGTCATGACGCTGGTCTTCGTCTATCTCGGCGTGCCGCAGACGCTTGGCCCCTATGTCAACGCCACGACGCTCGAAGGCGCACAGCAGACGATCGCCGTCGGTCCGGTTGCGTCACAGCTTGCAATCAAGATGCTCGGCACCAATGGCGGTGGCTTCTTCAACGCCAACTCCGCCCACCCCTTCGAAAATCCGGATGCGATCTCCAACCTCATCCAGATGCTGGCGATCTTTGCGATCGGTGCGGCGCTCACCAACGTCTTTGGGCGCATGGTCGGCAATCAGCGCCAGGGCTGGGCCATTCTCGGCGCGATGGGCGTTCTCTTCATCGCAGGCGTCGTCGTCACCTATTGGGCCGAAGCTGCCGGCAATCCGCTGGTGCATGCGCTCGGCATCCAGGGCGGCAATATGGAAGGCAAGGAAGTCCGCTTCGGCATCACGCTGTCGTCCCTGTTCGCGATCATCACCACGGCGGCGTCCTGCGGCGCGGTCAATGCCATGCATGATAGCTTCACGGCGATTGGCGGCATGATCCCCTTGATCAACCTGCAGCTCGGCGAAGTCATCGTCGGTGGCGTTGGCGCCGGTTTCTACGGCATCCTGATGTTCGTCATCATCGCCATCTTCGTTGCCGGCCTGATGGTTGGGCGCACGCCGGAATATCTCGGCAAGAAGATCGAGGCCAAGGAAGTGAAGATGGCGATGCTTGCCGTGCTTTGCCTGCCCGCTGGCATGCTGATCTTCACCGCCATCGCCTCCGTGCTGCCGACCGCCGTCGCCTCCATCGGCAATCCCGGTCCGCACGGCTTCTCGGAAATCCTCTACGCCTACAGCTCGGCAGCCGCCAACAACGGCTCGGCCTTCGGCGGCCTTTCCGGCAATACGCCCTGGTACAACATCACGCTCGGCATCGTCATGCTGATCGGCCGCTTCCTGGTCATCGTTCCGGCGCTCGCCATTGCCGGCTCGCTGATCGCCAAGAAGACGGTCCCGGCCTCGGCCGGCACCTTCCCGACGGATGGGCCGCTGTTCGTCGGCCTGCTAGTCGGCACCATCCTGATCGTCGGCGGGCTGACCTTCTTCCCGGCGCTTGCCCTCGGTCCGATCGTCGAACATCTGGCGATGATCGGCGGCCAGGCCTTCTAAGGAACGACTGTGATGTCGCAGCCTAAACTCGTCAGGCTTCGAAAGCTCATCGATCCACGCCCCTTTGATAGGGGGCGTGGCCCGGCCCGGATCGCCTGCGCTTCCGATGCCATCCTGGTTGCGATGGTCACGCTGTTCCCTGGCCTTGTCGCCTTCAGATTTTTACTGGGCTGATCGGACGATCCCGATCCGCCGTTCCCTCTTCACGCTGGAGTCTCTTATGAGCCAGTTAAAATCCGCGAGTATTTTGGATTCTCGCATCCTCGTTCCGGCCGTGGGCGCCGCTTTCAAGAAGCTGAATCCACGAAAGCTTGCCAAGAACCCCGTCATGTTCGTGGTGGCCGTCGTATCGATGCTCACCACCGTCCTCTTCCTGCGCGATCTTTTGACTGGCGGCGGCAATCTCGGCTTCTCCCTCCAGATCAATATCTGGCTCTGGTTCACCGTGTTGTTTGCCAATTTCGCCGAAGCCGTCGCGGAAGGCCGCGGCAAGGCGCAGGCCGAGTCGCTGCGCAAATCGCGCACCGAAACCCAGGCCAAGCTTCTGACTGGCAATAGCCGGACCGATTACAAGATGGTGCCTGGCACCAGCCTGAAGGTCGGCGACGTCGTGCTGGTCGAAGCCGGCGACATCATCCCTTCCGATGGCGAAGTGATCGAGGGCGTCGCTTCGGTCAATGAAGCGGCTATCACCGGTGAATCGGCCCCTGTCATCCGTGAATCCGGTGGCGACCGCTCCGCTGTCACCGGCGGGACACAGGTGCTGTCGGATGAGATCCGCGTCCGCATCACCGCTGCCGCCGGCTCGACCTTCATCGACCGCATGATCGCGCTTGTCGAAGGTGCGGAGCGTCAGAAGACGCCGAACGAGATCGCGCTTAACATCCTGCTTGCCGGCATGACGTTGATCTTTGTGCTGGCCACGGTGACGATCCCGAGCTTTGCTGCCTATGCCGGCGGCTCGATCCCCACCGTCGTTCTGGTGGCGCTGTTCGTGACGCTGATCCCGACCACGATCGGCGCGTTGCTCTCGGCGATCGGCATTGCCGGCATGGACCGACTGGTACGCTTCAACGTGCTCGCCATGTCCGGCCGGGCAGTCGAAGCAGCAGGCGACGTCGACACGCTGCTGCTCGACAAGACCGGTACGATTACCCTCGGCAACCGCCAGGCCACCTCCTTCCGCCCAGTCAAAGGCGTGACGGAGCAGGATCTGGCCGACGCGGCGCAGCTCGCGTCGCTCGCTGACGAGACGCCGGAGGGGCGATCGATCGTCGTGCTTGCCAAGGAGAAATACGCGATCCGTGGCCGCGACATGACCAGCCTGAAGGCTACCTTCGTGCCATTCACCGCCCAGACCCGCATGAGCGGTGTCGATCTTGAAGGATCTTCCATCCGCAAGGGCGCGGTGGATGCGGTGCTGGCCTACGTCAACGGCAGCGCTGCTCCGGCCTCAGACGCCGGTGCCACCGTCATATCGCGCACCAGCAGCGAGACGATCCGCGACCTGCAGACGATATCGGACGAAATCTCCAAGGCCGGCGGCACGCCGCTTGCCGTTGCCCGCGACGGTCGCCTGCTCGGCGTCATCCAACTCAAGGACATCGTCAAGGGCGGCATCCGCGAGCGCTTTGCAGAGTTGCGCCGCATGGGCATCCGCACCGTGATGATCACCGGCGATAACCCGCTGACGGCCGCCGCCATCGCTGCGGAAGCCGGCGTGGATGATTTTCTCGCCCAGGCAACGCCGGAAATGAAGCTGGCGCTGATGCGCGAGGAGCAGTCGAAGGGCAAGCTTGTCGCCATGTGCGGCGACGGCACCAACGATGCCCCGGCGCTTGCCCAGGCCGACGTTGGCGTCGCCATGAATACCGGCACGGTCGCCGCCCGTGAGGCCGGCAACATGGTCGACCTCGACAGCGATCCGACGAAGCTCATCGAAATCGTGGAGATCGGCAAGCAGTTGCTGATGACCCGCGGCGCGCTGACCACCTTCTCGATCGCCAACGACATCGCCAAATACTTCGCCATCATCCCGGCGATGTTCATCGCCTTCTATCCGCAACTCAAGATGCTGAACGTCATGGGGCTGGCAACGCCGCAAAGCGCCATTCTTTCAGCGATCATCTTCAACGCGCTGATCATCATTGCCCTGATCCCGCTGTCGCTGAAAGGCGTTCGCTATCGCCCGATCGGTGCTGGCGCCCTGCTCAGCCGCAACCTTTTGATCTACGGCCTCGGCGGCATCGTCGTGCCCTTCATCGGCATCAAGGCCATCGACATGGCGGTCACCGCCATGGGCCTCGCCTAAGGAGTCCTTGTCATGCTCAAACAAATCAGACCGGCCATCGTCATGATCGTCGTCACCACCGCCGTCACCGGCCTCCTCTATCCCATCGCCATGACAGGCGCTGCCCAAGCACTGTTCCCTCACCAGGCGAATGGCAGCCTGGTGGAGAAGGACGGCAAGGTGATCGGCTCGACGCTCATCGGTCAGAATTTCACCGCCGACCGCTACTTCCATGGCCGCCCCTCGGCCGCCGGCACGAACGGTTATGATGCATCGTCTTCCGGCGGCTCCAATTTTGGTCCCACCAGCCAGAAGATGCTCGACCGTATCAAGGGCGACGTCGCGACGTTGCAGGCTCAGAACCCGAATATGCCGGTTCCGATCGACATGGTCACCACGTCAGGCAGCGGTCTCGATCCGGATATTTCGCCTGACGATGCCTACTTCCAGATCCCGCGCGTCGCCAAGGCGCGGAGCATGGATGAGGCCAAGGTCCGCACGATCGTCGATGCCGCCGTCGAGCCGCGCGAACTCGGCGTTCTCGGCGAGCCTGTGGTCAACGTGCTGGCATTGAACCAAGCGCTTGATGCTTCTATGACTCAATAAGTTGAAGAGGTTGAGGCGGTTGCCTCTGTCTCAACCTCATCAGGAAAGACGACCTACGAATGGTAGACGACAGCCGCGACATGTTGAGCAGGCCCTCGCCCGACGCGCTTCTGGAGAAGGCTCGGCAGGAAACGCGCGGCCGGCTGAAGATCTTTCTCGGCGCTGCGCCGGGCGTCGGCAAGACCTATGAAATGTTGATATCCGGCAAGGCCAAGATTGCCGACGGCGTCGATGTCGTCGTCGGCGTGGTCGAGACTCATGGCCGGCAGGAGACGCAGGCTTTGCTCGGTGGCTTCGAGATCATTCCCCGCGTCCATGTCGACTATAAGGGTCGCGTGCTGGACGAGATGGACCTCGATGCTATCCTGAAGCGTCGGCCTGGCCTGGTGCTGGTCGATGAGCTCGCCCACACCAATGCGCATGGCAGCCGCCATCCGAAGCGTTATCTGGACGTCATGGAGCTGCTCGATCGCGGCATCGACGTCTATACGACGCTGAATATTCAGCATGTGGAAAGCCTGAACGACGTCGTCTCACAAATCACCCGCGTGCGTGTACGCGAAACCGTACCGGATTCGATCATCGATTTGGCGGACGATGTCGAGATCATCGACCTGACGCCCGACGACCTGATCAAGCGCCTGCATGACGGCAAGGTCTATATATCGAAAACGGCCGAGCGAGCGCTGACCAACTATTTCACCCCCGGCAATCTGACGGCGCTGCGCGAGCTGGCACTGAGGCGGACGGCGCAGCGGGTCGATGACCAGCTTCTGACCCATATGCAGGCGCATGCGATCCCCGGCCCCTGGGCGGCGGGCGAGCGCGTGCTGGTCTCCATTGATCATCATCCGCGCTCGGCTTTGCTGGTGCGCTACGCCGCCCGTATGGCCTCGCGCCTGCGCGCGCCTTGGGCGGCCGTTTATGTCGAGACCAGTCGCTCGATCAATCTGACGGAAGCGCAGCGCGATACCATCGCCGCGACGCTCCGGCTCGCCGAGCAACTGGGCGGCGAAGCCATCACCATTCCCGGCCGCGAAGTTGCCGAGGAACTGCTCCGCCATTCGGCAAGCAACAATGTCACCCACATCGTCATAGGCTCGCCGAAGATCGGCTCCTGGCGGGATTGGTCCAAGCGCTCGGTCTCCTACGAATTGATCCGCAAGGCCGGCGACATCAGTGTTCACGTCATTTCCGGCAACGACGCGGAAGGCTCGGCGGCAAGCCGCGGCGTTAGGGCAGCTCCCTCGCCTGCCCCGTTCCAGTTGCGCGGCTATGTCCTGGCAACACTCTACGTCGCCGTCGCTCTTGGCTTCTGCGTCATTCTCGACCAGGTGCTTGACGTTCGCAATCTGGCGCTGGTGTTCTTGATGGCGGTGCTGGCTTCGGCCGTTACGCAAGGCTTGCGGCCGGCGCTTTATTCCTGCCTTCTCGGCGCGCTCTGTTTCAACTTCTTTTTCCTGACGCCGCGATACACGTTGACGATCAGCGATCCGGAAAGCGTGCTCGCCTTTTTCTTCTTCCTCGGCGTCGCCATCGTCGCCAGCAATCTGACCGCAACCGTGCAAAGGCAGGCCGCCGCCGCGCGCCAGCGGGCGCGCACGACCGAGGATCTTTATCTGTTCTCGAAGAAGCTAGCCGGCACCGGTACGCTCGACGACGTGCTCTGGGCGACGGCCTTCCAGCTCGCATCGATGCTGAAGGTGCGCGTGGTGCTGCTGCTGCCGGAGGATGGCACGATTGCCGTGAAGGCCGGCTATCCGCCTGACGATACGCTCGACGATGCCGATATTGCCGCCGCGCGCTGGGCCTGGGAACATAACCATGCCGCCGGTCGCGGCGCCGATACGCTGCCGGGTGCAAAGCGCCTTTATGTGCCGCTGCGCACCGGCCGCACGGCCGTTGGTGTCATCGGCCTCGACAGCGACCGCCGCGATGGTCCGCTCTTAACGCCGGAACAGCAGCGCCTTCTCGATGCGCTGGCCGATCAGGCCGCGCTTGCCATCGAGCGCGTGCAACTGGTGGCCGATGTCGACCGCGCCAAATTGGCCGTCGAGGCCGACCGGCTGCGCTCCGCCTTGCTGACCTCGATTTCGCACGACCTCAAGACCCCGCTCGCTGCGATCCTCGGGGCTGCGGGCACCCTGCGGGATTATCTGGAATCCCTGCCGCACGAGGACCGCGTCGATCTTCTGTCGACGGTGATCGATGAATCCGAGCGCCTGAACCGCTTCATCGCCAATCTGCTCGACATGACCAAGATCGAATCCGGCGCGATGGAGCCGAATTTCGCTCTGCATTATGCCGGCGATATTGCCGGCAGCGCACTTCGGCGCGGGGCGAAGATCCTCGCCCATCATCGCGTCGACGTGCAGATTCCGGCCGATCTGCCGATGGTGCGGGTCGATCCCGTGCTCTTCGAGCAGGTGCTGTTCAATCTGCTCGACAATGCCGCCAAATATGCGCCCGAGGAGTCCACCATCCGCCTGGAGGCCTGGGCCGATGTCGATAACCTCATCTTCCGTGTGATGGACGAAGGCTCAGGCATTTCGCCCGCCGATCTCGAACGGGTCTTCGATATCTTCTATCGCGTACGCAAGGGGGACCAGGTGCGGGCCGGCACCGGCCTCGGCCTTTCTATCTGCCGTGGCTTCATCGAGGCCATGGGCGGCACGATCACGGCAGGCAATCGGACGGACCGCCAAGGTGCGGTCTTCACCATTCGCCTGCCGAAACCAACGGATGTCCCCAAGCTGGATGAACTGAAATGAACACGACCGCCGTTAAGATACTCGTTGTCGATGACGAGCCGCCGATCCGTAAATTACTGCGCGTCGGCCTCAGTGCCCAAGGCTATGCCGTCAACGAAGCTCAGAACGCCGCGGCGGCCCGGCTCTCCGTGGAGGAAGATAAGCCAGATCTGATCGTGCTCGACCTCGGCTTGCCCGATAAGCCGGGCCATGACTTGCTGCAGGAATGGCGCGAAGACGGATTGCAGGTGCCGGTCGTCATTCTATCGAGCCGCACCGACGAGGCCGGTATCGTCAAGGCGCTGGAAACTGGTGCCGACGACTATGTCACCAAGCCTTTCGGCATGAACGAACTGGGCGCACGCATCCGTGTCGCGCTTCGTCATCGTCTGCAGCAACAAGGTGAAAAAGCAATCTTCCAAACCGGCGGCCTGTCGATCGACCTCGTCAAACGCATCGTCAAGGTCGACGGCAAAGACGTGAAACTTTCGCCGAAGGAATACGATATCCTGCGGGTGCTGGCGCAGCATGCCGGCAAGGTGCTGACGCATCAGTTCCTGTTGAAGCAGGTCTGGGGTCCGGCGGCGGATGTGCAGTATCTGCGCGTCTATGTCCGTCAGCTCCGGCAGAAGGTCGAACAGATCCCGGATCAGCCGCAATACATCACCACGGAGACCGGCGTCGGCTATCGCCTGCGGGAGCCGGAATGAAGCGGTGATCTATGGTTCGCATGATCGCCAGCCTTGTGAGCGCCCGCGGTGCGAAGCCATGCCGAAACTACCGATATCCGACCATAAGAGTGACCATGGACCTTTCTCCCATCATCCTGCCTGAGCATGTCTTCGTCGGGCTCTCGGCGCCGTCCAAGTGGCGAGCCTTGCAGATATTGTCCTCAAAAGCGGCTCATTGTCTCGGCCTCGACGAAGGCGCTGTGCTGCGGGCACTGGAGGCTCGGGAGAAGCTCGGAACGACCGGCATCGGTAACGGCATCGCCGTTCCGCATGCGGCAATCGGGGGAATGACGAGACCGCGCGGGCTGATGGTCCGTTTCGGCCATCCCGTCGATTTCGAAGCGATCGACGACGTTCCGACGGACCTTGCCTTCGTCCTGCTCTTCGCGGAAAATGGCCGCAGCGAATATCTGAACGTGCTCTCCGCCATAGCCCGGCGGCTCAGAACGGAAGGCGTATTGACCGCCATGCGCCAGGCAAAAAATGCCGGCGAACTCTATTCCGTTTTCACGTCCGACTCGATCGGCTGATGCGCTACCGGTGAGCCAGGACCCAATTGCGAGAATGCGATTTCACTTTGCTTGATTCTATGGGATGCCGTTCTATGTAATCGCCTCCAGCAGGAACAATCTTCGTTACTTTATACGACCAAGTTGATAGAGTTAAGGAACAACGAAGGAGGTCACCATGCAGACGATCAAGCTTTCGCGGCTTCTCGCCGCCGCAGTTCTCATCGGCAGTTTTTCGCTCTCAGCGGTAGTGCCGACATGGGCCGCGGATACGACGCTTCTCAACGTTTCCTACGATCCGACGCGCGAATTATATAAGGATTTCAACGAAGCCTTTGCTGCAAAGTGGAAGAAGGATACGGGGGAAAGCCTCAAGATCAAGGCTTCGCATGGCGGCTCCGGCGCCCAGGCCCGCTCGGTGATCGACGGCCTCGACGCAGATGTCGTGACGCTGGCACTGCAAGGCGACATTGACGCCATTGCCAAGGCGACGAAGAAGATTCCCGCCGACTGGAAGACCAAGTTCCCGAACAACAGCGTCCCCTATACCTCGACCATCGTCTTCCTGGTGCGCAAGGGCAATCCGAAGGGCATCAGGGACTGGTCGGACCTGATAAAGAATGATGTCCAGGTGGTCACGCCGAACCCTAAGACCTCAGGCGGCGCTCGCTGGAACATCCTGGCAGCCTGGTCCTGGGCCAAGCAGGCAAACGGCGGTGATGACGCCAAGGCGCAGGAATACGTCACCCAATTGCTGAAGCACGTGCCGGTGCTCGATACCGGTGCTCGCGGCGCGACGACGACGTTCGTTCAGCGCGGTCTCGGCGACGTTCTGCTTGCCTGGGAAAACGAGGCCTATCTTTCGCTCGAAGAACTCGGCCCTGATAAATTCGAGATCGTGACGCCCTCCGTCTCGATCCGCGCTGACCCACCGGTCGCTGTTGTCGATGGCAATGTCGACACCAAGGGCACTCGCCAGGTTGCCGAAGCTTACCTGAACTATCTCTATTCCGACGAGGGCCAGAAGATTGCCGCCAAGCACTATTACCGGCCGATCAAGCCGGAAGCGGCCGACGCGAAGGATATTGCGCGGTTCCCGAGTTTGAAGCTGGCAACGATTGACGATTTCGGCGGATGGTCCCAAGCTCAGCCGAAGTTCTTCGATGATGGTGGGATCTTCGATCAGATGTACAAGCCGGGGCAATAATTCTGAATGCATGTAGTAACCCGCAAAAGGTGGCGGTTTAGGCAGCCGAGTGTCATTCCGGGCTTCGGATTGGCGCTCGGCGTTACCTTGACTTGGCTTATCCTGATCGTTCTCATCCCGCTCTCGGGATTGTTGTGGAAGAGCAGCTCTCTTGGCTGGTCGAAATTTTGGGCCCTCGCGCTTGATGTCCGCACGCTCTACGCCCTTCGCATGAGCTTCGGCGGCGCGTTTATCGCCGCCATCATCAATGCGGTGTTCGGCCTGATCCTTGCCTGGGTGCTGGTGCGCTACCGTTTTCCCGGCAAGCGCATTATCGACGCCATGGTCGACCTGCCTTTCGCCTTGCCGACGGCCGTCGCCGGCATCGCGCTGACGACGCTCTATGCGCCGAACGGCTGGATCGGGCAGTTCCTGGAGCCGCTCGGCATCAAGATCGCTTTCACGCCTGCGGGCATCATCATCGCGCTGATCTTCGTGGGTCTGCCTTTCGTCGTGCGTACGGCACAGCCGGTGATGGAAGAGATCGACCGTGAGGTGGAAGAAGCTGCGGCGACACTTGGTGCAAATCGTTTCCAGACGATCACCCGCGTGTTGTTGCCTGGCCTTGCGCCCGCGGCGCTGACCGGTTTTGCTCTCGCTTTTGCGCGCGCGGCCGGCGAATACGGTTCGGTGATCTTCATCGCCGGCAACAAGCCCTACGTCTCCGAAATCGCGCCATTGCTCATCGTCATCCGGCTTGAGGAATATAATTACGCTGCGGCGACGGCGATCGCGACTATGATGCTGATCATCTCCTTCATCATGTTGCTGGTCATCAATCTCATTCAAGCCTGGAGCAGAAGGAGATACGGCTATGGCGCATGATGCCGTTTCCGCCTCCGACACGGTTCATTCCGTCATTACCGAGAGCAGGTTTGCGCGATTGATTTTCGTCGCCATCTCGCTCGCCTTCCTGGCATTGATGGTGCTGATGCCGCTTGCTGCCGTCTTTGTCGAAGCATTCCGCAAGGGTGTTGAAGAGTTCTTTAGCGCCTTGGTGGATGAGGAGACCTTCGCGGCGATCCGGCTGACGCTGATCGTCGCCGGCATCAGCGTGCCGCTGAACCTCGTCTGTGGTGTGGCGGCTGCCTGGGCGCTCGCCAAATTCGAGTTCAAGGGCAAGGCGTTCCTGACGACGCTGATCGATTTGCCGTTCTCCGTATCGCCGGTCATTTCGGGCCTGGTCTTCGTGCTGCTGTTCAGCTCGAACAGCGCGCTCGGCCCTTGGCTGCAAAGCCACGGGATTCAGATCCTGTTTGCGGTTCCTGGCCTTGTGCTCGCCACGATGTTCGTCACCTTCCCCTTCGTAGCCCGCGAATTGATCCCGCTGATGCAGGAACAGGGAAATGCGGATGAAGAAGCGGCATTGTCGCTTGGCGCCAATGGCTGGCAAACCTTCTGGCACGTCACATTGCCGAACATCAAATGGGGCCTGCTTTACGGCGTTCTCCTCTGCAATGCCCGCGCCATGGGCGAGTTTGGCGCCGTGTCTGTCGTCTCCGGCCACATTCGCGGCGAGACCAACACCATGCCGTTGCAGGTCGAGATTCTCTACAACGAATATAATTTCTCGGGCGCTTTCGCGGTTGCTACGCTTCTCGCTTTGCTCGCCTTGGTCACACTTGCACTGAAGACCCTGCTGGAAATGCGCTACAGCGAAGAGATCGCAGCCAGCCGGCGTCACTGAAGGAATTGTTGATGGAAGTTCGCGTTCAAAACCTGCGCAAGGAATTCGGCCGCTTTCCCGCGCTGCATAATGTCTCTCTGGATATCCGCTCCAGTGAACTTATCGCACTCCTCGGCCCCTCCGGCTCGGGCAAGACGACGCTGTTGCGTTTGATCGCCGGATTGGAGTCGCCGACCGACGGCCGGATTTTCTTCGGCGATGAAGATGCGTCGAAGAAGACGGTACAGCAGCGCAATATCGGCTTCGTGTTTCAGCACTACGCGCTGTTTCGCCATATGACGGTATTGGACAATATCGGCTTCGGACTGAAGGTACGGACGGCGTCGCGCCGCCCTCCCCGCGCCGAAATCCATCGCCGCGCCCTCGAACTGCTTGAATTGGTGCAGCTTAGCGGCCTCGAAAAGCGCTATCCGGCGCAATTGTCCGGCGGTCAGCGGCAGCGCGTGGCGCTCGCCCGCGCCATGGCGGTCGAGCCGAACGTACTGCTCTTGGACGAGCCTTTCGGCGCGCTCGATGCGCAAGTCCGCAAAGACTTGCGCAAGTGGTTGCGCGAAATTCATGATCGAACCGGCCACACCACCGTTTTTGTCACCCACGATCAGGAGGAGGCGCTGGAACTGGCCGACCGTGTCGTCGTGCTCAACAAGGGCGCGATCGAACAGGTCGGGACGCCGGATGAGATCTACGATACGCCGAATTCGCCCTTCGTCTACGGCTTCATCGGCCAGTCCAACCGCGTAAAGGTGCGCATTTCCAACGGTGAAATCTGGTTCGAAGATCGGCCCCTCGGCCTCAGCGCACTGCGTGAGCCCGATGGCGGGGCCTACCTCCATTTTCGCCCACACGATATCGAGCTCCGTGATGGCGACAGTGGCTGCATCGCCGGACTGCTGACATCCAGCCGCCGCGTTGCCGGCACTCGCCATCTCGAAATGAATATCGGTGCCCATCATGAGCCTATCGAAATCGAGCTGCCGCCGGACAAAGCCGGCGCGCTTGACCGCAATCGCATCGCTTTCAGGCCGACGCGCTGGAGATTGTTTCGGAACGGCGACTGAGGCTTTGCAAGCGGATCGCCATTCCGGCCATTGCTGACCTCCTCAACCTTAATCTTCCGGATGGCCGGCTGCGGCAAAGCCGCCGCCCTGATAGATGACGGCCGGATCACTCGGGTCTTCCGGCGAGGCGTTCGCCAGAACTTCGGTGCGCCAAGGCGAGGAACTGTCCTGCGGCTTCCAGCCGAGGAAGGCAGCGTTGCGATTGTCCCACCATTGTTCGTCGTTATCGGAGGCGCCGTAAACGATCGTATGCCCGAGTCGAGGAGTCTCGAAGGCGCGATCACAAAGCGTCATCAGATCGCGGGCGCTTAGCCATGTCGCGAGCATGCGCGGATTGCGCGGCTCCGGAAAGCAGGAGCCGATGCGTACCGACAAGGTCTCCTGCCCGAACTTATCGAAATAGAGGCTCGCCAAGGCTTCGCCGTAGACCTTCGAGACACCGTAAAGCGAATCGGGGCGAGTGGGTACGCTATTGTCGATACGCTCATCGCGCCGATAGTAGCCGATCGTATGATTGGAGCTCGCAAAAATGATGCGCGGCTTGCCGGCGGCGCGGGCCGCTTCATAAAGATTGTAGAGGCCGACAATGTTGCCCTGCACGATAAGGTCGAAGGGCTTTTCCAGGGAAATGCCGCCAAGATGGATAATGCCGTCGACACCTTTGACCAGGGCCTCGACGCCGCTGCGGTCAGCAAGATCGCAAGCAATGAAGCGCTCGTTTGGACGCAGATCGTCGATCGGCGCAATATCCGAGAGCACGATAGTCTCGGCGACCTGCGAAAGAAGTGGCCGCAGCGCTTGCCCAACGCCCCCGGCAGCACCGGTCATCAACAGAGTCTTCAGCATGGTTTTCTCCCATATCGGTATCATCGAGACGGAACTTATAATATGGGCTTCCGTTCGTCATCATATATCTGTAATCTCAATACTCGAAACTTGGGGACGTTGGAATGCCGCGGAATGCAGCGATAAAGGCAAGGGAGCGTAGCGAACGGCCGGCCGGCCGGCGTAATCTCGTTGATATCGTCGGCCAACAACTGCGCCAGGAGATCCTTGGCGGCGTTTTAAAGCCTGGTGAAAAACTGCCGAGCGAAAGCGGCCTCACCGACCGATACAAGGTCAGTCGCACCGTTATCCGCGAAGCAATCGCCTCGATGCGCGCCGATGGTTTGGTCGAGGCGCGCCACGGCGTCGGCGTCTTCGTCAGTCACGCAAGACCCTTCCCCGTCGCAGGCTTGCTGAACAGCGATTCAGGTCGAATCTCGTCCATCATCGAAATGCTGGAATTGCGCGCCGCCGTGGAAACCGAGGCCGCCGGCCTCGCCGCCGCCCGCCGTTCCCCCGCACAAGACGAGGCGATTATCGAGCGCTTCGAGGATATCGATCGCGCCATGGAGCGCGGCGTTGCGACGTCGGAGGCGGATTTCGAGTTTCATCTCGCGATCGCCGACGCAACCAACAATCCGCGTTTTCGCGAGTTTCTGGAACTGACCGGCAAGAGGGCAATTCCCCGCTCCTTCCTGCAGGACCAAGCGGACGAGATCGCGTCCGCCGACTATCTGGCAGGAATCCAAACAGAACATCGGCACATCGCGGAAGCCATATCGGATCGCGATGAACACGGCGCACGCGAGGCGATGCGATTGCATCTGAAGGGCAGTCAGCAGCGATATCGCAGCCTGATCCGAAGAAACTCTTGAATGTAGATATATGATAACAGATTGACTGTTGTCATATGTCCTCTATGTTCCCATCAATTCGTTTGGATTTTGGAGAATCGTCGTGTCCATGGACCCGTTAGCTCTCAAGGCCGCGCTTGGCGCCGGGCTCTTGTCTTTTCCCGTGACGCCGTTCGGCAAAGACGGCAGTTTCGATCGGGCAGCCTACAGCGATCACGTCGCCTGGCTTTCGGGCTTCAAGGCAAGCGTGCTTTTCGCCGCTGGCGGTACCGGGGAATTTTTCTCGCTGGCACCGGATGAAATTCCGGCGATCGTCAGCGCCGCAAAGGCGGCCGCGGGTGATACGCCGATTGTCGCGGGTTGCGGTTACGGCACGCGCATCGCCGTCCAGATCGCCCAGTCGGCGGAAAAAGCTGGTGCCGACGGCATTTTGCTTCTGCCGCATTACCTGATCGACGCGCCGCAGGACGGCATGTTCCAGCATATCAAGGCGGTATGCGATGCCGTTTCGATCGGCGTCATGGTCTATAACCGAGACAATTCCATCCTGACCGCCGAAACGCTTGCGCGGCTCTGCGATGCCTGTCCGAACCTCGTCGGTTTCAAGGACGGCTCCGGTGATATCGGCCTGGTGCGCAAGATCACCGCGACGATGGGCGAGCGCCTGACCTATCTCGGCGGCATGCCGACGGCAGAGCTTTTCGCCGACGCCTATCTCGGCGCGGGTGTTACGACCTATTCCTCGGCCGTCTTCAACTTCGTGCCGGCCCTGGCGCAAAATTTCTACAAGGCGCTGCGCGCCGGCGACACGGCGACGACCAATAAACTGCTGGTCGATTTCTTCTATCCCTTCATGAACATCCGCAACCGCCAAAAAGGCTATGCAGTGTCGGCGATTAAGGCTGGCGTCCGGTTGCTCGGTTTTGATGCCGGTTCGGTCCGCCCGCCGCTGACCGACCTGACCGAAGAGGAAGTCGCCATGCTCGATGATCTGATCAGGCCGTACCGCCCATGAAAATCTCCGCTGTCCACACCCATCTGCTCGACCATAAGCTCAATCACGCCTTCGAAAGCGCCTCTATGCGCTTCGACCGCCGACAGCATTGCCTCGTGGAAATCGTCTGCGACGATGGTACCGTTGGCTGGGGCGAATGCCTTGGCCCGGCCGGTCCCAACGCTGCCGTCGTGAAAGCCTACACTCCTCGCCTGCTCGGCCGCGATCCGCGTGATACGGAGGTGATCTGGCTCGAACTCTACAATCTCCTGCGCGACCAGGGCCAGCGCGGCCTAACGGTGACAGCGCTCAGCGGCATCGACATCGCACTCTGGGATATCAAGGGCAAACACCATGGCACCTCGGTGTCGCGGCTGCTTGGCGGCCGCTTCCGCGAAGATGTGAAAGCCTATGCTACCGGCTCCTTCCGCAAGGACGGCGTCGATCCGGTTTCCGATATTGACGCCGAAACCGCCGCCTATGTCGCCCAAGGGTTCCATGCGGTGAAGATCAAGATCGGCTTCGATGTCGAAGAGGATATCGCCGTGATCCGCGCCGTACGCGAAGCGATCGGTCCGAATATCCGGCTGATGATCGATGCCAATCACGGTTACGATGCGCTGGAAGCCTGCACGGTCGGCAATGCTGTTGCCAAGTACGGGGTCGATTGGTTCGAGGAGCCGGTCATTCCGGAACAGCTCAGTGCCTATCGCGCCGTGAGGGCCGGCCAGCCTATCCCGGTTGCCGGCGGAGAGACCTGGCATGGCCGCTTCGGCATGCGCGAGCCGCTGGAGACCCGCGCCGTCGACATCATCCAGCCCGATATTTGCGGCACCGGTGGTTTCAGCGAAATGCGCAGGATCGCCGATATGGCCGCCATCAACGGCGTTCGGCTCGTCCCGCATGTCTGGGGAACTGGCGTCGCCATCGCTGCCGGTCTGCAATTCATTGCCGCCCTGCCCCCGGACCCGCCGCGCCGCAATGGCCGTCCACCGATCCTGGAATTCGACCGTACCCACAATCCGTTCCGCCAGGCCGTTCTGACAAAACCGCTGGAGCATGTGAACGGCATTGTCGCCATTCCCGACGGTCCGGGTCTCGGCATCGAGATCAACCGCGACGCATTGGAGCAATACCGTTTGAAAGATTGAGGGGAATCAATTTGGCGGGAGCTTCAGCCGTCGAAGGCTGAAGCTCCTAAATCGGTTATTTTGAGCCATATTCGGCTGAATCGGCATCCGACCTGGATGCGCGGCTGCGGAATATGCCTGATCATCCAGTCTTTGCGGTAACTGCCAACTCCGAACCATAGGCATCCCGCAACTCGCCTTCCTGCCCCTTTGCGCGGTCGACGGCCTTATGGATCAGGCTTGACGTATAGCCTTCCGCGGCAGTGCCCTCGATCAATGTAACATCCGCAGTTCCCGGATTGTCCGAACGTTCGAACCAATCGACGGAATGGTGCAGGAAATTCATTTCGAACGCCCTGTTGGTGACGCCGTGGGCAACGATAATCACATTTTTCTTGCCGTGCTTGGCCTCGTGCATCACGGTCTGGAGGAACAGGCGAACGCGCTGTGCCACATCCGCCCTGCTCTCGCCGTCCGGCGGTCTCGCGTAAAATTTCCCATTATTGTTGCGCAGCCTGGCCCACTTCTCGAATTCCTCGGGAAACTTCCGCTTCTGCTCGGCGCGGTCGTAGATTTCGGTAAAGAGGCCGAAATCCTGTTCCCGCAACAGGTAATCCTCCCTAATGTCCGCGATCAACTCGCCCGGCAAGACTTCGAGCAAGGCATCCTTGCTCTGTCGCGTCCTTAAATAAGGCGAGTACCAAATGCTCAGTTTCGGTAATTCGGCGTTTGTCCGGCCTTCAAAATGGGGTGCGATCACGCGCCCGGCTTCCAGCACCTGCCGATAACCCCATTGCGTCAATGGAACATTGTGATCACCGAACTGCCGGTAAGCCTGCTCACTGATGTTGCCAAGGGATTCGCCGTGCCGAACGAGAAAGATATGCATCAACTATCCGCATTGTTCGATCTGAAATCGAGGCCATCATGAAGGGGGAGTGCAGAGCGTGCAACGCATTTGCGCAACCGCACCTAGATGATTGATCGAAACGGCAGCCGGGGGATTTGATCTGACCTGTCATTTCCCTTCAAGCGGATTCGGCGCGTGCCTCTGTTTCGGCCCTCAGTGTTTCCAGGCTGATAGCTGCCTTGATCGGCAGGTGATCCGAGGCGACGCGCGCCAGAGGCGAGTCATGAACCTCCACCGTCGAGATCAGCCCGCGGCGATTAGCCATGATGCGGTCCAGCGCCAGCAGCGGCAGGGTGGAGGGAAAGCTCGGCACAGCCGGCGGCAGCGGGCCGAAGGCGGCCTGGAAGGTGTTGAGCGACGAGCGGTCGCCGAGCCGCCATTCGTTGAGATCCCCGAGAAGGATGGTCGGCGTGTCGTTCTCGGTGCTCATCAGGTCAACGATCAAACGTGCCTGTTGGGCACGCGAGCTATGCAGCAGCCCCAGATGGGCGGCGATGATCCTGAGCGCCCCCCCGCGAGCCAGTTCGATTTCGGCGAGCAGCGCGCCGCGGGGCTCGAGCCCCGGCAGGCTGATCTGGTGCACGTCGCGCACTGTTCCCTGCTTGAACAACACGACATTGCCATGCCAGCCATGCGCCTTGCTCGTGCCCGCGACGGGTACCGGAATAAGCCCGGTTTCGCGCTCGAGCCGCCGCAGATCGAGCAGACCGGTACGCTCGCCGAACCGCGTGTCGGCCTCCTGCAGGCCGATGACGTCGGCATCGATTTCATGGATGACGCGGCTGATCCGCTCCGGATCGAAGCGACGGTCGGCGCCGACGCATTTATGGACGTTGTAGGAGGCGATCAATGTGCCTTCCGGACGGGTTCGTTCACCCGCATGCGCCGTCCGCAACTTCTTTCTGTTCTTCAAGGTCTCGAAAATGCTTGCACGGAGACTTTCGTTCTTTTTCCGCATCTGTCCGTTGACCATTTCCGTTGCCAAAGCGTGCCGAGCTGCATCTTCGGGAGTATAGGGAGTGATAGCCGGCCTTGTCATGTGAAAAGGCTTGTCTGTAGAAAGACGGACTGTGCCATTTTGTTCAGAGATAGGGCGAACCGAGCCACAGGATCTTTTCTATCAGGCGAACGACGAAGGGGCGAGCGCGGAGCTTGCCGAGCTCAACGGGGATAGCCGTTTCGAGGATCGCGCCGATACGCGTGTCGAGGACGCCCGCAAAGCCGCGGTCCATAACCTCCAGATCGACCTCGAAATTCAGCCGCAGAGAGCGCGGATCCAGATTGGAAGAGCCGACATAGGCCCAGGTACCGTCGATCGTCAGCAGTTTCGAATGATTGAAAGGCCCGTCCGCGCGCCAGATGCGGCAATAATCCTTCAGCATCTGATCGAATTGTGCGGTCATGGCACGGTCGACAAGCACAAGATTGTTGGCGGCGGGGACGATGACATCCACTTCGACGCCGCGCCTCGCCGCTGTCACCAGCGCGCTGATCAACTCCCGATCCGGCAGGAAATAGGGCGACATGATGCGGATGGAGGTGCGGGCGACCGAGAACGCGCCGATCAGCATCTTGTGGTTCGTCTCGACGCTGCGGTCGGGGCCTGAGGCGATGACGCGCATGAAGACCGGCGCGCCGGGTTCGTTTGCCGGCGTTCCAATCCGCCAGTGATCGCCGCTCAGCGCTTCGCCGGTGGCAAAACGCCAGTCCTCGGCGGCGGTGTTGAAGAGATCGGCGACGGCGGGACCGGTGACGCAGAAATGCGTATCGCGAGCGCAATGGTCGCTGGCGAATTCCCGAGTGAAACCCTGGCGGATATTCATCCCGCCGGTGAAGGCGATACGGCCATCGATGGCAAGGATTTTGCGGTGAGTGCGCAGATTGGCATAGGGCAGCCTGAGGCCGATGATCACATTGCCGTTGAAGACGTCCACCTGCACGCCGCCTTCCCTGAGATAACCCATAATGCTCGGCACCGAATAGCGGGCGCCGACGGCATCGATCAGCACGCGCACGCTGACGTCGCGTTTGACAGCCTCGATCAGCGAATCGGCGATGCGCAGACCGATCGGGTCGCGGTCGAAAATATAGGTCTCCAGCAGGATGCTGCGTTCGGCGCCGTCGATGGCGGCTTTCATCGCAGCATAGGCGACATCGCCGCTCTCCAGCATTTCGATGGTGTTGCCGGTGCTCATCGGATAGCGCGCCACACGGTCGCCAAGCGTCTTCATGGATCCGAAGCGCTCGCCAAAGAGTCTTCGGACGACTTCGCCCTGCGCGTCGAAGCTGGCGAGCACGCCCGAGGCATCCTTCTGGAACAGGACATTGCGCTGCGAACTCAGCGATGCCCGGCGGACGCGGTTGATGCCAGCCACTGCATAGAGCAGAGCCCCGACGATGGGCGACAGGATGATGACGCCGACCCAGCCGATCGCCGCGCGAACCTCTTCCTTCGTCATCGCCGCATGAATGGCGGCCACCGTCCCCATGGCGATGGACAGGATAGCAAGAATTTGGCCCCAATGGGCAATCACCAGGTCGAACATGCGCGCGAGTATAACTTTGCCCGCGAAAGCTGCAATCGATCGCAGGCTCCTTCCCCGGCCCCTTCGACAGCGGCTCTATGAAAAGGTTGTGTATTAGATGTTTTTAAATTGAATGACGGTCGCGCTGCCGCCATATTGACGGTTCGGTCGCTTCGCTGTCGTCCATCACGGTACACCAAGTTTTTCGTGCGAAGCACCAGCGGCAGTCTGAGTGTCAGGACAGGGAGAATTTTCTCCATGGCCCCTCAGAACCTGCTCGGGAAAGCATGAAAGCCCGCATTTCAAGACGGGCATTTTTCATCAACCATGATCAATGACGCAAACGGAGAACAGCAATGTTGGAATCCCGGGACGAATGGATCAAAAAGCGCGCCTACGCCATTTGGGAGGCAGAAGGATATCCCTCCGGCCGTGATGCGGTTCATTGGGAACAGGCGACCAGCGAGCGCATTGCGCTTGAGAAAAAGGCGGGCAAGAAGGAGAAAGTCGAGGCCAAACCCAAGACGGAAGCCAAACCCAAGATAAAGGGTAAGGCCGCGGCCGCCGTCATGGCTGCTGCCGTGACAGAAGCGTCCACAAAGGCTGCGACGAAACGGGCGTCGAAAAAGACCTCCGACGCGAAAATCTGACGTCAACTTCGCGGGTGACGATATAGTCGACGATATGATTGGCCCGGCTTAGGACCGGGCCGCCGGCTTATTGCGTCACGTCACTAAAATTCCCAACAATTTCGGCAAATTACGCGTATCGCGGGAATAGATGTCACATATTCCTGGTACTTGGCGAAGAGGGAGCCTCGCCATGTGCTATGAAGACGTGAATCGCGCTGAAGTCTTTGTTCCGGCTGTCGCCTGGGCAGGCTGCTGCTTCATGACCACAGCGATGTAATTCCATGGTATCGCTCATCGTTCTCGCCGCCCTTTATCTCCTCACGGCGCTGGTGCTGATCCTCATCATAGACCGTTCCGTCGGCATCGTGTTCCCGGCGTCGGCCGAGGATTCGCACACTGCGACGGCGCCACCGCTCCCCGATGTTTCGAACTGATCGCGCATTCCGCTGAAATCGGAACTTTTTGCGTGGCGTTGGGTTGGTTTTCTCATAGGCAACAAGGAGAAAGACCATGCCGCGAGGAGACAAATCCGCATATACAGACAAGCAGAAGCGCAAGGCTGAGCATATCGAGGAAAGCTATGAAAGCCGTGGCGTTTCCGATGAAGAAGCCGAACGTCGCGCCTGGGCGACCGTGAACAAGGAAAGCGGCGGCGGTAAAAAATCCGGCTCGGGCCGAGGCCATAGCGAAAGCCATGCATCCTCCAAAAAAGGCGGGCGCATCGGAGGCAAGGCATCCGCAAGCCGCTCTGCAAGCGAACGTTCGGCATCGGCAAAGAAGGCCGCCGCCACCCGCAAGCGCAATGAGCACCGCGCTCATCACTGACTTATATGTCTGAGGAAAGGAGCCCCGCTATGGCCCGGTCCCAAAAGAAAAAATGGTCACATAAGGTGACCGAGAACAGCGACGCCTTGGATTTGAAAGGCGGGGTTTTCAAATCGAACGATCCGAAGGCTATTGCCGATTCTCTCAAACATTCCGCTGAGGCAAGCGATCGGCGCAAGTCCAGCCCCTTCCGTTCCGCCATGTCGATGCTAAGTTTCTACATCAATCGCGCCGGCAACCATCTCAGCAAGCGGCAGAAAAAGACTCTCGAAGCCGCAAAGGATGAGCTGCGCAAGGATTTTGGCCGCGAACCGAAATAGGCCTGCTACGGGACGGAAGGATTTTTGAATGCCCTATGAGCTTTATTATTGGGACGGCATCCAGGGGCGTGGCGAATTTGTGCGCCTGGCGCTCGAAGAAGCCGGCGCCGACTATATCGACGTCTGCCGCGGTCCGGCGAGCGAAGGCCAAGGCATTTACGCGATGATGGCGGTGATGAAGAGCAAGTCCGAGGCGCATATCCCGCTGGCTCCGCCTTTCCTGAAAGACGACGATCTCATCATCTCCCATGTCGCCAATATCCTGATGTATCTAGGGCCGAAACTTGATCTGACGCCGGAGGATCAAGGCGCGCGCCATGTCGTGCATGGATTACAGTTGACGATTACCGATCTTGTTGCGGAAGTGCACGATACGCACCACCCCATCGCCACTTCGAAATATTACGAGGAGCAGAAGGAGGAAGCCAAGGCCCGTGCCGCGGAGTTCATCGATAACCGCATGCCGAAATTCCTAGGTTATTTCGAGCGGGTTCTGCGGCAGAATCCAAAAGGGCCGGCGCATATATTCGGCGATCGGCTGACCTATGTCGATCTGTCCTTGTTCCAGGTGTTCGAGGGCCTTCGTTACGCCTTCCCCCGGGCAACGGCACATCTGCCTACCCAGTATCCGCATCTGGCGGCTCTGCATGATGCGGTCGCGAAACGGCCGAACATCGCCCGCTATCTCCAATCGGAGCGCCGCATTCCCTTCAACGAAGATGGCATCTTCCGGCACTATCCGGAATTGGATAAGAATGCGGCATGAGCAAAGCAACATTGCTGCCCCTTTTCCTGCCGGTCTGCTGGAGCGTCTGGGCACTGATTTGGTTCATCGCGTCGTTTCGCGTCAAGAAGACGACCCGGAGCGAGGATCCCTTGTCGCGGCTGTCGAACACGGCACCTATCTGGATCGGCGCGTTTTTGCTGGCGGCGCCGCGAGCCCGGCTCGGTCTCCTGTCGTTCCGGCTCGTCCCGCAGAACCTGATCTATTACGGCATCGGCGCGGCTCTGACCGTCATCGGCCTCGCCTTCGCCGTCTGGGCGCGCTATCACCTCGGCCGTAATTGGAGCGGCGTAATCACCGTCAAGGAAGATCATGCGCTGATCCGCACTGGCCCTTATGCGATCGTCCGCCATCCGATCTATTCCGGCCTGCTGCTTGCCATAATCGGCTCGGCACTCGCCCGCGGCCATATTGGTGCGATGCTGGCGATCGCGTTCATGCTGTACGCGGTTCTGCGCCGGGTTAACATCGAAGAGCGCTGGATGAGCGAGACATTCGGCCGGGCTTATGCCGACTATAAAACCAAAACGCCGGCGCTGGTGCCATTCGTCGCGTATGGCTAGCTTTTCAGCGGTTTAGCCGCCTGGAAGAAATCAGCCCACGGATCGGCGGAGCGTTCGCCGAGCCGGGAGGCTGCATTCTTTACCGTGAATGAAGATGGGCCGGCGCGATCCGTCAATTCGTCCCATGCGAGCGGCATCGACACTCCCGCTCCCGGCCTTGCACGCGTCGAATAGGGTGCTACGGCAGTGTTGCCGCGGCCGTTGCGCAGATAGTCGATGAAGATATGACCGGCCCGTTTCGCCTTTGCGGCGACGGAGAGATATTTTTCGGGATTGTCGGCGCTCATGCCATCTGCGATCGCCTCCGCCGCGGCTTTGACGTCCGGCCACGTCGCCTTCGGCTTCAGGGGCGCGACGACGTGCAGTCCCTTGCCGCCGGAGGTCTTGACAAAGGAGCCAAGCCCCAAAGCATGGAAGCGTTCCTTTATCTCCTTCGCCGCCGCAATCACCGCTTTCCAGGCAACATCATCGCCGGGATCGAGATCCATGATGATCATGTCCGGCTTTTCCCAATGTGCCGTCGTGGTACCCCAGGGGTGGATTTCAAGCGAGGCGGATTGGACCAGTGCAACAAGCCCGTCGAAATCCCTGATCCGCAATAATTTTTCACCGCCCTCCTCTTCCGGGTCAGCGATCTCTTCAATATGCGAATTGAGGCCTTTCCAAGCATGTTTCTGAAAGAAACGCGGGCCCTTGATGCCATCCGGGCAGCGCAGCAATGCCAACGGCCGATCCACCACGAAGGGCGCCATACGCGGCCAAGCAAGCGCATAATAGTCGACGAGATCCTGTTTGCTGACCCCGTCATCCGGCCAATAGATCCGGTCAGGATGCGTCAATTGCACGGAGGTCCTAAGCTCCTGAGTGGGCGTCTTTGCCATGCCGCGTAGGCTCCATCATAGATGTTCATATCGTTTTAAAACGACTGCGCCGAGCAAATGTTACCATTGCCCGGCGCAAAAAGTCGATTGCCAGCCCCGTATTACGGCATGAGCTGGCCGCCATTGACCTCGATGACCTGCCCGGTGATGTAGCCGGAAAGGGTCGGCGAAGCGAGGAAAAGGTAGGCGCCGACGCAATCTTCCGAGGTGCCAACAAAGCCCATCGGGATGGTCTTGCGCTGCAGTTCCATCTGTTCGTCGTTGGTGTAGCGCTCATGGAAGGGGGTTGCGATGACGCCCGGCGCCACCGCATTGACACGAATCTTGTCGCCGACGAACTCCTTGGCATGGCCATGGGTGATGGTGGAAACGAAGCCCTTGGATGCCGCATAGAGAATCGCGCCGTTGCCGCCGCCGTTGCGAGCGGCGATCGAAGTCGTGTTGATGATGAAACCACCCTGCTTCTTGAGATAAGGATGCGCAGCGCGCGTTGCCGCGAGGACCGAGCGGGCGTTGAGGTTCATCACGCGCTCATAGTGTTCGTCCGTCATTGCCGAGGTCGGCACGCGGCCGAGCATGCCGCCGGCATTATTCACCAGGCCATCGAGGCCGCCGAACGCTTCCGCCGCTTCATTGACGATCCGCTCGGTCTCGCCATCCTGCGAAACATCGCCCTGGACCAGATGCACATGGCCGCCGCCGGCGGTGATCTCCGCCGCCAGCTTTTCGGCCGGTTCACGGCTGGCGTTGAAATGGATGCCGACCTTCATCCCCTGTTGAGCAAAAGCTTTGGCAAGAGCCGCGCCGATGCCCGTCGAGGCACCTGATATCAGCACCCGCTTGCCGGCGAGATCGGGAATGCGGATGGACGCGAGTAGTTGCGCGAGTTCTGCCATGACGACTCCTCCTGAATGCCAAAAAGCTAAAACAATTGGCATTGGTAATATCATTGGCGACCGCGAACAGGCAATGGCAATCGGCGCAAACAAAAGCGGGCGGCAGGGAAACTCCCCGGTCGCCCGCCGTCAAATTCCTGTGATGCCGTCAGACGCGCTCGAGCGCGATCGCAATGCCCTGGCCGACGCCGATGCACATGGTCGAGAGCGAGTAGCGCCCGCCGGTCTCCTTCAATTCCAGCGCCGCCGTCCCAGTGATACGAGCGCCGGACATGCCGAGCGGATGGCCGAGCGAGATGGCGCCGCCATTGCGGTTGACCCGGGCGTCGTCGTCCGCAATGCCGAGTTCGCGCAGCACGGCAAGGCCCTGCGAGGCGAAGGCTTCGTTGAGCTCGATAACGTCGAACTGCTCTTGCTTCAGGCCGAGGCGGACCATGAGCTTGCGGGAGGCCGGGACCGGGCCAATGCCCATAATGCGCGGCGGTACGCCAGCGGCAGCCCCGCCGAGGATGCGGGCGATCGGCGTTAGGCCGTATTTCTTCGCCGCCGCTTCCGAGGCGATGATCAGCGCCGCGGCGCCGTCGTTGACACCGGAGGCATTGCCGGCCGTCACAGTCCCGCCCTCCTTCTTGAAGGGCGTACCGAGCTTTGCCAACGCTTCCATTGTCGTTGCGCGGAGATGCTCATCCTTGCCAACGATGATCGCATCGCCCTTGCGCTGAGGAATGGTCACAGTCGTGATTTCCTTAGCGAGGCGGCCGTTTTCCTGCGCGGCCGCAGCCTTGGCCTGCGAACGGACCGCGAAGGCATCCTGATCTTCGCGGCTGACCTTGTAGTCCTCGGCGACATTCTCACCGGTTTCCGGCATGGAATCAACGCCGTATTGCTTTTTCATCAGAGGATTGATGAAGCGCCAGCCGATGGTGGTATCGTGGATTTCGGCATTGCGGGAAAAGGCGCCGTCGGCCTTGGGAATGACGAAGGGCGCGCGCGACATGCTCTCGACGCCGCCGGCGATCATCAGCTCTGCCTCGCCGGCGCGAATGGCTCGTGCCGCTGTGATGACAGCGTCCATGCCGGAGCCGCACAGGCGATTGATGGTCGTGCCCGGGACAGAAACCGGCAAGCCGGCGAGCAACGCCACCATGCGGGCGACGTTTCGATTATCCTCGCCTGCCTGGTTGCCGCAGCCGTAGATCACATCGCCGACGGCTTCCCAATCGACCTTACCATTGCGCGCGATCAGCGCCTTCAGCGGCACGGCGCCGAGATCGTCGGCGCGGACGGAGGAAAGCGAACCGCCGAAACGGCCGATCGGCGTGCGGATATAGTCACAGATAAAGGCTTCGGTCATGGTCTTCTCCCTACTGCACGTCGCGCAAAAATATGCGGCGGTTTGCGATAACGACATGCGAAATTATTCTAAGCTTAAAGCATATCGGGCGAACCTGAAAGATCGCAACGCGCTTTAAAGCGTCGGCACGATGAGGTCGGCAACAGGACGGTCTGTATGGAGCGGCGCGCCGGTCATCGCCTGCAGCTCGTTCATCGTCATGGCAGCGAGCTTTTCGCGAACGACGAAACCTTCCTTGGCAATGTCGATGACTGCGTGGCTTGTATAGACCCGGGTGATGCAGCTGACGCCGGTTAGTGGGAACGTGCAGGCCTCTACTAGTTTCGGCTTGCCGTCCTTCGTGACATGTTCGGTGATGACGAAAACCTGCTTGGCGCCATGCACCAGGTCCATGGCCCCGCCAACGGCAGGCACGCCCTTGGAGCCGACGCGCCAGTTGGCGAGGTCGCCATTCTGCGCCACTTGGTAGGCACCGAGGATCGCGACATCCAGATGGCCGCCGCGCACCATGGCGAAACTATCGGCGTGATGGAAGAAGGAGGCGCCGGGCTTCAGCGTCACGGCCTTCTTGCCGGCATTAATCAAGTCCCAATCTTCCTCACCCTCCGCCGGCGGCTCGCCGAAGTTCAAGATGCCGTTTTCGGTGTGGAAGATCGCCTGACGCCCTGGAGGCTGGTAGCGGGCGACCATTTCCGGAAAGCCGATGCCGAGATTCACATAGGCGCCATCCTGGATATCCTGCGCCGCGCGCCAAGCGATCTGGGCATTGGTGAGTTTGATGTTTTCGCGCGTGTCGATGGTCATACGTAGGCCACTCCGGCTCGAATAAGGTCTTCTTCTTGTTGCGGATCGGCGACTTCCACGACGCCGTTGACGAAGATGCCGGGAGTAATGATGTGTTCCGGATCGAGTTCGCCGGCTGCGACGATTTTGGAGACCTGCGCGATCGTCCTGGTCGCGGCCATGCACATCAGTGGATTAAAGTTGCGACCGGCCTTGTTGTAGATGAGATTGCCCTGCACATCGCCGACATGCGCCTTGACGATAGCGAAATCGGCCTTGAGCCAGCGCTCCTGAACATAGTGTCGGCCGTCGAACTCCGCGATGACCTTGCCGCTGTCGAGTTCGGTGCCGTAGGCGGTCGGAGTGTAGAAAGCCGGAATGCCCGCACCGCCGGCACGGATGCGTTCGGCGAGAGTCCCCTGAGGCACCAGTTCCAGCTCGATTTCGCCGGCCAGATAGCGGTCCGTGAAAGCGCGTGGATCGGATGAGCGCGGGAAGGAGCAGATCATCTTCCTGACCATGCCGGCATCGATCATCGCAGCGATGCCGATACGCCCGTTACCAGCATTGTTGTTGATGACGGTCAGGTTCTTTGGGCCTCCGTCGATCAGCGCATGAATGAGTTCGATCGGTGCGCCGGAGCCACCAAAGCCGCCGATCATAACGGTCGCACCATCGCCAATGTCCGCGACCGCAGCCGTCGTGCTCGCGATTGTCTTGTCCATAGGGATTCTCCCGTTTGCCATTGCGGGCGGATTGAGACGCCCCGTCCTCTTCTTTCGAATAGATCAGCATGCGTTGAGCGGCAATCATTTTGTGCGTTATTTGACTTTTGTTCACATATCGCACAACGTGTTTTTGATCGGAGGAAGACTATGCGTGAAACCGATTTTGTAAGCGGCTTTGCCAAAGGATTGAAAACAATCGAAGCTTTTGGCGAGACTCGTCAAAGACTGTCGATTGCCGAAGCTTCGAAACTAACGGGGCTGGACCGTGCCACGGTACGCCGCTCGCTGCTGACGCTCGCTGAACTCGGCTATGCCGAATATGACGGAAAGTTCTTTACGCTGACGCCGAAGATCTTGCGGCTCGGCCACGCCTACTTGTCGGCGACGCCGCTCCCGACGATCATCCAGCCCTATCTCGACCAGCTCTCGGAGCGGGCCGGCCATAACGCTTCAGCTTCGGTGCTGGATGGCACCGAGATCGTCTATATCGCTCGCGCTTCGCAGCGCCGGGTAATGTCGATCAATCTCACCCCCGGCAGCCGTCTGCCCGCCTATTGCGCCTCAATGGGCCGTGTTCTGCTGAGCGGCTTGCCAGAAAGCGAGGCGCGCGCCGTGCTCGCCCGCTCGGAGATCAAGGCCAATACACCGAACACCAAGACGGACCCGGAAGTCTTGATGGTTGAATTTCGCCGGGTACGGGCTCAGGGCTATGCCATCATCGACCAGGAGCTGGAAATCGGCCTCTGCTCCATCGCCGTTCCCATAGAGAACGATCGTGGGCAGACAATTGCGGCCATCAATATCGGCGCACCGGCCGCTTACATAGCCGCTGCCGATATGGCGGAACGTTATCTGCCGCTGCTGCGGGAAACGCAGAAGATGTTGCGACTGGTTCTGCGATAGGTGTTACATCCCAAGCTTAGCGCGTTCGGCAATGCGCCAGGCACGCGGCGTTTCACCCGTCTGTTTCAGGAAGAAACGTGAGAAATAGGTGGGATCGGTAAAGCCCAGGCGATAGCTGATCTCCTGCACGCTGCCCAGGGTAAAGACCAGTTCGCGCTTGGCCTCGTCGACCAGCTTGCGCGCGATCAGCTCATGGGCGCCATGGCCGGTCTTGGCGCGTACGATGCGGTTCAGATGTGTCGGTGAGATACCAAGCGCTTCGGCATAAAAGGCGGCAGGCTCATGCGAGCGGAAATGCCGCTGGACCAGGCCATACAGCATCTCCATCCGCCGCTCGCCCTCATCGGACGCACCCTGCCCTTCGACTCCCTGCTGGGAAAGGCGAGCGGTCAGAAACAGTGCCGAGGTCAGATAGGCTTCGAGCAGGTCATTGCGGCCGCTGCGGCGATTGGCGAATTCATCGCAAAGGCGCTTCAAGGTTCCGGCGACATGAGCGGCGTCTCCATGGTTCATATCGAGCCGCGTCAAATGCGGCACGGCCAGCCATTCGCCGAGGCGGCTGCGGTCACCGGGCGCTGCCTTGAGATGCGAGATCAGCACGGTAATGACGAAGCCATCGATGTCTCGGGAAAAACGGAAACCGTGATTGAGGCGCGGCGGGATGGTGATGACCGCTGGCGGCATAATGGCGCGGCTTTCGCCGTCAAAAATCGCATCGCCGGAACCGGCATCTATGTACAGGATCTGGAAGAAGCGCTCATGGCGATGCGGTCGGATTTCCCAATGATGCAGGCTGCTGCGCGACGGGATCGTCTCGCAATGCAGCCAGAAATCCGGCTTTTTGCCGGTATTTTCGCCGTAGAGTTCATAGGTCGGCACCGATTTCGACACGGTTCTCTCCCTCCGCCATGTTCGATTTGTGCAATTTCTTGGGCGAAATGTCCATTGTTGGCATTCGCTCCACCGCGCAGAATTGGAAAAAAAGACGAAGCGCGGGAGGAGAACATGCGCACTCAGGTGGCCATTATCGGTTCAGGCCCATCCGGCTTGCTGCTGGGGCAATTATTGACGGAAGCCGGCATCGACAATGTCATCCTCGATCGCGTCGGCAAGAACCATATTCTCGGACGCGTCCGCGCCGGCGTCCTGGAGGAAGGCACCGTGGGGCTGATGGACAAGGCGAAATCCGGCGCACGCCTGCATGCCGAAGGCCTGCCGCATGACGGCTTCTCACTGGCCTTCGACGGCCGTGATCATCGCATCGATCTCCATGGCCTCACCGGCGGCAAGCGCGTCATGGTGTATGGCCAGACCGAACTCACCCGCGATCTGATGGCCCATCGCGAACAGAGCGGCGCTTCAACGATCTATGATGCGGCCAATGTTCAGCCTCACGAGTTCGAGGGAAGCGCACCTTATATCACCTACGAGAAAAATGGCGTAAACCATCATATTCATTGCGACTTTGTCGCCGGCTGCGACGGCTTTCATGGTGCGAGCCGCAAGTCGGTGCCGGAAAAATCGATCCGCAGCTTCGAGAAAATCTATCCCTTTGGTTGGCTTGGCCTGCTCGCCGACGTTCCGCCGGTCAATCATGAACTGATCTATGCCAACCATACGCGTGGTTTTGCGCTCTGTTCGATGCGGTCGATGACGCGCAGCCGCTATTACTTACAATGTCCGCTGGACGAGAAGATCGAAAACTGGAGCGACGATCGCTTCTGGGACGAGCTGCGCCGCCGCCTCCCGCCGCACCATGCCGAAGCGCTGATCACCGGGCCTTCATTCGAGAAATCGATCGCGCCGCTGCGCTCCTTCGTCGCCGAGCCCATGCGCTTCGGCCGCCTGTTCCTCGTCGGCGACGCCGCCCATATCGTGCCGCCGACCGGAGCCAAGGGATTGAACCTTGCGGCAAGCGATGTGCACTATCTCTTCTCGGGCCTTGCCGAACATTATCAGGATCGGTCCAACGCCGGCCTGGACGCCTATTCCGCCCATGCCCTTGCTCGCGTTTGGAAGGCCGTGCGCTTCTCCTGGTGGATGACGACGATGATGCATCGTTTCCCTGACACCAGCGATTTCGACCAGAAGATCCAGGAGGCGGAGCTGGACTATCTCACCCATTCCCGCGCCGCCTCTACGGCTCTCGCGGAGAACTATGTGGGTCTGCCGTATTAGGCAGCTCAACTCTTCTTGGCCACCTCGCTTGCCGCCTCACGGATCGTCTGCATCAGGATCGACAGCGGCATGGTGGGAATGGCATCGGTGCGCATGGTAAGCCCGACGGGACCTTTCGTTTCGCTGGCATCGATCGGCAGCAGGCTGAGCAAGCCGTCCTCGACATCGCCGGCGACGACGCCGGTCGAGATGATCCAGACGGCATCGCTCGATCGCACGAAGGCGCGGCCGAAGGAATCCGACACCGTCTCGATCTGGTTCGGCAGGTTGGCGACGCCATTGGCGATCAGGAAGCTCTCGACGAAGGGCCGGATGATCGAGCCGCGCGTCGGCATCAGGATCGTGTATTTGCCGAGATTGGAAAACAGCGATTGTTTCGCCGCAAGCAGCGGATGCCCTGCCCGCACCACGAAGACGACCTGCTCGGAATAAAGATGCTCGAAGGAAAAGCCGGCCATCTTGTCGGGACCGGCCAGGCGGCCCACGACGAGATCGAGATCGCCGACGCGCAGTTGTTCCAGCAACACCGCGTTTTCACCGGTGACGATCTTGATGCGGCTCCAGGTTTCCTCCTTCAGGAACAACTCCATTGCTCTCGGCATGATCCGCGTCGAGACGGTTGGCAAGGCGCCGATCCTGATCGGTGGCGCTTCGCCGGACCGCTCCTGCGAAATGGAGTCGAAGCCCTGCCTCAGCGCCGTAAGCGCCGCCCCGGCATGGCGGAGGAAGACTTCACCGTAGCGAGTGATCTTGATGCCGCGCCCGTCGCGTTCGAAAACAGCGACGCCCAGCGCCTCTTCCAGCTCGCGGATAGTCTTGGTCACCGCGGGCTGGCTGACATGCAGGAGTTCGGCCGCCTTGATCACGCTTTTCTGGCGCGCGACCTCGACAAAGGTCTGCAGATGGCGGAATTTGACGCGGGAGTCGATCATGATTTTCATAACCCCGGAGTTATTAAAAAGCCATGAAATATCATTTTACCTAACCAGATTAAACATCCAATCTTGTTGCCGAGGAGATTTCCAGTGCAGTTCGCCCGCATCAACGACGTTACGATCCACTATCAGATCATCGGCGCTGCCGGTGACAAGCCGGTGCTTGTGTTCATCAATTCGCTCGGCACCGATTTCCGCATCTGGCGTGATGTGATCGTGCGGCTGGCCGGCGATTTTGCCATCGTGCTCTACGACAAGCGCGGCCACGGCCTCTCCGGCCTCGGCCAGATGCCCTACACGATGGAGGATCATGCTTCCGATCTTGCCGGACTGTTGGATCTGCTGGCGGTGAAGAACGCCATTGTCTGCGGCCTCTCGGTCGGCGGACTGATTGCGCAATCGCTTTATCGGCAGCGCCCGGATCTGGTGCGGGCACTGATCCTTTGCGACACGGCCCATAAGATCGGCACGGTGGAGAGTTGGAACAACCGCATCGCCAAGGTCGAGGCTGAGGGTATCGAGTCGATTGCCGACGGCATTCTCGAAGTCTGGTTCACGCCCGCTTTTCGCCGCCCTGAGAACACTGCTTTCGGCGGCTATCGCAACATGCTGATCCGCCAGCCGGTAGAGGGCTATGTTGCCACCTGCGCCGCGCTTCGCGACGCCGATTTCGCCGAGGCGGCGAAGAAGATCGCGGTGCCGACCATCTGCATCGTCGGCGATCAGGACGGCTCGACGCCGCCGGAACTGGTGCTGTCGACCGCCAAGCTCATTCCGAACGCGCGCTATGAAGTCATCAAGGATGCGGGACACATCCCTTGTGTCGAGCAGCCTGAAGCACTGACCGCGGTCATCCGCGCTTTCATCGATTTCGCCTCGCATGGAGAAAAAGGCCCATGAACGATCCTCTCGCCCCGTCCGAGCGCTATCTCCAGGGCATGGCGACGCGCCGCGCCGTTCTTGGCGACAGCCATGTCGACCGCGTCCAGTCAGGATCAACGGATTTCGACCGGCCGTTCCAGGAGCTGATCACGGAAGCGGCCTGGGGGCATGTCTGGTCACGCCCGACGCTTAGCAAGCGCGAGCGCTCGATCGTGACGATCGCGCTTTTGGCGGCACTTGGCCAGGACGACGAGGTGGCGATGCATGTTCGTGCCACCAGCAATACCGGCGCGACGCGGGACGATGTCTGCGAAGCATTGCTGCATGTGGCAATCTATGCCGGCGTGCCGGCAGCCAACCACGCGATCAAGATCGCCAAACAGGTTTTCGACCAGATGGACGCCGAAAAGGCGGCTTGAGACGAGGCAGACATGTCCGACAAAACCAACAGCAAACCGGAGATCGGCGCCTTTTTCGCCCGCGATCGTGCCTGGCATCCGCCGGCCTTCGCGCCCGGCTACAAGACCTCGATTCTCCGCTCGCCGCAGCGGGCCCTCCTGTCGCTGGACGGAACAATCTCCGAAATCACCGGTCCGGTGTTCGGACATTCGATACTCGGCGAACTGGACAACGATCTGATCCACAACTTCGCCAAGCCAGGTGAAAGCGCGATCGGCGAGCGCATTATCGTGCATGGCCGCGTGCTGGACGAGCGGGGTCGGCCCGTTCCCGGCGTTCTGCTCGAATTTTGGCAGGCCAATGCCGGCGGGCGTTATCGCCACAAGAAAGAAACCTATCTTGCCGCCATCGACCCGAATTTCGGCGGCTGCGGTCGTGCCATCACCGACGAGGACGGCCATTATGCCTTCCGCACGGTGCGGCCGGGTGCCTATCCCTGGCCGAACGGCGTCAACGACTGGCGGCCGGCGCATATTCATTTCTCGGTCTTCGGCCACGGTTTTGCGCAGCGGCTGATCACCCAGATGTATTTCGAGGGTGACCCGATGATCTGGAAATGTCCAATCGTCGGCACGATCTCGGATAAAGCGGCAATCGAACAGCTCATCGCGCCGCTCGACTGGGGCAATACGATCCCGATGGATGCCCGCGCCTATAAATTCGATATCGTACTGCGCGGCCGCCGCTCGACCCTGTTCGAAAACCGCCTGGAGGGGAACTGATGGTCCAGAAAATCGGCTACCTCAGGGAAACGCCGTCGCAGACGGCCGGTCCCTATGTCCATATCGGACTGGCGCCCAATTTTTGCGAGATCGGTGGTGTCTATGACGCCGACCTCGGCATATCCCTAATTAACGACAGGACGCTTGGAGAACGCATTACGGTCAAGGGCCGGATTTTCGACGGTGCCGGGGCGGCGGTGAAGGATGCGGTCGTCGAGATATGGCAGGCCGACAGCGCCGGGCTGTACAACAGCCCTTCCGAGATGCGCGGCACGGCCGATCCGAATTTCGTCGGCTGGGGCCGCTGTCCAACCAGTGCCGAAGACGGCGTCTTCCGCTTCGAGACTGTAAAGCCCGGTCGCGTTCCCTATAAGCACGGGCGCTGGATGGCGCCGCATATTACGCTGTGGATCGTCGCGCGCGGCATCAATATCGGTCTGCATACGCGCATGTATTTTCCGGACGAGGCAGAAGCCAATGCGGAGGATCCCTTGCTTGCCAGGATCGAACATCGCGATCGTGTTGCCACCCTCATCGCCAGCCAGGACGGATCGATCTATACGTTCGACGTGCATTTGCAGGGCGACAAGGAAACGGTTTTCCTCGATATATAGGCCATGAGCATCTCCGCCTTCGATCACCCGTTTCTCTCCGGCCTCCTTGGCGACGAGGAGGTCTCGGCATATTTTTCACTGGAAGCCGATATTCGCGCCATGCTGACATTCGAGGCGGCACTCGCGAAAGCCGAGGCGCGACATGGTGTCATTCCGCAAGAGGCGGCGCAGCGGATTGCCAAGGTTTGCGCGGAATTCCTGCCCGATATTTCTAGCTTGAAGTCCGCAACAGCGATGGATGGCGTTGTCGTTCCGGACCTCGTGAAACAATTGCGCAAAGCGGTTGGCGGCGAGGCAGCACAGCATCTGCATTTCGGCGCCACCAGCCAGGATGTCATCGACAGCAGCCTGATGATCCGCCTGAAGGCGGTCGCCTTCCTTTTCACCGGCCGCCTCTTCGCTGTTACATCAGCGCTGGGAACACTCGAAAAGCAGTGCGGCTCGAACCGCCTGATGGGCCATACCCGTATGCAAGCGGCCATCCCGATCACCGTGTCCGACCGGCTGCGCACCTGGCGCGATCCGCTGGACAAGTACCGCGATCGGCTGACACAGGAGAGTTTTCCAATCCAGTTCGGCGGCGCGGTCGGCACGCTGGAAAAATTGGGATCGAAAGCTGCGGCTGTTCGTGCATCGCTGGCGCAGGAACTCGACCTCGCGGACGAAGCGCAATGGCAGAGCCAGCGGGCCAAGATTGCCGAACTCGCCAATCTGTTCTCCCTGATCTCCGGCAGCCTCGGCAAGATCGGCCAGGACATTGCCCTTCTCGCGCAGGCCGGCGACGAAATCGAGCTCTGCGGCGGTGGCGGCTCTTCGGCTATGCCCCACAAACAGAACCCCGTCGCTGCCGAGACCTTGGTGTCGCTTGCCCGCTTTAATGCCGTTCAGCTTTCCGGCATTCATCAATCCCTGTTGCATGAGCAGGAGCGCTCAGGTGCCGCCTGGACACTCGAATGGCTGCTATTGCCGCCGATGGTGATGGCGACCGCGGCGTCGTTGCAATTGGCGCGTGAACTGATTGGCAAAGTGAAACGGTTGGGGGTGACTTCTTAGCTCAAGACCTCAAGGCCGTGTTTCTGCACGACCGCAAGCAGTTTCAGCGCCATACCGCTCGGTCGTTTAGCGCCGCTTTCCCATTTCTGCACGGTCGACTCGCTGGTATTGAGATAGCGCGCAAAAACCGGTTGGCTGACATGGTTTTGTTCGCGCAACGCTTTGATATCCGCCGGCTTAAACTCCGTCGGAGCAACAAGGCAATCCTCGTCGAAGGAACGCAATGTTTCCTTGCTTATGGTTCCGGCCTTGTACATATCTTCCACGGCACTGTAGATCGCCTCAAAGGCGTCGCTTTTATATTTCCGCTTGGTTGTCATTATGTATCTCCACAAGTGCGCCTGTTCTCAGTTCGCTCTCTATATCTGAAGTCGATTTCTCCCGATACAACGCCGCCAGAGCTCTGAATCTATTCAGCTCTTTCTTATCGATATTGGCGCGATCCTTTTTGGCAAACAGATAAGCAAAAACCTAAAACTTGCCGGCATTCGCCAAAACGATCGAGCGATGCGTATCAGTCGTTTTTTGAAGACGCCGCCACCAAGATCGTCGGCTTTGCCTTCAGCGACCTGTTTGATAGCCTTGAGCAGTTCGGAATCAGAAATCTCTGCTTTCGCGGCCTCTTTGGTGAACCATCTTGTCTTGAATATCCGCTCATCCATAGCTTTATGTAGCACCTAGTCCTACTTTTTTCAATATTTGGTTGAATGTTGATTTAAAAAATCCGCTTATCATTCTAGGCTCTTCATTCCCCGAAATAATAACCTTATTATTATGAATAAGAGCTTTTATTTCATTTTACATTACCATTTCGCATGTCAAATTGGTGATCACAGACGTTTATCAAAGCAAGCTGGTCCGGGAGTAGGCTGGCTGCGGGAGGAGAAAATATGAGACGGCTCGTTTTGGCCGCGATTGCGGCTATCGCCATGGGCAGCGCGGCCTACGCCGACACGATCAAGATTGGTGTCATCGGCCCGTTTTCCGGCCCCTTCGCGCTGCAGGGCAAGAATTTCAAGGCCGGTATCGATGCCTATATGGCGATGCATGGCAATAAGGTCGGCGACAACGAGATCGAGGTGATCTATCGCGACGTGCCGCAGGCCGACCCGGCACAGTCGAAATCCTCTGCACAGGAACTGGTCGTCAAGGAGCATGTGCAGTACCTTGCCGGCTTCTATTTCACACCGGACGCCATGGCCGTGACGCCGATCCTCAAGCAGGCGAATGTGCCGATGGTGATCTTCAATGCCGCCACCTCGGCGATCGTCACCAAAAGCCCGCTGGTGGTGCGCACGTCCTTCACCACATGGCAGACCTCCACGCCGATCGCCAAAGTCGCCTATGACTCTGGCGTCAAGAAGGCCATCTCAGTCGTCAGCGATTACGGGCCTGGCATCGATGCCGAAAATGCCTTCAAGGCGGGCTTCGAAAAGGCAGGTGGTCAGGTCGTGGAGACCGTCCGCATGCCGCTGTCGACCAATGATTTCAGCCCGATTATGCAGCGCATCAAGGATTCAGGCGCACAAGGCGTTTTTGCCTTCCTGCCCTCCGGCCCGACCACGCTCGGTTTCGTCAAGGCATACAACGAAAACGGGCTGAAGAGCGCCGGCATCAAGCTGTTTTCACCCGGTGACCTGACGCAGGAATCGGACCTCCCGGCCCTCGGCGACGCAGCGCTCGGCATGCAGACCACCTTTCACTATTCGATCTCGCACGACTCTCCGGAAAACAAGGCCTTCGTTGCTGCCGCCGGCAAGGCGATCGGCAATCCGGCAGAACTCACCTTCCCGGCCGTCGGCGCCTTCGATGGCATGTATGTCATCTACAAGATGATCGAAGCGACCGGTGGTAAACAGGATGCGCAAAAGGCCGTCAATGCGGTGAAGGGCCTCTCCTGGGTCAGCCCACGCGGCCCGGTCACCATCGATCCGGAAAGCCGCCATATCACGCAGAACATCTATCTGCGCGAGGTCGCCAAGACGGCTGACGGCACATATATCAACAAGGAAATCCAGACCTTCGAGAAGCAAGGCGATCCGGGCCTCGCCGCGGCGAAATAGGTCGAGCTCCGTCCCAGTCTCCGGATTGATTTGAGAGCGGGGCGCTTGCGTTCGCTCCTGTGGAGAAGGATTAAGGTGGGACCAGAAAAGGTAATCGGACCAGCATCATGCAAACCGTGCTTAGCATAGCAGTGGATGCCCTCGCCTACGGCATGGTGCTGTTCGTAATTTCCATTGGCCTGTCCATCACCATGGGGCTAATGCGCGTCGTCAATCTGGCGCATGGCGCCTTCGCCATGATCGGTGGCTACATCGCCTCCTACGCGGCGCGCGATCTTGGCATGGGCTATGCGGCTGCGGTGCTGCTTGCTGTCGTGGGCACGGTGATCATCTCCATCCCGATCGAGCGGCTGCTTTACCGCCGCATCTATGGGGCGCCGGAATTGACCCAGGTGCTGATGACCATCGGCATCACCTTCTGCATCATCGGTATCGCCAATTATGTCTTCGGGCCGACGTTGAAGACCATTCCCCTGCCGAACGAGCTACAGAGCTCCGTCAATCTCGGTTTCCGCACCATCGGCACGCATCGCCTCTTCGGGATCATCTCCGGGCTCATCGTCGCGCTGGCGTTGTGGTACACGATCGAGAAGACGTCTTTTGGCGTGAAACTCCGCGCCTCGGTCGACAATGCCTCGATGGCGGCTGCCCTCGGGGTGCGTACGGAGATCGTTTATGCCGTCAGCTTCGCCGTCGCCGTCGGGCTTGCCGCCTTCGGCGGCGTTGTTGGCGCGGAGCTTCTGCCAGTCGAGCCCTATTATGCCCTCCGTTATATGGTGACTTTCCTCGTGGTCGTTTCGGTCGGAGGAGCCGGCTCCATTTCCGGGGCGTTGCTTGCCTGCCTCATCCTCGGCTGTATCGATACGACCGGCCGCTATCTGATGCCGGAATATGGCGAATTCTTCTTCTATCTTGCCGTGATAGCGATCGTCTGCGTCTTCCCGCGCGGCCTTGCCGGAAGGGCGAAATGATATGGCGCTGACCATGAACACTGCGGCCATCGCCGCCACCAGTAAACGCCAGGCACTCGGTCGCGATGTCATTGCCATTGCGATCATCCTTGTGCTGGCGATTGCCGGCTATCTGCTGTTTCCCGACAATCTCGCGCTTTTGACACGATTGATCGCCATCACCCTGCTGGTTTTGTCGCTCGATCTGGTGACCGGCTATTGCGGCGTAGCGACGCTTGGTCATGCGGCTCTGTTCGGGGCCGGCGCCTATGCTGCGGGTATCGTTTCGGCGCATTACGGCATTAACGATCCCCTGATCATGACGCTTGCCGGCATTGTCGGCGGCGCTGTCGCCGGGCTGATCTGCGGCATCGTCATCCTTAGAGCGCAGGGCCTGCCGCAACTGGTGCTGTCGATCGCGCTGATCTATCTCTTCCACGAATTCGCCAACAAGGCGTCTCATTGGACCGGCGGCAGCGACGGACTTTCCGGCATCTCTACCGATCCGCTGTTTGGCCTGTTCGAATTCGATCTCTATGGGCACACGGCTTATATCTATGCTGTAGCACTACTGCTGATCGTTTTGATCCTGCTGCGCTTTCTTGTGCGCTCCCCCTTCGGCATGCTCTGCCGCGGCATCAGGCAAGATCCCCTGCGTATTCGCGCCATGGGCGCCTCGCCGAAGGCAGCGCTGATCAAGATGTATGTGATCTCGGGAGCCGTCGCCGGCGTCGGCGGTGCGTTGAACGCGATCTCCACCCAGGTGGTCGGTCTCGACAGCCTTTCCTTCACGCAGTCGGCCGAAGCGCTGGTCATGCTCGTGCTTGGAGGCACCGGCTCACTGTTCGGGGCACTCGCCGGCACGGCAATCTTCATGCTGTTCGAGGACTATGTCTCGGCCGCCAATCCCTTCCATTGGCTGACCATCGTCGGCCTGCTGCTGATCCTCGTCGTCTTGTTCGCACCGAAGGGTATCTACGGCACGGCCGCAGCCTATCTCGCCCGCAGCCGGGAGGCCCGCTCATGACTGCGATTTTCGAGGTCGATCATCTGAAAAAGTCTTTCGGCGGCCTGGCCGTGACCAACGATGTCAGCCTGTCGATGGCACCGGGCGATCGTGTGGCGTTGATCGGGCCGAACGGCGCCGGGAAGACCACTTTCGTCAATCTCGTCACTGGCAATTTGCGGCCGGATTCCGGAGAAGTCCGTTTTGGCGGTGAGACGGTGACCAAAATCGACGCCATCGGCCGTGTCCGGCGCGGACTGGTGCGCTCGTTCCAAGTAACCCGACTTTTCCAGGACATGACGCCGGCCGAGCATGTCGGCCTCGCAATTTTGCAGCGTTCGGGCCGCTCCGGCCGCATGTTCGGTAATTTCCTCGCCATGCGCGATGTCATGACAGAGACCGGCGACCTGCTCGACACGCTCGGTCTCGGCGATCTGATGCATCGCAAGGTCAGCGAAATCGCCTATGGCCAGCAGCGGCTTTTGGAGATCGCCGTCGCCATGGCACTGAAGCCCAAGGTGCTGCTACTAGACGAACCCGCCGCCGGCGTGCCGCAGAGCGATACCGGCCGCATCGAGCAGGCGCTCGCCGATTTGCCCGCTGATCTCGCCGTGCTGATGATCGAGCACGACATGGATCTGGTTTTCCGCTTCGCCAAGCGCGTGGTGGTCCTGGCCGCCGGCACCATCATTTTCGACGGTTCGCCTGCCGACGTCACCAGGGATGCGCGCGTGCGCGAAGCTTATCTCGGGAGTTATGCCAATGCCGGCCACGCCGCTTGAGGTGGAAAATCTGAGCGCCGGCTATGGGCCGACACGGGTGCTCGAAGGCGTCTCCTTTTCCGTCCCCGCCGGCGCGCGGCTCGCGGTGCTTGGCCGCAACGGCGTGGGGAAGACGACGCTGCTTGCAACGCTCGCCGGCCAGACGCGGTGCTATGACGGCCGCATTCGCCTGGGCAGCACCGATGTGACCGGCCTGCCGAGTGCCAAACGGGCGCATAAGGGTCTCGGCTACGTACCGCAGACGCGGGATGTTTTCCCAACGCTGACAGTCGAGGAAAACCTCTCCGTTGGTCTGAAAGGCCGTCCGAAGGCTGCCTTGCAGGAAGCCTACGACATGTTCCCCCGCCTCAAGGAGCGTCGTAGAAATCTCGGCAGCCAGCTTTCCGGCGGAGAACAGCAGATGTTGTCGACGGCACGGACCATCCTCGGCCGCCCCTCCGTGCTCCTCCTCGACGAGCCGCTGGAGGGGTTGGCACCCGTCATCTGCGAAGAACTGATGGTTGCTTTTGCCAACCTCGCCAAGACCGGCGACATGACCATACTGCTCGTCGAGCAGCGCATTCAAAGCGCGCTGGACTTCGCCGATCACGTCATCATCCTCGAGCGTGGACGGCTGGCCTGGCAGGGAAAGCCCGATGCCCTTTCTGAGGATCATAGCGCCGTCGAACGCCTGCTTGGCGTCGGCGGCTTGCATTAGACGCCTAGTCGCAGGGGAGCATTCTCCCGACGGCGGCTTTCAAACCTGCCGGACGACAGTGCCGACTACATTGACGAGAAGGCGCACGGCGGTCAGGGCTGACAGGCCATCGATATCGGCGAGGGGATAAAACTCGACAAGATCGAATCCCGCGATCCTGGCCCGCTTGCCGAGACCGGCGATCAGGTCAATGCCCTGTGTATAGGTGAGGCCACCAGGCGTACGCGCCGCCACGCCCGGCATGATGCCTGGATCCAGGCTGTCGCAGTCGAGGGTGACGACGACCTGTGCTCCCGCCGGAATATGCCTGAGTGCGGCTTCGACGCCTTGGCTATGAACTTCCCGAGCGGTCACGAAGTGACTTCCATAATGCCGCGCCGCTTCGATGTCAGTTAGCCGGGCGCTGCCGACGCTACGAAGGCCAACCTGCACGATGCCGGCGACATGTGGCATCTCGCTCGCCCGACGCATCGGACTGGAATAGCCGTAGCGCTCACCAAGCACCTCATCGCGCCAATCGATATGGGCGTCGATCTGCAGCACCCAGACTGGCCCATGCTCCACAAAACCGGCAAGGAAGGGAATGGTTACGGAGCAATCGCCGCCAAGCAAGATCGGTACGGCTGATGATGCCAGGACCTCGCGCGTCTTCGTCTCGATCCGGGCTCGGTTACCCGAATTGTCATGCATGATGGTGGGAATATCGCCGGCGTCGATACAACTAATAGGCTTGCCGTCGAATAGCGGTCCGCCAAGATCGAAATCCCAGTGCTCCACAAGTGCGGCATCATCCTGGCTCGCAGCGCGAATGGCGTCGGCGGCCAAGGCATAGCCGCTGCTGTCCTTACAAGGATAGGTACTGCCGTGACCCGCTCCGAAGATTACGGCACGGGGCATGCGGCCATCGGCGAGGCGATCTGGAAAACCGAGAAAAAGAGGCGAAGTGGTCATTTCTTGATGGTCTAGCTGAAATTTTGACGCTGTGGGTACAGAATACGGTCTTCTGTGGATGTTCGCATCCACGCGATACAGGTGCGCATCGATGGATGCGCAATACAAATATCATCTCTGCTCCGTATGCCGATACCATTAACGACGATTTGGCGCCGAGCGTTACATTTCGCTCCCTGCCGAAGCCGCCAATGATCTCTGCTTGACGACAAAACATCGACGATTTATCGATATTTTATAAGTGAAGTTAGGCGGTTTGGTGGAGGCAATCTTGTTGGACAGCACAGCGGGTCATTGGGATTTCTGGATCGATCGCGGTGGCACCTTCACCGACATCGTTGGTCGCGATCCCTCGGGAGCATTGCACGCCCGCAAGGTTCTTTCGGAAAATCCGGAGGCCTATCGCGATGCCGCCGTTTATGGCATCCGCCTGCATCTCGGCCTGACGAATGGCGAGCCGATTCCAGCGGGCTTGATCGGCGAGGTGCGGATGGGCACGACGGTTGCCACCAACGCGCTATTGGAGCGCAAGGGCGAACGTCTGGCGCTGATCACGACCAAGGGATTCCGCGACGCGCTGCGCATCGGCTATCAGGAGCGCAAGAAAATCTTCGCGACCGAAATCATCAAACCCGAAGCGCTCTACGACGACGTGGTGGAAATCGGGGAGCGCGTGCTTGCCGACGGCACGGTGGAGCTTGCCCTGGACGAGCAGGCGGCGGAAGCCGCATTGCGGGATCTGCGCGCCAAAGGCTATCGCGCCGTCGCGATCGTCTTCATGCACGCCTATAAATTCCCGGCGCATGAAGCAGCCGTTGCCAAGATCGCTAGACGGCTCGGTTTCGGACAGGTTTCGGTCAGCCACGAAGTCTCGCCGCTGATCAAGCTGGTTGGCCGGGGCGATACGACCGTGGTGGACGCCTATCTCTCGCCGGTGCTCGGCCGTTACATCAACCAAGTCTCGGAAGAACTTGATATTGCTCGCACGGGCGCGCGCGTCATGTTCATGATGTCGTCCGGCGGACTGACCGCCGCCGATATGTTCCAGGGCAAGGATGCCATTCTCTCCGGCCCGGCGGGCGGCGTGGTCGGTCTCGCCAAGACCGGCGAACAGGCGGGCTTCGCCAATGTCATCGGTTTCGACATGGGCGGCACGTCGACGGATGTGGCGCATTTCGACGGCGAATATGAACGCGCTTTCGAGACGGAAGTCGCCGGTGTCCGCGTCCGCGCGCCGATGATGCTGATCCATACGGTGGCAGCGGGTGGCGGTTCGATCCTGCATTTCGACGGCGACCGTTTCCGTGTCGGACCGGATTCCGCCGGCGCTTTTCCCGGCCCCGCCTGTTACCGCAATGGCGGCCCGCTGGCGGTGACCGATGCCAACGTGATGACCGGCAAACTGCTGCCGGAATTCTTTCCGGTGATCTTCGGGCCGAACCAGGACCAGCCGCTGGATGTCGAAACCGTGCGCAGCAAGTTTGCCGCGCTGGCAGCGGAGATCGGCGATGGCCGCAGCCCGGAAGAAGTGGCTGACGGTTTCATCCGCATCGCCGTTGCCAATATGGTGGAGGCGATCAAGAAGATTTCGGTGCAGCGCGGTTATGACGTGACGCGCTATGCGCTCAACTGCTTCGGCGGCGCCGGCGGACAGCATGCCTGCCTTGTGGCTGACGCGCTCGGCATGAAAAGCATTCTGCTGCATCCGATGTCCGGCCTGCTCTCAGCCTATGGCATGGGCCTCGCCGATATCAGGGCGACGCGGCAGAAGGCGCTTGGCGTTCCGCTGGACGATGCCGCGCCGGCGGCCGTTGCCGCATTGGGCAGGGAATTGCAGGGCGAATGCGTGCCGGAACTGCAGGCGCAAGGCGTGGCTGCAAACGATATCCGCACTGTTGAGCGCGCTCACATCCGCTATGCCGGCACGGATACGATGCTGGCGGTCGAGGTCACCTTCCCCGAGATCGACAATTCAGCGCGACTGCGCAGCGAATTCGAAGTGCTGCACAAGCGCCGCTTCGGTTTTGTCGCGGAGGATAAGCCGCTGGTGGTCGAGGCGGTCGAAGTCGAGACGATCGGCGGTGCGGCGGCCGAAATCGACGCCGAGCGGACAGAGGCAGGTCAAGGCGAAGCTGATGCGGCCCGCCGCACGTCCTTCCATTCTCAAGGCGAAAGCCATGACGCAGCCGTCGTGCTGCGCGAGGCGATCCTGCCCGGCCAGACAGTGACCGGACCGGCCATCATCATCGAGCCGAACCAGACCATCGTCATCGAGGATGGCTGGCAGGCGAAGTTGACGGCGAAGGATCACATCATTCTGACCCGCATTAAGGCTGTGCCGGCACGCACGGCGATCGGCACCAAGGCCGATCCGGTAATGCTGGAAATCTTCAACAATCTCTTCATGTCCATTGCCGAGCAAATGGGTGTGACGCTGCAGAACACCGCCTATTCCGTCAATATCAAGGAGCGGCTGGACTTCTCCTGTGCGGTCTTCGATGCGGAAGGCAATCTCGTCGCCAACGCGCCGCACATGCCGGTACATCTCGGCTCCATGGACGCCTCTGTCGCAACTGCCATCCGGGAAAATCCGGTCATTCATCCCGGCGACGTCTTCCTGATCAATGCGCCCTATAATGGCGGCACGCATCTGCCGGACCTCACGGTCTGCACGCCTGTCTTTGACGATGCCGGCAAGGACATTCGTTTCTGGGTCGCCAGCCGCGGCCATCACGCCGATATCGGCGGCATCTCGCCCGGCTCCATGTCGCCGCTTGCCACCCATATCGAGGAGGAAGGCGTCTACATCGACAATTTCAAGCTCCTCGATCGTGGCCGCTTCTGCGAAGACGAGCTCGCGAAGCTTTTGACCGGCGCGCGCTATCCGGTGCGCACGCTGGCGCAGAACGTCAACGATTTGAAGGCGCAGGTTGCCGCCAACGAGAAGGGCGTTGCCGAACTGAAGAAGATGATCGTCCACTTCGGTGAAGAGGTGGTCGATGCATATATGGGTCACGTCCAGGACAATGCGGCCGAAAGCGTGCGCCGCGTTCTCGATCGCCTGCCGGACGGCGAGTTCAGCTATGAGATGGATCAAGGCTGCAAGATCGTCGTCAAAATTTCGATCGACAGGGATAAGCGCGAGGCGACGGTGGATTTCACCGGCACTTCGGAACAGCGCGGCGATAACTTCAACGCGCCGCAGCCGGTGACACGCGCCGCCGTGCTTTATGTCTTCCGCGTGCTGGTCGAAGCCGATATTCCGATGAACGCCGGCTGTCTGAGGCCGGTCCGGATCATCATCCCCGAGGGGACGATGCTGACTCCGAATTATCCCGCCGCCGTCGTCGCCGGCAATGTCGAGGTCAGCCAGGCCGTCACCAACTGCCTGTTCGGTGCAGTCGGCACGCTTGCCGCCGCGCAAGGGACGATGAACAACCTCACCTTCGGCAATGATGCCTATCAATATTACGAGACGATCTGCTCAGGCGCGCCGGCCGGCCCTGGCTTCAACGGTGCCGATGGGGTGCATACGCACATGACCAACTCGCGCCTGACCGACCCCGAAATTCTCGAGACCCGATTTCCCGTGGTGCTGGAGGATTTCCACATTCGTGCGAACTCCGGCGGACGTGGCAAGTGGAACGCCGGCAACGGCACGCAGCGCACCATCCGCACCCGCGAGAAGCTGGAATTTGCGATACTATCCGGCCATCGCCGCGTGGCACCCTTCGGCGTCAAGGGCGGCGAACCCGGCCAGACCGGCCGCAATTTTGTCCGGCGCAACGACGGCACCATCGAGGAGCTGATCGGCGCCGCCCACACGGTACTGGATGCTGGTGAAGCCTTCACCGTCGTCACTCCGACCGGCGGTGGATACGGCAAGCGGGAAGTATAGAAATTGTCTTTACCCGATAGTTTGCTTCTTCAATCCGGATATGTGAGGGCTCTTTGAGCAAGCTGAAGGAACGGAAATCCCCCCGCGAATTGATCGTGTCATCTGCTCATCTGGCGGTTGGCAGTTCCCCGGCCCTCTCCGAACTGGAGTACGGATCGATCCTGTTTTCGCATGCATTTAACCGCTGGATTGTGCGGTGCATGGCGGCTGCCGGTGTGCCGAGCCTCTCGCCGATCGAGATCCTGATCATCCATTCGGTGCGGCATCGCGAACGGCCGAAGACGCTGTCCGATCTTTGCCTTGTGCTCGACATCGAAGACACCCATGTCGCTAACTATGCCGTGAAGAAGCTTCAGGCCGCCGGCCTCGTCAAGACCGGCAAGACCGGCAAGGAAAAGGTGATCCAGGTAACCGACAAGGGTCTGGAGGCGCTGACGCGCTATTCCGAAATCCGCGAACGGCTGCTCGTCGAAGCAACCAAGGTTTCAGGCCTGTCTCAGGACGACCTTTCCGGAATTGCATCGCATTTGAGAGCTCTGTCGGGCTACTACGAGCAGGCAGCGAGGTCAGCGGCAACGCTGTAAGCTTAGCAAGCGACTGACCGATCTTCGCAAGGCAAATGCCGAAGGCATCTGACGAAGACGGCGAGATCAAAGAAGCGACGTTTGAATGTCGAAGCCATCATTTGTTGTTCGAAGCTTTATCTTTTTTTGTCGTCTCATACCTATATTAGCTTCTGTGCGATCAGTTGTTGAACATTGGCCGAAACATCCGCGCTGATGAAACGGCGGGATTTGGTTTTCACGGGAGCATGACTTTTGCGAAAATTGCTGGCTTCGCACGATAGGAAAAGTGTGCTTACGTTGACGGAAAGGGGAATGGTGTCAAAACTTCTATGAAAAACGATAATTTCGAGCTTAAGTTCTGGGGCGTGCGGGGAAGTATCCCCGTATCGGGACCGGAATTCGAGCGTTACGGCGGGAATACATCCTGCATCGAATTGCAGCATGACGGCAGACACATTATTTTCGACGCGGGCACCGGCGCGCGGGAAGCGGCATTGTCGCTTGCGAAAGCAGGTGTTCGCGATGTCGATGTCTTCTTCACTCACTCGCACTACGACCACATCATCGGTCTGCCCTTCTTCAATCCGATCTATGATCCCAAGGTCAGCGTCGATATCTGGTCGGGCCATCTTGCCGGCAAGACGACGACGCGGCAACTGATCGGCCAATTCATGCGGCCACCCTGGTTTCCGGTGGAGCCCGATATTTGCCGCGCGACGATGAATTTTCGCGATTTCGTCGCCGGCGATACGCTGAAGCCGCATCCGGGCATCGTCATCCACACCGCCAAGCTCAATCATCCCGGCGGCTGTATCGGCTACCGTGTCGAATGGGCGGGCCGGATTATCGCGCTGGTCTACGATACCGAGCATCTGGTTGGTCAGCTCGACGAAGCCGCCCTTTCGCTGATGAAGGATGCCGATCTCGCCGTGTACGACACGACCTACACCGAGCCGGAAATGCCGAAACATCTCGGCTTCGGGCATTCCACCTGGAAGGAAGGCGTCAAGCTGGCGAAGAAAGCGGGTGTAAGGCGCCTCGCGCTCTTCCATCACGCGCCGGCACGTACGGATAAAGAGCTGGATGATATGGAGCGGGAGGCACGGGCGAGCTTCCCGGGCGCCTTTGCCTCCTTTGACGGTCAACTGCTCGAGCTTTGAAGCGCCGATCCCGAACAGTTGGGGCTAAGATTAGGCTTTGAGCCGTTAGCCCATGAAATCGCCGACGTTGCGCCAGTCGACGGCCGCATGCGCAGCCGTCTCTTCGAAGAGCGCTGCAATGAAATCCCACGCCAACGCATCGTGGACGAGGTGATGGGTGAGGATGCCGATCGGCTCACTATTGCCGTCGAAACGGTTTTGCAATTCCCGCACGAGATAGCCGACCAGCTCCCCGTGCGCGCGGCCGCCATGCGTCCCGTGCCAATCCATGATATCGACATGCGTATTGACCAGCGCGATCGGCTGATCCGGCTTTGCCAATCCATAGACGGAAACGGCACGGTATCCGAAAGCGGCGAGCTCGGGCAGCAGCGCCTTGTCGATCCGGTTCCACGGCGGCACCAGCATCGGCGCGAATTGCCTGGGATGGAGGGCCTTCAGCTTGTCGAAACCGCGGCGGAGTTCATCGAGGACAACAGCTTGCGGACGATGCGGACCAAGTTCCTGTTTTTTTGTCTCGTCCGGTGCGTAGTTGTGGTGCGTCCAGCCGTGCACGGTCACCGTTAGAGCTTTCTGGCTCGCGAGCCGCGCCGCGAGCGGCTCACCGGTGTAGGCGGGGATCACTGCCAGCGTCATCGGCACGGCGTAGCGATCCGAGAGAGCCAGCAGACGGTCGAGCGCCGCGGTCGGTTCGATGGCATCGTCGTCGCGAAACCATAGCGTCGCCCTTCGGCCGGCATCGGCCCAGCGCTGCAATTCATCGCGCAGAGGCTGCCATGCGGCTCTATCGCTCATAATAGGAATCTCCCAAATGCCTCCGCAGGATGGCTTCAAGTCGTTTCGAGGCGGCGGTCAACGACCGCTCTTCATGAACGAAGCGGTAGGCCGCCTCGCCCATCGCCCGCCGCTTCCGGTCGTCGTCCAGCAAACGTGCGATCGCGTCGGCATAGGCTCTCGGATCGGCCTCGGGCGTCAGAAAACCCGTAACATCGTTCATAACCACCTCCGGCACGCCGGCGGTTGCCTGTGCCACGGCCGGCAGGCCGGCGGCCTGTGCCTCGAGATAGGCAAGCCCGTAGGCCTCGCCGCAGCCGGGCCAGACATAGATGCCCCCTGCCCGCAACTCGCGGACGATCTCAGGCGCTGAACGTTCTCCGAGCCAGGTAATGCGGTTGGCATCGAACCCGGAAAACAGCGTCCGCACCTCCCCTCGCATCGGCCCGTCGCCGATGACGGTCAGCGTCCAGTGGCGGTCCCGGATCAGTTCCAGCGCCTGCGCGAGCATCGTATAGCTGTCGAACTTGTCGCCGCGCCGCATCATTGCGACTGATATCAGCCGATGCGGCGCGACTTCGTCAGCCAGCGGCCCGAAGGGCGCCGTATCGATGAATGGTAGGAAACGCTCGTAACGTCCTTCAGGGACGGCATCCAAGAGGCCGATCCGGTCGCGCTCGGTAAAACACAGATTGACGGCGGCCTGCCGTACTGCCTCGGCGATCAGGCGCTGGTTTTCGCCCCAGCCGCGATCATCGTGCCGCCTGCTGTAAGATGCCTCGGCGGTGACGTAGGGAATGCCAAGCGATGCCGCGACGTGCGGGCCGACCAGGTCGGGCGTCTTGTAGTAGGGATGGTAGGTGAACCAGAGATCCGGCGGCGGCTCCGCCCGCCATTTCTTCAGCAATTTGTCGGTTTCCTCTACCGCTTGCCGATCGATCTCGGCACGCGAGGCATCCTGCGGCGCCGGCGTGAAACTGCGCAACTCGGAGGCGATCTCGACCTTGTGTCCCGCCATCTCCAATGCCGCGATGATGAGGCGCGCCATCATCCGGTCGCCCGACGGCACCGGGTGATTGGGAGATTTCAAAGGAGCATAGAAGGCGATCTTCATGGCGCGCACGAATAGTTGACAAGAAAGTGATAGTTTTGGCCGGGAAAATGCCCGAATTCCGATGGCTTGCTTGGCAATAAGGCTCCCGCTTCAAAAACCGCATTCTCGACAGCATGCGGCATTGCAGCTAGACGATTAGGCGATAACTGCTTTCCGTTCGTTTGTGAACGGGCAATATAAATTGGATTTGATGACTACCGAGGCGAGAACACCCATCATCTCCGATCGTATTGCGCGAAAGTTCCGCCTCGGCTCCGGTTTGGTCATCTTCGTCTTCGTGACCATGCATCTCGCCAATCATTCCCTCGGATTGATTTCGCTGAGTACTGCCGATCAGGCGCAGCACTGGTTCATGGCCGCCTGGCGCAATCCGGTGGGCACCGTCCTTCTCTACGGCGCGCTGATCGTCCATATTCTGCTCGTGCTGCGCATGCTTTACAGGCGCCGCACGCTGGTCATGCCGGCAGGCGAAGCCTTCCAGATTGTCACCGGATTGCTCGTTCCGGTACTCTTGATCGACCATATTATCGGCACGCGCATTCTGCACGCGGTCTACGGCTATCACGACAATTACCGCGCGATCGTGGACAGTCTCTGGATCACTTCGCCGGTAAACGGCGTGCGCCAGGCGATCGTTCTGGTGGTCGTCTGGATCCATGGTTGTATCGGTATCCATTTCTGGCTGCGCTACCGTTCCTGGTATATGGCCATAGCCCCCATTATGCTGTCTTTCGCCATCGTGCTGCCGGTGCTCGCCCTGCTCGGTTTCGCCGCCATGGGCCGAACGGTGTCGCATGAGACGGCGCAGAATGATGAGCGCGGATTTCGGGGCGGCTATTACAGCGACATGCGCAGCTATGGTGAGACCGGCTCCATACCCGGCCGCCAGATGGCTGGCGCCCTATGGCCGTATCGCGCCGGTTTCTACGGTGCTTTCAGCGCTTCGATCATCGGCCTTTTCGCTTTCCGCACCCATCGCAGGCTGCGCGAACGGCAGCATCAGGTCGCGATCCGCTACGCCAGCGGCGAAGTCGTGCATGCGCCTCGCGGCTTCACCGTGCTCGAAGCAAGCCGTCTCGGCGGCATCCCCCATTATTCCGTATGCGGCGGCAAGGGCCAATGCTCCACCTGCCGCGTCCAGATCGTCGAAGGCGCGGACAATCTGCCGCCGCCCGAGGCGCTGGAACAGAAGACGCTGAACCGCATCGGCGCCACGCCGGATGTCCGCCTCGCCTGTCAACTGCGTCCGACAGGAAACATCAGCGTCGTGCCGCTTCTGACGCCGATGGCGGAATCGACCATTCCCGTCTACAGCCAGACGGCAAGCCCCGGCCGCGAGCGTGAGATCGTCGTCTTTTTCTGCGATCTGCGTCATTTCACGACGCTGACCGAGTCGCGCCTGCCTTTCGATATCGTCTTTCTGCTGAACCGCTATTTTGCGATCGTCGGGCGTATCATCGAGAACAATGGCGGCCGGATGGACAAGTTTATCGGCGACGGCGCCATGGCATTGTTCGGCCTGCGCACCACGCCGCAGGATGCCAATCGGCAGGCGCTCAAAGCCGCCGCCGAGATCATCAGGGAGATCGACAAACTCGGCCAAGAGCTAGCAGACGAGCTGTCGGTCCCACTCGAAGTCGTCGTCGGTCTTCATACGGGCTTGGCGGTGGTCGGTTCAATGGGCTACGGCAATGTCAAGAACGTCACGGCGATTGGCGACACCGTGAACGTGGCGAGCCGCCTCGAGAGCGTCGCCAAGGAATTCGACCGCGCGCTGGTTTTCTCCGAGCCGGTGGCGAGCCTTTCCGGCGTGGATATTTCCGACATCGAAAGCCGTGAGATCGCCGTTCGCGGCCGCGGCGAGCCTCTGCGCGTCTATATCGTTCCGAAGGAGGAAAGCGGGCGCTTTGCATAAACCTTGCGCGCTAATTCCTTGAATCCTCGGCATTCCTTCAACGATTCCATTTGAAAGCCCGATGTTCTGGTGTAGGGATGGGGCAATGTCCGACCGCAAGATCCTCACCGCGAAATTCTGGAAACGCACCCTTCGCAAGATCAGGGATCACGTCGCCACGCGGCTGTTCGATACCCGCCTCGGCCGCGACATCCTGATCGGCGCCATCGGGCCGCGCGTCAAGACCATGACGGTGGATTGCGGCGATCATATCCTGAGCTTTTCGCCTGCCGACTACATCGGCCGGAAAGTGTTTCGCAAAGGCCATTTCGAGCGGGATCATGTCGACCGGCTCCTGATGGTTCTGCGCGAGCGCGGTCTGCTGCGAAAGGGCACGGTCCTACTCGAACTCGGCGGCAATATCGGTACGCAGACCACCTATTTCGCCCTGAGCGGCGCTTATCGCCATATCGTTACCATCGAGCCCGACCCGCGCAATTTCCGGCTCCTGTCGGTCAATATCGCCGACAACGGGATGCAGGATATGGTAACGGCGGTCAACTGCGCCGCCGGCGATCGCCAGGGACAGCTCGATTTCTATCTGAACCATAAGAACCATGGCAAAAGCAGTGTTTTTCGCCAAAGCGCAGGCGATGAAAAGATTTCCGTACCGGTCCGCCCCGTCGCGGATATTCTTGCCGACATCGGCGTCGAGGCCGCCGACATCGGGCTGATCTGGATGGACATCGAGGGTTACGAGCCCGTTGCCGTCAGGTCGATGCTGGCGCTGATGGCTCGCAAGGTGCCGCTCTACATGGAATTTACGCCGGCCTTTTACGGCAGGGATCAGGCGGTCGCCTTCGTCGCCGATCTTGCCGGCTACTACGCCGAATGCCTGGTCTTTTTCGAAGACCGCAGTGTGGCGATGAAGGTTGCCGATCTGCCGGTCGAAGGCCATCAGTTTAACGTGTTGTTCCTGCGTTGACGGCTATCTGCGCCGATAAATGAAATAGCGCCCGTCTTTCACGCCCGATGGCAGGGGCAATGATTCGAGATCGGGATGCTCAAGCGGCAGGCCACTGACGGCAAGGCCGCGCGGAGCAAGAACGCCGGCCATGATCTCTGGCAGCCAGGTCAGCGTTACGGCATCCTTATCCTCGTAACCGGTGCCGATATCCGCATGGGCGAGCGACGCGCCGATGCCGATAAAATCTCTGGCAGTGTCCTTGATTTCGCCGAGCACGAGATTGCCGTCCTCCGGCATCGACGAACCATAGGCATTGGCGGCCCGATCGAAGGCGACGACGCGGCGGTCCGGAAAAAGTTCGCGCAGGTGATCGAAAGTGCGGCCGTTGCCGAGCCCAAGTTCCAACACGGCGCCGTCGAGCGTTTTGACCTCATCGGCGACGGCGTTGAGAATGTCTCGTTGTGCGGTCAGGCGGCGGATGAAACTATCCAGGCGGCTCATTCGTATAATTCCTTGGCGTCGTGGTGTCTCTCCCCCAGCCGGAGTAGCATGGACGACGACACTGCGTCGACTGTCTGCTGGTTTTTCGATGCGGTTGTTGTAGGGATAGGCGTTGCGCCGCATGCTTAAGGGGGATGTCATGGCCGAGCTATCGAACGACGATTTCTTCCGTAGTTTGCCGGTTTTCACCGATTTCGAAGGCGTCACCGACAGCGGCAACTATCGGCCGCTTCCCGACGGCTGGCTCTTGGCGGTAGCCGATATCGTCAGCTCGACCAAGGCCATCGCGTCGGGCCACTACAAATCCGTCAACATGGCGGGCGCGAGCGTGATTTCGGCGGTGCTCAACGCGCTGGACAACGGCGACTATCCCTTCGTCTTCGGCGGCGACGGCGCCCTAGTGGCCATTCCTGCCTCCGGCGAGGATCGCGTGCGGCAGGCATTGGCCGCAGTGCGGACATGGGTAACAGAGGAGTTGCAGCTCAGCCTGCGTACTGCGCTGGTACCGATGGGGGATGTCCGGGCCGAGGGGCTGGATGTGCGCGTCGCCCGCTTCAGCCCCAGCGACTTCGTCTCCTATGCCATGTTCTCCGGCGGCGGCGCGAGCTGGGCGGAAAAGCAGATGAAGGCGGGACACTTTGCCGTCGAAGCGGCGCCGCAGCAGACGCGGCCGGATCTGACCGGCCTCTCCTGCCGATGGAATCCGATCGAGGCGCACAATGGCGAGATCGTCTCGATCATCGCTGTTCCCGGTGCTGCCGGTAACGGCCCTGAGTTCCAAAGCCTGGTTGCCGATATCATCGCCATTTCCATGGAGCAGAACCGCGGCGGACACCCGGTGCCTGTCGAAGGCCCGACCCCGGCGCTTGCCTTCGAAGGTGCCGAGATCGAAGCCCGAGCAACGGCGTCCGCGGCCAACCGCTGGCTGCGGAAACTTTCGATCGCTGCCCAGATCGTTGTCATCTACATCCTCGACAAGTTCGGCATCCGCGCGGCAACCTTCGACGCCAAGATCTACCGGCGTGACCTCGCCGCAAATTCCGATTTTCGCAAATTCGATGACGGCTTGAAGATGACCATCGATGTGGATGCGGCGCGTCTTTCCCGCATCGAAGCGCGGCTGCGGGAAGCCGAAGCCGCAGGCGTCTGCCGTTACGGCCTGCATCGGCAGCAGAGCGCGCTGATGACCTGTTTCGTACCGACACCGCTGATGCGGGATCATATGCATTTCATCGACGGAGCCAGCGGCGGCTATGCGATGGCGGCTACGGCATTGCGGGAAAAGTTGCGCGCTGCCGTTTCCTCCGCCTTGGATACGCCCGTCGCGTCGCCTGGTACGCCGTGACATTTTTCTCTCTAGGAGAATTTTCTTGAGCCGCATCGTTTTTGGCCATTGTTTCAGCGGCATGAGAGGCTTATCTAAACAAGAACAAAACGAGAGCCGGCAATTTTGGCGGCCCTTTTTTGTTGTGCCATATGTCCGCCAGGACGCGTAGAAGGCGCAGCAAATCTTTGACGGCGCCGGCGCTATTCAAACCTTCTGGGAAAATATGCCGTCGCCTGCTGCATGGTTCGCTCATCCGACCGTGCCAAAATGCTTGGACACGACCTTATCGCCGCGCCCACATCATTTGGTAGACGGCGTGTCGCCGCGGAGGAGCATTTTGGATTACGAGGATAGGCCGCAGGAATGATGACCATTCATTCGAGTGTTTCCGATATTTTTCTCGACAAGGTTGCCGAATGGCTGACGCAGTCGGCGCTGACAGGCGAAAATCTGGAGAGCATCGTTCGTGGTTTCTGCGAACGCATCGCTGCTTCCGGCCTGCCGATCGCCCGCGTGCATCTGACCTTTTCGATGCTGCATCCACTCTATGATGCCCTTGGCTTCACCTGGCGCCGTGCCGGGGGGCTGACGATCGAAGGTTATCGGCATGTCGACGACAAGCCGGAACGCTTCGTCCAGAGCCCCTATTATTATCTGCTCTCCAACAACCTCCTGCACCTGCGCCGCCGCGTCGATATCGACGGGCCGTTGGAGTTTCCCGTCTTCGAGGACCTGCGCAAGGAGAAGATCACCGACTATATCGCCTTCGTGCAGACCTTCGGGGCGGGCTCCGCCCAGGGGATGATGGGCTCCTGGTCGACGGATAGTATCAGCGGCTTCAGCGAAGAGATGATCGGCGCGCTGATGCGTATGCAGAACCATCTCGCCATGGCTGCCAAGATGGCGGTGCTCGGCAAGCTTGCGAACAACATGCTCACCACCTATCTCGGCGGCGATGCCGGTCAGCGTGTGCTGAACGGGCAGATCCGCCGCGGCGACGGCGAGACGATCCGCGCCGCTCTCGTCATGGGCGACATGCGGCAGTCGACGCTCTACGCCGAGAAGGAAGGGCGCCAAGCCTATATCGATACGTTGAACGAATTCTTCGACGCCATCGCTGCGCCGTTCAACCGTAATGGCGGCGAGATCTTGAGTTTCCTCGGCGACGGCTTCCTTGCCGTCTATCCCTGCGGACGGCACAAGGACCCCTCCAAGGTCGCTTGCGAGGCGGCATTGTCGGCCGTTTTCCACGCGCAGAGCCGTGTTGCCGCGCTGAACAAGGATCGCAAGACGCGCGGTCTGAGCGAAGTTCGTTACGGCATCGGACTGCATGTCGGCAATGTCATGTTCGGCAATGTCGGTCTGCGGGATCGTTTGACCTTCTCCGCCTTCGGCGCCGCCGTCAACGAAGTGCAGCGGCTGCAGGCGCTGACGAAGAAATATTCGACCGAGGTGGTCGCAAGTCAGGCCTTTGCCGGTTACACCGGCGGCGAGTGGGTAACACTCGGCGAAGAGAGGTTACGCGGCGTCCGCCAGCGCTTTACGGTCGTACATCCGAAAGTCATAGCCAGGACGGGTGGGACGACGGAAGTCTTTCACGATGTGGCCGCCGACGGTCTGTCGGAGGCCGAGCAAGTCATCCTGCTCCATCGGGATGCCAAAAAGTTTGAGAACCACCCGCAGGTCGAAAAGTTCATCCAGTGACGTTGAGAAGCCCATAGTTGAGCATCCCTGGATAGATCACTGGAAAAGCGACAGTTTTTACACACCTTTGACTAACTGGACACCCGTTATGGCCTACGTTAGTGTGCCATACGGGGCCATAAAGGTCGTGTAAGCGGGAACTACTACAGTATGGCGTCAGGGACTGATTTATTGCGTATCGAGGACCTCGACGTCTCGTTCTCGATCTACGGCGACAAGCTGCGCGTGGTGAAGGGCGCCAATCTCCGGGTGCTTCCGGGCAAGGTAACGGCGCTAGTTGGCGAGTCCGGCTCCGGCAAATCGATCATCAGCCAGTCGATCATGGGCATTCTGCCGACGCCAGCGCAGGCGACCGGCCGCATTCTGTTTACCGATCCGCTGAACGGCGAGACGACGGACGTTCTCCAACTGCCGCGCGACAGCATCGAGATGCGTCAGCTTCGTGGCGCGCGCATGGCCAATATTTTTCAGGAGCCGATGACCTCGCTCTCCCCGCTGCACACGGTCGGCAATCAGATCGGCGAGGCGCTTCGCATCCACAATCCGGGCATCAGCAGGACCGAGCAGCGCGAGAAGACCGAGGAAATGCTGGGCCTCGTCGGCTTTCAGAATCCGCACCGCACCTTCGATATGTATTCATTCGAACTGTCGGGCGGCATGCGTCAGCGTGCGATGATCGCCATGGCGCTGATCTGCAATCCGGCGCTGCTGATCGCCGACGAGCCGACGACGGCCCTGGACGTCACGATTCAGGCGCAGATCCTCGGCCTGTTGCGCAACCTGCAGCAAAAGTTCAACATGGCCATGCTGCTGATCACCCATGATCTCGGCGTCGTCGCCAACATGGCCGATGAGGTCGTCGTCATTTATCACGGCGAGATCATGGAGGCCGGACCGGTCGATGCGATCTTCCGCCAACCGCAGCATCGTTATCTGAAGGCGTTGATGTCGGCGGTGCCGCATTTCGATATGAAACCCGGCGAGCGGCTGAAATCGCTGCGCGACGTGCCGGTCAATCTCGGTACGTTCTCCGGCAAGAAGAAATTGGCCAAAACCAATGGCAACGCTCCGCCGCAGGTGTTGCTCACGGTGCGCAATCTCACCAAGACCTATATCTCGAAAGGGGGCGGGTTTTTCGGGAAGGCGGGCACCAAGTTTCGCGCCGTCGATGATGTCGGTTTCGACATCCGTCGTGGCGAATGTCTGGGCCTCGTCGGGGAAAGCGGCTGCGGAAAGACGACGGTCAGCAAAATCTTGATGCGCGCCATCACCGCGGATAGCGGCTCGGTGACGTTCGAAGATGGCGACGGCAAGATCGATGTGCTGGCCGTCAAAGGCGACGAGCTGATGGAGCTCCGCACCAAGATCCAGATGGTGTTTCAGGACCCGGTTTCCTCCCTGTCGCCACGCATGACGATCCGCAATATCCTGAGCGAACCCCTTGAAATCCATGAGCACGGCAACAGCGGTGAGCGCAAGGAGAAGGTCAAGGGGCTGATGCAGGCAATCGGGCTCGACCAGCACTATTTGAGCCGCTATCCCCACAGCTTTTCCGGCGGCCAGCGCCAGCGCATCGGCATCGCCCGCGCTTTGGCGCTCGGGCCGAAGCTGCTGATCCTCGATGAGCCCGTCTCGGCGCTCGACGTTTCCGTGCAGGCGCAGATCCTCAACCTTCTCAAGGATTTGCAAAAGGAACTTGGACTTACTTATCTTTTCATCTCGCACAATCTCGCCGTCGTCGACTATATGGCGGACCGCATTGCCGTCATGGCGCGCGGCCGTATCGTCGAGATCGCGCCGCGTGAGATCATCCTGCGCGATCCCGTCCATCCCTATACCCGCTCGCTGCTTGCGGCGGTCCCCTTCCCCGATCTCGACCGGCCGCTGGATTTCTCCGCCTTGAATGCCGAAGGCCCCGCCGCCAAGCAGAGTTGGGGGCCGCATTTCGCGGAGGATAAAGGCGGGGATCTTGCCTACGCCGATCTTGGCGGCGGTCATTTCGTGCGCGCTCGCCGCGGCGCCGATGTTCAGGAATTACGCACGTGGTAACCCGTCGAACTTTTCTCGGCTTTCTCGCCTCTTCCGTGCTGCCGCTGCCGGCCGTCGCAGCGGACGCCGACAACGAACCCGACTTCCTGCACGACTGGCTGCGGGCTGGCCAGATGCCGCCGCTGGCCCAGCGGCTGCCGAAGATGCCCCGTATCGTCAATCTCGCTGCGCTCGGTCGCGAGCCCGGTCGCTACGGTGGGTCGATACGCACGCTCATCGGCGCCCAGAATGACCTGCGTCTCATGAACGTCTATGGTTATGCCCGTCTTGTCGGCTATGATCAGACGCTGACGCTGCAGCCGGATATTCTCGAATCTTTTACCGTTGAAAACGACTGTATCTTCACCTTCAAGCTGCGTGAGGGTCACAAGTGGTCGGACGGCCACCCGCTCACATCAGATGATTTCCGCTATTGGTGGGAAGATGTCATTCTCAACAAGAAGTTGACACCGGGAGGCGGCGCACTGGAGTTGCGGCCGCATGGCGATCTGCCGCGCTTCGAAGTCATCGACCAGGTAACCGTGCGCTATAGCTGGGATCAGCCCAATCCATATTTCCTGCCGAACCTTGCTGCGCCGCAAGCCTTGGTGCTCGTCGGCCCCGAGCATTATCTCAAGCAGTTCCATCCGAAGTATCAGGACGATATCCGTCTTTCGGCGCTGATGAAGCAGTATCGTGTCAAGAAAGTCGCGGACCTGCACATCAAGATGGCCCGTGTCTATCGCCAGGAAAATCCGGAGCTTCCGGTCCTGGAGCCATGGCGCAACACGACCGCGCCGCCGGCTGAGCAGTTCGTGTTCGAGCGCAATCCCTACTTCCATCGCATCGATGAAAACGGCAAGCAGTTGCCGTATATCGACCGCTTTATTCTGAACATTAGCTCCTCGACGATTATTCCGGATAAAACCGGCACCGGCGACAGCGACCTGCAGGCGACGGCGATTAATTTCAACAATTATACTTTCCTGAAGGACGCGGAGAAGTCCTATAATCTCAAGGTCAATCTCTGGAAGGCGACGCGCGGTTCGCGCGTGGCGTTGCTGCCGAATCTGAATAGCGCCGATCCTGTATGGCGGCAGGTGCTGCAAGACGTACGGGTGCGCCGTGCCCTGTCGCTGGCAATTAACCGCCACGAGATTAACATGGCGGTTTTCTATGGCCTCGGCACCGAAAGCGCAGACACGATGCTGCCGGAAAGCCCGCTCTACAGACCCGAATATGCCAAGGCTTGGATCGCCTATGATCCGGAGCAGGCCAACGCCTTGCTCGACGCCGCCGGTCTAGATAAACGCGACCAGGATGGCATCCGCCTTCTGCCGGATGGACGCCGTGCTGAAATCACGGTCGAGACGGCCGGCGAAGGCACGCTCGACACGGACGTGCTCGAACTCGTCACCGACCACTGGCGCAATATCGGCATCGCTTTGTTTACCCGCACCTCGCAGCGCGACATCCTGCGCAGCCGTGCCATGGGCGGGCGTATCGTTATGTCGATTTGGTTGGGCCTCGACAACGGTGTGGCGACGGCGGACATGAATCCCGGCCAGCTTGCGCCGACGATGGACGACCAACTGCAATGGCCGCTCTGGGGCATGCACTATCTTTCCCGCGGCACGCAGGGCACTGCGCCGGACCTCCCGGAAGTCGTGAAGCTCGTCGAGCTGTTGGAGCAATGGGGCAAGTCTGCTTCTTCCTTCGAACGGGCAGAAATATGGCATCAGATGCTGGCGATCTATGTCGACCAGGTCTTCTCGATCGGGCTTATCAACGGCACACTGCAGCCGATCGTACATGTAGACAAGTTGCAGAACGTGCCCGAAAAGGCGCTCTACGGTTTCGATCCGACCTGCTATCTAGGCGTCTATATGCCTGACACCTTCTGGCTGAAGGAGGATCAACCGCGTGTTTAAATATATTCTTTGGCGCATCGCGGTAATGATCCCGACGCTGCTTGTCATCTCGATGCTGGTCTTCACCATCATCCAGCTTCCGCCGGGCGACTTCTTTGAAAGCCAGATCGCCGAGTTGCGGGCGCAGGGCGAGACTGCCAACATGCAGGAGATTGAGAATCTTCGCCACGAATACGGGCTCGATAAGCCCGTGGCCCTGCAATATGTCTATTGGGTCGCCGGCATGCTGCATGGCGATTTCGGCTATTCCTTCGAATATCAACTGCCGGTATCGGACGTGGTGGGCGATCGCCTCTGGCTGACCATCCTCGTGTCGACGGCGACGATCGCGCTCACCTGGCTGATCGCCTTCCCGATCGGCATCTATTCGGCCACCCATCAATATAGCTGGGGCGATTATGGGCTGACTTTCTTCGGTCTGCTCGGCATCGCGATCCCGAACTTCATGCTGGCGCTTATCCTGATGCATTTCGCCAATATCTGGTTCGGCGTGTCGATCGGCCATCTGATGGATCTGCAATATCTGTCGCAGCCTATGAGTTGGGCAAAGGCGCGCTCGATCCTCGCGCATCTGTGGATTCCCGTCATCATTGTCGGCACCGCCGGCACCGCCGGCATGATCCGCCGCCTGCGTGCCAACTTGCTCGACGAGATGCAGAAGCAATATGTCGTCACCGCCCGCGCCAAGGGGCTGCATCCGCTGAAAGCGCTGGTGAAATATCCCCTGCGCATGGCGCTCAATTTCTTCGTCGCCGATATCGGCTCGATCCTGCCGTCGATCATTTCCGGCGCGGAAATCACCGCCATCGTGCTGTCGCTGGAGACGACCGGGCCGATGCTGATCAAGGCGTTGCAGAGCCAGGATATGTATCTTGCCGGTTCGTTCCTGATGTTCCTCGCCTTCCTCAATGTCATCGGCGTGTTGATCTCCGACCTCGCCCTTGGCTTCCTTGATCCCCGTATCCGCTTGCAAGGCAGGAGCACCAAGTGAACGCACCCCTGCCGCGCCCCGGCGCCCCGCTAGAGCACTACGTTTCCACAGCCGCCTTCGATCCGGAGCAGTTCGAAGCCATGTCGGCCGGTCAGGCGCGTTACTACAAGGCTTCGCAGAAGCAATTGATGTGGTGGAAGTTCAAGCGGCATAAGCTCGCTCTCGCCTCCGGCATCTTCCTGCTGTTGCTCTACGCCATGATCCTGATTGTGGAATTCCTGGCCCCGTACGGCCTGCACACCCGCAATGTCGAGTACATCCATTCGCCGCCGCAGAGAGTCCATTTCTTCAACAACGGCGAATTTGTCGGCCCCTTTGTCTATGGCCGCAAGATGACGCTCGACATCAATACGCTGCAACGAATCTATACCGACAAGACGGATAATGTGCAGCCGATCCGCTTCTTCTGTCGTGGCGATGCCTATCGATTCTGGGGACTGGTGGATGCAAATTTCCATTTGGTCTGCCCCGCTATTGGCGGCCAGATGTACCTGCTCGGTACCGACCGCCTCGGACGCGACGTATTGTCCCGTATCATCTATGGAGCGCGCATCTCGCTCACGATCGGGCTGGTCGGCATCTCCATCAGCTTCGTGCTGGGTATCGTCATCGGGGGCTTGGCCGGATATCATGGCGGCATCTTCGACCTTCTCGTCCAGCGGGTCATCGAGGTGCTGCAGTCGTTGCCGAGCCTGCCGTTGTGGATGGCGCTCGCGGCGATCATGCCGGTGACCTGGAGCCCCATCATCATCTATTTCGGCATTACCATCATCCTCGGCATTCTCGATTGGACCGGATTGGCCCGTGCCGTTCGTTCCAAGCTCTTGTCTTTACGCGAAGAGGACTATGTACTTGCTGCACAATTGATGGGTGCAAGTTCGCCGCGTATTATCGGCCGTCATCTTGTGCCAGGATTCATGTCGCATCTGATCGCGACGGCAACGATTTCGATCCCCAGCATGATCCTCGGCGAAACCGCGCTGAGCTTCCTGGGGCTCGGTCTTCGCCCACCGATCACGAGCTGGGGCATCTTGCTCACGGAGGCAAGAGACGTCAGCGCCCTTGCATTTTACCCGTGGCTCCTCTTCCCGATGATCCCGGTGATTTTGGTCATTCTGGCGTTCAACTTTTTAGGAGACGGCTTGCGCGACGCGGCCGATCCCTACAAATAGCGAAAAGCGTGGCCAAGAAATGGATTGCAATTCGAAGAGCGGCCGCGGACGTCGTTTGCTGACACCCCGCGTAATGACTTTCATCCTGAGGTTTTGCCCATGAAGCGGCGCTTAGAAGATGCTCGAATCCTCATGTATAGCCATGACACATTCGGTCTCGGTCACCTCAGACGGTGCCGAACGATCGCGCATGCGCTCGTCGAGGACTATCGTGGGCTGAACGTCCTGATCATTTCCGGCGCGACGATCGCCGGTGCTTTCGATTATCGAGCGCGAGTCGATTTTGTGAAAGTGCCGAGCGTCATCAAGCTGCGCGACGGCGAATATACGTCGATGGCAAGCCATGTCGATCTTCACGAAACTCTGAAGATGCGCCAGTCGATCATCCGTCACACGGCAGAAACCTTTCAGCCCGACATCTTCATCGTCGACAAGGAGCCGATGGGACTGAAGGGCGAGGTCGAGGAGACGCTGCAGTATCTAAAGGCCCGCGGCACGACGCTCGTGCTCGGCATGCGCGACGTCATGGACGCGCCGCACCTGCTGGAAGCAGAGTGGAAGAAGAACAACGTGCTGCAGAAGATCGATCAGTTTTACGATCGTGTCTGGGTCTACGGCCCGCCGGATTTCCATGATCCCCTTGTCGGTCTCGATGTGCCGCCCGGCGTACACCGGAAGATGGAGTTCGTCGGCTTCCTGCAGCGCAGTGTATCCACCTTAGGCACGAAGTCGGAACATGTGCCTGACGAAGATTATATTCTGGTCACGACCGGTGGCGGTGGCGACGGCGCCGATCTCGTCAACGATGTCGTCGGCGCTTTCGAGCAGGACGATACGCTTAAACACAAGACGCTGATCGTGCTCGGCCCGTATATGCCGGCCAAGGAACGTAACCACTTGATCGAACGTGCGAGCAAGATTGCCTGTCTGCAGGTGATCGAATTCGACAACAAGATGGAGGAGCTGATTGCCGGCGCCAAGGGTGTTGTCGCCATGGGTGGCTACAACACCTATTGCGAGATCCTGTCCTTCGACAAGCCTGCGCTGATCATTCCACGGACGCGCCCGCGCGAGGAACAGTTGATCCGGGCCCAGAGGGCGAGCGAGCTCGGCCTTGTCGATATGCTGCTGCCGGAGGAGTCCGCCGATCCGAAACTGCTCGCGGCCGCGCTGAAGCGCCTGCCGACGCGCGCACCGCCATCGGCGAGCGGCGGGCACATGCGGCTGGAAGGGCTGGTGCACATTTCGCGCATTGTCGGCGAATGGTTTGACGACCGCGACCACTATCCGCCGCTATCGATCGTCGCCGAATAGAGCATCGGAACCGATCGATGCGAAAAAAAATCCTGGTGGTCCTCAAGGGCTATCCCCGCCTGTCGGAAACCTTCATCGCGCAGGAGCTGCTTGGCCTCGAAAGAGCCGGCTTCGACCTGACGCTGATTTCGATGCGCAAGCCGACGGACAGGAAGCGCCATCCCGTCCATGACGAGATCAAGGCGCGAGTTGTCTATCTGCCGGAATATCTGCACGACGAACCGCTGCGCGTGCTGCGCGCCTTCTGGGCCGGGGTCAGAAAGCCCGGCTTCAAGCGCTTGCTGAGGCAATTCTGGGCCGATCTCAAGCGCGACATCACGCCGAACCGGGCTCGACGTTTCGGCCAGGCGCTGGTGCTGGCGCATGAATGGCCAGACAATGGCGAGTGGCTGCATGCGCATTTCATCCATACGCCTGCGTCGGTGACCGCCTATGCCAGCATCATGACCGGTGTTCCCTGGACCTGCTCGGCGCATGCCAAGGATATCTGGACCTCGCCGGATTGGGATCTTTCGGAAAAACTCGAACGCGCCCGCTGGACGGTGACGTGTACGCGGAGCGGCTTCGAGCACATGCGCGATCTGACGGCGATGCCGGAGAATGTGCATCTCAGCTATCACGGCCTCGATCTAGCACGTTTCGCGCCCTTTACAGGGCGCCATTCCGATCGTGATGGGTCGCAGGCATCCGAGCCTGCCTTCCTGCTCAGCGTCGGGCGTGCGGTGGAGAAAAAGGGATACGACGTGCTGCTGAGGGCATTGGCGCTGCTGCCTGCTGAGCTTCATTGGCGCTTCACCCACATCGGCGGCGGCGATGGGCTGGCGAAACTGAAAGCGCTTGCCGAGACGCTCGGCATTGCCGACCGCATCACCTGGCAAGGCGCGATGGCACAGGAAGATGTGCTGGCGCATTACCGCCAGGCGGATCTCTTCGCACTTGCCTGCCGTGTCGCGGCCGATGGCGACCGCGACGGTCTGCCGAACGTGTTGGTGGAGGCATCCAGCCAGCGCCTTGCCTGCCTTTCCACCAATATATCCGGCGTGCCGGAGCTGCTGACCAATGGCGAAAACGGCTTCGTCGTGCCGCCGGAAGACCCTGAAGCGCTGGCGGCGGCAATGGAACGGGCGATCCGCAACCCGGTGCTGCGCCATCGGCTTGGCGACGCCGCGGAGAAACGGGTACGTGAGCATTTCGACCATCACTCCAGCATTTGGCAATTGACGCGGCTGTTCGAGGAACAGTGGCAAAAAGAAGAGCAATGGCGCAAATCCGCATGACGCCCCTCCGCAGTTCATCCTCCCCCAATTCGTGCCCACGCGTTTTTTTCTATGTTCAGCATTTGCTCGGCATCGGCCATCTCGCCCGCGCCAGCCGTATCGCCAGCGCCTTGGCGAAGGACGGTTGCCAGGTGACGGTCGTCACCGGCGGCGTGCCGGTGAACGGCTTTCCGGGCGCGGATATCACCTCCGTCACCCTTCCCCCAGTCGTCGCCAGCAGCGCCGGTTTTTCGGGACTGGCCGATCAGGTGGGTAATCCCGTCGGCGAGGAATTTCTGGCCGCGCGCCGCGAGCGTTTGCTGGAGGCTTTTCGGACGGCCGCGCCTGATGTCGTCCTCATCGAGGCATTTCCCTTCGGCCGCCGGCAAATGCGCTTCGAACTCCTGCCGCTGCTCGATGCCATAGCCAGAGCCAATCCCAGGCCGAGACTCTACACCTCGGTGCGCGATATCCTGCAGCAGCAGAAGAAGCCGGGGCGTGTTGAAGAGACGGTGGCGCTGCTGCGGGATCATTTCGACGGCGTTCTCGTTCATGGCGATCCTAATTTCGTTCGGCTGGAGGAGACTTTTCCGCTCACCTCGGCCATATCCGATAAGATCACCTACACCGGTCTGGTTGCGCCGCCGCTGCCGCCCGCACCGGCCGAGATCTTCGACATCGTGGTTTCTGCCGGCGGCGGTGCCGTCGGGCGCGATCTGATCCGCGCCTCGCTGGAGGCGGCAAGCCGGGTGGCGGTCGATCGTCGTTGGCTGCTAGTCACCGGCCCGAATTTGCCGGAGGAGGATTTCGCGGCATTGACAAGGGATGCGCCCGGCAATGTCGACCTCGTCCGCTTCCGCAAGGATTTCCCGTCCTTGCTGCGGGGAGCGGAACTGTCGATCTCGCAGGCGGGTTATAACACTGTCGGCGATCTCCTCGTTACCGGCTGCCGCTCGATCCTTGTTCCATTCACGGCCGGCGGCGAAACGGAGCAGTCGGTGCGTGCCGAGCGGCTGGAGAAACTTGGGTTAGCGCTGGCTTTACCGGAAGCGGGGTTGACGACGGATCAGCTCGCCAATGCGGTGGAAACGGCGCTCTCACGGCCGAAGCCGTCGAACCCTGACATCGACCTCACCGGGGCCGCGCGAACCTCGGCAATCATTCGCGGGGCGTGACGGTTGCAGCAATGCATCTGTCACAACACCTCGTCGTTTTGCCCTCCTCGTTTTCTGCAATCTTGTGATATAAATCGAAAAATTAGTGAATCGGGAGGCACCTGGACAACAGACCGGGCGGCGTTCCGTTTTCAATATGGGGCCGCGCATTCACGATGAACTCCTCCCGCACCTCTGCAACATCGGCGCCAAACCCGGCGGCGATGCCTGTTGAATTTGGAAGCATGCAATAAGCGATGGAAAAAAGTCTAGCGCGTTACATCTGGTCGAATACCCGGCTGGAGCAAATCTGGATCCTGACGATCGTCGCCGCTTCGATGATCCCTTACTTTCTGTCCTTCGACTTGCCGAAGCAGATCGTCAATGGACCTATTCAGGGCAAGGGTTTCGAACATCCGGGCGAAACCCAGACCTTCATGCATATCGCTTTCAACGTGCCCGTCCTCGGGCACTTGGAAATATTTCGGGGTATCGAGCTCACCCGCTTTTGGATGCTGATCGCTCTCAGCCTTGTGTTCCTGGCGCTTGTCGTTCTCAATGGTCTCTTCAAGCTTTACATCAACACCTATAAAGGCCGGTTGGGTGAGCGCATGCTGCGCCGCATCCGTTTCGAGCTGATCGACCGCGTGCTGCGTTTTCCCCCGGCGCATTTCAAGCGGGTGAAGCCGGCTGAAATCGCTACCATGATCAAGGACGAGGTGGAGCCGATGGGCGGCTTCACCGGCGACGCCTTCGTGCAGCCGGCGCTTCTCGGCGGCCAGGCGATCACTGCGCTCGTGTTCATTATCCTGCAGAATTTCTGGCTGGGCATGATCGCCGCCGCCATCGTCGCGGTGCATGCTGTCGTCATCCCGCGCATGCGCAAGCGGCTGCTGGAACTCGGGCGCCAGCGGCAGCTCACTGCGCGCGAATTGTCCGGGCGTGTCGGTGAAATCGTCGAAGGCATCGGCACAATCCATGCCAACGATACCACCAATCTGGAGCGCGCCGACATCGCCAATCGTCTCGGGTTGATCTTTTCGATCCGTTACGATCTCTATCAGTGGAAGTTCCTGGTGAAATTCATCAACAACTTCCTCGCACAGGTCACGCCCTTCCTGTTCTATTCGATCGGCGGCTTCCTTGCGCTGCAGGGCCGGCTTGATATTGGTCAGCTCGTTGCCGTCATCAATGCCTACAAGGACCTGCCGGGGCCGCTGAAGGAACTTATCGACTGGGATCAATCGCGCCAGGATGTGCAGGTCAAATACAATCAGGTGGTCGAACAGTTCAGCGTAGAAGGTTTGATCGATCCGAAGACCCAGCTTGTCTCGCCCGCGCCGGCTGGCCGCATTACCCACCCGCTGGTCGCGACCAATCTCACCGTGGTTGACGATAGCGGTGCCCGTGTGCTGGATCACGTCTCGGTCGAAATTCATCCCGGCGAGAAGGTGGCGATCGTCGGCGACAGCGGCGCCGGTGGCGAATATCTTGCCGAGGCCTTCGGCCGGCTGATCTGGCCGGATAGCGGCCGCATTGCCATCGATGGCCGCGATCTGCTGGAACTGCCGGAATCGCTGACGGGGCGGCGCATCGCCTACGCTTCGTCGGATACGTTCTTCTTCCACGGCACGTTGCGCAGCAATCTTCTCTACGGCCTGAAACACGCGCCGCTGATCCCTGCGGAATATGACGACCAGGCTGCCAATAAGCTCAAATGGCAGATGATAGAAGCGCGCCGCGCCGCCAATCCGGAACTGGATCTCAACAGCGACTGGGTCGATTATGCCGCCGCCGGCGCCACTGGCCCGCATGATATCTACTCGGTCATCCGCCCTGTTCTCGATGCTGTCGCTATGTCCCAGGACATTCTCGACATGGCGCTGCGCTCGAATGTCGACACGGCTGCGCATGACGATCTTACCTCGCGCATCGTAGAGTTGCGCCAGGCGCTGCGTCTCAGACTGCAGGAGGAGAATCTCGACGGGCTTGTCGTGCCTTTCGAATTCGACGCCTATAATCCGCAGGCGACGGTCGGCGAAAACCTGTTGTTCGGCACGCTGAAGCGGCCGTTGATGACCAACCGCAAGCTTGCCGCCCACCCTTATTTCCAGCAACTCTTCACAGAGACCGGCCTCGACGTCGATCTCTACGATATGGGTCTGGAAATTGCCGAGAACGCCGTCGAACTCTTTACCGATCTGCCGCCGGATCATCCTTTCTTCCAGCAGCTTACCTTCATGACGGCGGAGGATATCCCGACCTACGAAGCGTTGCTGCAAAAGCTGAACGGCAAGGGCTTCGGCGCCGCGACGCCGGAAGAACGAGTGGCCATCATCCGCCTCAGCTTCTCCTATATCGAACCCCGTCACCGCTTCGGCCTTCTGACGCAGACGCTGATGGACAAGATCGTCAGGGCGCGCGCCAAGTTTCACGAACATATCCCGGCCGATCTGGCACGCGTGATCGAGCGCTACGACCCCGAGCGCTTCACCGCCTCGGCGACATTGATGGACAACGTGCTGTTCGGCCGGATTGCGCACCAGCAGGCCGATGCGCCGGAGCGTATCCACACCATCATGTACGACGTCTTCGAACGGCTGGGCATGCAGGATAGCGTCCTGTCGATCGGCCTCGACTTCGACGTCGGTTCCGGCGGCAAGCGTCTGACCAATGTGCAGCGGCAGAAGCTCAATCTTGGCCGCGCCTTGCTGAAGCAGGCGGATTACCTCATCTGCAATCGCCCCCTGCCGGCGCTCGACCATCGCGTTCAGGACCAGATCGCCCGTGCGATCCTGACCGGTCTCGACAGGAGCGAATATGCGCCTGCCGTTATCTGGGTGCTCTCCAATCCGGGCTTTGCGGAGCTGTTCGATCGTGTTCTGGTTTTCGATCGCGGCAGCCTGGTTGAAAGCGGTACAACCACCGATCTTTTAGAGAAAAACGGTATGTTCAAAGAACTGTTATCGTAATATCCTATTGCAGCGGTGGTATCTGGGGCCCGACATTGGGGGTTTGAAGCTCATGCTTCTGAAAGACGAAGTTGAAATGCTAAAGCGGGTGCCGATTTTTTCGCGCATCGCACCTGCAAAGTTGAAGCTTTTGGCATTCACGTCGGATCGCGTCAGCTACAATGCCGGTCAAGTTCTGTTTCATCAGGGCGATCAGGGCGATGCAGCTTATGTTGTTCTTTCCGGAACTGCTGATATTCTTGTCGATAGCCCGGCTGGAGAGATCAAGGTCGCCGAGGTCGATATCAACTCGATCGTTGGCGAAATCGCCATTCTCTGCGACGTATCCCGCACCGCCACCGTCAAGGCCACGTCCCGGTTGGAGGCACTGAAGATCAGCAAGGAGCATTTCCTGAAACTGCTCAGCGATTTTCCCGAAATGGCCGTCGAAATCATGCGCGTCCTCGCCGACCGCCTCAATCACACCACCTCCGAGCTCACCGCCGCCCGCAGCCGCCAAAACCAACAGCAGTCGATGTCGACGCATTGAGGTCGAGATATTGGGTGCCCGTGCCTTTGAGCAACACGCGGGCGCCGAACGTGTTGTGGCCGAGGCGGCGATGAAGAAGGTTGCGAACAGCAGCGCGATATTGATCCAGCCGATCAGCAAGAGCCGTCAGGTCAGGCCTCTCCTTTCCCAATGAAGGCCTTCCGGCCGTTTTGTCGTACGTATCCGGTCAGGGGACCGGCGCTCAGTGCGGGCGCGGCCCGATGCGACGTTGAAAGTGGAGATCAGGCGTGTGTTCGCGGCCAATTTCGGCGTCTATGGACACTGCAAGAACTGGCGGCAATTGAAGCGGGAAGGCTTCTGCTCTGGAAGGATAATGTATGGCAACATTATACATGTTAATGGGGCTGCCAGGGTCGGGGAAGACAACAATTGGCAAACGCCTTGAACGGGAATGCCCTGCATTGCTGCTGTCTCCAGACGTATGGATGGCGCGAGTTGTTAGAAACGGCTACGATGCCGACAGACGACGTGCGGTACAGCAATTGCAGTTGGAGTTGGCCGATAGGGTCCTTCGTCTGGGGCGTGATGTGGTCTTGGAATTTGGATTTTTCCGTCGAGTAGAGCGAGACGTCGCACGAACGGTGGCGTCAAAGGCAGGCGCCGAGACTCAACTAATCTTCCTAGACCCGCCTTTTGAGGAACTGGTTAACCGTGTTGAGGCGCGTAACCAAGACTTGCCGCCCGACACATTTTCTGTAACGCGGGAGCACCTCGAACTATGCGCCACGTGGCTTGAGAGGCCGCTACCCGAGGAGGAAGCTTCCATATATCATTAACGCCGGCACCTAAGCGCTCCAGCTACAATTCAGCCCCCTAAATCAACCCTCGCCCAGCCAAATTGCGCATCAAATGCGACGTTCCGAACGTCCACGGTGGGCATTCCGTCGACAACAGCACCCGGTTTTTCAATGCGCCGAGCTTGTCGTTGGAAATAGTGACGATATCGCCAACCTTATGGGTGAAGCCCTGGCCGGGCGTATCGCGGTCTTCGACAGGCGCAAAGAGCGTGCCCATGAAGAGGACGAAGCCGTCCGGGTACTGGTGATGGCGGCCGATGGTCTGGGAGACGAGATCGAGGGGATCGCGGCTGATTTCCCTCATCGACGAGCGCCCGTGCAGGACATAGCCGTCCTCGCCCTCGACCTTGAGGTCGAGATCGGCGGTGCGCACGTCGTCGAGCGTATAGGTCTCATCAAACAGGCGGATGAAAGGACCGATCGAGCAGGAGGCGTTGTTGTCCTTCGCCTTGCCGAGCAGCAGTGCCGAGCGTCCCTCGACATCGCGCAGGTTGACGTCATTGCCGAGCGTAGCACCTCTGACGCGGCCCCGGCTGTCGACGGCCAGCACGATTTCAGGCTCGGGATTGTTCCACTTCGAGATCGGGTGGAGGCCGACATCGGCGCCCGCGCCTACGGAGGACATGACCTGCGACTTGGAGAAAACCTCGGCATCCGGGCCGATGCCAACTTCGAGATATTGCGACCAGACGCCCTCTTCGATCAGCGCCGCCTTCACTTTGGCGGCTTCCGGCGAACCGGCCTTCAAATTGCGCAGGCTGTCGCCGATGAGGGCCGTGACCTTGCCGCGGATCGCTTCTGCAAGATCCGGATTGCCGGCGGCGCGCTCCTCGATGACGCGCTCAAGCATCGAGCGGGCGAAGGTCACGCCGCAGGCCTTGATCGCCTGCAGGTCGATGGGGGCAAGAAGATGGACCGCCGATATGTCAGCTTTGGCGGCGAGCAGATTGTCGAGATTGGCAACAACAACCTCGCCCTTTTGTGCACGGACAAAGCCGACCGGATCGTCTTTCTCCAAGAGGTCACGCATGGTCGGCGCGTCTTTCGAGGTGATGTCGTAAAGCGTACCACCGCGGACAACGACAAGAGCGGGGCCCTTCACGTCAGAGCGCCAGATGCGGCCGACGAAGGTTCCCGTGCTGAAAGTGTCTGAACTAGCCATGTGTTTGATCTCTCCCCAGCTTCGCCTCATTTTTTAGCGCAGGCGGAAAGGCTTTGCCACCTTAGATCGGCTGGAAGAATAGCGGGGTTTGGACTTTCACCTTCAACGTCACGGCAAAAAGGAAGGCCCCGCAGCGATGCTGCGAGGCCTTCGGCCGCAAAACCGGGAGAGAGGGTTTCAAGCGGCCTGAACCTTGCGGTCGCTGCGCGCCCATTCAGGTAGCCATGTGCCATGGGTGGCCAGCAGTTCGTCGACCAACGACCAGATCTGGTCGAGATCGAGTTCGGCAGCGGTATGCGGGTCCATCATCGCCGCATGGTAGATGTGTTCGCGATTCTCGGTCATCAACGCCTGCACCGTCAGTTCCTGCACGTTGATGTTGGTACGGATCAGCGCGGTCAATTGCGGCGGCAGGTCGCCGATGAAGGTCGGCTGGATGCCGGAGGCATCGACCAGGCAGGGAACCTCGGCCGCGCAATTATAGGGCAGCGAGGTGATGCAGCCATTATTGCGGACGTTGCCATAGATAACCGAAGGTTCGCCGGTCCAGATCGAATTGATGATCGATGAAGCGTATTCCTTCGATTGGCTCACTTCGATCTTGTCGGCGCTGCGATATTCATCGGCCTGGCTCTTCCAGCGCGCGATCTGCTCGATGCAGCGCTTCGGATATTCATCGAGCGGGATGCCGAATTTCTCGATCAGGTCTTCCCGGCCTTCCTTGATGAAATAGGGTGTGTATTCAGCGAAATGCTCCGAGCTTTCGGTGACGAAATAGCCGAGCCGGGTCAGCATCTCGTAGCGAACCTTGTTCGGGCAGCGCGGGTTCCAGCCGGGCTTCGGTGCCCGACCCTCGCGATAGGCGCGTACGAGATCGGGATAGAGATCGCGATAGGAACCGTCCGCCTGGCGATGCTCGAATTTCAGGTAGAAGGCCATGTGGTTGATACCGGCCGAGCGGTAGCGGATTTCCTCGTAGGGAATGTCGAGATCCTTCGCAAGCTCCATCGCCGTGCCCTGCACGGAATGGCAAAGGCCGACCTGCTTGATCGTCGGAAATTTCTCGGCGATCGCCCAGGTGTTGATCGCCATCGGGTTGACGTATTGCAGCATCACCGCCTCGGGGCAGACGGCGAGCATGTCCTCGCAGATCTTCCAGAGATGCGGCACGGTTCTGAGCCCGCGCATGATGCCGCCGACGCCGAGCGTGTCTGCGATCGTCTGGCGTAAGCCGTATTTCTTCGGCACTTCGAAATCGGTCACCGTGCAGGGCTCGTAGCCGCCGATCTGGAAGGCGACGACGACGAAATCGGCGCCATCCAGAGCCTGGCGCTGATCGGTAAAGGTCTCGACAGTTGCCGATGCGCCCAGTGTAGAAGCCATTTTGCGGGCGACGACAGCGCTTTCGTCCAGCCGCTGCGGATTGAGATCCATCAGCGCAATTTTCGCACCCGTCAGTGCCGGACGCTGCAAAACGTCGCCGATGATGTTCTTCATGAACACGGTCGAACCGGCGCCAATGAAGGTGATCTTGGGATTGCCTGCCATGTAGAAGTCTCCTGAATGCTTATGAGGCTACCTCGAACGCCGCCTTGACGAGGCGTTCGGTGTAAGCGGTCTTGGGATGGGAAAGAACGTTGTCGACCGGCCCCTCTTCCATGATCTTGCCGTGCTGCATGACAATGACGCGATGGCAAAGGGCGCGGACGACCTTGAGGTCGTGGGAGATGAAAAGATAACTCAGACCCCGTTCGTCCTGCAGCTTGCGCAGGAGATCGATGATCTGCGCCTGGACAGAGAGATCGAGCGCCGAGGTCGGTTCGTCCAGCAGGATGAATTCCGGTTCAAGCGCGATGGCCCGCGCAATGGCGATGCGCTGGCGCTGGCCGCCGGAGAATTCATGCGGAAAGCGCGACAGGATATTCGAGGGCATGCCGGCACTGACAAGTGCTTCCTTCACCCGCTCTAGCCGCTCCGCCCTGTTGGCGCCGATATTGTTGACCACCAGCCCTTCGGCGATGATCTGGCCGACCGGCATGCGCGGGTTGAGCGAGGAGAAAGGGTCCTGGAAAACGATCTGCATGCGCGAGCGCAGAGGTCGCATCTCGGCCCGCGAGCGGCCGTGGATCGCTTGCCGGTCGAAATAGATTTCGCCGCTGTCGGCATCGATCAGCCGCAGCAGCGCCTGGCCGAAGGTGGTCTTGCCGGAGCCGGATTCGCCGACGAGCCCCAATGTCTCATGCCGGCGAAGCTCAAGGCTCAGACCATCGACGGCGACCAGCTCGCGCATGTCCGGCTTAAGGAAGGTGCCGTGGCGCAGCATGAAGGCGACCTTGACGGATTTGCCCTCAAGAATGGTGTCGCAGTCCGGCGGCAATGGCTTTGCCTGGCCCCGCGGCTCGGAGGCAAGCAAGTGCTGCGTATAGGGATGTTGCGGACGGGCAAAGAGCTCTTCCGTCGTATTGTGCTCGCGCATCTCGCCATGTTGCATGACGTAGACATAGTCGGAAAACTGCCGCACCACCGTCAGGTCATGGGTGATCAGGATCACCGCCATGCCGAGCTGTTTCTGCAGGTTGCGGATCAGATTCAGGATCTGCGCCTGCACGGTAACATCGAGCGCTGTCGTCGGCTCGTCGGCGATCAGCACATCCGGGTCATTGGCAAGCGCCATGGCAATCATCACGCGCTGGCGCTGACCACCGGAAAGCTGGTGCGGATATTGCTTCAGCCGCGCCTCCGGATCAGGAATCTGCACCTGCTGCAACAGCGCCAAAGCCCGCCTCTCCGCCTCCCGGCGGCCGATCTTGCGATGGACGCGGATCGCTTCGACGATCTGGCTACCGATCGTATAGATCGGGTTCAGCGAGCTCATCGGCTCCTGGAAAATCATCGAGATACGATCGCCACGCAGTTGCCGGCGGGCGCGCTCGGAAAATTTCAGCACATTCTTGCCGTCATAGCTGACGGTGGATTTCTCCGACACGACGGCGCGTTTGGTAAGCAGGCCCATCACCGTGCGGGCGGTCACCGACTTGCCCGAGCCGGATTCGCCGACAATCGCGATGGTTTCGCCACGGTAGAGCTGGAACGAGATATCCTTGACGGCGTCAACGATGCCGTCTTCCACCTTGAATTTGACGGCGACGTTGCGGGCATCAATGACAGGCGGCACGGTCTTGTCGGCAGCGTCGAGCCTGATATCGGGGGCAAAAGGATTGACGAGTGCGAGAGCCATGGTCCGCCTCCTCTCAATAGGGATCGATGGCATCGCGCAGACCGTCGCCTAGCGCATTGAACGCGAAGACGGTGATAAGCACGAAAGCGACGGGCGATAGGATCCAGGGATAGGAGCCGATTACCGAATAGGTGGACGTATCCTGCAGCATCAACCCCCAGGAGATCAGCGGCGGCTTGACCGCGAAACCAAGGAAACCAAGGAAGGATTCGAGCAGCACGACGCTCGGAATTGCCAGCGTCACGGTGACGATGACATGGCTCATCACGTTCGGAAAAATGTGCTGCAGGATGATGCGCCAATCGGTCGCTCCGACCGCCATGGCGGCGCGCACATAGTCGATCCGCGCCAAGGCCAAAGTCTTGCCCCGCACTTCGCGCGACATCTGCGCCCAGCCGAGCGCCGACATGACGATGATGACGAAGGCGAGGAAGACATTGGTCGGCGCGGTCACGGGGATCAACGAGGTCAGCGCCAGATAAAGCGGCAGTTGCGGAAAGGCCAGCACCAGCTCGACAAAACGCTGGATCCAGGCGTCGAGCGTGCCGCCGAAATAGCCTGAGACCATACCGACGGTGGTGCCGACGATGGTGACAATGGCAACCACAGTCAGCGCGATCATCAATGAGATGCGAGAGCCGTAGATGGCGCGCGACAGCACATCACGGCCGAATTTGTCAGTACCGAGGAAATGCACCGGCTGGCCATCGATCGAGCCGAAGAGGTGACGGTTGCCGGGGATCAGGCCAAACAAGTCATAGGGCGCGCCCTTGACGAAAAAGCCGACCAGACGCGGATTGTTGTAGTCCGGTCCGACTATTGGCTGAAACGTGACGGGATCGAGCTCATCGGTTTCGGCCAGCGCATAAACGCGCGGCTGGAAGACCAAATTGCCATCTTTGTCGTGGAAGCTGATCACCTGCGGCGGCGCAAAGCCGGTATCGGTCGCCTTGGGATCGTCGGGGGCGACGAATTCTGCGAAGAGCGACATCAGCAGCAAGAGGATCACGAGAATCAGGCCGCCCATGCCTGTCCAGGAGCGCTTCAGGCGACGCCAGACAAGTGCGATGTAGCTCTCATTGCCGCTTTTCGGCTTGATCTTGTTGTCATCGAGCGGTGGCGCGGATGTGCTGAAGGCGAGCATCAGTGGATCCCTCCCTGTTGGCGAACGCGGGGATCGAGCAGGGCAAGCAGCATGTCCGCGATGATATTGCCGACGATCAGCGTCCCCGACAGCACCATCATGAAGGTGGCGGTGACATAGACGTCGCCAATCGCCATCGAGCCGACGATCGCCGGCCCTACGGTCGGCAGCGCGAAAATGATGGCGGTTTCGATCTCGCCGGTCAGCATGTAAGGCAGCACGACGCCTTGATACATGACGAGCGGATGTAAGGCGTTCGGGACGGCATGGCGCATGACGACAGCGCCGCCGGAGAGGCCTTTGGCACGCGCGGTCTCGACATATTGCGCATTCAACGTGTCGAGCAGATTGCCGCGCATGACGCGCATATTATAGGCAAGTCCGCCGAAGGTGGCGATCGCCACGACCGGCCAGACATGCTTGACCAGGTCGACGAACTTAGCCCAGGACCACGGCGCACCGCCATATTGCGGTGAATAGAAGCTGCCGATTTCTGAGACGTTGAGTTGGAAGACAAGGATATAGACGATGATCAGCGCCATCAGGAAGCGCGGCACCGTCATGCCGAGAAATGAAATGCCGGAAAGCAGGCTGTCGATCCAGCTATATTGTCTGGTTGCGGCCCAGATACCGAAGCCGATGCCCAGGACGGAAGCGAAGAGATGGCAAACAAGCGCAAGTGCCAGGGTCCGCGGCAGGCGCTCGCCGACGACGTCAGCAACCGGCTTGTTGTAGAACATGCTGTAGCCGAAATCACCCTTGGTAACGATGCCGCCGATCCAGTTGAAATATTGCACGACCAGCGGCTTATCGAGCCCGTGTTCGCGACGGTAGATTTGCGCCTGCTCATCGGCCTGGGCGAAGGACGCGCCCCCCTGGTTCATCAACTGCGAGCGGATGAAGTCTGCATAATCCCCAGGCGGCGCCTGGATGATGGCAAAAGTCACCACGCTCAGAATGACGAGCACGGGTATGGCTGAGGCTATGCGCACGAGCAGGAATCGCAACATGGGACGGTTCGCTTCTCTTCTTGCCGCCGGTGGTCTGCATCCCCTTAGGATAGCACGGACCGGCTGGGTTCACCGTTGCCCGGCTGCACCGCGATGCAGCCGGAATTTTGGCTGGTTAGCTGGCAGCCGGCCTAGGGCCGGCTGCCATTCTCCGTTAGTTGATCGGGCCGGCGCTGCCCGGCGCGCCCGGGAGCTGCTGCGGGAACAGCTCATATTTGCCCTGCTTGTCGGCCGCCACCCACAGGCGTTCGCGAATGATGGAGTCTTCAGCCCAGTTGAACATGAAGATCGGCGTGCCCGGAGGAACGTTCGAGAAGCGCTTGTTGATGATGAGCGCGCCCGGATATTCCGTCAGACCGATATTGTAGAGATGCTCGGTCGAGAGTTTCTGGTACTGCTTCATCAAAGCCACACGCTCGTCGCTATTCTGCGACGTCGTGAACTTGTTGACGACATCGACCATCTCCTTTTCGAAGGGCATCAGGTCCAACTGGCCACTTTCGGGCGCGCGATGGTTCCAACTCGTGCGCGGGCCGACAGGAGCGAGCTGTTCGGTGTTCTGCACGACGGACGCCAGCTCCGTGGTGTTGCGCCGGACCATCCAATCAAAGCGACCGCTATAATTGGCATCATCGCGCTTCGGTCCGTCGAGTGCATTGATGATCACGCGAAGCCCGAGCTTTTCCATCTGGCCGACGACACCCTCGGCAAGGCTCTTATCCGTGGTGTAGTCATTATTGACCAACAGCGTGATCTCGACGTCCTTGCCATCCGCTGTGCCGGCCGGGAAGTTGACGATACCGTCTCCATCGGTGTCCTTGAGGCCCGCCTTGGCAAGCAGTTCCTTGGCGCCCTTGAGGTCAAATGGATAATAGACCGTCGAGTTACGATCATAGAAGCTGGTGCCCGAGGACAGGCCGCCCGGATAGATCGCCGTGAACGGTCCCTTGACCAGGGAGTCACCGATCGCCTTGCGGTCAAGCGCCATAGTCACCGCCTTACGGAAATCCTCGTTGCGGTTCAGCTCACGAATGGCCTGACCGCGTGGGTCCGGGTTGCCCCAGCCGTTGGCGGAGAAATTCATCTGCAGGTTATAGCCGATGAGGCGCGGACCGAAGGCGAGACGCGCCGGGGCGTCAGGCTGGGCCGCACGCTTCAGCGAAGCGACGAAGTTTTCCGGCTGCTCCAGATTGGAGAGGTCGCCGGAACCGGCAACCGCCTGCACGTCGCGGTCCGCCCAGGTCGAAAGCTTATAGTGCAGCTCGTTGAGATAAGGCAGTTGATTGCCCTTCTCGTCCACCTTCCAGTAATAGGGATTGCGGCGCAGGACGATAATGTCATCGGATCGGTACTCAACCGGCACCCAGGCACCCATGACCGGCATATTCATATATTCCGGCGGGAATGCATTCTTGAACTGGTCGTAGGTGTTCTTCGAATATTTCGGATGCTGCGGCTTCAGAATGTGCGACGGGCCTGGGCAGAAATTCGGATAGGCCATCGTGTAGAGATATTGTTTCGGGAAGGCATCCTTGAAGGTCCACTCGATCGTGTAGTCGTCGATCTTCTTGAGGGTCGTCCCCTCGCCGAAAGCTTCCGGCGACGCGCCGCCACCGAGCGGCGAGACGTTCGGATCGATGACTTCGTCTTCCCAGTAGAACATGATGTCGTCGGCATTGAAGGGCACGCCATCGGACCATTTCGCGCCTTCGATGAGATGCATGGTGAGCTTATGGCCATCCGCCGACCAATCCCAGCTCTTGGCAAGGTTCGGCAGAGGTTCGGTATCCTTCGCCTCGACCTGGAACAGCGGCGCGGTGCGCGTCAGGCACTCGGAGAGGCCGATATCGATGCCGCCCCAGCCTTGAGTCTGACCAGCGCCGTAGTTCCATCCTTCAGGCCGTCCGCCGATGACATGACGCAACGTGTCGCCATAGACACCGATGCCGTCAGGCATGTTGCCGGTTTTGAAAACGAGCGGCTCCTTCGGCAGGCGATCCTTGACAGGCGGCAACTTGCCGGTCTTCACGAATTTGTCGGTAACCCAGGCCGGCTCGTGGTATTCCGGCAGCGCCTTGAACTCCAGGATGGAGTCGCGTGCCACATATTTGATCTTGCCTTCGGCCGGGAAGACGGGCGGTACAGGCGGCACCGTCGGTTCGGATGCATAGGCGCTCATGGCGATCGCCGATGTGGCAATCGTCAACGCCGCAAGAATGCTTATCGGTCGAAAATGTCTCATCGTTTTCTCTCTCCCATTGTCGCGAGCGCCCCGCGGGTGCGCCGCACTCCTCCATTCAGCGGTACCGGCTGGCGTACTGACGGGTCTCCTCCTGAAAGCCCCGCCGTAGCCAACCAGTCCCGAATGCCCAGTCCTTAACCAGCCTGCTTCATGGCTGCTTTTTCCGCTCTCAGCTCCTCGATCGAGCGGACGTTGCGGCTGGCCGCACCCTTCCAGTCGCGGGTCTTTACATTGCTGCGCGACAAACGATCCTTCGCTCCTTCGACCGCATGTGCATATTGCGGCAGCCAGCGAGCCTCGGCCACGATCATTTCGTCGACCATCTGCCAGACCTCTTCCGGCGTCGATACGGCACCGACCAGCGGATCATGCAGAACAGCGAGCTTCAGCAAATCGATATCGCCGCTGATGGCGGCATGAACCGACATCCGCTGGACGTTGATCGAGGAAATGCAGGTCGCGGCACAGGCTTCCGGCAGCGTGATGCCTGCCACCATGTTGATGCCGAAGCGATCGACGAAGCCAGGCGATTCGATGATGGCGTCCGCAGGCAGATTGGTGATGACGCCATTGTTCTTAACGTTGAAATGGCCGCGATAGACGCGATTGGTCTCCAGCGCCTCGAGAATATGGCTCGCATGCTCATTCGAGCGCTTGGCCGGGTCGATGGGCTTGGAGGCGCTTTCGAGGATCTGCGGAAATTCCGTCTCGAACCAGTTGCGAGTCTCGGTCGAATGGCGGAGATAGCCGCCCGTCTCGCCGTGGATCCAGTCGGACATGTCGATCCACTTGTTGATCTCGTCCGGCCGCTTGCGATACCAGGGTAGGTATTCCGAGAGATGTCCATTGCTTTCGGTGGAATAGACGCCGAAGCGCTTCAGCACGTCGATGCGCAATTTCTCCTGCTGCGAATAGATCGGATGCGCTTCGAAAGCGGCGACCAGCTCATCCTTGCCGATCTTACGGCCATTAAGACGCAGATCGACGAACCAGGTCTGGTGATTGATGCCCGAGCAGATGTAGTCGAGCTCCGACTTGTCCTTGGCGCCGAGAACTTCGGCGATCTGCTCAGCCCCATGCTGGACGCCATGGCAGAGGCCGATCGTATCGACCTTGCCGTATTCAATCGCCGCCCAGGTGTTCATCGCCATCGGGTTGGCATAATTCAGGAACTTCGCGCCGCTTTCAGCGACCTCGCGAATGTCCTTGCAGAAGTCGAGAATGACGGGGATGTTGCGCTGGCCGTAAAGAATGCCCCCGGCGCAGATCGTGTCGCCGACGCATTGGTCGATACCGTATTTCAAGGGGATGCGGATATCTTCGGCATAGGCTTCCAGCCCGCCGACGCGCACGCAACTGATGACGTAGCGCGCACCATTCAGCGCCTTGCGCCGTTCCGTCGTAGCAGTCACCTTGGTCGGCAACTTGTTCGCCTCGACGATCCGGTCGAGGATCGCCTTGATCATGGTGAGATTGTGCTCGCTGACATCGGTCAGCGCGAATTCGACATCCCGGAACTCCGGCACGCAGAGAATGTCGGTGAACAGTTTTTTCGTAAAGCCGACGCTGCCTGCGCCGATAATGGCGATTTTGAAACTCATGATCCTCACCTTGAAGTCGGTCGAACAATCAGCAGCGGAGAAGAGGATGGTGTTTTCATCCCATGATCGCACAGACGGCGCGACATAGTAAAATCAACACTTTCTCCTCCTCCTGCCGGTCCTCATCGGCAGGTGCATGCTGTTTTCTGGGCGGAATTATGCCTATAATCATCGGGCCGACCAGAGAACTATTATGCTTTCAAGGGTAATTTTGTGCTGCAAGATTTGATCGCCAACGGACAGACGATGCGGACTGTCTCATTGCCGCGCGGACGCCACCGGCTGCACGCCATGCCGACCAGCGCCGGCTACGAAATAAGGGACAACGAGCCTTACGACTGGGATGGGCGCAGGCGCGGCCAAACGCCGTTCACGGTGCTGCAGCATACGATCGGCGGCAGCGGCCGGCTACGCTATGAAAACCGCAACTACCGTCTCGGCGCCGGTGATACGCTGATGGTGCTGGTCCCGCACAATCACCGTTACTGGTTGGAAAAAGGTGAGCGCTGGGAATATTTCTGGATCTCGATGAACGGCGAGGAAGCGCTGCGTATCCATCGCCTGATTCTGGATGCCGCGGGGCCACTCTTGAAACTGCAGCAATCGACGATCGATCACCTCGCCGATTGCAGCCTCCGGCTCGTCCGGGGCGCTACAACGCCAGCCTCTGCCTCGGCGCTGGCCTATGAATCCGCGATGGCGCTTTACGATGATGTCTTCGGTTCGCATGCCGTCGCCGCCGACCGATCCGCCATGCAGACGGTGATCGACTATATCGACGCCAATCTCGACAAGCCCTTGCCGGTGAGCGATCTTGCCAGGGTCAGCGGCCTCAGCCGTGCTCATTTCTCCCGCGTCTTTGCCGACAGCGAAGGCCTGCCGCCGGCGGAATTCGTCCTGCAGCAGCGCATGCAACGGGCCGCCAAGCTCTTGACCAAGGCGGCCTTCATTCCGGTCAAGGAGGTGGCGATCATGTCAGGCTTCGACGACGCCAATTATTTCTCGAAGGCTTTCCGGCGTACCTACGGCATCAACCCTACGGAGTTCCGCACCACCGGCATGTACGCGGCAGTGCGGAGCCCTGGGGAGGAAACCAAGAACGCGCGAGCCAGATAGGTCCGGCTATGCGGAATGCGGATGCAGGTCGTCATTACCGGGCGTTTCCAGCCGCACCAGCTTCCCTTCTTCCGCCTTGTAGAAATATTGGCTCGCGACCAGCCAGCCCTTCAACGGACGCAGCGGCGGGATGCAGGTGAGCAGCATGAACGGCAGCGTCGTAAAGGCATGCACCCAATAGGGAGCCTCGAAGGCGACTTCCAGCCACACGGCAAGAGCGACGCTTGGGATGCAGGCAAAGCAGATGACGAAGAAGGCAGGGCCATCGGCCGGATCGGCAAAGGAATAGTCAAGGCCGCAAACTTCGCAGGACGGCCGGAGCGTCAGGAAACCCTTGAACATATGACCTTGCCCGCAACGCGGGCAGTGGCCGCGCAAACCGGTCTGGAGCGGAGGAAGCGGCGGCCATGCATCTTCGGATGACATTGTTTGTCCCTTTCAAGAACCGGGCATTCGCTTGGAAATCGTTGCCCGAGAGCCTCGCAGGCGAAGCGCCCCATGCGGGTCGTCCCGAAGCTTGGGCGGCACTGTCGGCGACTTTCAAGCCGCTGGCCGTCCGTTGAAAGATGTATGGCACGCAATGCATACATTGTCAATTATTGTATGTATATTGTTCAAGCACAGCATGCAGGCGCGGCAATTTGTCCGATCAGATGACAATCGCCGAAGCTGCCGGCGTTTCCGCCAGCAGATCGGCCACAATGCCGAGGCTCTGGCGCAGATGTTCGCGATCTTCCGCGACGCCGAGCCCAAGGCGAACCGCTTCCGGCGCCGGACCGACGGCAAAGGCATCGCTCGCGACGACGCCGATGCCCGCAGAGCGCAATCGCGCCGTGAATTCGCCGCGCGACCATGCGGGCGACAGCCGCAGCCAGGCATGAAAAGCCTCGGGATCGGCGAGAAGATCGGCGGCGGGCAGCAACTCCGCCGCTATCGCCTGCCGCGCCTTGGTCTCCCGCCGGATCGCCGTCAGCACCGCCTCCGCCGTACCGTCTTCGATCCACTGGCTGGCGATCGCGGCCGATAGCGGCGAGGCCATGGCGGCGGTCGCCCGGATGACACCGGCAAGCCTGGTCGCCGCGCGCAAATCCGGCACGGCAAGATAGGCGATGCGCAGCGCGGGCGACAGGCATTTGGCAAGCCCGGCGATATGATAGACCCGCTCCGGCGCAAGCGCCGCCAGCGGCGCGACCGGTTGCATCGGCAGCGCGCCATAGGCATCGTCCTCGATGACAGCGACATCGTAACGGGCGGCGATGTCGAGGATGGCCTTGCGCCGCGACAGCGGCAGCGTGATCGTTGTTGGATTGCTGAGGGTGGGATTGCAATAAAGCGCCTTGGGCCGCCTGCTCGCGCAGATTTGCTCAAAAGCCTCTGGAATCAAGCCACTACCGTCAGTTTCTACACCTGCAACGGTCAGCCGCGAATGCGCGGCGACAGAGGGAAAGCCCGGATACGTCAAGGTCTCGGCGCAGACTGTGTCGCCCGGAGCCGTCAGCATGCGGGTGATCGCGAGCAACGCGCCTTGGGCGCCCGGGCAGACGAGAATGCGTTCTGGCCCGATATCAGGCAGCCGGCTTGCGAGCCATTCCGCTCCGGCCTCGCGATCACGGGCAGCGCCGCCAGGCTGCTGGTAGTGCAGCAACAGGTCCAGCCCATCGCTGGTTTCCAGCCCGCTGATCCCCTGCCACATCCGCGCTGTCAGGGCTTCGTCGTCGAAGCGCGGCGGCAGGTTCATGCTCATATCGACCAGCCCGCTGGGCATAGGTTTGGGTCGCTGCGGCGGCGCTGCCCGGCCCTGGCTGACGTAGGTCCCTTGCCCGATCCGCCCCTCCACGAGCCCGCGTTTGCGCGCTTCGGCATATGCGCGGGTGACGGTGGTGAAATCGATGCCGAGCGCCTCTGCCAGCGCCCGTTGCGGCGGCAGGCGCGTGCCGGTCGCTAGACGGCCCGCGCGGATGTCGGCCTGCAAGGCATCGGCGATCGCCAGATAGACCGGCCCGGCCGCCCTGCTGATGGAGGGGGTCCAGAAGGACGTTGTCTGATCATCGCTCATGCGGGTATCTCCAGAGGAATGTATGCATATTGTATGGTTTTCGAACCGCAAGCAAGGGGGAGGCCGCCGGGAAATGTCGATCCGATATCCGATTTCGTTGCACCATTGCGAGAGGCCTGTATAGATATCGCCCGGCTGCGACCATGCTTGGCATCGCAACCGTGCCTTTTTCCAAACAATACGCGTTCGTCGAGGCTGCGACGGGCTCCATCGATAGGAATGAACATGCGCTCTGTTGTCGCTTTCAACGAATCCTGGACCTTTCAGGAAGGGTTCTCGCTTGCCGAAGTTGGCCGCCGTCAGGAGGGACAGCCGGTCACCCTGCCGCACACAGCGGTCGAGCTGCCGTTCAACTATTTCGACGAGAAATCCTATCAGCGCGCCTTCACCTACCAGAAGATCCTGCCCTGGAGCGCCGATTTCGCCGGACGTGAAGTGTCGCTAGTGTTCGATGCCGCCATGGCCGACGCGGTCGTCTATCTCAACGGCGAGGAAATCGTCGCCCACAAGGATGGCTATACGCCCTTCGAAGCGCGCCTGACGGGCCGCCTGAAGGAGGGCGACAACCTCCTCACCGTCAAGATCGACGGCAGCGAAAATCCGGAAATCCCACCCTTCGGTGGCCGTATCGACTATCTCACCTATGCCGGCATCTACCGCGATGTCTGGCTGAAGGTCGCAGCACCCGTCTCGATCGCCAACATCAAGGTCGAGACCGGCAATGTGCTTGCCGCTGCAAAATCCGTCAACGTTCGCTGCGATATCGCCAACCCGCAAGGTCTCGCCTTCAACGGTTCTGTGGCGGCGAGCCTTCGCGCGCCTGACGGCACCGTGCTGACCTCGGCCGTCGCCGAGACCTCGGGCAGCAGCCTCACCTTCGCCTTCGATAATCTGACCGGCATCTCACTGTGGGAACTCGACAATCCCGCGCTCTACACCATTGATGCCGAACTGAAGACCGACCACGGGTCGGACAGGTACACAGCGAATTTCGGCTTCCGCACCGCCGCGTTCACCGCAGAAGGTTTCCTGCTGAACGGCCGCAAGCTGAAGCTGCGCGGCCTCAACCGTCACCAGGCTTTCCCCTATGCCGGCTATGCCGTGGGCCGCTCTGCGCAGGAGCGTGACGCCGAGATCATGAAGCATACGTTGAAGTGCAACGTCGTGCGCACGTCGCACTATCCGCAATCGCCCTGGTTCCTCGACCATTGCGACCGAATTGGCCTTCTGGTCTTCGAAGAAATCCCCGGTTGGCAGCATATCGGCGGCGAAGCGTGGAAACAGGAATCGATTCGCAACGTCCGCCGCATGATCGAACGCGACTGGAACCATCCCTCGATCATCATCTGGGGCGTGCGCATCAACGAATCGCAGGATTCCCACGATTTCTACGTCGAGACCAACAGGCTTGCACGCGAACTCGATCCGACCCGTCAGACCGGCGGCGTGCGCTACATCACCGAGAGCGAACTGCTCGAAGACGTTTATACGATGAACGACTTCATTCTCGGCAACGAGGAACTGCCGGGCGTCAACCGTCCGCGCACACCCCTTAGGCCACAGCAGGAGAATACCGGCCTCTCACAGAATGTGCCCTATCTGATCACCGAGTTCGGCGGTCACATGTATCCGACGAAGATCTACGATCAGGAACAGCGCCAGGCCGAGCATGTGCGCCGGCATCTGGACGTACTGAATGCTGCCTATGGCGATCCGTCGATATCAGGCGCCATCGGCTGGTGCATGTTCGACTACAACACCCACAGCGACTTCGGCTCCGGCGACCGCATTTGCTACCACGGCGTCATGGACATGTTCCGCGAGCCGAAATTCGCGGCCTATGCCTATATCAGCCAGTGCGAGCCTTCCGACGAGGTCGTGATGAAGCCGGTGACCCAATGGGCGCGCGGCGAGCGTAATATCGGCGGCGTGCTGCCGCTGATTGTGCTCACGAATTGCGATGAAATCGAACTGCGCTACGGCTCGCTCGTCAAACGTATCGGCCCGGACCGCGAGAATTTCCCGCATTTGCCGCATCCACCCGTCGTCTTCGACCATCGCCATTTCACGAAGGACGAACTGGGTGTCTGGGGCATGGAATGGGAGGACGCGCATTTCACCGGGCTCATTGGCGGCAAGGCGGTCACAACGCTGCATATGGTCGCGGACCCCCTTCCAACGACGCTGGAGGTGAAGGCCGACAGCCTGACGCTTCGCGCCGACGACCGCGATACGACGCGCGTCATCATCCGTGCGCTCGACCAGGCGGGCTCCCGTCTGCCCTTCCTCAATGACATCGCGACGGTGGAGGTCACCGGCCCAGCAAAGGTCATCGGCCCGAAAACGATGGCCTTCCAGGGAGGCACCACTGGCTTCTGGCTACAGGCGACCGGCGAAGCTGGGGCAATCACCGTCGACATCTCGTCCCCGCGCTTTGCGGCGCAAACAATAACGCTGGCGGCGGAGTGACGCGCTGAGCGAGCGGCTCAGGCGATGACCGGATAACCCAATGCAATCGCCTGCCGCTCCAACTCAGCCAGCGGCTCATAACCGGCATCGCCAAGCACCTCAAAGCGCCGCCACGATAAGATATCGCGGACATCCGCAAGCGTGGGTTCGCTTGCGATGTCGGTGAGAATTTGCCGCAGCAGCGCCAATTCTTCGGCAGAAGTTTCCGAGCCTGTGATGAACGGCAAGCCCGGCCCACTGATCGTTTCCGCCAGAATGCGGAGGCCAGCAACGCGGTCGGGATCGAAGCGTTGGGCGTTTCCGAAGGTAATACAGTCGATGGCAGCGACATCGGCCCTGCCCACGGTAACGGCATCGATGCTGAGCAGATGTCCGCCGGTTTCGATGACGCGGCCGAAGAACCGACCGTTTTCAGCAAGCGGCGCGACAGCGGCACGGAAAAGATTTGTGCCGGAATTGCTGCCGGGATCGTTGATGGCAGCGGTCAGGCCACGAAGATCGGCAAGCGCCTCCGCCGGCGAATCCGTGCGGACGATGATGAAGCTTCGCATCGACGGGCCATCACAGCCCGGCAACTCATAGACCGGCGTTGCCACAAGCTGCACCTTGCTTCGCAGGTGTTTGACATAGGGAAAACCGCAGGTCTGCGCGAGCAGAAGGCCGGGCCGCACCCAGGCCTCGTCATGCGTGATGCCCTTCTCCAAACTCTCGGGAACATCGGCTACGCCTGCCTTGCGCAGCCGGTCGCGGATATAGGCCCAGAGAGCCTCCGTCGCGGCAACGAGCGGCGGTTGACCGGTGTACATGGCGATGTTGCTGAGGCGCATAAGGGAAAAATCTCTGAAGATCGGCAGGTCCTGCCGATCCCTTACACCGCTCCGGATGCTGGCGCATCCAGGAAAGTGCAGATGTCATCTGCGATCCGCGAGCGCGTTGCACCCAAACGAGGTTCAATGCTCGCTCACAACAGCCCTGCCAAGTGCGATGGCTCGCCGTTGCGCGAAATGTCTCTCTTCATCGGCATCATTAATATCGGGTCTGACATCTTCGAGCGTCTGTAGAACTTTCGCACGGAACCGCGCATCGCGGGCATCGCTGTTACCCGCAGGTTCGAGCGGCAGGGCGCCCTCATTTGCAGTGCGGGTCAGCAGGATACGGATGGCATCCGATACCGTTAATCCGATATCCTCAAGAACGGCCGTTGCGCGTTCTTTGATCTCGGCGTCGATTCGGATCTGAATCAATGCATTCGGTGCCATTTCAGCCTCCTTTGGCTGCGGGACAGTGTAATGCCTTTGAATGACATATCCCAGTGGCCGAACATGCATTCAAAAAGTCGGTGCGTGCACCGTCACTGGTTCGGTAGTGGCAACACGTTGCTGCGTTTCGACCGCCGGCGCCGGGAACTGTCCCTCGAACAGGCGTTGGATGGCGGCAGTGCTCCGGTCGTTGCGCGGCAAGACCGCTTTGTGTGCCAGCAATTCTTCATCGATGATCGCCTGCATGCCGGTCGTGAAATTGCATAGGCTGAATTGAGCCGCATGCGCGCGCAGCACGTCCGGGCGGAACGCATTCTCATGGTCTTCGAAATCATGCACCGCGTCGATCAGCGCCTTTTCGGATTGCTCTTCGAACAATATGCCGCTGACGCCTGGAACGACCGTTTCCAGCGCGCCGCCGCTGCCGAAGGCGATGACAGGACGACCGCTGGCCATAGCCTCGACCGGAACGATGCCAAAATCCTCCTCGCCTGGGAAAATCAGTGCGCGGCAGCGCGCCAGCTTCTCCTTCAGCACCGAGAATGGCGCACGGCCGAGAAAGGTAATGGTCGGGCCGGCCAAACGTCTGAGTTTTTCCATTTCCTTGCCCTCGCCGATGACGACCAGGTTGCGGTTCATCGTGGTAAAAGCCCGGACGGCAAGGTCGATCCGCTTGTAGGGAATAAGCTGGCCGGCGCAGAGATAGAAGTCCTCGGTTGCCGCCGCCGGGGTGAAATCGTCCACGGAGACCGGCGGGTAGAGCACCGTCGCCGGGCGACGATAATATTTGCCGATGCGGGCACTGACGTGATGGGAATTGGCAATGAATCGGTCGACGCGCATGCTGGTATTGACATCCCAGGACCGCAGCAATGGCGCCAGCACCGGCAGCATCAGCCGCGAGGCGAGGCCGGCATTGGAGCGATAGAAATGGTAGTGATCCCAAAGATAGCGCATCGGCGAGTGGCAGTAGCAGACGTGCGTCGCTTGCGGCGGGGGGATAATGCCTTTCGCAGGGCCTGATTCGCTGGAGATGATGAGGTCGTAGCCACTGAGATCGAAGCTCTCCAGCGCAAAGGGCATCAGCGGCAGCAGCGACTGGTAGCCTTTGATGGCGCCGGGGATGCGCTGCAGGAACGATGTCGTGACCTTGTGTCTCTTGATCTTTTCGGAAACGCGGCTCTCATCGTAGACGAGCGTGAAGATATCGGCGTCCGGATACATGTCGCAGAGCGCTTCGACCACTTTCTCGCCGCCCCGCATCGACACCAGCCAATAATGAACGATCGCTACCCGCATCCCTCTTCCTCCGCCGTTGATCGAAACATCATTGTGCGGGCGGCGGGCGATGGGACAGAACCCACATCGGTCCTCTTTCGCATCCAAATGGCTGAAGGTCATGACCAAAAGGTCTAAGCGGCCGAAAACAGTTTAAACTCAATGGTATATTCGCTGTTACCCGAACGCCGAGCACCACTCATTCCTTCCTCAGAAGGGATTAGCCGTAACCCTACGGCAGGGGATTTACTCGAAATGCGTTCAAGGGATGATCTCAGTCCATAGCGCTGCGGCAAGTTGGCGGCGGCGCGACCGAAACGAAACCGAGATCGCGCCTCATGTTGACAGTTTCTGCTCTTCACGCACATGCCCGCCGGAAAACACCGGGCACCATCCTCGGCCTGTTCCTCGCCCTGGCATTTTCGGGAACCGCCTTTATCGACAAAGCCAATGCTGCCTCGGATGAGATCTATCACATCAAGCCTCAGACGCGGATGAAGGTAGCAATCGTCGAATGGGTCGCCTCGACAGGGGAATATAAGGAGTGGACGGCGCTGAACGGCGAATACGTCGTTTCCCAATCCGGCACGATCTCCATTCCGATGATCGGTGAAATGCCGGTCATCGACAAGACCACCGCGGATGTCTCTACGGAAATCGGTGATCGGCTGAAACAGATCACTGGTCTCGCCACCGCTCCCACGGCGTCTGTCGAAGTGGTGAAATATCCGATGATCTATGTCACCGGTTCGGTCGAGAAGCCGAGCGAGCTGGAATTCCGGCCGGGCCTGACGGTCAAGCAGGCTGTCGCGATGGCGGGCGGCCGCGAACGCCGCTCCAATCCGACCGGCGAATATAACAACGCGCAACAGATCAGCTATGCCGGCGAGATCAACCGCATGGAGCTGCAGTTGAAGCAGCTCGGCGCCCGGCGCGCCCGTTTAATGGCTGAGATGAACGATCAAACGACCGTCGACTTTCCGCCGGAAATCAAGGCGGCACCCGAAGGCTCCGCGATCAAACAGATCATGACCAGCGAGATCGATGTGTTCAATGCCCGGGCCGAGGCGCTCCGCCAACAACTCCAATCTGCCGCCGAACTCGAAACCTTGCTGCGCAATGAGATCGACATTCTCGATGAGAAGATGGCATCGCAGGACGAGCAGGTGAAGATCGCACAGGATGAATTGCAAGATATTTCCAAGCTGGTCGACACGAAGATCCTCACCACCTCACGCAAGACGTCCTTGGAGCGTGTCGTCGCCGACATGCAGAGCGGCAAGCTCGATCTCGTCGTCGCCTCCATGCAGGCCAAGCAAAAATTGAGCGAGACCGAACGCGATGCTCTGAACCTGAAAGGGCAGCGCAAGACCGAAGCCGGGCAGCAATTGCAGACGACCGAAAGCGAAATCGAAGACACCAAGCTGAAGCGCAACACAACGCTGCAACTGCTGCAGATCGCCGGCGCTTCTCTGTCTCGCTCCGAGAGTATGAAGGCGATCGATCTCCAGCCGCTCGAATATTGGGTTACCCGCGGCGGCGATGGAGGCACCACAAGCGAGATACCGGAAACGGCGGCGTTGCAGCCGGGTGATGTGCTGGACGTTCGCTACAACGTTTCCAGCAGCCTGGACAGCGCAATGCTGTCCTCGGCCGATCCCACGCAATCACAATCCCAATAACCACCATCGAAGCAAGGTCGGGCGGATATATCATGGCAGTTCACGAGATTGGTAAAAGCGTACCCGGTGCTCAATCCGAGGCCAAGCGATCAAACGGAAGCGAATATATCTCCTTTCGCGATATTTGGCGGTTCCTGCAGCGGCATATGCTGATTTTCATCATCTTTACGGCGATCGGACTCGGCATTGGCGCATTCTACGTCACGACCACCAAGCCGATCTATCAAGCAACGACCCGTCTGGTCATGGATCCGGAACAGGGGCGCATTGCATCTCAGGATGCCTTCAGCGGCACGGTCATCATCGAGGCCGCCGAGATCGCCAGCCAGGTCGAGATCGTCAAATCGGAGGCGATCGCCCGCGCAGTGATCGAGAAGCTCAATCTCAGCGAGGACCCCGAAATCGTCGGGGGCGCGTCGTGGCAGGGAGCTCTGCGCGACTCGCTGCATAGCATTAGCGCCTATTTCACCCACACCCATGACGAAGAAGTAAAACCCATCCCGACCGAAGACGATCTGATGCGCCGCACCATGGCGTCTTTCCTCTCCAGGGTCTCCGTAAACCGGGTGGGCCAGTCCTACATTCTGGAAATCGGGTATAGTTCCACCGATCCGCGCAAGGCGGCACTGGCGGCTAACGCGATTGCTGCCGCCTATATTCGTACGGGGCTCACCGAGCGCGCTTCCGCCGCACAGAGCGGCGCGAAATGGCTGGAAACCCGGCTGATCGAGGTCGGACGGCAGGCACGTGAAGCTGCAATGAGCGTCGAAGAATTTCGCGCCAAGAACGGCATCATGGAGATCAGCACCTCCTCCTCGCTCGACCAGCAGCAATTGTCCGAAATCAGCAGCCAGGCGCTGGCAGCCCGGGCGCAGACGGCGGCCGAATCCGCCAAGCTTGCGACCCTCAACCGGTTGATGGCCGGAGAGAAGGTCGAGGGTGACGTCGACGAGACGATCAACAATCCGCGCATACAGAAACTGCAGGAAGATCTCGGCGTCGCGACGACCAAGCTCAACAACCTGAGCAGCCGCTACGATGCCGGCAACCCGGCAATTGCGGCCGCGCAGGACGAGATCGATCGGCTGAAGGGCGAAATGCAGAAGGAGTTTGCCCGCATCCAGGCCGTCTATCGCTCCAATCTGGAAGTGGCGCAAACACGCGAGAAACTGCTCAACGACGAGCTGGCCTCGCTGACGGAAACTGGCACCGACAAGAACCTGGCGCGTGTCGAGCTCTCCGAGATGGAGAGCCGCGCGACCACCTATCGCCGCATGTATGAAAGCATCCTGCAGCAATTGATCGGCGCGCTGCAGAAAGAATCTTTCCCGCTCGGCAATGCCCGCGTCGTTACGGCCGCCGCCGTGCCGCTGACGAAGAGCTGGCCGAAATCATCGATCGTCATTCCCTTCTCCGCCATGCTGGGCCTTGCCTTAGGGCTTGGAATGGCGCTGCTGCGTGACGGCATGGATCGGCGCGTCAGCTCCAGCGAAAAGCTCCGGCGCGAACTCGGCATCACCTCGCTCGGCCATGTGCCCGTCTATGCCGGCCCATCCTTCGTGCCCGGCCATATCGTAGGGGGCGGCGCGACATGGCGACGAACCATGTCGCCGCTAAGATCCGTGCTCGACACGCCCTATTCGCAATTCTCCGAAGCTTTGCGCGGGGTAAAACATTCGGTCGACTCCGCCTTCCAGCCGAATGCTCCGATGGTGATCGGCATCACTTCGGTCGGCACGGGCGAAGGCAAGACGACGATCGCGACCAATCTCGCTCAGCTTTATCAAAACGAGGGCGCGTCCGTGGTGCTGGTCGACGCCGATTTCCTCAATTCCCGCCTCAGCGGCGTGGCAATGGAAGCAGGCTCGGACTTCGGCATGGAACTGCTGCGCATGAACGAGGTGCCGCGACGTTATTCCGTTGCGCATGAAAACGGCCTCTCCGTCGCGACGATCGACCATGATCCGGAGACCGACAGATTGGCGTCGCAGTCCTATGGCAACGGCATTCCCGTCGTCACGGTCGACGAGACGGAAAAATCCGTTACCGCGTACCAGCGCTATGGCCATCTGCCGGCGTTGAAGGCGGAAATCGAGCTGCTGCGCCGGCGATACAAGGTGGTCATCGTCGACATGTCGGCCTTCGAAGATTCGGCCGATACACGCGTCATCTGCAGCTATCTCGAAGGCATCATCGTCGTCGTCGGCCATACCAACAAGATGACGGTGGAGCGGCTGTCCGACGCACTTGCAAGTTTCGGCACCACGCCGATCAACATCCTCGGCATCATCGCCAATCGCAGCAGCGAAAAGCGCAGGCATAACGAGCGCCGTCACTGGTGGCGAAAGCCGCAGGCTCGCGAAACCCGCTTTTCCGCCAAGCGCCTCGAAGGCCGTCCGCCCAGCCGTCCGCTCAAGCTGGCCGTCGGCATCGCCAGTGCCGGCCGGCGGGACATCCTGTCCTCGATCCTGCCGCACATCGCACGCCAGACTCGCAAGCCGGACGAAGTGGTCGTCTGCCTCGCCTCGCCCGAAGACATCGATCCGAGCTGCCTGCGCGACCTCGATTTTCCGGTTCGCGTGCTGATCTCGGAACGGGGGCTCTGCCGCCAGCGCAACCGTATCCTCGACAACATCCCGGATGCAGACGTCGTGCTCTTCGTCGATGATGATTTCCTCATGACGCCCAACTATCTCGAGGAGACGGAACGGTTGTTCCAGTTCCATCCCGACATCGTCATGTGCACCGGCACGGTGCTCGCCGACGGGATCACCGGCCCCGGTATCTCCGTCCGCGACGGGCTGCGAATGGTCGAATCGAAGGGCCGGCGGCGGTCGGAAACGACGGCGCAGTTCCAATCCGTCTACAACGCCTATGGCTGCAACATGGCGGTCCGCACCACGATCATCAAAGCCGGCAATCTACGCTTCGACGAGAACCTGCCCTTCTATGGTTGGCTCGAGGATGTCGATTTCAGCCGGATCGTCGCCCGCTACGGCCAGGTGGTCAGCGCCAAGCAGTTGCAAGGCGTGCACCTCGGCACGAAGGTCGGCCGCACGGCGGGTATCCGGCTCGGCTATTCGCAGATTGCCAATCCCGTCTACCTCATGCGCAAGCGGACCATGAGTTTCCGTCACGCCTCGATCCAGATCAGCCGCAACCTGCTCGCCAATTTCATCAAAGCTTGGCGTCCCGAGCCGTGGGTGGACCGCAAGGGTCGGCTGAAGGGCAATGCAATGGCCTGTCTCGACCTGCTGAAGGGCAAGCTTGCGCCGCAAAACGTCGAAGCGCTGGAGTAATCTCGTGAGCCCACCCCGTCCCGATCGGGTCGTCATCATCAATGATCGCTCCGTCAAAGTTGGCGGAGCGTCAAATCTGGCGATCCTTTCTGCCAATCTTTTGCAAAGCGCTGGAATTCCAGTCACCTATTTCGCCGGCGACACCGCCGGCGAAGATCCGCCAGCATTCGACACCATCAATCTCGATGGCCTGCCCCTGACGCAACAAGGTCGTATCAGCGCCCTCACCGCCGGGCTTTACAGCAAGAGCGCCTATACCGCGCTGCAGGATCTCATCGCCCGAAAGGACACGACAGCCACGATCTACCATGTTCATGGGTGGTCGAAGATCCTGTCACCGTCGATTTTTCGAGCGCTGTGGCCAGTGCGCGAGCGCGTCGTTCTGCATGCGCACGACTATTTCCTGTCCTGCCCGAATGGCGGTTTTGCGAATTATCGGAAAAACGATGTGTGCCGTCTCACGCCGATGTCCATGCAGTGCCTGACGACGCAGTGCGACAAACGCGGCTACCATGAAAAGGTCTGGCGATCGGCGCGGCATGTATTGCGCGAACATTTTTACCCCACGCGCCAAACACCTGCCAACATCATCATCGTGCATCAGCGCATGCGGGACTATTTCGACCGCAGCGGTATCGAAACAGACAATATCGAGATCATCCGCAATCCGGTCGAACCCTTTCTGAAGCAGCCGATGAGTCCGTGGAACAATCGCGATTTCTTCTTCGTCGGTCGGCTCGAACCGGAAAAGGGTTTCGAGGATGCCGCCATGGCAGCCCGGCTTGCCGGCATAAGCCTCCACATCATCGGAGACGGCGCGGGCCGTGCGCTGCTGGAGCGCGACTACCCCGAGGTGGTCATCCATGGCTGGAAATCCAAAGATGAGATGCGCAGCATCATCGGCAACGCCCGCGCACTCGTTGTCTCCTCGCGTGTTCCGGAACCTTTCGGGCTTGCGGCGCTGGAGGCGGTGACCAGCGGCATTCCGGTCATCCTTCCCGACGCGGCCCTACTCGGCGACGAGATTGCCGAGCTTGGCTGCGGACTGACTTTTCAAAGCGGCAAGGTGGAAACGCTTGCCGGCGCGATGCGCCGGCTTGCTGGCGACAACATGCTGATCCGCCTGATGAGCGTCAACTGCATGCGCCGGTCGAGTGGGCTTGCCCATACGCCGGCTTCCTGGCGGGATGCGCTGATGACCCTCTACAAACGCATTCTTGAGCGCACGGCAGCCTCCTCCGCCGTCACAGATGAATATCCGGAAGCTGCAGAACAGTCACCAATCGGGTAGTCGAGTAGACGAATTACCCGCTGACCTAGCCGTGCTTTCCCGGCTTTACGTCAATGGGACTAGGGCAATACCCGCAGGGTCAATTGTCAAGTTTCGATGCAACTGGCAGCTTTGTGGAACGGTTCGGAACGTCGAGAGGTTCTAAGAGATGCTGTCGGCTTTTGATGGCTTTGCTCATGACGAGCAATCGCTTCATGATTTGAAACAGACAGCAAGGCGCAGCCGCGCTAAGCGTGCCGTCGATATATTGCTTTCGGCCGCGGGCTTGCTGTTTCTTGCCCCTGTCCTTCTCGTAATCGCCATCGCGCTATTGTTGGTCGATGGCCGCCCCATCATCTACCGTCACACCCGTGTCGGTCGCGAAGGCCGCACGTTTCATTGCTTGAAATTCCGCTCGATGCGCAGGGATGCCGACAGGCGCCTGGCCGAACTGCTGGAGCGTGAGCCGGAGCGGAAGAGGGAATGGTTGGCCACTCAGAAGCTGATGAACGATCCGCGCGTGCATTGGCTTGGCAAATATCTGCGCATGAGCAGCGCCGATGAGCTGCCGCAGCTCCTCAACGTGCTGCGTGGCGAGATGAGCCTGGTCGGGCCGCGGCCGGTGGTGGCCGCAGAACTGGAGCGCTACGGATCGCAACTCTACTGCTACCTGGCGCTGCAGCCCGGCATCACCGGCCTATGGCAGGTCAACCGCTGCGCCGACACCTCCTATGAGGAACGGGTACAGTTCGATGTCGATTACTACCACACATGCTCGTTCTGGACGGACGCCAACATTCTCTGGAAGACCGTCGGCGTCGTGCTGCTTGCCCGCAATGAAAAGGAACGGCTCACCAAATGAAGAAGATGGCGACCGCAGCCCAGACAGCGAGACAAAACAATATCAGCAACCAGCGAAGCACGAATTTCCGGCGCGGAAAGCGCCGCCGCCCGGCTGTGGTGCGATCGGGATCGACGTCCTTCATAACCTGTTCTGCATGTTGTCTCATGACAGTTTACGAAAAACCCTCTGTTGGGCGAATACCAACCAAAAACATCCTTACAGGCCCAGGCCGCAACTTACGTAACGTCAGGCCGTTCAGCGCCAATTTGCTTGGTTTTTGGAGTGTCCCCCTTGGCGCAAGATTGTGTTCCGAATGGGAACAATACATGAGTCCTCTTAAGAAAATCTGGTTTTTCTTAAAGAATCCCACTCAATATTGTGGGGTTGCAACGGATTGGCTGTGGAAAAACGAGGGGATCCCGCCGTCCTTTCGTCCGACTCAGGCGGTGTGCTGATGGACGGATTGCCCCACCCCCCCTCACCTACGGGTCGATTCGGCTTGCCGCGATGGCTCCGCCTGCGCTTGCCGTCCGTTATCGGCGACGGTGCTTCGACCTTGGGTTCGAAAATCGTCTCCCAGGTCGTGCAGCTCGTCGTTTTCCTCGTCGCGGCGCGCGTGCTGGAATCGGCGGAATTCGGCCTCTACGCCTATAGTTCCGCTATCGTGATCCTGCTCGTCGTCGTTGCCGAGGGCGGATGGGGCGAGTTCATCATGAAAACGGAGTGCACTGAGGACGAACTCGACCAGGTCGGCACGATCTCGATCATCTCCGGGATCCTGATAACGATCGTCGGTTTCTCGATTGCCGCGGTCGTCTGGTTTGTCTTTCATCAGCCCTGGGAAGGCATACTGCTTTGCCTCTTCAGTTGCTGGTTCCTGCCCTCGTCGCTTTCGGTCGTCTATGACGGACTGCTGGTCGCAAGGGGGCAGTTGCGCAAACAGGCGGCTATCCGTGTCGCATCCGAACTGACCGGGCTTGCCGTCACCATGCTCGGCTTGTGGATCGGCTGGAACATCTTCTCGCTCGTGGCGGGACGGCTTGCAACACTGCTCGTCGGCGTATTCGCTTCCGCCGTCGTCGCACGCTGGTATCCAAAACTACGCCTGACCCTGCCGTTCGCGCGTGAAATCCTCGAATTTTCTCGTCATATCCTGGCAAACCGGCTGATCATCTTCCTGCGTTCCTATTCCGGCACGCTTGCGATCGGCAGCTTTCTCGGCCTCGCCGAAGCCGGTTATTACCGCGTCGCCGAGCGGATCATCGCCGCCTTCTCCGAACTCATCGGCGAGCCGGCGCGCATGCTTGCCTGGACGTTGTTCCGCCGGGCGACCGTCAAGATCGATGCCAACGGCAAAACGACCCGCGATGTCGGCGCCTCCGCAACCACCTTCATGACCCTGCTGATGGCGATCTCGGCGCCGATCTATCTCGGCCTGTCGCTGATCTCATCCGGCTTGATCGACGTGGTGCTCGGAAACAAATGGGCGCCGGCGGCGATTCTCGTCACGATCCTGTCGGCCAAGCAGGTGCTGCTGACGCCCGGCTACGTCACCGAGCCGTTGCTGTCGCTGTCCGGCAATATCAGGCATATGCCTGCAGCACTCCTGCTCAACGGCGCCATCTCGGTCGGCCTGATCGTCCTCCTCGCCCCCTTCGGCGTCGAGGCGGCGGCTTTGGGCCAATGCCTGGCGTCGCTGATTTCTTTTGCGATATCGATGCATCTGCAACGCAACTATGGGGGCCTTGCATGGAAGCGAGTGATCAGCGACTGCGCCTACGTCGCCGTCGCCATCGCAGCTATGGCAGCGACGGTCTATTCGCTCGGTTATCTCGCCGAAGCGTCCGCGCTGCGGCATCTGGTGACGCTGGCGATACAAGTCGTCTCCGGCGGAGCGACCTACGTTCTCACTCTTGCGGTCCTTCAAAAGGTGATCGGCATCCCGATCCCGATCTTTGCAGTCGGCCGGCGATAGGCGTGATTTTTCAACTGAGATAGGCCGTTTGGGCCAGTTGAGGAAACAATAATGGCGACTGCATCCTTGTCAGAGAACACGCGCTCATTCCTTGGCGGGACGGTTCGAAGCCTTGGCCGGTCTTTATCACCGCTGCGCGCCGCCGGCGGACGCCTGCGCTACCTATCGCCCTTTCCGCGGCGATTTACCGGAGCCTATAGCTCCTATGAGGCTGCCTTTGCCGCCGCCAAGGCCATGCCAATGGCCGGTTACGACCATGAGGAAATCGCCAATGCCGGCTTCTCCCTCATGTGCCAAGTCTTACCGTGGGACTATCCGGTGATGTTTTGGATGCGCAACCTGATGCAGGAGGTAGATGGCGTGATCGATGCCGGCGGCCATATGGGGACGAAATACAGAGCTTTCCGTCCGTTGCTCCCGATCGATGAATCCTTCCGCTGGGTCGTTTACGACCTTCCCTCCATCATCCGAGTCGGGCGGCGTCTGGCGGAGCGCGACGGCCTGGCCGGCCTCAGCTTCGTCGACCGGATCGAGGACGCGGGCGGCATACCGCTTTTCCTCGGGTCCGGTCTGATGCAATATCTGGACGTGCCGCTCTCCAGACTGTTGCAGCGCCTGCCCGCTTTGCCTCGGCATCTGATCCTCAACAAGGTCGCTCTTCACAAGAGGGGCATGGTTGTGACGCTGGAACGGATAAGCGGCGCCTATGTGCCCTATCAAATGCGGGATGAAGCCACTTTCCTGAGCGATGTGACGCAGCTCGGTTATAGGCAGGTCGACCGCTGGGCGATCCCATCCCTGTCTCACCTCATCGACACTCATCCGGAATTGGGACGAAGCGAAAGCGCCGGTTTCTATTTCCGCCTCGACTAACAGGGAAAGGCAAGCAGCGAGTTTTCGCGCGGTCTTTTTAGTCGAGGCCGCCGTCAACGATGGCTGTATCGGCATGCAACATCATGTCGTCGGGGGCCGATCTGAGGTCGCGAATCGCCATGATAACATTCACCCACAATTCTTTGTTTTTCTATCGGAATCGCTGCTTCGCGGACAATCGTCCAATCGGCATAGACGAGCATATCAACTACCGATTTTGGATAGGTCGCTTCGCTGCGCGTGCGGCCTTTCTGGCCGGAAAGCCATGCTGAAAATGCGGTGAACGGGCGCTAGGCTCAAAGACGAGAGCCGCTGATTTTATCGGGAGCGAAAGATATGGCCAAGGTCGGATTGCGGGAATGGATGGCGCTTGCGCCGGTGTTTGCCTCGGGAAAATTGGCGCGCTACGGCGATGATACCGGCGGTCCCCTCCTGCGGTTCGAGGCCGACTTCTGCGCCAAATTCGGCGTTCAGCACGCGCTGACGATGAGCAGCGGTACCGGGGCACTGATTTCGGCGCTGGTCGCCGCCGGCATCGGCCCCGGCGACGAAGTGCTGGTGCCGGCCTATACCTGGATCGCAACCGCCGCCGCGCCCTTGGCCGCCGGCGCCGTGCCGGTGCTGGTCGACATCGACCAGACACTGACGATGGACCCTGCCGATATCGTCCGCAAAATCACCCCTCAGACGAAGGCAATCATCCCTGTGCACATGTCGAACATGGTCTGCGACATGGACAGCATCATGCAGATCGCCCGCGAGCACGGTCTCATCGTCATCGAGGATGCCTGCCAGGCCGTCGGCCTGAGCTACAAGGACAAGCGGACGGGCACGATCGGCGATCTCGGCGCCTATAGCTTCAACCAATTCAAGAACATGAATATCGGCGAAGGCGGTGCCGTCGTCACCAATGATCCGCAGCTTTTCGCCCGGGCGCGCATGTATCACGACATCGGCTCGCTGTTTCGCGGTCATCTAGACAATGCCAACGAGCCGCCGATGCTCGGCGTGAATTTCAAGGCGAGCCAGATCCAGGGTGCCATGCTGAACGTACAGCTCAAGCGGCTCGATCCGATGATTGAGCGCATGCGCAAGCGCTACGACCTGATGACCGGGATCCTGTCGAAGAGCAACAGGATGCGCATCGGTCCGCACAATGATGTCGCCAATGCCGCTGGCCTGCATGTCATCTTCGAAACGCCTGATGACGCCAGGCAGTTTGCCGAGGAGAACAAGCGCGGCGTCTACCGGCTCTTTGATTCCAGCCGCCATGTCTACACCAATTGGCAGCCGGTGCTGCAGCAGCGCAGCGGGCACCCGGCGATGAACCCCTACAATTGGACCGATCGGAAGATCGAGTATACGCCTGATATGTGCTCACAAACGTTGGATATCCTAAAGCGCACCTGCCGCATCAGTCTCGGCGAGAACTATCCGGCAGCGCTGATGGCCTATCTGGCACGGCGTATGGTTCGCCAAGGGCCGACCGCCAGCGGCAAGCTGTCCTATGCAACGACCTAATTTCGAAGTCATCGGCCCTGACCTCATCGACGTCTGGACCTGGAGCCTCGATGCGCCGCCGTCTTCTGTTGAGGAATTCGCGGCACTGCTATCCGCCGAGGAGCTGGCACGAGCTCAGCGCTTCGTGCGCGAGCGTGACGGACAAAGGTTCATCGTCGGAAGAGGACGGTTGCGGTCGATCCTGGGGCAGTATCTGGGCCTGCCGCCACAGAATGTGCGCTTCGCCTATAACGACTACGGCAAGCCCGCCGTAGCCCTCTCTGGCGGCACCCCATTCCACTTCAATCTCAGCCACAGCGCCGATCTCGCGGCGCTCGCCATCTCAGACCACTATGAACTCGGCATCGATATCGAGGAAATCCGCTTTCTCAAGGAGGATATCGCCGGGCGCTTCTTTTCCCATAAGGAGTGTCTGACCCTGCGGGCCCTGCCGCCGGAGGCCTATCTTGAGGGTTTCTATCGCTGCTGGACGCGCAAGGAGGCCTTCGTCAAGGCGCATGGCGAGGGGCTCTCGCTGGCGCTCGACAGTTTCGACGTGACCTTCGATTGGGCAAACGAACCAAGACTGGAGCGACTGGACGGCGATCCAGAGGCGCCTTTCAACTGGCGGATTCTTGAGGTCGAAACGCCGGTGACGTTCGCCGGCGCCGTCCTCGCTTTGACAAAGGGCCGCCCGGTCAGCCTGCGCTATCGCAGCAATGAGGATGAGACGCCCAAAGCGCATTGCGATCTCCGGGATTCGCGCCAAGCCCTTTAGCTTGTTGATTTTGCGCGTGTCGTTATCGCAAAACCGCTGCGCATTTTTGCGCGACATGCTTTAGATGCTCAATCTCGCATCCATAATATAGCGTCCACCGGCGGCATCGAAATGATGGCAGCCGAGAAGTCCGGTCTTGAAGTCCGGTGTGATCGTGCGGATGCAGCGCTCCCTATAGTCATCGAGCGTGAGTTGCTCGATTTCCATGATGTTCAGCCCGTAGCCATAGATTCCGTAGGCATTGTGCTGGGATGGCCTGTAAATCTTGCCGTCGCGCTCGAAGATGCGGCCGGCATTGCGGGCCACGGTGCTGCCGATGACGACAGGATTGCGCTTGTGTGGCACGACGCGCTTCAGCTCGGGACCGTCGACCTCGAAGATATAGAGTTCGCTGCAGTGATCCTCGTAAGCGTGATGATCCGAGAGATTGGTGAAGAGCCACCATTTGCCGTCGTGACGCATCAGAATGCTGTCGGCGGCCGACTGGCCCTCGAGGGCGGTCGAATAAAGCTCCCATTTGAGCGGAAATTCGGTGCAGCGCCAGATCTCGAGCCGCCCCGACTGATGCGTCTCCGGCATCATGAAGATGTCGTCGCCTTCGCGAAAGACGAACGGATAGGAAAGATGGTGCGGGCGGTCCAGTGCCACGCCGATCCGCTCCACCGTGTCGCCGTTGAAGCGGCCGACGGCGATATGCGCCTTTCGGTCGCCATCGGCATAGGCTTCATAAAACAGGTAGCATTCGCCATCGTGCTGGAAGAGGAATGGGTCGGCCTTGATATCGCCGTTGGTCGGGGGAATTTCGATCGCCTGCTTGGGATCGAAATCATCGATCCGGCCGCGACCGGTGTAAAGCGTCCAGATTGACGATCCAAAACGCAGTTTTGTTTTCAATGCTTTGAGCGACTTTGCTGAGAGATAACCTGATAAAGCTCCCGCATAGCGGATGAGATCGCCGGACGATGGGGCCGATGTCGCCCCGAGGCGCGCCATCGGGGGAGCATCAAGCCTGCGGGTATCTGCCAGACGCGCGAGCTCGCGCATCAGAAGCGTCACGCCCCGCTCTCGCACAAAGGCGGCATTGCGGGCCGCGCTGAACTTGATGTTGAATGATGAGGTGGCAATTTCGGCGACGGGCATTTCGCCGCCACGCTTGGCATAAAGCATCAGCTCCGTCGTCGGCGCATTGGCGATGATGCTGCCGTAGCTGAACCAATCGGTATGTTCCGATCGCTGGTCGGAGAAGTTGAAGGCCCATTCTCCGAAGGGAAGCGCCTGTATCGCATCGTCGGGCAAACCTTCCGGCGTGGTGCGTATGACCAGATCGAGATCGAGACGCTTGAACGATGCGGGTGCGACGGTGCCATTGGTGGTGTTGCGGCCGCCAATGGCTTCGAGATAATCGAGCCGCTGCCGGCCGACATCGAAATGCTTCGGAGTATAGGCAGGCTGCCGGGCCAGAAGTTTGCCTTCCAAACGCGCTCCCAAAGCAAACAAAGGCGATGTCTTCCGGTTGCCGAACGCACGCGGGTGGATGATCAGCGTGACGAGTTCGAAATGCGGATCGGCGACAATCCGGTCGAGGACCATCAGCTCCCAATTTTCGAATCGGTCCTCATGCCCGGCAAGAATACCGATCCTCAAAGGTCTGGTCATATCCATGATCGCGTTTCCTATGCGGTTTCGCCGGATAGTTTTCGAAGCGGCGCCTTAAGCGCCGCCGAACTTCTTGGAGACGACCGATGCCAGTTCGGCCACCGAGTCCTCATGCCAGCCTTTAATGTCGACAACAGTCGTATCTGCCGCCACCGCGTCGCCCCAGCCGAACAGCAGTTTGCGAGCGCGGGGATGATTGGCCTGGCTGCGCAGCAGTATCACAGAAGGATCCTTGTTCTGCACCGGCTTGTAGCTGCGCGCAGCCGCCACCAGCAGATCCGTCACCGCCGCATTGGCCTCTTCGTCAGGTGAATATTGCCCAGCTTTGACGCCGAACATTTTCAGAAGTGCCAGCGAGAAGTTGAACTCCTTGAGGTAGACGATCAACGGCATCCTGCCCGACAATACCTTCTTGGTGAAATAAGCAAGGCGTTTGACGCGCCGCTCCCTGTTCCAGCGCTTTTGCTCCTTTTTCGGCAACGAGGCGAAGTATCCGGGCGCCCATGTGTCAATAATGGCGGTGAAGCTGACATCAGCCCCCTTCTCCCGCAACTGTCTGGTCACCTCCATGGCCAGCGTGCCGTTGACGCAGAGCCCGGCGAGGGCGATAGGTCCGGCGTTGACGTCGATCTGCATGGCGTCGACCGCATAGCGAGCGATGTCTTCGAGACGCAGATCAGCCAGACCCTTTCTGAGATCGGGATTGAACATGTTGATATTATGAACCGATATCGTATCCGGCAATGCGTTTGCCAGGCGGTAAAATAGCAAGGGGTGGTTCAGCGTATAAAGCGAGGCCGGACCTGTGCCGTGTTTGCAGGTGAGCAACTCCCAAGGGTTGACGATCCCGGTGGCGGGCTCCTGCGTCTTCGGCGCATCGAAGATTGCAGCGGCAAAACCTTCGAGCGTCGGCTCCTTGAACAAAAGTTCGAGCGTCGGTTTGACGTTGAATTTATCCCGCACTGCCGATAGCAGCCGCAGCGCCAGCAGGGAATGACCGCCAAGCGCGAAGAAATCATCCTGCGGCCGTACCTGCGGAACCTGGAGAATGTCCTGCCAGAGGGCCGCGAGCGCCGCCGTCTTCTTCGCCACCGGCGTATCGGTCAAAGCATGGCTTGCGGAAAGTTCGGCCGCCGCGTCCTTGGCGGCAGCGATCGCCTGCCGTTCGGGCACGGTCAGCGAAGACAATAACGCCTCGGGATGGTCGAGGGCGATCTCGTAGGCCTTCTGCCATAGCTGCAATAGGCTTTCGATCGTGCGTGCGTCGAAGAGATCGGCGTTATATTCGATCGACATGCGCCAGCCCGTCGGCCGCCCGATCATGATGAAACTCAGATCGTAAATGACGCCTGGCGATTGCGAGGGTGAGCTGATCAGCTCGAAGCCGCCATAGCGGTGATCCTCCAAAAATGCCTTTTGCAGATTGAAGTTCACGGAGATCAGCGGATTGCGCGAGGGATCGCGGACCGGGTTGATCAGCTCCACAAGCTTGTTGAACGGCATGCGCTGGTGGTTCAGCGCCCCCTCCACCGTCTCGCTGACCGAATGGATATGCTGCGCGAACGAGATGTCGGAAGAGAAATTGAAGCGTAGTACGAGGTTGTTGATGAAGACGCCGATTAGGTCTTCGAGATCGGAATGTTCGCGGCCTGCGACCTGCGAACCGAACATCACGGTCTGAGCGTTCGTCAGCCGATGCAGCATGGCGCTGATGATGGCAGCGCCATAGCTATATTGCGAAACGCGGTGAGCGCGCGCAGCGGCGTCCATGCGCTCGCTGAAGGCGAGAGGCTGCGCGATGGAGAGAATATTGCCGTGATTGGTCTTCACGCGGCCGCGGGGATGATCCGGTGTGACTTCGAAGTAAGGCGCACCGGTGAGTTTTTCCTTCCAGAAGGTCTTTTCCGTCTCGAAACCGTAGCTCTGCAGATATTCCTGCTGCCAAAGGGCATAGTCGCCATATTGCAGGGGCAATTCCGGCAGCACCGGCTGCCGGCCAGCATCGATTGCGGCGGCGATTTCTCCGACTTCGCGTCCGAGCACGCGGATCGACCAACCGTCGAAGCAGCTCTGATGGGCGGTGATGAGGAGAACCCCGCGGTCATTTTCGGCCATCAGCAAGGAGACGCGAAAGAGCCCGGGCTTGCTAAGGTCGAAAGGAGCCTGCGCCGTCTCCTCGCCGATCGACATAATTCTTGCCTGACGCTGATCGGCCGCCATGCTGCGCAGGTCGATCACCGACATTTTGAAATCGATCCTGTCGACCGCCTGCTGATAGGGGCGGCCCTCCCTTTCGATGAACCGCGTCCGCAGGATCTCGTGACGCTGGATCACCTTGCGAAAGGCCTGCTCGATGGTGGCGGCTTTGAATGCACCGCGAATTTCCCAGCGAACCGCAACATTGAGGGCTGGATTGCCGGGGAGCAACTGGTCGAGAATCCAGCAGCGCAATTGCGTCTGCGTGCAGGGAAACTCGCCGATGATCTCCAGATCGGCAACGTGGCCTACGGGGCTGTTTTCAACAGTACTCATATTGCCCTCTCCAATCCGCGGCGTGCGCCGTTACGGAAATCTCTCAATGATGGAACGTGGTATTGAGCCGGATCAGCCTTGATCTCGCCTTGGCTGTCGGCGAAGGCCGCCAGCTCGGCCACCGACGGATGACGCAGCAGATGCTTCGCCTCCAGCGGCAGGCCGGTATCAAGCATGCGGGCGGCGATGCGGAAGATGGTCAGCGAGTCGGCACCCAGCGCGTAGAGATTGTCGTCAACGCTGATCTCGCCGAGGTTCAACACCTCCTGCCAGATCGTCAGCAACCGCCGCTCCGTCTCCGTCTTGGGTTCGACCTTGACGGTTACAGCCTCGCGCTGCGGCACGCCGCGCAACTGCAGGGTCTTGCGGTCGAGCTTGCCGTTGGCGGTCTGCGGCAGCTCGCTTTCTGTTACCCAGAAGCTCGGCACCATATGGCCAGGCAGATTGGCCTTGGCATACGCCGCGAGATTGGCTGGCGAAAGTTCGGTGCCGCTGACGGTGGGTATGACATAGCAGACCAGAGAGCGGTCACCCTTCTGGTTTTCCGCCGCAACGACGGCGCATTGGCGAATGCCTTCGGCTTTGGAAACGACGGCTTCGATGTCACCGAGTTCGATGCGGAAACCGCGAAGCTTGATCTGCTGGTCGCGCCGGCCGAGCAGTTGCAGCGAACCGTCGGCCAGACGCCGGCCGACATCGCCCGTCTTGTAGAGCCGCTTCGGCCTGCCGGTAGCGAAGCAGAACGGCACGAAGGCTTTCTCGGTCAGGTCAAGCCGGTCGAAATAACCGTTCGCCAGGCCGTCGCCGCCGATATGCAGTTCGCCGGTCACGCCGATCGGCGCGATGCGGTTGTTCTGGTCGAGGATATAGAGCTGGGTATTGGCGATCGGGTGGCCGATGGTGATCGGCTGATCCGCATCGGTGATCCGCTGCAACGAAGACCAGATCGTCGTCTCGGTCGGGCCATACATGTTCCAGAGTTCACCCCCGATTGTCAGCAGCGATTTCGCCAGCTCCTTCGGCAACGGTTCGCCGCCGCAAAGCATTTTCAGGTTCGGCCGTTCCTTGAGGCCAGCCTCCGTCAACATCTGCCAGAGCGTCGGAGTTGCCTGCAGCACCGTGGCATTGTGCTCGTTGACCAATTTCACCAGCGCGAAACCGTCCTGTACCTGCGTGCGGCTGGCGATGACGACCTTTCCGCCCGATATCAGTGGCAGGTATATTTCCAGCCCGGCAATATCGAAGGAGATGGTCGTCACGGCAATCAGCGTGTCGCTGGCGGTGAATCCCGGCTCCTTCGCCATGGAGAGGAGGAAGTTCGTCAGCGCCCGATGGGACACTTCGACGCCTTTCGGCATACCGGTCGAGCCCGAGGTAAAGATGATGTAGGCCGGAGCGGTGGTGTCGGTCGGCAGGCTCTTCAGGGTAGCCCCCGTCATCGAGCCGATCGCCTTGGCGTCCTTGTCGATACGGATGACGGGCGTGCCCGAGGCTGCAAGCCTTGCCATTTCGTCGCTGTCGCAGATCACGCCGCCAACGCGAGCGACATCCAGCGTTTGACGCAACCGCGGCTCAGGATGGGCCGGGTCCATCGGCACATAGGTGTGCCCGGACTTCATGATGGCCATGAGAGCAACGATCATTTCCAGCGAGCGCTCGACGAGAAGCGCGATGCGCTCGCCGGGTTCGGGGATCGCCATCTGCAGATAGAGGGCGAGCTGGTTGGAGCGGGTTTCAAGTTCACCGTAGGTGATGGTGTGGCCGTCATGTTCGGCGGCGACAGCATTCGGGTTTTCGGCTGCCTTGCGGGCGAAGAGCGAGAAGGCAAACTCGTCATGATTATAGTCCATCGCCGTGTGATTCAGGCTGTCGATCAGCCAGGATTTCTCGTCCGCTGTCAGCAGCGACAGGTCGGAGACCTTGTGATCCATATCCTTCGCCAGTGTTGCAGCCAGCGTCGCGAAATGGCCGATCCAGCGCTCGATGGTAGCGCGGTCGAAGACGTCGGCATTGTAGTCGACGTCGATGCGAATATGATCCGTTGCCTCGATCATGTTGAAGAACATATCGAAGTTGGAGAAGGCCTTCGCATTCGGCTCGATCGTGGGCTTGAGGTTGCCGAAGGCGGAGCCACCGGCCATCCGCTCGAGATTGAACTGAATCTCGGTGAGTGGCAGGCGCCGTGAGTCGCGCTTGATGCCGAGTTTGCGCACCAGCGTGCCGTAGGTGTAGTCCTGATGCTCGAACGCCTGGAACACCAACTGCTGCGTTGCCTTCAGGTGCGTCACGAAGGATTCCGCCTGCGTCACGGTCTGGCGCAGCGGCAGCAGATTGACGCAGTGGCCGACAAGAATCTGGTCGCCGATCAGGCTCTGCCCGGCCGACGGGATGGCGATGACGATGTCATCCTGGCCGGAAAGCCTGGAGATTGTCACCTGCAGGGTGGCAAGTAGGGTGGAGAACAGCGTCGCACCCGATTTTGCCCCTGCCTTCTTCAGCGTCTTGTAGACCTCTTCGCCGATGAAGCCGGTGCAGGTTCCCCCGGCAAAGCTGCGATATTCCGGGCGCGGCCGGTCAAGCGGCACTTCCGGCAGATCGGGAACCGTCTTGAATTGATCGAGCCAGAATTGTTCCGTTGCACCTGATTTCTCCGGCTTCGGCGCGAAGTCGGTCGAATAGGTGGCGAAGGACAGAGCCGGTTCGAAGCTCGGCGTGTCGCCCTGTTGATAGGCGGCATAGGCGGTCGACAACTCGTCCACGAAGACGTTGATCGACCAGCCGTCGCAGACAATGTGGTGACCGGTGAAGACGAAAACATGCTTGTCGTCACTAAGCTTCACGATGCTGGCCCGAGCCAGAGGACCGTTTACCAGGTCGAAGGGTGTCAGCGCCTCGTCTTCGACGATCTGCCGCAGATCTGCTTCGCTGGCGCCGTCGATTAGCGGCAGGTCGAGCTTGAAATCCGGAATGAAGTGGAAGAACTGGCCGCCACGGTCAAAACGGATGTGGAAGGCGTCGTGGCGGTCAACGACCGTGTCGACGGCTTTGCGGAACGCTTTCTCGTCGAAAGCGCCTTCGAGCTTCAATGAAAAGGACTCATTGAAAGAGCACGAGGCCTCGTCGCCGGCCTGCGCCGCCAGCCAGATTTCCGTCTGCGCCTCGGTCAGCGGTGCGGATTGAGGCCGCGGAGCGCGCGCTACGACGGGCACCTTCGTTTCGACGGCTGGGATTGACCTATCTTCGGCAGGCGCGAGAATGCCTACCGACTGCAGGGCATCTAGACTGTCGCGGAAGGCCTTGGCAATCGTCTGGAAATTCTCTTCGCTATGGGCCGTTGTCAGGAAGCATGGATAGCCTTCCTGGATGTGGACGCCGTTCAGGCGCATCTGAGCGTAGAACAACGACCCCAGCGAATCCTGGCTGCTGAAGTCGGCGGCGAACCAGCTCTTATAGCCGTGAACGACATCGGCGATGCCCCGTTTAGCAAGCTCCGCCTTCATCTCGGCGACCAGCGCCTGGGTTCGTTCGGCGACTCGTCCATAAAGTTCCGCACCCTCGCCCTTAATGTGATGCAGGACGGCATTTGCCGCGGCGAGCACCAGCGGGTGGCGCACGAATGTGCCGGCAAAAAAAGTCGGGGCGGTCATGGGAACGGAGTCATCGCCATAATTCCAATGGCCGCCGTCGAGAGCATCCATGAAACGCGCGCTTCCAACCAGAACTCCGATCGGCATGCCGCCGCCGACAACTTTGCCATAAGTCGCCATATCGCCCTTGATGCCCCAAATCGCCTGCATGCCGCCGGGATCGACGCGGAAACCGGTGACGACTTCATCGAAGACCAGGGCAAATTCAGACTTGGTGGCGACATCACGCAGTTCACGAACAAATTCGATCGGCTGCAATTCGGGATGGCGGCTCTGGATAGGTTCAATGATAACGGCCGCAATCTCATCGGCATTGTTGCGGATGAAGTCGAGGCTTTCCGGTGCGCCGTAGCGCAGCACCGTCATGTTGGATACCGACGCCATCGGAATGCCGGACGCGATCGGCAAGGCGATCGGCCTGTCAGCTCGGTTGCGGCCTTTGACCAGTACTTCGTCGAACTGGCCGTGATAGTCATTGGCGAAGACCACGATGCGGTCACGGCCGGTAACTGCGCGGGCAAGACGCATGGCGGCCATGACGGCTTCCGAGCCGGTGTTGCAGAAGGTAACCCGCTCATGGCCGGTCACCTCGGCGATCATGCCCGCGACATCGCCGGCAAGCGGCGTCTGCGGGCCGATGGCGAAGCCGATATCGGCCTGCGCCTTGATCGCCTCGATGACGAAATCCGGGGCGTGACCGAATGCAGTCTGCCCGAAGCCATTGACCAGATCGACGTATTTGTTGCCGTCGACATCCCAGATGTGTGCGCCTTTGGAATGATCGCAGACGATCGGGAAGACCATTTCCTTCCAGTCGGCGCGGAAGCCGGAGGCCGTGCGCGGGTCTGCGAGCCAATGGCGATTGTCCTTGGTGAAGGCCTTGGACTTGGCATTTTTCGCTTCATACGCGGCAGTCAGGTCGGCGATGAAGGCGCGTTTCGCGTTGGATATTTCCGGCGCGAGGCTCTTTGCGCCGGGGCGATAGAGCTTGATGCGTTCCGTGCCGAATTCGGTTTCCGCTGCCTCCGTCGCCGGCTTGGCGGCTGCTGCAATGACAGGCGCGGGAGTGGCCACGACCGCCGGTACCGATTGCGGGGCGGCCGCTATTGCAGCAGCGGGCGGGACAAGCGCCGTGCCGCCCTGCAGGATCAGCAACTGCTGGGCAAACAAGGACTGCGCCAACTGGATCTGCGATTGCAGCACGGCAGCCAAATCGGGCGAAGCGCCTGATACCATCGGCATCGGGGCGACTGGAAGCGCCATCGGAATTGCGACCGGGGACGGTGCCGTGGCAACGGGCGCGGCAGAAGCGACAACCGGCGCCACCGGCGGTGCAGCGGCTGGCTTCACTGCATCCGGCGGCATCTGCTGGTCAAGATGCAGAGCCAGATCGGCGACGGAGGGAATGTTGCTGAGCAGCTCGCGGAAGGAGAGTTTGACCTTGTATTCCTTCTCGATGCGCTGCGCGAACTGGCCTACGAACAGCGAGTCGAAACCGAGTTCGAGGAAAGTCACGGCCCGCTCGGTAACCCCCAACGTCTCCCCTGACATTTCGCTGAGCAAGGTCAACAGGGATGTTTCAAGTGTGAGGACGCGATCGGAAAGGGAAAGTGGTGTTACGACGTTCATGGCGTTGTTCTCATCGACAAGGTTGACATCGGCTGCGAAAGAGGCAGCGGGCTCAGGAATTTCAGTGGGCAGAGCCGGTTGGCTCGACGCACGGCGGGAGGATTGCGGCGCGTCGATCCAGTGGCGCTGGCGCTGGAACGGATAGGTCGGCAGAGCGAGGCGATGCTGGGCGCTGGCAGGCAGAGCCGGCCATTCCAGCGGGTAGCCGGCCATCCAGAGTTTGCCATGTGCTTCCGCCAGGGTCTCGGAAGCGGCAAAGGCACGATCATGCTCGGGCAAGGACTGCACGACGGCGGCAAGGGCGTCGCGGGCAATCGTCTGTGCGGCAAAGACTGAGAGCGTTCGACCGGGACCGACTTCCAGAAGCACCGGTTTCCGGCCACGGCAGAGCGTCATCAGACCATCGGCGAAATGAACCGCATCGCGGCAATGGCTCGCCCAATAGTCCGGCGAAGTTCCACGTTCACCGGTCTGCCAGTCGCCGGTGACGCAGGAAATATACGGCACGGTGGCCGTGCCGTAGGTAGTCTTCGCCGTCTCTTCACGCAGGGCAATGACGGCGTCATCCATCATCGCTGAATGGAAGGCATGCGAGGTATGCAGCCGGCTGAAGGCGATGCCGGCGGATTCGAGAATGGTGCAGACCGTATCGATATCCTCGAATGGCCCGGAGATAACGGAGAGTTTCGGCGCATTGATCGCGGCGATTTCGACCTTGCCGCGCAGATGCATCGCGACGGTTTCGGCATCGGCGCGAACGGACACCATTGCACCGTGCGGCTGGTTCTGCATCAGCCGCCCGCGATTGGCGACCAGCCGTAAGCCGTCTTCGAAGGAGATGACATTGGCAAGCGTTGCGGCGACGAATTCGCCGACGCTATGGCCGATCATCGCATAGGGCTTGACGCCGCGGCTCAACCATAGCCGCGCCAGCGCATATTCGACGAGATAGAGGCAGGGCTGGGCGATGCGCGTTTCGCGCTGCTCGTCGGCCATTGACTGCGTGACCGGGCCGGTGTGGCAGATGTAATCGCGCAGATCGACGCCGAGCGTCATCTTCAGGATCTCGGCGCCACGATCGATCCAGCGGGCGAATTCCGGCTCCGAGTTGTAGAGACCGGCGCCCATGCCGGGGTATTGAGCGCCCTGCCCCGGAAACATGAAGGCGACCGGGGGTTGATCCGCAGCAACGAGCGACTGGTAGCGCTCCGCCCCAAGGCGATCGATCACTTCCTCCACGGTGCTGGCGGCGATGGCAAGGCGATGATTGAACTCACGCCGGCCGGCCTGCAGCGTGTGCGCCAATTGCGCCAAAGGCAGCCCAGGATTGTTGGCAAGATGGTCGGCGAGATTGGTCCGCATCGCTGACAGGGCGGCAGGATTGGATGCCGAAAGAGGCAGAAGATATGGCTCATCCTGCTCATCCGCGGGCTCGGCGCGACGCACCGGCGCTTCCTCGACGATAACGTGAATGTTCGTACCGCCGACGCCGAATGCACTGACACCGGCGCGGCGCGGCCCGTCCGTTTCAGGCCAGTCGATCATTTCGGTCGGAATGTAAAAGGGGCTGCGATCAAGATCGATGCGTGGGTTCGGCTTTTCGTAGTTGGGCATCGGCGGGATCTTCGCCCTGCCCAATGCCAGTGCCGTCTTGATGAGGCCGGTAACGCCGGCGGCGGCGTCGGTATGACCGATATTGCCTTTCACTGATCCCAGGGCACAACTTGCCGGCCCCGGCGGATCTTCCGAGAAAGCACCCTTGAGGCCGCTGAATTCGATGGGATCGCCGAGCGGCGTCGCGGTGCCGTGGCATTCGACATAGCCGATTGTCGCGGGCGAGACGGCGGCATTCGCAAAGGCTGCCGAAATCGCTTCTGCCTGGCCCTCGACGCTGGGAGCGACGAAGCCGATCTTGTCGGAACCATCATTGTTGACGCCGTAGCCGCGGATGACCGCATAGATATGGTCGCCATCCCGGATTGCATCCTCCTGGCGCTTCAGAAGGACGACGCCGGCGCCGCTGGCGAAGACCGTCCCGGCGGCGTTCGCGTCGAAGGGACGGCAGGTGCCATCCGGCGAGGCCATGCCGCCTTCCTGATAGATGTAGCCGCGCCTTTGCGGAATGGTGATCGAGACACCGCCGGCAAGCGCCATATCGCAGCTATAGGTGAGGAGGTTCTGGCAGGCCTGTGATACGGCGAGCAGCGAGGTCGAGCAGGCCGATTGTACTGTGAAGGCGGGACCACGCAGATTGAATTTATAGGCGATTCGTGTGGCAAGCGTGTCGTTGAGCGCGCCGACAAGCTGTTGGAAACAGCCGATCTGATAGTTGGAGGTGAATTCCTCCGCCTTGGCGCGATCGCCGAGAACGTTGTTGATGAGATAAGTCGGCATCGAGGAGCCGGCGAAGACGCCGATCATTCCCGGGTAGCGCTGCGGATCATAGCCGCCATTTTCGAGCGCTTCCCAGCAGATTTCGAGGAAGACCCTATGCTGCGGATCGGTCAGCGCCGCCTCGCGCGGATACATGCCGAAGAAATCGGCATCGAACATCTCGACATCGCGAAGATGCGGGCGGGCCGGAACAAAATTCGGCTGCGCGCGCTCCTCATCGGTAAAGGCATCTTCGAGTTCTTCCGGCGAGAATTGCGAGAAGGCATTGCGCCCCTCGCAAATCATTTGCCAAAGCGCCTCTACCGAAGGCGCTCCCGGGAAGCGACCGGACATGCCGATGATTGCGATACCGCCCGAATCCTGATTGTCCCAATCCTGATTGCTATCGAAATCACTCTCATCGCCATTGGCATGACCGGTGTCGAAATCTTTCGTCATGAAGAACTCCTGCGGAATTGGGACATGGTCTTTCTCTGGAGAGCGGCACGCTGGGCGGCGGCGATCGCCCGCGGCGAACCCGAAGCCTTGCCGTCGACGTAGCGCGCCAGTTCGCGGATGGTCGGGTGCTTGAACAAGGCAACGACGTCGACGGAGCGTTCGAGCTCGGACTCAAGGCCCGCATGGATTTCCATGAGCTGAAGCGAGGTTCCGCCGAGGTCGAAGAAGTTTCTGTCGAGATCGATCTTGGCCGTGCCCAGCGCATCCTGCCAAAGCCTTGTCAGAAGTGTCTCCGTCTGGCTCTTGGCGACAGCGTCCGGTGCGATCTCGATCTGCTCCATCGGCGGCGGCTGAAGCTTCGAGCGGTCGACCTTGCCGGCCGGCGTCAGCGGGAATGCATCGACGACCACTGCGGCACTCGGGATCATGTAGGCTGGAAGTGCTGCCCGCAGCCCCGCCATGACGCTCGGCACGAAATCGGGACCTGCGCTCCCCTGACGAGGGCACAGGTAGGCGACAATGCGCTTCAGTGTCGGGCTTTGGACGTGGCAGAGGACGATACCGTCGGCAAGGCGCGGATCGCGTCTCAGCGTCGCTTCGATTTCATCGAGTTCGATGCGCTTGCCGTTGATCTTGACCTGCCGGTCGCGGCGTCCCTTGAAGGCCACCATGCCGTCCGCATGCAGAACGGCAAGATCGCCCGTCAGATAGTACCGCTTTTGGCCGCCGTTGGTGCTGATCGTCACGAATTTCTCGCCGGTCATTTCCGGGCGTTTGAAATAGCCGATGGCCAGTCCGTCGCCCGTTATTGCCAACTGCCCCTCGGTTCCGTGCGGAACCTCCCGCAATTCCTCGTCGAGAACGGCAATGCCGGTATGGGCGATTGCCCTGCCGATCGGCAATTCCGGCTCGGAAAAGTTCGCAGGCACTTCGAAGGCCGTGGCAAAAACCGTCGTTTCGGTCGGTCCATAGGCGTTCGTGAGCTTGCAGCCGGGATGACGGTCGAGGAAGCGGCGCGCATGAACCGCCGATCCGACATCGCCGCCGAACAGGACATGCCGAAGCTTCGGCAGATCGCCGTCGGCGTGGTCGGCAAACACGTTGAAGAGCCCCGTCGTCAGGAACATGATGCTGATGCCGGCTTCGCGTATCAGGTTGCTGAGCCGAGCGACGGAGAAGCTCGTGTCCGGCATGCCGACAAGCATGGAGCCGTTGAGCAACGCGCCCCAGATCTCGAGGGTCGCCGCGTCAAAGGCGATCGTTGCGGTATGAAGGACCACATCATCCGGTTGGAAATCGACATAGGTCTGATCGAGGACGACTCGGGCGATGCTGCGATGCGCGATTGCGGTGCCTTTCGGCCGGCCGGTCGAACCGGAGGTGTACATGACATAGGCCAGATCGTCGCCGCCGATCTTGACGGAAGGCCTCGGCTGCGGTGGGCTGATCGTCATTTCCGCGATGATCGCGCTGGCCTCGATAACCCGGCCGCGCATGCTGGGAACAACGCTGATCTTATCGCCATAGGCCGAATCGACGAAGACCACCTTCGGCTCGCATTCGCCGATGACATAGTCGAGATGTTCGATCGGAAAGGCGGGATCGAGCGGAAGGTAGGCGCCGCCGGCCTTGAGAATGGCAAGCTTGCAGACGATGGCGTTGAGACTACGCGGCAGGAACAGGCCGACGATGTCAGCCCTGCGGATACCGAGCTTTACGAGGTAGGCCGCCAATGCGTCGGAAAGCCGATCAAGCTCGCGGTAGTTGAGAGCCGTATCCCCGAAAACGACAGCCGTCGCGTGCGGCGCAGCCTGGGCCTGTTCACGCACCATGTCGTGAAGGCAGCGGTCTCGGTCGTAGTGCATGGCTACGGCAAAATTGGTTTTCTCTTCATCGTAATCGATCATCGCTGTGCTCCGGGCTACGTTTGCTGCCTGCGACGGCACGACATCTGTGCCTCATCGTCGTCAGCAGAATTTCACGCTGTCGGAAAATCACCAGTTGATCATTGGGATGACTGCCGTCCTCAACGAAAGTCTTAAGCCTTAGCCGACGTAGACATTTCGTCGGAAGAGACCGCCAGGGCAGCCCCGATCTGGCCAAAAGCATTACGAACAAAGGAATCCCAGCGCGTCGCAGGCGAAAAATCCCCCGCGTCCCAAAGAAGAAGGTGTCATTCTGCGCTTATGAAGGAATGCAGGCCAAGAGTGTCGCTGCAGGCACGAGGCCTTATCGTCAGGCGCCTATTTGAACTGATAGGCCCTGACATAGTCGACGAACATAAAGCACGGATCCGGCGCCACCATTTTGGTGACGCTGTCGACGATGCCGAGATTCAAAAGAATATACATCGGCTGACGATGTTCCGGCAGGACTTTGGTCTTCCAAACGAATTTGCCGTCGAAATACATGCGGATGAAATCCGTATCGATTTTTACGCCGTAAGTGTGCAGGTCCGTTGGGCTTGCCGTTTCGAAGACGTTGATGCGCGAAAAATCGGAATCGTGTTTGCCGCCGCGATGCCAGACATGCACGGTGGCGGAATAGGCGCCCGGCTTGTCGCCATAATATTCCATGGCGTCGATTTCGGCGGTGGATTTCGAGCGGTCCTTACCGATCAGCCAGAAGGCCGGCCAGACGCCGGGGCCGTCCGGCAACCGGGCGCGCATTTCGAAATAGCCGTATTGCTGCGAAAAGCCGTTGCCCTTCGCATCGACCGAAGCGAGCAGACCCGAGCGCCACTCGCCCTTGCCGTCGCGTGCCGCCGTGATGCGCAACATGCCGTCTTCGGTCTTGAAGGGGAAATCACCCTTGGGGTCGGTAAAGCGCGCACCGCCGAAATCGCCGTTCCAGGGCGTGTGCGCGATCCAGCGGGTGCCCGGCCCCCAGGGTGAGACGCTGAGACTATCGAAGTTATCCTCGAAGGTCAGCGTCATCTTGCTGGTGTCGAGCGTGTCCCCCGTGTCGCCCGCTTGCGCAGCCGCGCCGCTGCCGAGCAGCGCAAGCGTCGCGCCGAAGCCGGCGCAGAGAAACCCGCGGCGGCCGACCGACCATAATGGTCCATGTTTGAACGAGGTGTGATCCATACTCTGACGCTACCGCGGCAACGTCTATCCGGTACAGAACCCATTTCGGTTTATGCAGTACCCCAAAGGGCTTAAGCGTGGCGGAAATACAAGCCAGCCAGCGCCATGATAGTTTTCGCTCTGGTGAAATAGACCATATTTCGGAGCGGACGGCTTATGAATTTCATGGGTGCACTCACGTTTGTCGTCGGCATGGCCATGCTGGCCGCGCCCGTTCGATGGTCGTTTACCGTCATGATCCTATCCACCGTGTTCGGTGCCGCGGCTGCCTTCAGCGTGCCGGGCCTTGGCGGCGCATCGGTGCTGGTGCCGAGCCTTTTCTTGCTGTTCTTCGCAATACGCCTGTTCCTGGCCTACGGCGAAGGGCCGCTCTTTGCCGCCCTGGCGCCGCCGCGCCCCGGTTTCTGCCTTCTGGTGCTGACCATCTTCGGCCTCGCAACCGCGCTCTTCTTCCCGCGTCTGTTTCAGGGCATGACGGAGACGATGACCGTCGAGCGGTCGGTCGGCGGTCGCAACTTCATTTCGCTGGTGCCGTTGAAGTTCTCGTCGAACAACATCACTCAATCCGTCTATGCGGTCGGTGGCCTCGTCTGCTTCGCAACCACTTTCGCCTTCATCCGGAAAGGCGGCACACCCACCAATTTGATCAACGGAATGCTGGTGGTCGCCAGCGTCAATCTCGGCTTCGCCCTTGCAGACATTATTACTTACTTCAGCCACACGGAATTCCTTCTCGGTTTCGTGCGAACCGCCAACTACGCGCTGCTGACCAACGCCGAAAAAGGCGGATTGAAGCGGATTTCCGGGACATTTCCGGAAGCGTCGGCCTTTGCCGATTTCACGCTGGTACTCTTTGCGATGATCGCAAGCCTTTGGCTCAGCGGCGTCCGATCCCGCGCCACCGGCATCGTAGCCGCCCTGCTTCTGGTGGCGCTGATCCTTTCGACATCGGCGACGGCGCTCGTCGGTCTCGGCGTGGTCTTGCCGGTCCTTTGTCTGCAATCCTTCCTGGCCTCGCGCAGTGAGCCGGGCTCCGGGCGTCCTGTCATGATCGTCGCCATCATGGCTGCAATGCCGCTTGTCATTCTCTTCGTCTTGATCGCCATGCCCGATCTTGCCAGCGGCTTGCACGACTTTCTCGACGAGATGCTGTTCTCGAAGGCCGACAGCCAGTCCGGGCGCGAACGCTTCATGTGGAATTCCATGGCCTACCAGACGTTTATCGACACGCAGGGCTTCGGCGCTGGATTGGGCAGCGCGCGCGCTTCGAGCTTCGGCCTCGTGCTGCTGTCCAATCTTGGCATCCCTGGCACGCTGATCTTTGCGCTCTTCGTGCTGCTGATTCTGAAAGCCGATACACGACCCGGGCGTCTGCCGCTCCGGGAGGCGGCGGCCGTCGCCAGGGCCGCCAAGGCCGGATTCATCACCGTGCTGGTGTCCGCGGCCACGTCAGGTACCGTCTATGATCTCGGATTGATGTTCTACATTCTCGCAGGCAGCGTCTCTGCTCTCACTGTTCCATCTCCGGTTCGCGTGAACGACGCGCCGGCGGCGCGCATGCGGCAAATCGGTGTTGTGGGGAGAATGCAGTGAAGATCGTCGTATTCAATGTCAAATACAGCGAAAATCTCGGAGACGGTCTCCTGGCGCGGTGCGTCGAGGCAGGCCTCACCAAAGATGCGGGCCACATAGAGGTGGAGACGATCGATCTCGCCGGACGGGAAGGTTTCGGCATGGGCGGAAGCAGCGGCCGGCGTCAGCAGGCGTTGAAGGTGCTGCACCGGCTGCCCCCCTTCGCACGACGCTGGGCGGTCGCCCATGTCCTCGGGCGCACGCTGCGGAAATTGAGGGGCCAATGGGATGCCAAGATCGCTGCCGCGGATGCAGTGGTGATTGGCGGCGGCAATCTTTTTCAGGACGACGATCTGAACTTTCCCTTGAAAGTCGGCACGGTGCTTGACTGCGTCCGGCGCCATAATCGGCCCTTGGCGATCTATGCCGTCGGCGTGAGCAGTCATTGGTCCGCGCCGGCGTCGCGCCTCTTCGAACGACTGAAGCAGACCAATTGCGTGCACCTCTCGGTGCGTGACAGCTTTGCCCAAGACAGTTGGCGCCAGCACTTTCCTGACGGACCGGAAGCGAAGATCGTTCACGACCCGGGATTGCTGACCCGCGCGCTCGACAGCGATGATCCCGACTCGGTGCCGTCGAGGCAGCCAACCGTCGGCCTCTGCGTGACCGAGCCTGTTATCCTGCAGCGACACGCCAGTCAGAAGGCCTCCGCCATTCCGCTGCAGGACATTGCAGAATATCGGGATCTCATTCGACTGCTGGTCCAGGATGGATACCGCATCAGCTTGTTCTGCAACGGTGCCAGCGAGGACCAGATATTCGCCCAGCGAATAATGGATGAGGCCTCGATGCAGCGTCTCGCTAAATCCGGTGCGCTGCAACTCGCTCCGCGCCCGCGCGTGCCGGAAGAGCTGATCCGCATACTCAGATCGACCGATGTCATTCTCGCTCACAGGCTGCATGCGTGCATTGCCGCCTATTCCCTGGGGATTCCCCATGTCGGCCTGGGCTGGGACAAAAAGGTCGAGGGGTTCTTCCGCTCGGTTGGCCGGCAATCCTATTTCGCCAACGGCAGCGGAACGTCGGTGTCCGATATTGCCGGATTGTTAAAGGCGGCTCATTCGGAAGGAATCGAATCATTTCGCCATCGGGTGATCCTCGCCGAGGCTGAAGCGGGAATTGTCGATATGCGTCGGAATCTCACCCAGAGGGATCAGAATAATGTCGCCGAAATGTCATCCGTAATACGAAAGGATCAGCGTGCGGCAGCCACGAATTAATACCAAGAAATTCCGGGGTAATTACCATGTATAATGACCGATGCTAGACAATTTAATCACATGGCAATCAAATTAATCGCCGCACGATTTCAAAAAGAATCCACATAAGCAATATAGACTACGAGCCACATCGAAGGTTGCGTGCTATATACTTGCCATACGTAACGTGATATACCTTCCAGGACAGGTTAATTGTGACCGTCCCGATATGGTATGTGGTTCGGGGGCATGTATGACAACGCAAGTTTCCATAGGGCGTCTGCAGGCTTTGAGTCCTGATCTGTATCGTCAGAAGTCGGAGCTGACGGGCGGCATTCCACGCACATATGCTCCCGGTGAAACCATCTACGACTATGACGGCGATACCCCCCGTCTTCTTTTTCTCGTCAGCGGATGGGCCGTTTCCAGCAAGATGCTGCCGAACGGTACGCGCATCGTGGTCGAGTTTGCCCTGCGCGGCGACATGATCTCCACGCCTTCCGTGGAAATGGCGCGCGAGACGGTACAGGCTCTCTCCAAAGTCACCGTCATGGAATTCCCTGATTTCACCTCACATGCGAGCCTGGACGTTTCTTCGCGGCTTTATCGCATCGTGCTCACGGAGATGATGCGGCGGCAGGCACGCATGTCCGAGCGACTTGCCAATATCGGCCGCCGCGATGCGCTGGAGCGCACCGGTCACCTGCTGCTCGAGCTGGCCACGAGGCTGGGTCCGTCTCGCCTAAAACCTAATTTCGACGGTTTCGAATGCCCGCTCACTCAAGCCGATATCGGCGATGCGGTCGGTCTGTCGACGGTACATATCAACCGCGTCCTCAGGGATATGAGAGTGGGTGGCCTTTTGGCGTTCCGCAATGGCATCGTCGAATTTCTGGACCGCCATAAGCTCGCAGAACTCGTCGACTTCGATGAAACCTATTTCGCGCCCCATATGATTTAAAGTGCGGCGCGAGCGCACTCATGTTGTTTCAAGTTGATAACAATCGTGCGGCGAATATTTTTAGAGTTTATTAACTTATGTTAATGTCCACATAAATAGAATCAGCGATTATCCTTCTTGTGATCAGGTGAACTACATTTCAAGGACAGGGGGAATGCTATGAGTCAACACGAGATTTATCAGTTTGGTTCGGTGTATCTACTCAGTTACTTTGAAATAATACCTATTCATATGAATTCTGAAGAATAGAGGCCACGTGTGGAGTAAGGAGTCACGGCCATGGACAGGCAGTCTTTAGCGAATGAGAAATTTGGGACAGAAACTGCAACCCGTCTTATTTCAGTCCGCGCATCGGATTCATTGCGGGCTTTCAGCGCGGCAGGCGCGGTCAGCACCGACGAATGCGAGGACTATCTTCTGCTAATCGATGCACGCGCCCTGGACAGAGAATGCCTGTCCCGAAGCCTTACCGAGTATGACGAGAACATGAATATCGTCACCGTCGGATCATTCGAGGAATGGCAGAAACGCCGCATGCAGAACGAACCCTCTGCAATTCTTTTCATGATCGGCGGACGCAAGGTTTCCGATGCCGACGTCTGCGAAAAAATCTCCGCCCTTGCGGAGAAATTCAAGGCGAGCCCTGTCATCGTCGGGGCTGAAAGCGATGAACTTGCGCAGCTTCTCAAAGCGCTGGAATGCGGCGCTCGCGGTTACATTCCGACCAGCGTCGGCATCAATGTCGCCGCCGAAGCCGTAGCCCTCGCCCGTGCAGGCGGCGTGTTCGTGCCGGCCAGCAGCATTCTCGCCGCCAAGGAGGTCATCGCCTCCGTAACCAGCGGAACACGCTGCGCCGACAGTCTCTTTACGCCCCGTGAAGTTGTCGTTGCCGAAGCTCTTCGCCGCGGCAAGGCTAACAAGATTATCGCCTATGAAATGGACCTTTGCGAAAGCACGGTCAAAGTCCACATCCGCAATATCATGAAGAAACTGAATGCGACGAACCGAACGGAAGTCGCCTATAAGATCAGGGAATTCGTGAGATAATATGAGCTTTGAATTAGCAAGCTTCGCCGGTGCCGTTAAACGCGGCGCTGGCGAAATGCGTTTTAACTCCGAATATTCAGAACGCTTGAACTTGTAGCCTCGCTTGCATTTTGCGGAATAGATTGCAAAAGCGTCTGTCTTGCCGAGGCAAGATGCGTACGGCAAGCCCTGTCGATCCGCTCCGGATCGCGGGATTGCAATGCCTCGATATAGTCGAGATGTTCGACGATGGCGCGCGAATTGCGCTCGCGAGCGAAAGCCTTGTTCCACTGATAATGATAGTGAAAGACGATAGCGATCGCGTCGTAGAAATCGGCAATGAAGCGGTTATTCGACGCGCGATGGATGAGAAGGTGGAAGCGCTCGTCGAGTTGCGAGAAATCACGATAACGCTCGTCGAAATCGTCCTGCAAGTCGTAATGCTCCTGCTGGATCGCCGCCAGATCGGCCCAAGCCGAATGTCCTGCCGGCAAGCGCCCGAACTCGGCGGCCGAATGCAGTTCGAACATTTCGCGCACCTCGGCGAGCTCCAGAGCGAATTCGCTGGTAAAACCCTTCAGGATCCAGTGACTGTTCGGCCGCTTTTCGATCAAACCGAAACGGCTGAAACGGATGAGGAATTCGCGCACGACCGACGTTCCCGTACCGATTTCGCGCGCCAGTTCCAGCTCGTTGATCTGCATGCCGGGCTGCGCTTCGTCGGAAAGGATGCGCAGCATGAAGCTGCGCTCGATGATGTCATGCAGCGAATTGGTCTCTTCCTCCGGAAAGAAATCGGCTTCGGTCGGCTGCCGCAGCACAGTTTTTTGCCGCTTGTTCCAGCGGATAATGCCAGCGTCACTTAGACGCAGCAGAATGGCCCGCGCCGTGCTGCGGCTGATGCCGAGCTCGGCAGCGATTTCAGGTTCGGTCGGCAAGGCGGCGTCCGGCCTCAAGCCGGCGACGTAGCGATTGTACGCGTCCTTAAAAAGCGTGTTTTGTCTCGCCATTTCCCCCTCTCTCGTAGTCCGCAGCTCTGCGTCGGCGGCGATATCCGAGCCATGCCCGAACGGCGGTTGAACTCGCCGGATGCGCCGCGATCCCGCCCACACCTGTCGCCTGCGACCTCCTCCCAGATTGGTGAACGATTTCCTCGTTGACACCAAAATGTTTATTGTAGATAAAAAACAAAATCAATCGGCGATGGCCCTCTAGCGAATGCCGAAAACAAGATTGTTCAGGGAGAGAACGTTGAACAGCCAACCTTGGATCCTTCTGTCGGAAGGCGACAACGTCGCGGTGGCGACGGCGGCGATTTCGGCTGGAACGGCGGTCGCCGACGGGATTTCGACGCGGGACAAGATCGATGCCGGCCATAAATTCGCTATTCGCGACATTGCCACGGGCATGCCTGTCGTGAAATACGGCCAGGCGATTGGCCGCACGACGGCCGAGGTCAAGGCCGGCGATCATGTGCACAGCCATAACCTGCACTTCGAAAACGATCGCCTCGCGGCGACCGCCAATGCGGCGCCGGAGGTAGCAACAGAGGCCGACAAGGCTCGCACGTTCATGGGCTTTCGCCGTGCCGACGGCCGGGCGGCAACGCGCAACTATATCGGCATCATTGCCAGCGTGAACTGTTCCACCACGGTTTGCCGCGCCATTGCGGAAGAGGCAAACCGGACACTCCTGCCGCATTATGACGGCATCGACGGTTTCGTGCCGATCGTCCATGACCAGGGCTGCGGCATGAGTTCGACCGGTGACGGCATGCAGACGCTGCATCGCACGCTTGCCGGCTATACCCGTCATGTGAATTTCGGCGGCGTGCTGATGATCGGCCTCGGCTGCGAGGTCAATCAGCTCACGCTTTATGGCCAGAGTGGCGCCGGCGCCAGCAAACGGCACTTCAACATTCAGGATGCCGGCGGTTCGCGCCGCGCCGTGGCGCTTGCCATGGGTGTCCTGAAGGAGATCGCCGAGGAAGTGGGACAGGCCCGCCGCGAGCCGATCCCGATCAGCGAAATCATTGTCGGCCTGCAATGCGGCGGTTCCGATGGTTTCTCCGGCATCACCGCCAATCCGGCGCTGGGGGCCGCAGCCGACCTGCTGGCGGCTGCCGGCGGCACGGTGATCCTGTCGGAAACCTCGGAAATCTATGGCGCCGAGCATTTGCTGCGCAGCCGTGCGGTCAATGACGCGGTCGCGGCCAAGCTCGACGCAAAAATCGAGTGGTGGGAAAAATATGTCGCCCTGCATGGCGCCTCGCTCGACAACAATCCCTCGCCCGGCAACAAGCGCGGCGGGCTTACGACCATTCTGGAAAAATCATTGGGCGCCGTTGCCAAGGGCGGGCGCTCGCCGCTGACTGCTGTCTACAGCTACGCCGAACGGGTAACGGACCACGGCCTCGTCTTTATGGATACGCCCGGTTATGATCCAGTTTCGGCAACCGGCCAGGTGGCGGGCGGCGCGAATATGATCGCCTTTACGACCGGCCGCGGCAGTTGTTTCGGCTCTCGCCCGGCGCCTTCGTTCAAGCTGTCGAGCAACTCGGCGCTCTACCGATCTATGGAGGAGGACATGGATATCGATTGCGGTACCATTGTCACCGGCGAGGCGACGATATCGGGCAAGGGCCGCGAGATATTCGAACTGATCATCGAGATCGCATCCGGCAAGAAGACGAAAAGCGAAGTCTTCGGCTATGGCGACAACGAATTCGTGCCCTGGCATCTCGGCGCGACGCTTTAGATAAATAATGCATGCCATCACAAGGGAGAGGTGATGAAGAGGAGAAGAATCGGCAGGACAAGCCTGGAGGTCACCGAATTCAGTTTCGGGGCCGCAGCGCTCGGCGGTCTTTACCGCGCCTGCCCTCGCGACCAGGCCATAAACACCCTGCAGGCGGCATGGGATAGCGGCATCCGCTATTTCGATGTTGCGCCCTGGTATGGCTTCGGTCTCGGCGAACGCCGCGTCGGCGATTTCCTGCGCGACCAGCCGGAAGACAGCTATGTCCTTTCGACCAAGGTCGGCCGGCTGATGCGGCCTGTGGCGAGCGACAAGGTGCCGAACTACGGCTATGTCGATCCCCTGCCCTTCGATGCGGACTACGATTATTCCTATGACGGCATTATGCGGTCGGTCGACTTCAGCTACGCCCGCCTCGGCCTCAATCGGATCGACATCCTCTATGTTCACGACATCGGCGGCTACACCCACGGCAAGGCGCTGAATGACCATCATCTCGGCCAGCTCCTGGGCTCCGGCCTGAAGGCATTGGAGGAGCTGAAATCGTCGGGCGCGATCAAGGCCTATGGTCTCGGCGTCAATGAGGTGCCTGTCTGCCTCGACGTCATGCGTGAGGCAGACATCGACTGCATTCTGCTTGCCGGTCGCTATACCCTGCTGGATCGTTCGGCGGTGGCCGAGTTGCTGCCGCTCTGCGAGAAGAAGGGCACGTCGCTTGTGGTGGGCGGCGTCTTCAATTCCGGCATTCTCGCGACCGGTCCCGTCCCCGGCGCCCATTTCGATTATCTTCCGGCGACGGCGGATGTTCTGGCCAAGGTTCAGGCGATGGAGGATATCGCCCGCCGCCACGACCTGCCGCTCGCCGCACCGGCTATGCAGTTTCCGCTTCGCCATTCGGCCGTGGCTTCGGTGCTGATCGGCACGGCGAAACCGGAAAGTCTCATCCGCAATATGCAGCTCGTGGAGCCTGAGCTTCCGGCCAGCCTTTACGCAGAATTCGAAGGATTGACCCTGGTCGCGCCGCCCTTGGGTGATGACGCCGTCCGGGTTTGAACAGAAAATAAGGAGCTATCGGGCTGTCGCGAAAGGCGGCTTCGAAGAGGAGGAAAGCCTGTTTTGGCGTGGATGTTACGGCATGATCCCGAAACGCAAGTGAAACGTTTCGGATAAGATCATGCGCAACAAACATCTCGCGATGCGTGAGCCCGTCAGGTGCTCACGATACCGTGCCGCAAGCGTTCAACGGCCGGTGTGCAGGAGCAGAGCGCGTTGAGAGGAGAAATCAATGAAAATCGCCAAATCCCTTCTGTCCCGCCGCACTTTTGCCGGTCTTGCCGGCGCGGCCATCATCGCAGTCGCCATGCCGGTGCAGTCCTTTGCTGCCGATGTGACCATTCCGATCATCGTCAAGGACACGACATCCTTCTACTGGCAGATCGTTCTTGCCGGCGCTCGCAAGGCGGGCAAGGATCTTGGCGTCAACGTGCCGGAACTCGGCGCGCAATCGGAATCCGATATCAACGGCCAGATCAGCATTCTCGAAAACGCCGTTGCCGGCAAACCGGCCGCCGTCGTGATCGCGCCGACCGAATTCAAGGCGCTCGGCAAGCCCGTGGATGAAGCCGCCAAATCCGTGCCGGTCGTCGGCATCGACTCGGCTGCCGATTCCAAGTCCTTCGTCTCCTTCCTGACGACAGATAATACGGCCGGCGGACGCATCGCCGCCGACGGTCTTGCCGCTGCGATCAAGGGGATGACCGGCAAGGAAGAAGGCGAAGTCGCCATCATCACCAGTCTGCCGGGCGTCGGCTCGCTTGACCAGCGCCGTCAGGGCTTCCTGGATGAGGTCAAGAGCAAGTATCCAGGCCTGAAGGTCGTTGCTGACAAATATGCCGATGGTCAGGCCACGACCGGCCTCAACATCATGACCGACCTGATCACGGCCAATCCGAAGCTTGTCGGCGTCTTTGCCTCCAACCTGATCATGGCGCAGGGCGTTGGCCAGGCGATTGCCGAAAACAAGCTCGGCGACAAGATCAAGGTCATCGGCTTCGACAATGACGACAAGACCGTCGGCTTCCTGAAGTCCGGCGTTCTTGCCGGCCTCGTGGTGCAGGATCCCTATCGCATGGGTTATGACGGCATCAAGACCGCGCTCGCCGCCTCCAAGAAGGAGAAGGTCCCGGCCAACGTCGATACCGGCGCCAATCTCGTCACCAAGGCGAATATGAGCGATCCGAAGATCGACGCCTTGATCAATCCGAAGGTCAAGTAATGCATTGAGGCCGCGCCTGGGAGACCGGGCGCGGCCTGTTTTCATTCCGGCTTCGTTTAGCCGCTTGCGCGGAAACGAACGGAGCGCCGCATGCTCGCCTAAGGAGGAGACCCCATGACGAACCTCGAAGAGATCAGTCATCGACACGATGACAATATCCGGACGGAAGCAAGCCGCGTTCCGGCGGGTTCGCCTATTCTCGAACTCAGGGGGCTGCAGAAGCGCTATGGCTATGTCGAGGCGCTGAAACCCGCGACGATCACCTTCCTGGCGGGAGAAATCCACGCCATTGTCGGCGAAAACGGCGCCGGCAAGTCGACCCTTATCAAGCTCCTGACCGGCGTCATCACCAGGACGGCGGGCGAAATATTCTGGTGCGGTCATCCGGTCGGGCTTTCCAATCCCAATGAAGCGATCGCCCGCGGCATCAATGCCGTGCATCAGGAGGTCGTGCTCTGCCCGCATCTGAGTGTTGCAGCCAATCTTTTTCTCGGCGACGAGGTCAATCGCCTGGGGTTGATGCGCAAGAAGCAGATGGAGAAGCTGGCGCAGACCGTGCTTGACGATCTCGGCTTCGGCCTTCCCGCAGCCGCGCTGCTGAGTTCGCTCACCATCGGCCAGCAACAGCTCGTCGCCACCGCCCGCGCTGCGATGCGGGGCACGCAATTCCTGATCTTCGATGAGCCGACGGCCTACCTTACCCGTAAGGAATCGGCCCAGCTCTTCAAGCTGATCCGCCGCTTGCAGAGCGAGGGCGTTACCATCGTCTATATCAGCCATCGCATGGAAGAGGTCTTCGAACTGGCGGACCGCGTCTCGGTCCTGCGCGACGGAACCCATGTCGGCACGCGCACGATCGGTGAAACCAATGAGGACGAGTTGATCAAGCTGATGATCAACCGCTCGATCGAGCAGATTTATCACAAGGAAGAAATCCCGATTGGGGAGACCATCTTGGAAGCCCGTGGCCTCTCCGGTCCCGGCTTCGAAAATGTCTCGCTGAGCGTGCGAGCCGGCGAAATCGTCGGCCTCTACGGATTGATCGGCGCCGGCCGCAGCGAATTCGCGCTCGGGCTTTATGGCCGTCAGCCGCTATCGGCAGGCGAGATTTACTGGCAGGGCCGGAAGGTCAATATCCGCAGCGAGCGGGACGCCATGGCACTCGGCATTGCGCTGGCGCCGGAAAGTCGCCGCGACCAGGGGCTCTGCCTCAATCTGCCCATCGGCCTCAACATCAACCTGCCGGTGTTCAAGCGGCTGAGCCAGGGGCCGATCATCAACAATAGCGGCGAAGCGGCCAATGCCGATAAGCAGATTCGCGATCTCAGCATCAAGACGCCGAGCCGGCGGGTTCTCGTTTCGGCCATGTCCGGCGGCAATCAGCAGAAGGTCGTCATTGGCAAATGGCTGAGCCATGGCGCCAAGCTTTTTATCTTCGATGAGCCGACCGTCGGCGTCGACGTCGGTACCAAGGCGGAGATCTACCGGTTGTTCGCCAAGCTCTTGCGGGGCGGCGCGGGCATCATCGTCATCTCGTCCTATCTGCCTGAAGTCTACGAGCTCGCCGACCGGCTCCATGTTTTCCGCCGCGGCCAGCTCGTCGCCAGCCATGATTTTCACGCTGCCACGCATGAGGAAGTCCTCGGCGAGGCGATCGGCGTCTGAACGACACATAAGAGAAGAAAGAGGGAGAACAACAATGGCCGTAAACACCACAGAAGGCCCAACCGTTGCACCGCGGCGCAAGATGAACATCCTCTTCAGCTTGACGCTGATCCTTCTTCTACTTGCTCTTTGGATCGTCCTGGGCTTTTGGACCGACAAATTCTGGACCCCGCTCAACATCACCAACCTGATGCGACAGGGCTCGATGACGGCGATCCTGGCTCTCGGTCAGACCTTCGTCATCATCACGGCGGGCATCGATCTGTCCGTCGGCGCCATCGTCGGCTTCTGCACCGTTATCATTGCCTGGCTGTTGCAAGCCGGATTTCCAATTTGGGCCGCTATTCTGATTACCTTGGCCTTCGGCGTGCTGATCGGCGCATTCCATGGCTTCGGCATCGTGCGCATGGGTTTGCCCCCGTTCATCATCACGCTGGCGACGCTGACATCCTTGCGCGGCATCGGCCTGCTTATTACCAACGGCTCGACGATCAACATAGTCAACGACGATTTCACCAACTTCGCCGTCGCTGATTTCTTGGGGATTCCGAGCCTCTTTTGGATGGTCATCCTGGTGGCGATACCGGCTTTCATTTTCCTGCATCTCAGCCGCTGGGGCCGCTATCTCTTCGCCGTCGGTTCGAACCGTGAAGCTGCGCGTCTCTCCGGCGTCAACGTTACCTGGATGATCTATCTCGCCTATATTCTGTCGGGCACGTGCGCCGCCTTCGTCGGTATCCTGCTCGCCGCGCGCATCGCCATCGGCAACGCAACGCAGGCGGACGGCTGGGAATTGCAGGCGATCGCCTCCTCGGTCATCGGCGGCACCAGCCTCTTCGGGGCGGTAGGCTCCGTCTACGGCCCGCTCATCGGCGCCTTCATCCTCGCCACCATCAACAACGGCGCCAACCTGCTGAACCTGAATTCCTTCTGGCAGCGCATCATCACCGGCGTATTGATCATCGTGATCGTCTATTTCGATCAATTGCGCCGCCGGCGCCTCTAAAGGTATTCGACGACGATCTCGCGGATGGCATGCTAAAGGCACGCCATCCGCTTTTGGTTACACAACAGAAGAACTGCAGGACCTCGTCAATGAAGGATTGGCCAGTGGCCCGAGCGCGCACAAATCTATGGCAGATGTAAAAGCTGAGGCACGGCGAAGATTGCAGGCGGCTCTCGAAGAGACCCGTTGTTCGTGCAGCCAATAAACGAATAAGCCGCGCCGATGCAGGCGGTCACGCCGGCGACGGACGTGACCTTTGCCAGCTCAAGCTCCTCAACAGGTTACGCAGCGGCTTTTCAACCGCTTCGTAAGCGCAGACACCCAGCAAAGTGCCCGAGATGACGCTGAGGAATGTTGCGACGTCCGAGGGCATCTGCGTGGATGCCACCGCTTTTATGACCACCGAAATCGCCAGCGTGTGCCAAAGATAGATCGAATAGGAGCTGTTGCCGAGATAGGTGAGCAGCGGAATATTCGGCAGCTTTCCGCTTCGTTCCAGCGATACTATGCCAAGCACCAGTGTCACGGCGAGCGGTCCGCAGGCCACTTCGTTGAAGTCGAGGCCGATAAGCTCGACGGCGGCAAAACCCGACAAGGCGGCAACGACCAGGGCAAGGCCGAGGCCGGCACCCGGTATCCTCCCCGCCAGCCACAGCCGGCCGAGAACAGCGCCGGCCACGAACTCGAGGATGATCGGCTGCGTATAGGTGAGCAGCAGAGAGGATTGCGGATGGAAGATGTTGCCGGCGATGACGAAGGCAAGGAAGATGCCGGCCATGCTCGCAAGCTGCAGACGGCGTGGCAACAGCAGGGCCGCTGCGAAGATGACGTAGAAGAACATTTCGAAATTCAACGTCCAGCCCTGCACGAGAACCGGCCAGATCTCGCCATTGCTCGGCGAGCGCACGGGAAAGAAAAACAGCGAGCCGAAAATATGCGCCACCGTCAGCTTCATGCTCGGAAACAGGCCCGCGAGCGCACCCGCAACCATGATGCTGGTGACGATCCAGTAAGACGGCGCGATGCGCTGCAGGCGATCGAGTAAGAAGCGCATCGGCGTCACCGGACGGCGCTCGCTCATGGTCCACATGATGAAACCGCTAATGACGAAAAAGACGTCGACGCCGGCCGCTCCGATGCGGAAATGGCTGCCGGCGCGCTCTGCGGCGTGGAACAGGACTACTGCGAGAGCGGCAAAACCGCGCAGATATTGAATGCCATAAAGAGTCTTCATCTGCTGATCCGCGACTCCCAGTTCATCGATGGCACAAACTCCATTCGATCTTCGGGAGCAAGCGGAACGGGCTTTGGCGCTCGCGTTTTCATCGTCAGCTTGCCGGCCGTGTAATAAAACAGGAAAGAGCCGATCTGATAGGGATTGAGAATGTCAATCTCGACGAAGGCGCGGGTGAGAAGCAGCGTCGCAATGCCGACCAGCACATAGGATTCATCATTTCTAATGTCGGTCAAAAACCGCTTGAGATGGCCGACCAAGCCGGTGAGCAGGATCGCGACGAGCAGCGAGACGCCGATCAGGCCGGTCTCCACGGTTGTTTCGATGAAAGTGTTGTGGAAATGGAAACCGGTGCGCGAGGCGATATAAAATTCGTCCCACAAGCGCTCCGGCTCCGAAAAACCCTGTACCCAATAGCCCTGATAGCCGACGCCGAAGAGAGGATGCTGCGCGGCGGCTTCGATGCCCTGTTGCCATAGATAGGTGCGGCCTGTCAGTGTCGAGTCCTTGCCGAAGGCTCCGAGCACAAGATCGACGCCGCCGAAATTGACGCCGGCGACAATGACCGCCAGACCGGTTATGGCCAAGACAACAAACAGCCTCTTCCGCTGCCGAGGCGACAGGAACAGGATACCCCGCATGCCGATGGCGAGCGCGACGATCAACCCTGTGGTCAAAACCGACGTCGCCGATTGCGAGGCGAGCAGGCAGTAGGCGGATAGCAGACCGGCAATGCCACCACCCACCATCCAGATGCGGCGTTCGCCGAGGATGAAGACGGCGGCAAAGGCGAAATATATGCCGAGCGAGGCGTAGAAGCCGAGCTGGTTCTTTGAATCGAAGGCGCCGACGAAACTATAGGTGCTGTCGAGCGGGTCATAGGCGTAATAGCCGAATAGGATCGAATAGAGCAGCACGATCCCCGTACCGGCAATTGCGCCACGCGTGAGCGTGCGAATGTCGATCGTGCGCATGGCGATCAACGCGCAGATGATATGCGTCATGTACTGGATCGCCGCGCGCGCCGTAACCGACGGCGCGGCCGACCAGAAGATTGAGAGGCAGGCAAAGACTCCGAAGGCGAAAAGCCAGAGCTGCTTTTGGTAGTTCCCAAGCGTGCTGCGATAGCCGATCAGCACCAGCGGAAACCAGAGGCCATAATAGGCAAGGATAGAGACCTGCCCGAAGAGGGAGGAATAAGCGAAGACGAAAAACGAGAGCGCAACGGCCACCGTCCCGTAGGTGGCGTTGCTCCCTGGACGAATGAAGGTCGATTTCGCGAACTGCATCGACCCTCCTTAACGCATGGCAAGCGCGCTGCTGACCTTGATGAGGTCGCCCGGCAGGACCTGGGTGTTCTCTTGAGCCGGAATTTCCTTCGTCTGACCGTTGTCATCGCGGACGATGGTGTAGGCGATGTTGACGCTCTGCCCGCTAGGATCAAGGTTGCTGGCATCGGCCGATTGCGCGACCGCTTCCTGCATCAGGGCCTGGCTGGTGGAAAGCTTGAGCTGCAGGGTTTCCAACTGGGTATCGGTGTCCTGCAAGTCCTGCGCGAGAGAGTTCTGCCAATCGTTGCGCAGCGTATTTTCATCCTGGTCGGCTTTGCTGATGCTCTGCTTGGCGTTCAGCGATGCCGTGTCGGTATCCAGCAGATTGGTCTCCACGTCGGAGGCGCGCTGCTCGGCCGAGATCCTGCGGGATGCAAGTTCCAACCCTCTTTCGGCCAGACTCTCGACCTTGTCGCGGTCCGCCTTGGCAAGATCAAGCTGGTGGCTTAGCGTGTCGGTCTTCTTCGCCAGCGCCTCCACCTCGCTTTGAAGCAATACTTTCAGATCCGCCAGGGCTTGTAACTGCGTTTTCAAGCGCTGGCTCCGCGTTTTCATCAGAGCCTCTTCGCTTGCCAGCAGGTCGGCCGATTGCGGCAATTTCTGCAGCTCCGGTGGAACATCGATCTGATCTTTACTTGCGAGTTCTGCCAGCAGACGCGCCTTGCGCATCAGCAGACGCCCGCGCTCTGCCATCAGAACGACGGCATCGCCCTTGGCATTGATGTAGTCACGGGCAAAGCGCTGGCCGGCATCGGCACGCCGCAGGCCGCCGCCGAGGCTGACTGCCTTGAGAACGGTGAGGTTGGGCACAAAAGGGAATTGTCCGGGGTTCTGAACCTCGCCGGTGAGATAGATGGGCCGAAATTGCGAAAGCTCCACGGAAGCCGAGGGTCGGTCGCGCAGGCCGAATTGTTTCTGCAGCCCGATGCCGATCGCTTCGGCAATTTCGTCCGTCGTCTTGCCGCTTGCCGGCATATCACCGATGAAGGGAATGGAAACTGCCCCGGAAGGACCGACAGTGTAATCGCCAGAGATAGTCGCCCAGTCGCGGACGGAGCCCTCCGCAGTCTGCCATTCGGCAACGCGAATGTGCAGCTTGTCCATGACTCCCAAGTGGTATCCAGGAAGATTATCGGCATAGGCACTACCCAGCGGCATGCACAGGCTGAGCGCAACAAGAGCTGCGCAACGAAGAGGTGCGGCCGCGCCAACGGACTTACCAGGAGACTGAATTTCAATCATGCAGGATCTTCCCTGTTATTAGAGTGCAGCCCCGCATTGCGGGGAAACCGCAGGCATCTCCCTGCGGTATCTGCGTTCGCCATCAGTAGCTGCCACGCGACAGGCAGACCGCAGGAATGGTTTTGGCGATGATGACAACGTCGCTGCTGAGCGACCAGTTCTTGACGTAGTGCGTGTCGAAAGCGACCCGGCTGGCATAGGACACGTCGTTGCGACCGCTGACCTGCCAGAGGCCTGTCAGGCCAGGGCGGGATTGGAGGTAGTAGATCGCTGCGTTTTCGTAGAGTTCCAGCTCGTCTTCGACGACGGGACGCGGCCCGACGACGCTCATTTCACCGCGAATGATATTGATGAGCTGCGGCAACTCGTCGAGGCTGAGTTTGCGAAGCACCGCGCCGACAAGGGTGACCCGCGGATCATCCTGCAGTTTGCGTGTTGCACGCCACTCGTCCATTGCTCGGGGGTTGGCCTGCAGATAGGCCTTCAGAACCCTGTCGCCATCGACGACCATGGTACGGAACTTCAGGCAACGGAAGGTCTTGCCGTTGTGTCCAATGCGGCGATGGCCGTAAAAAACGGGCCCCCGATCCGATAGCTTTACCAAAAGCATAAGCATAAGGAAGATGGGGCTGATGAAAATCAGCGCCGTCAATGCGGCGGTTACGTCGAACGTCCTCTTAAGGAATCCACCTGTCGGGGGAAAGACGTCGCTTTCCGGAGCGCTGAAAAAAGCCGATGTGGCCGATCTCGTCGCAGACTTCATAGAGATGACTCCATTCATGTTGGCGAATTGGTCGGAAATGTCTCGGGCGCCTAGTTAGGGCTTTGCAGTGGGGAGTGTAGGTGGCGATTATGATTTTTTAAGCCAAATTTTTGTGGCGGTGCGAAACCACTGCCGGGTTTTACCCCCAGGGCGGTAGTTTTCGTCAGTTTAGATATTTCTTATATAATAATTGTACTAAAGAATGTATTGTATAAACGGCTGGAAAAAGCGTTAATTACGTTGCGGATCGGGATCGGAGAGAATGTTAACGGCCATATAGCGGGTTTATTCATTCGCTCTTTTTGAAAATTGGCCGTGCGCACTCTTGAACGTTTATGCGCAAACTTGATTTTACGTGAAAAATATTGCATTGCAGCACCATACTGCAATGCACATAGTGGCGATGGCGATAGCCAGACTGTGTAATAAAAGTTGATTGATTTGGCTCAATTCGAGACCTGTACGATGAGGAGGCATGCTCACTTAGATTGCACAAATCGCCGCCTGGCAATCTATGCGGGAAATATGGAAAAAGAACGGCGAAATCGACTGCAATTGCACGTATTATGGAGGAGTAGTTTTAACGGGTGATGCGTTAAAGTCGTATTCGTTCCGTAATCGTAATGGACCACCCGTCATTTGGTTGAATCTCAAGGATTCATTAAATATATTTGACTTGTGGGGTCTATTTAGGGAGGTAAGACCTTGATCGCTCTTTTCCTGATGACTATGCGCCGGAGGTGACGTCATGTATGCGCCTCGCGTTTTCATCAGCATGGTCGGCACCTTGGCTGTATTTGCCATTGCCACCTATTTTCTTACACAATCAGTTTCGACCACTTTCATCGAAACAGCGATTTGTGCAGTGCTACTGCAGATCGGTTATTTTATCGGTGTCCTCTTCCTGGTCTGGAAAGAACGGAGCGCGCGAGAGGCGTCGCTGAATCAAGACTCGGCTGCAGTGCCGTTGCGCGATGACGATAAGGTCACCGGCCTGCCCGCTTCAAATCTCAATCGTTCCGAGCCCTTCAATCCTTAAGGTCTCTGCCAGGCACATCTTTTGGCACTGGCATGGTTGTCGATGGCTGACGCCGTCCTAAGTCTCCGGCAGAATTCATGGAGGCTGAAGTGACTGACAGTGCCGAAAACAATGTCTGCGTGATTATTGCCGCGAAGAATGCCAGCGACACCATTGGCCTTGCCGTTGCTTCCGCCCTTTGCGAGCCAGAGGTCGCTGAAGTCGTCGTAATCGACGACGGCTCGATAGACGGCACCTCCGCTTCCGCCAGACTCGCCGACGACGGCAGTGGGCGTCTTATCATCCATGAGTTCGACGAAAACCGCGGCCCGGCCGCAGCACGCAATCATGCGATCGAGATGTCGCGTGCCCCCCTGATCAGCATCCTCGATGCCGATGATTTCTTTTTTCCAGGGCGATTCAAACCTTTGCTCGAAAGCGACAATTGGGATTTCGTCGCTGACAATATCGCTTTCGTCAACGCCGATTCAGTTTCCGATGCTCTTACAATGGTCGATCGTTTCGATCCAAAACCGCGCTTCCTGGATCTGGTCGCCTTTGTCGAAGGTAATATTTCCAAACCGGGAGTGCGACGCGGCGAGATCGGTTTTCTGAAGCCGCTGATGCGCCGGTCGTTCCTGGACGCTCAAGGCTTGCGTTATAACGAAGCCCTCCGTCTGGGAGAGGATTACGATCTCTACGTACGGGCCTTGGCTAGGAGCGCGCGCTATAAGGTCATTCATAGCTGCGGTTATGGCGCCGTGGTGCGCAGCAATTCGCTCAGTGGCCAGCATCGCACCGAAGATCTGCACAGGCTTTATGAAGCCGACCGGGCAATCCTTGCCGACGGCGGCCTCTCCCCGGCTGACGCAGCCGCCATCCGCCGCCATGAGCAGCATGTTCGCGGCCGCTATGAGCTGCGTCGCTTTCTCGATATCAAAGGGAAATCGGGCCTGGCGGCGGCGGCCTCCTATGCATTGGGCAAGCCTGCAGCCATTCCGGCCATTGCCGGTGGCATTCTTGCCGACAAAACGGAACGTTTTCGCAAGGGCGGCGGGGTACCGATTGCGCATTCTGGAGCGAACGGCCTGCGCTATCTGCTGCAGGCCGCTCCTGAATAAATTCGCTCGATATCAGAAATAATCGCGGCGGACGCCTTCGAGAACATCGAAAAGGCGTTGCTTGCGATTGGCAAGTGCGGCGTCGGCGCTCAGTTGCGGTTTCGCCTTGCTCGCCTGCCACAGCGCCAGCGCCGAGGGTACGGCAAGCGCCTGTTTCGCCATTGCCCTGAGGCGGGTCTGCTGGGGATCGGCGAGTACCGCCGTTTCTCCATGTCCGTCCCTCGCCAGCTCTTCGACAGCCTGCTCGTCACGTTCGAAGCCAACGCCCCAGAACCGGGCACCCTTGGCGATAGCTTCTGCCCGGGTGGAAACCGGAATCTGTTTTGGCGCATAGGTTACACCGAGAGAGCGGGCCCAGTCGTTCCACTTGAAGTTGTTGATCGCGCGTGATGTACTGACAGCAATCCACGGTACGCGGAAGGCGTCGGCAAGGATCGCGCCATGCATGGACTCCGCGACGATCAGCTCGGACGTTGCGATCTCGCGGATGACGGCCTTTGCCTCGCCGCGCGGGTCGAGATACGACAGCCCAACGGTCTTGCAGATCTCCGGCCAGAGCCCGGCTGCCGCCGACTCCCAATGCGGAACGAAAGTTCGGCGATTGGTTTTCGGCAGGTTTTTGAATTCCGGCATTTCAGTTACCATTACTGCCGGATCGATGATGCCCATGTCCTGCGGCAGGCCGACTTTTTCCGCCGTCAGCGGGCCGCGCACGCTGCGGATATCCCACTTGGTCTTGTCGCCCATCTCCGGTAGCGAGCCGTAGCCGAAGCCGCTGCCGATCACGAGCTTATGACCGTCGAGCGGTAGGATCAGGGTGTTGAGGACGGTGCCAACCCCGACGAGCAGCGTTTCTCTATGCACGTCGCGCAAGCCCGGGAGCAAGAAATCCCAGAGCCAGAGATTGAGATCGTCACCAAAATTGCCATGGGTGGATTCCCAGTGGAACGGCTTCATACAGGTCTCCTTGGTGATTTAGGTAGTAGCCGAACACGCGTTGGCTCTTTAGGAATGTGCGGCATGTCAGCTTTGCTGCAGGTGCGAAAGCTAGGGCGTAAATTTGCTCACGGCAAGCTGCACCGCACTCTGCAATATCGCAGGATCGCGCCATGCCCACCTCATCAGCAGCCCAAATTGCGGCAATTGTCGCCGGCGTAGCTGCCCTACTTGGCTCCATATCGCCTGTTTTCGGGCGCGATTTTTATAGGAACGAATTGACGCAATGTCTTGGGGTCGCTGCAAAAACCGCTGCTCCAGCGTGTCGAGCGCCGTCCAAGTGTTGAACTGCTGCCGCAGAAACTCCGGCGAGGCGCTGTCGATGCTATGAAAAATATTCATTCCCTCCCCACGCAAGGCACCGGCGTCTTCGCAGAGCAACACGCGCTTGGCAGCCAGAATGCAATCGCAGAAGAACAGCACGTCCTCGGCCGCCAGCCGCAGTTTGGCCTCGAAACGAATTTTTTCGAACAGCGGCCGTCCGATCACCATGCAGGATAGATGCAAGAAGGCCCAGTCTTTCAGCATGACGCTGGCGACATCGGGAACTTCGATCAGCGAAGGGCGGGCGGAAAGACGCGTGGCATCTGCCGATTTAACGAGCTCCGCTATGCCGAAATGATAGGAAAACCCCTCACCGCCTTCGATCGAGTCCCAATAGCAATCGGCGTCATGGCGCGTCAGCGCCTCGAAGGCATTGCTGAGATGTAGCGGCGCCCATTCGTCGTCGGAATCGAGGAAAGCGACGAAGCGGCTTGAAGCCGGCACGTTGTCGAGGCCGGTATTGCGGGCGCCGCCCGGTCCTGCATTGGCCTGACGGATCACCCTAATTCGCGCCCGATCTTCAGCGCTAAGCGATTGCAGCTCGCTTTCCGCCGGCAGCGGCGATTCGTCGTCGACGATGACAATATCGAAATCCTGAAATACTTGCTTGGATATGGACGTCAATGCACGCTGCAGAATGCCTTTCTGTCGCTGGTAGAAAGGAATAACTATCGTAATTGACGCCATTTTCTCGCCCTTGTGGTTTCAACAAAGAATTTGCAACCCCTTCGCAGGAGCGCGGCCACGCATTTTTCGACCTCTCCATCGCCGATTTTCAGCCGGTCCCGGGAGACAGAATGTCGCCATGGCCCCACAGTTAGCGCCCGTTCGATTACGAACAATGTCGAATAGTGTGTTTTATCAAAGATGGCGTTGCCTTCGTCGGGATTGATGGTGCGCTTTTCAGCGGCCGACGAGCAATTGCCCTTTTGGCGTTCGCTGCCGAACGCCGCTCAGGCTGGGCACGGGGGCGCTAACGCGCAAGTCGTGGAACTCGTCCCTTACGCACAGTGTTCAAAGCAAAATTCCACCTAAAGGAGAGCTATTTTATTCGTCTTTTCTCAATAAGCTTGTATCATTGCCCCATTTTGATCATGATTGACCCCGGATTCCGCGGCAACGCAAAAAAATCCTCGGCCGGTGGAAAAAAATTTGGTGCCGCCGCAGCGTGTAATTCCATGTCACCTTCAGAATATGATACCATTCTTAAATCCATTTAATACCAAATACCTATGTGGGTTCTAATCCAATCGAGTTAGATGTTTTCCCACCAATTTTCATAGCGCGACAACGGGTCTACCGGGTCGCGCACCCCAGTTTTTTGCTGCACCGCCATATTTCCTTTCCCGAGATCGCCCTAGCTTACGTCTGCGGGCTCTAGTCTGCTCTGGTTAGAACGGCTGCAAGGGGGGAGCGGTCTGAAAAGGGGTGACAGCTATCGTGAATGTGACTGCCAACGTGTCTTCGCGGATCAATCGCATGCGCATTGTGCTCATCCCGGGCACCATGTTTGTACATATCCCGTTTGATACGGATTCCAGCCCATTCAACGGCGCCTACGGCCTCTTTGACTGGTTTCGGATCTTCCTGCGCGACAGCCTGTTTGGCTTTCGCCTTCTCCGCCCGAGCGCCATTTCCGGCGTCCCGCCCTCCTTTTACGATCTGCTGACCGGCAGCCCCACGCGGCCGAGCGTTGAAATCCTGGCCGCCGGTGGCCGGCGAGTGACCTCCTAGTGAACGAGTAAAGGTGACACATGACGAAACCGATCTTTCATGCGCTAAGACTCAGCCTCGTTTCCGGCGCCGTTTTGAGCAGCGGCCTTATTCCCTGCGCGGTTTTCGCTCAGGAGCCCCAGCCGAGCGGAACGTCTTTCGTCGACAACTTCGACAAAATCGACAGCGCGCGTTGGTACATTTCGGATGGCTGGAACAACGGCCCGCACCAGAACTGCACATGGTCCAAGAAGCAGATCGGTGTTGAGAACGGCATGCTGCAGCTTAAATTCACCCAGGCTAAGACGGGTGCCCGCGACTACGCTTGCGGCGAGATTCAAACGACTAAGACCTACGGCTACGGCACGTACGAAGCGCGTTATCGCACCGCCACAGGCTCCGGCCTCAATTCGGCTTTCTTCACCTATATCGGTCCGACCGACAAGAAACCGCACGACGAGATTGATTTCGAAGTACTTGGCAAAAACCCGGCCCAGGTTCAGGTCAATCAATATGTCAGCGCCAAAGGCGGCAATGAGAAATATGTCCCGGTCGCCGGTGGTGCCGATCAAGGCTTCAACGATTACGCCTTCGTCTGGGAAAAAGACCGGTTGCGCTATTACGTGAACGGCCAGCTCGTCCGGGAGGTCACCGACCCCTCGAAAGTGCCGACACATGCCCAAAAGATCTTCTTCAGCCTCTGGGGCACGGACACGCTGAACGACTGGATGGGCAAGTTCGCCTATGGCGGCGGCCCCGCAACCATGCAGATCGATCGCGTTGCCTTCACGGCGGCGGGCGACAAGTGCCAATTCCCGGAATCGATCGCCTGCAAGCTCAACTGAAACATTCCGGCTGCGAAGCGGATTCCGCGGCCGGGGCAATGAATCCGATGCAACACGACCGAAACGAGGCGCCCGGCTTCCGGCCAGGCACGAAAGCGAAAGTTTTCATGCTGCATATTCTTTATTTCGTCCACGATCTCGCCGATCCCGCCATCCGCAGGCGGGTGCTGATGCTGCAGGCCGGTGGGGCGAAGGTGACGCTGGCGGGCTTTCGGCGCGATGACAATACGCTGGCTGCCATTGACGGCGTCGAGCCGATCGAACTCGGCCGGACGCGCGACTCCCATTTCGCGCAGCGTATCGCCGCCGTTGCCAAGTCGGCTCTGCAACTGCGCAGCTTGCTGCGCTCGGTCGAAAAGCCGGACGTGGTCATCGGCCGCAATCTCGAAATGCTGGCCGTGGCCAACCGCGCCAAGTCCATCCTCGGCGGCGATATGCCCGTTGTCTATGAATGCCTCGATATTCACCGGCTGCTGCTGCGCAAGGATGTCTTTGGCGGCGCTCTTCGCAGTGCGGAGCGTCATTTCGGCACGGATGCGGCGCTGCTGCTGACCAGTTCACCGGCCTTCGTCGAGCATTATTTCCGCTCTCGTTCCGGTCTCGACCTGCCGATCGTCCTTCTCGAGAATAAGGTCCTGGCGATCGATGGCATCAGGGCGGAGATCGCCGTACCCCGCTTGCCGAGCAGCGGAGAGCCCTGGAAAATCGGCTGGTTCGGTGCGCTTCGCTGCCGCAAGTCACTGGAATTGCTTGCTAATTTTTCGCGGCGGATGGAAGGTCGGTTCGAGATCATCTTGCGTGGCCGGCCGGCTCATTCGGAATTCAACGATTTTGACGGGTTCGTGCGCGATGCGCCTTTCATGCGCTTCGACGGCCCCTACAAGAATCCCGAGGACCTCGCGGCGATCTACGGCGAAGTGCAATTTTCCTGGGCGATCGACTTTTTCGAAGAGGGACTGAATTCCAGTTGGCTATTGCCGAACCGTCTCTATGAAGGCGGACTGCACGGCGCCGTGCCGATCGCCGTGGACGGTACCGAGACTGCACGGTTTTTGGCAAACCGGAAAACCGGGCTGACGCTCGAAAAGGCGAACGCCGCAAACTTGGTCGCTCTCCTGGGCGATATGAACAGTGAACGCTACCTCGCCGCCTTCAACGCCTTGGCCGCGCAGGACCGTAGGCAATGGATGACCGACCGCGCCGAATGCCGAGGACTGGTAGAGCGGCTGGCCTCCCTTACGGACGCCGGCCAGCAAACGGCCGAATTACAGACCCTCCCACAACTGCATCGCAATAGAGGTGGATTGCAATGAAGACCGGAATTCCCATGGATATGCGTTGCTTGATCGTTATCCCATGCCTCAATGAGGGGAAGCATATCGAGCCGCTGCTTGCGAAGCTCGGCCGTGCTCTGGACGAACTTGATGCCCGCATCGTGGTTGCCGATGGCGGCAGCACGGATAGAACCCGCGATATTGTAAGGGAGATCGCCGCGGCCGATCCGCGCATTCTCCTGCTCGACAATCCGAAGCGGCTGCAAAGTGCTGCGATCAATCTTGCGGTCGAAACGTTGGGCGATGACTACGACTATCTCATCCGCATCGACGCCCATGGCGACTATCCCCGGGATTACTGCCAGATACTGGTGCAAGAGGCCGATGCGACCGGCGCGGATTCCGTCGTCGTCGCCATGCGCACCATGGGCTTCAGCGCCTTCCAGAAGGCAACGGCAGTGGCGCAGAATTCAAAGCTCGGCAATGGCGGCTCGAAGCATCGCGAAGGCGCCAAGGGGCATTGGGCCGATCACGGCCATCACGCGCTGATGCGCATCGCTGCCTTCCGCGCCGTCGGCGGCTACGACGAAGCCTTCAGCCATAACGAGGATGCGGAACTCGACTATCGCCTGCGCAAAGCCAGCTATCGCATTTGGCTCACCGACAAGACGGCCATGACCTATTATCCGCGTTCCAGCATTCCGACGCTCTTCCGACAGTATCTCGGCTACGGCCGCGGCCGGGCGCGCAATATTCTTAAGCATCGCAGCGTACCCAGCGTCCGCCAGATGCTGCCGTTGGCCGTCGTTCCGATCTTCATCGGCGCCTTTCTGGCGATCCTCAATTGGATCGCGGTCGTTCCCATCAGCCTTTGGGCTTTCGCCTGCGTCGCCTACGGCTTCTGGATCGCTCTTGGAGAAAAGAACCCATACGGACCGCTTGCCGCCATCTCGGCTATGGTCATGCATTTTGCGTGGTCGATGGGCTTCTGGATGGAAGTCCTTAGCTTCCGCGGACGCAGGGTGATATCATGACAGGGAACCGAGAGCGCCGACCCGTGATTATCGATATCGCCGTCTGCACCTATCGTCGTGTCGAATTGGACCAGACACTGTTGTCGCTGGCGGTTTTGACAGTGCCTGCGGGCACTCTCGTTCGCATCATCGTTGCGGATAACGACGTAACGCCGAGTGCGCGCGATCGGGTTGAAGCCATGCGTTCGGCGGTGCCCTTCGAGATCGCTTATGTACACTGCCCTGCATCGAACATTTCGATCGCTCGCAATGCCTGTCTCGACCATGCTACCGGCGATTTCGTCGCTTTTATCGATGACGACGAAACAGCATCGGAGGACTGGCTCTCGGAATTGCTGGTAATGGCGGACACGACGGGCGCCGACGCCGTTCTCGGCCCGGTGCGCGCCGTCTATCCGAACATCGCGCCAGGCTGGATGCGACGCGGCGACTTCCATTCGACATCGCCGGTGTGGGTCTCCGGCGATATCCGTACGGGCTATACCTGCAATGCGCTGCTCCGACGCAACGCGCCGTCGCTTGCCGGCCGTCGCTTCGACCTCGCGCTGGGACGCAGTGGTGGCGAGGATACCGAATTCTTCACCCACATGCATAAGGCAGGCGGGCGAATTGCCTTTGCCAAGGACGCCCTAGTCTACGAACCCGTGCCCAACGGACGGGCGACGCTCGCCTGGCTCACCAAGCGGCGTTTTCGCATGGGTCAGACGCATGGACGGATACTACTGGAGACATCGGCGGGTCCTGGCCGATGGACGGCAATCGCGCTGGCCGCCGCCAAATCCGGCTATTGCTTTGCCGCCGCTGCACTTTTTGCCGCTCTGCCCGTGCAGCGTCATCGCTATGGCCTGCGCGGCATCATGCACGCCGGTGTGGTTAGCGGCCTGTTCGGTGTTCGAGAAATCGAACAATACGGAAATTTGGAGAAAGCACCGCAATGACGGATTTCATCCCTGATGTCAGTTTCGTCATCGCAGCCTACAATGCCGAGGACACGCTCGAGCGCGCCATAGACAGCGCGCTGGCGCAGGGTGCCGTCAGCATGGAGGTCATCGTCGTCGACGACTGTTCCACCGACAGCACGCCGATGATTGCCGGCAATCACACCGATCCGCGCGTAAGACTGGTTGCCATGCCCCGCAACGGCGGTCCCGCTGCCGCACGCAATGCCGGCCTGGACGCCGCTCGCGGCCGTTGGGTCGCCGTGCTCGATTCCGACGATGCGCTGCGCCCGGATCGTATGGCGCGGCTGATTGCACGGGCCGAAAAGGCCGAAGCGCAGATCGTGGTCGACAACCTCGATATCATCAGAGGACAGGATGAGGCCGCGGGCACGATGTTTCCGGAAACCGTGCTCGCGCGCCTGCCGGTTCTGACGCTTGCGAAATTCATCATGTCGAACATGATTTTCCGCTCGGAGCATAACTTCGGTTACATGAAACCCGTCTTCGAGCGGGCGTTCCTCGAAAAACACCACCTGCGCTTCGATGAGAGCCTCAGGATCGGCGAAGACTATATTTTTCTCGCTTCCGCATTGGCCATCGGCGGCGTCTGCGCCGTCGAACCCACGGCTGGTTACCTCTACTACATTCGCGAGGGCTCAATCTCGCGGGTGCTGAAGCGGCAGGACGTCGAGGCGATGATCGCCGCCGACCGGAAGTTTTTTGCTGAACATCCTTTCGGTGCCGCGGCTCTAGCCGCTCAACGGCGGCGCACGCGGAACCTGAAAGAAACACTGTCCTTCCTGATGCTTGTCGAAAGCATCAAAGACGGCGCCCTGCCGAACGCCCTGAAAATCGCCTGCCGCAACCCACGCGCAGTCCGTCATTTGCGCATGCCGATCGCAGCCCGCCTTCGTCGCCTTGCCGCTGCTCTTAGCGGCAGCGGTGAGGCAAGCGTCCTGCCGGCAACCGTTCTGCCGGCAGGCGGCGAAGTGGCTGCGACGCCTCAAATCTCCCCCTCCCTCCCTAGTTTGGGCGCAGGCCCTCACTCTAACAAAGGATAGAGCAATGGACCCTAAGCATCCTGTGAGAAAAGCGATCATTCCGGTTGCCGGCAACGGAACCCGTTTCCTGCCGGCCACCAAGGCGATGCCCAAGGAAATGCTGACGATCGTCGATCGTCCGGTAGTGCAATACGCGGTCGATGAGGCCATCGAGGCCGGCATCGAGCACATCGTTTTCGTCACAAGCCGCAACAAGTCGGCCATCGAAGATCATTTCGACGACACGCCGGAGCTTATCTCTTCGCTGCATAGGGCAGGCAAGACAAAGCAGGTCACCGAACTGGAACGCCTTCTGCCGCGGGCCGGCTCGATCAGCTTCACCCGCCAGCAATCGCCGCTCGGCCTCGGCCATGCCGTATGGTGCGCGCGCGACCTGATCGGCAATGAGCCGTTCGCGCTGCTGCTGCCCGATATGGTCTGCCACGGCCTGCGCGGCTGCATGGCCGGGCTGATGGAGCTGTACGACGAAGTCGGCGGCAATATCGTCGCAGTCGAGGAATGTGCACCGGAAGAGACGTCGAAATACGGCATCATCGGCCGGGGCGCGCCGGTACGACATGGCTTCAGCGTAACCAAAATGGTTGAGAAACCACATCCGTCTGAGGCGCCTTCTAACTTTTACCTCAATGGGCGCTATATTCTTCAGCCGGAGATCTTCGACATTCTGGCCCGGCAGGAGCGCGGCGCCGGCAACGAGATCCAACTGACCGACGGCATGCTGCGCCTGTCTGAAACGCAGGACTTCCATGCCCAGGCCTATAGCGGACGGACTTTCGATTGCGGATCGAAGCAGGGCTTCATCGAGGCGAACGTCGCTTTCGCACTGGCACGCACGGATATCGGCGGTCTTGTCTACGACTCGATCCGAAACCTGGTTCTCTCGCACGAAGCGCAGATGACCGCAGCTTAAGCCGCTTCATACTTTCGCCTGCGGTCTCGATGGCCGCAGGCCAGAGCCGTCATTCATTCAGGCTTCTCCGACAAGGTGGTCGCCATGCATCAGAAGAATTTCACCGTCCACAGCGCTCTTCCAACGGAGGAGCAGGATGGTTTCATTGACCTAGACCGGCTGATGGCGGTCATCACCCGTCGCATCCGCACCATTATTGCCGGCGTAGCCATCTTCGTCGTACTGGCGGTCGCATATCTGTTGACCGCGCCTTCGAGCTATACGTCGATGACGCAGATACTGCTCGATGAAAATATGACGAAATATGCGGAGGATCAGCCGCCGCCGGCGAGCAGTCAGCAAGCCGATATGGAAATCGCCAGCGCCGTCGAAATCCTGAAATCCAACGAGATGGCGTTACGCGTCGTCGATGCGGCCGGCCTTGTCAACAATGACGAGATCCTCAACCCGCCGCAGTCGCCGTTAGCTCTGGTCAAGTCTGGCGTAAAGCTGATCGTCAGCGCCTTCAAACCGGCAAATCCGCCGCTGACGCCTGATCAGGCGCGAGAAGCGCAACGTCAGCAAATCGCCGCAGCATTGCAGAGCGATCTGAAGGTGGAGCGCGTCACCCGCAGTTCCGTCGTCGCCGTGTCGTTCGACTCAACCGATCCGCAATTGGCTGCCAAGGTCACGGCCGCCTATGCCAATGCCTATTTGACGGATCAGCTCAACGCCAATTTCGATGCGACCGAGCGGGCATCCGTCTGGCTGCAGGAGCGGCTGAACGATCTGCGCGAGCGTTCGCAACAGGCTTCGCTGGACGTGGAAAAATATAAGGCCGACAACGGTTTGACCTCGACCGGCGGCGAACTGATGTCGGAGCAGCAGATTTCCGACCTGAACAAACAGCTAATCATCGCCCAGGCCGACACGGCCAGCGCCTCGGCACGCTACTATCAATATAAGTCGATCATCGACCAGGGACCGGACAATGCGGTGAAAAACGCGACGATCTCGTCCAGCCAGACCGACAACAGCGTGCTGCAGGATCTGAAGACGCGCTATCTCAATGTGCAGAAGCGCGAGCAGGACGTCACGCAGAATTTTGGCGCCAATCATCCCCAAGCCGTCGCGCTGCGGGCAGAACGCGAAGACATTACGCGGCAAATTTATCAGGAGCTCCAGCAACTGACGGCGAGCTACAAGAATGAGTTCGACGTTGCACAGTCGCGTGCCGTGTCGCTACGCAATAGCATAGAAGGCGTGGTTGGCAAGAATTCCGAAGCCAATAAATCTCTCGTGCGATTGAATGAGCTTAATCAGAAAGCGACAGCCCTGAAGACGCTCTACGAATCCTATCTCAGCCGCTATGAGGAGGCATCGCAGCAGCGCTCCTTCCCCATCGCCAAGGCGCGCGTTATCTCCGCCGCCGGCGTTCCGACCGCGCCGTCGAGCCCAAAAAAGACGCTCGTCATGGCACTTTCGATCGTGCTGGGCTTGATGGCCGGTGGCGCCTTTGCCGCACTTCAGGAATTCCGCGATCGCTACTTCCGGGTGGAAAGCGATGTGCGTGCGGCGCTCGGGCTTAAGTTCCTGGGTTATCTGCCGCTCCTCGGCCAACAGACATTCGACAAGAAGAAAAAGAGCCGCCGACAAAAGGCAGGGCCAGCAATGGCCGAAGAAGCCGAAAACGGCGTGGCTTTCGAGCGGATCATGCGTGTCTCGGTCGAGGCGCCGCGCTCGATATTCGCCGAAACCCTACGTAATGCCAAGCTTGCCAGCGATGTCATGCTGCAGGGACGCGCCGACCGGGTGATCGGTGTCATCTCGGCGCTTCCTGGCGAAGGCAAGTCGACAACCGCAGCCAATTTTGCAGCCCTGCTCGCAAGCAGCGGCAAGCGCACGCTGCTGATCGACGCCGACTTGCGCAATCCGGGTTTGAGCCGGATGCTGAAATCGCCGCTCCAGACGGGCCTCATCGAGGCGGCTCTCGGCGAAGTTCCTTGGGCAAGCGCCGTCAGGGTCGATCCGCGCACGAAACTTGCCATTCTGCCGGTGGTGCTGCGCGATCATCTGCTGCACACCAGCGAGCTTTTGTCTTCGCAGGGCATGCTGAACCTGATGGAAAGCGCGCGGAAGATGTTCGATTACATCGTCGTCGATCTTGCGCCGCTGGCACCGGTCATCGATGCCAAGGCATTCGCGCCGCAGGTGGATGCGTTTCTGTTTGTTGCAGAATGGGGCGCGACGCCGACCAATCTCGTCAGGGACCTCTTGGAACAGGAGCCGCAGATCAATTCGCGCGTTCTCGGCGTCATCCTCAACAAGACCGACATGTCGGAACTCTCGCGCTACAGCGACTTCGGCGGCACGGAGCGCTATCGGCAGAAATACACCAGCTACTACACCGAGGAACGGCCGAAGGCGGAGATCGACGCTTAAGTTCCCTATGTTTTCGACGTCCTGGCACCAGTGCGTGCCAGGACGTGTTCGCGCCAAATCGTGAAGATGCCCGCAGCCACGACGATGACGGCACCAATGACCATATTGGCATTGAGGGTCTCGCCGAAGATCGATACGCCGATGATCGCCGAGAAGACGAGCTGCAGATAGGTGAGCGGCTGAATCACCACCGCGTCGAGAAGATCATAGGCGCGAATGAGGAAATAGTGGCTCGACATGCCGGTAAGGCAGAGCACGCCCAGGAAAGCCCAGTCATACGGCGCAACCGGCGTCCAGAAGAATGGTCCGATACAGCTCATGGCAACAGCACCGACGACGCCGGTGTAAAAGAAGCTCGTCATGGCGGAATCGTCGCGGCTGACATAGCGGGTGATGACGACATAAAACGAAAACAACAGGGCACCGGCAAGCGGCACCAGGAAACGAACGTCGAAAAAGCCGCTTTCCGGCTTCAGGATCAGCAGAACGCCGAGAAAGCCGATGCAGATTGCCAGCCAGCGGCGCCACCCCACCTTTTCGCCAAGGATCGGTACGGACAGCAATGCCACCATCAAAGGCCCGGATGAGAAGATTGCCTGCGAACGGGCAAGGCCGACAATGACGAAGGATGAAATGGCGACGACGATCTGCGAGGCGAGCAGCAGTCCACGCGCGACCTGCAGCCGCGGCCGTTTGGTGCGGATGGCGGCACGCAATCCGCCCGGAGAGCGGGATGCCATTGCGACGGCAAACAGCATGAAGGCCCAATAACGGATCATCGCCACGAAGAGCGGCGGATAGGCACTGACCAGATGTTTGGAGATCCCGTCCTGTATGGCGAATATGCTGATCGCCAATAGCGTGAAGACATAACCGGCGGTATTGGATTTCATTTCGGCTCGAAGGAAAGATGGCATGCGGCCCGGAAGCGCCGACGCGGCACTGCCGATTACGATAGGCTGTGCGATCTTTCAATCATAGTTCCGTGCATGCCTCACTACACGAAATGTGTCGATCAGCTCTTTTGCGTGCTTTCCACGAATGCGGCGAAACCCTCGATGAAAGCAGCAAGGTTCTGCTTGACTTTCTCATCGACGACTTTGCCTTCCGCATCGAAAACGCTGCCGGCGCGCGAAACCATCAGCCGCCCGCCGAACCAGGGATCGGCGCCAAGTGTGCGCAATACGGGCAGCCAAGCATTCTGGCTGAGGATCGTGCCGAAATTGCCGGGTGAGGCGCCGAGAACGGCGACGGGTTTTGCCCGAAAGATACGGAGAATATCGCTGGACGGCCGGCTCATCCAGTCGATCGCGTTCTTGAAGACGCCGGGAAGCGAGTTGTTGTATTCCGGCGTGAACAGGATCAAGCCATCGGAAGCTGCGGCAAGCTCCTTAAGCTCGCTCACTTTCTCCGGAACGCCTTCGGCCGCTTCGAGATCGCCGTCGTAAAGCGGAATGCCATGGACCGTCCTGGCGACGATTTCGACACCTGGCGGCGCCAGCTCGACGGCGGCGTGCAGCAGTGCCGTGTTGAAAGAACCCTTGCGAAGGCTACCCGATATGCCCAGAATTTTCATCGCGTTCCCCTTAAGCTGGATGGGGAGAAATTTATGGTTCGGTGCGATCCGTCAAGGGCTGATGATCGTCTGAGCGCTGTTCACTCGGCAGGAAGCATTTTGGCAAGACGAATATCGCCGCCCCTCACACCGCGATAAACACGGTGCCGTTTTCGAGCTTGACCGGATAGGTTTTGAGATTGATGCAGACGGGGGCGCCCTTGGCTTCGCCGGTGCGGTAGTCGAAGCGGCCGTTGTGCTTGGGACATTCGATGATGTTGTCCATCACCAGCCCGTCGGCGAGATGGACCTGCTCGTGGGTGCAGAGACCATCGGTGGCAAAATAGTCGTCGTCCGGACTGCGATAGATCGCAAAGGTTCTGCCGCCATGGTCGAAGCGCATGACATCCTCCTCGTCGATCGCATCCGCCGCACAGACCTTGATCCAGTTGCCGCTCATTCCTGCCTCCCTGTATGTGTCGTTCCTGGCTGCTGTTCTTGCTTGCCGGTCATTGTGCTGCCTCGGCCAGCGTCGCGTGGAATTCCTCGCGATAGGGCCTCGCCGTCTTCGGCAAGTCGCGCTTCAGAAAATAATCCTCGTGGCGCAACTGCCGCAGGAAGGCCGGGATCATTTCGCGGTAGCCCGACCAGATCGAGGGGTTCGCCTGCGGCAGATCATGTTTGATCATCGCATGCAGCTTCGGCAGCGCATGATAGGGCACCATCGGGAACATGTGGTGCTCGACATGGTAGTTCATGTTCCAATAGATGAAGCGGCTCACCGGGTTCATCAGCACCGTGCGGCTGTTCAGCCGGTGGTCGATGACATTGTCGGCGAGCCCCCCATGCTGCAAAAGGCCGGTCAAAACATGATGCCAGGCGCCGTAGAGCCGCGGCAGGCCGATCAGCACCAGCGGCAGGAGCGAGCCCATGGCAAAGGCTGTCGCGATGGCGGCGACATAGATCGCCAGCCAGATGCGGGCGATGCGGATCGCCTTCGGCTGTTCCTGTTCGGGAATGAAGGTCTTTTCAGCGGCGCTGACGATGCCGAACGCATTGCGGATCATGTCGAGCAGCGCATAAAAGACATCGATGATACCGAAGAAGTTCAGGACCAGCCGCAACAGATCCGGCGGCCGCATGACGGCGATCTCCGGATCGCGGCCGACGATGACGGTGTCGGTGTGGTGGCGGGTATGGCTCCAGCGCCAGGTCACCGGATTGCGCATGATCATGAAGCAGGCGATCTGGTAGACTGCATCGTTCATCCAGCGGGTCTTAAACGCCGTGCCGTGGCCGCATTCATGCCAGCGGCTGTCGGAGGCCGAGCCGTAAAGCACGCCATACGCCAGGAAGAAGGGGACGCAAAGCCAGGAGCCCCAGAAGGCAATGCCGAAGCCGGCAAGGACCGCCATGCTGCCGAGCCAGATGACCGTGTCGCGGATGGCAGCCTTGTCGGAGCGCTGCATCAGCGCCTTCATCTCCTTGCGGGGAATGTCGGTATGATACCACTCCGCCGCCGCCAGCCCGGTTTCGACCGCCTGCCGGCCGCTCGGGCCGAGCAGGCTATAATCGCGCTTGATGGTCTCGGTCATTGCTGTTCCTGCCTCCCGCGATGCGCAAGGGCGCGCCGCATCTGATGAGCAAGAGGATAGGTCGAGTTTTCGCTTGCCTCAATGCGGCGATGATGGAATCTATCATATTCCATCAATCCCCCATCTCATTGATGATGGAATACCTCAGGACCCACCATGCGCCGTCCCACCATCTCCGATCTCGCCAAAGCCTCCGGCGTCAGCGTCGCAACCATTGATCGCGTGCTGAACGGACGTCATCGCGTCCGGGAGGAGACGGCGAAGCGTGTCTACGAAGCAGCGCAATCGATCGGCTATCATGCGGTGGGTCTGCTGCGGCAGCGTGTCTTCGAAGATCTGCCGCAATACCGATTGGGATTCCTGCTGCAGAAGCCCGCCCAACCCTTCTATCAGTCGTTTGCTCGGGAGATCGGCGCAGCAGCGCAGACGGTCGCAAACGCGCGCGTCCATCCGCAGATCGATTTCGTCGCAGCGTCGACACCGACGGCGATCGTCGAGAAACTGAAAGCCATGGCGGCGCGGAACCAGGCGATCGCTCTGGTCGCGCCCGATTATCCCGCGGTGACGGCAGCGGTGGAGGAGCTGAAGGAAAAAGGCATACCGGTCTTTTCGCTGTTGTCAGATTTCGCGACGAGCGTGCGGGAAACCTATGTCGGCGTCGATAACCGCAAGGTCGGGCGCACCGCTGCCTGGACGATCGCCAGATCCGCCCACCGTCAAGGCAAGGTCGCCTGTTTCGTCGGAAGCCATCGCTTTCACGGTCATGAACTGCGCGAGATCGGCTTTCGCTCCTATTTTCGCGAGAACGCCCCTGATTTCGAGGTGCTGGATACGCTGATCAATCTCGACACGGCCGAAATCACCCACGAGGCGACGCTCAACCTTTTACAAAAACATCCCGACCTTATCGGCTTTTATGTCTGTGGCGGCGGCATGGAAGGGGCGATTTCCGCCATTCGCGAAGAAGGGCTTGCCGGCAAGCTGACCGTCGTCGTCAATGAACTGACACCGGAATCGAAGGCCGCACTCGCCGACGATGTCGTCACCATGGTCATCGGCACCCCTCTTCCTTCGCTCTGCAAGGAGCTGCTCGGCTTGATGATCGATGCCATCGAACGCGGCGAAGCGGCAATGCCGGGGCAATCCTTCCTACCCTTCGACATTTTTGTTTCGGAGAACATTTAATGCATGTCGCGCGAAAGCGTGTGGCGGTTTTGCGAAAACGACATGCACAAACAAGGAGCGAAAGCGTCGGAGCGAATCTGAAAGATGGCGACGAGCTTTAGCGATGATGGAATCCCATCACCATGGGCGATATTTCTATCATGGATGAGGGAAGAAGCCGGCGCTTGCCTGTGGAATGGCTGCGTGATTCTCGCTAGTCATTCGCAAATATGCACGGCCGGTCGGCATTCTGTTGGTCCGGCCGCCAAGAGGAGGAATGCCCTGCCATGAGTTCCATTCGTTTCGCGCTCAATCACATGTGCACCCCGGCCCTGAGCCTGGAATCATTCTTTGCCGCAGCGAAAAGCCTCGGCATCGATAGTGTCGAAATCCGCAACGATTTGGCCGGCAATGCGATCCTGGACGGCACGCCGGCAACGGCGGTCAAGGAACTCGCGGCGCGTTATGGGCTGACGATCATTTCGATCAACGCGCTGCAGCGTTTCAACGAGTGGAACGAGGCGCGTGCCAAGGAGGCGGCAGAACTTATCGGCTATGCGCGAGATTGCGGTGCAAAAGCGCTGGTGCTCGTCCCCGTCAATGACGGCAGCGGCCGCGAGCCTGAGGTGCGCAAGCAAAACCTCGTAACGGCCTTGACGGCGCTGAAGCCGATGCTGGATGCCGCCGGGATTATTGGCCTCGTGGAACCTCTTGGCTTCGAGATCTGCTCGTTACGGTCGAAGACCGAAGCAGCCGCTGCGATCGAAAAGCTCGGAGCGCAAACGACCTTCCGGCTTGTTCACGACACCTTCCATCATCATCTCGCCGGCGAGGCAGCGACTTTCCCTGATCTCACGGGCTTGGTCCATATCTCCGGTGTCAGCGATGCCGCGGTGTCGGTTTCCGATATGCGCGATCCGCATCGCGTTCTGGTCGATGCCAACGACCGTCTCGACAATGCCGGACAGATGCGGGCGCTGCTGTCAGCGGGTTATGCCGGCCCCTTCTCCTTCGAGCCCTTTGCACCGGAGGTGCATGCGCTGAAGAAACCTGTGGAGGCGTTGAAGGAAAGCATGAACTTTCTGAGAAGCAAAGTTTGAGAATTGAAAGAGAGAGCCATATTCGGTAGAAATCCTATGATCAGATGCATAGGTATCCGCAATGGCTCTCAGCATCAAAGACCCCGTGACGGAAAAGCTCGCTCATGAACTCGCTGAAAAGACTGGCGAGAATGTTGCGACAGCGATGCGACATGCGCTGGAGGAACGCCTGCAGCGTATTGGTAGCCGCAAGCGAAAAGAGAATCTGCTGCGGAATATCGAGGCGATTCAGGCCCGTATTCAGGCTCTCCCCGTTTTAGACAATCGCGGCGCCGACGAAATTCTCGGCTATGATGAGAACGGGCTGCCGCGTTGATGGTGATCGATACGTCCGCGATCCTTGCCATTTTGCTTAACGAAGCGGAGGCAGATGAATTCATCAATCGAATTGCGGCCGATCCAGTAAGACTGGTATCGGCCGCCAATGTATTTGAGGCTTCAATGGTCATTGAAGCACGGGCTTGGCGATGCTGCCGGTAACGACTGGATATGTTTCTCGTTCAGATCGATGCCGATATTATACCGGTCGATGCCGAACTCGCCGACACCGCAAGACGCGCGTGGCGCCGCTATGGCAACGGACGCCATCCGGCTGCTCTAAATTTTGGCGACTGCTTTTCCTATGCGCTCGCAGCCATCCGTAGCGAGCCCCTGCTATTTAAAGGTAACGATTTCTCTCAGACGGACATTCTTGCCGCCTAAGCGATGAGCGTCTTGTTCGCGGACATATGCTCCGTCGTGGTCACGCGGCAGGAATATCTCGCCCTTCATATTTGTAGGCGCGCGCTATTATTCCCTACCCCGGAAGCGGCGCTGATAAGCGGGATCGTAGAGCGAGCTTTCGCGGAAATCGCTGGCGGCGAGCGACGGGCCGACGAAGATCAATGCTGTGCGCTCGATCGGCTCGGCCGCCACCTTTGCCTCGATCGTGCCGAGCGTAGCCTGGAGAATGCGCTCATCCGGCCAGGAGGCCTTGACGACGATTGCGACCGGGCAATCCGCACCATAAAGCGGCGTCAATTCCTCGACCACTTGTCCGAGCGCATGGATCGCAAGATGGATGGCGAGCGTGGCGCCCGTGGCGCCGAACTTTTCCAGGCTTTCATTATTCGGCATCGGCGAGGCGCGGCCGGAGACGCGGGTAAGCACAAGGCTTTGCGCGACTGCAGGTATTGTCAGCTCGCGCCCGAGGGCGGACGCCGCCGCTGCAAAGGAAGGAACGCCGGGGGTCAGCGTATAAGGGATGCCATGTTTTTCCAGGCGGCGAATCTGCTCGGCGACGGCGCTCCAGACGGAGAGGTCGCCGGAATGCAAGCGGGCGACATCCTCGCCGGATGCGGCGGCCTTTAAATATGCGGCCTCGATCTCATCAAGCGACATCGGCGCGGTATCGATGATTCGGGCGCCGGGCGGGCAATATTGCAGGAGTTCCGGCGAGACGATCGAGCCAGCATAGAGGCAGACCGGACATTTGCCGATCAGGTCCCTGCCACGCACGGTAATCAGGTCCGCAGCCCCCGGCCCCGCTCCGATGAAATGCACCGTCATTCCGCTACCTCGTTTTTCATTCTGATGGTTTGACCCAAGACCATTGCGTCACCGGCATCGCCGGCCGCCAGCCGGTCATTGTGCCGACGGGTGCCGCACGGGCAATATCGATACGGATCAGCGAGCCGCCACGCCGGGCATGTTCGGCAAGCAGAACAGCCTCCATTTCGGTCGTCACCGCATTGGCGACCAATCGTCCGCCTGTCTTCAGTCCGGCAATGGCCGCGTCCATGACCCCCGCATCGCTACCACCGCCGCCGACAAAGATCGCGTCCGGTGCCGGCAGACCGGCAAGTGCTTGCGGCGCCTGTCCTTCGACGACGGTGAGCCCTGGAACACCGAAATTTGCCGCATTGCGGCGGATGCGGGCAGCGCGCTCGCTGGAGGATTCGATGGCGATGGCCCGCATCGAAGGGTGGGCCAGCATCCATTCGACGCCGATGGAGCCGGAGCCGGCGCCAATATCCCACAGCAATTCACCATGACGTGGCGCCAGCGCCGACAGGGTCAAGGCCCGGATTTCCCGCTTGGTGATCTGGCCGTCGTGCTCGAACAGGCTGTCGTCCAGCCCGGCGCTGAGCGGCAGAATACGCGCATCCGTCGCCGTGGCGACACCAATGCCGCAAACATTCAGATCATTGATACCGGAGAGCGCGAAATCGGCGGCCTGCTGTGCCGAAACTCGTTCATGTGGCCCGCCCAGCGCTTCGAGAACGGTCAGTGTCGATCGTCCGAACCCCGTCTCCTGCAACAGGCGCGCCAGACCGGCGGGACCCTGGGCATCCGAAGTAAGGGCCAAAATTTTCCGGCCTGGGTGAAGATGCGGGCGAACAAGATCCAGCGGCCGGCCATGCAGAGAAAGAACGGTCACGTCCTGCAGCGGCCAGCCAAGGCGTGATGCGGCAAGACTGAAGGAAGAGGGAGCCGGAATCACAGTCATCTCGGATGCAGGAATATGCCGCGAAAGCGTTGCACCCACCCCATAGTAGAAAGGATCGCCGGACGCCAGGACGACGGTCGGCATGCCCCGGCGAGCCAGCACGGCTTCGATGGATTTTTCGAAGGGGCTCGGCCAGCTATGCGCTTCGCCCTTGATCAGAGCCTGCATCAGCTCGATATGCCGCGTGCCGCCGAAGACGACAGGCGCCGCGCCAATCAACCGTTTGGCATCGTCGCCAAGCCCCGCTGGACCGTCTTCGCCGATGCCGATAAGAGTGAGCCAGCGTTGAGCGGAAGGCATCTCAGACATGGGCAAAACCCGCATTCTGATCTTGGGTGGTACGACGGAATCCCGTCAATTGGCGGCGGCGCTGGCGTCGCGCGCCGATCTCGACGTCGTGCTGTCGCTGGCGGGCAGAACCGCCGATCCGGCCGCGCAGCCGGTTCCGGTGCGTAGCGGCGGATTCGGCGGCGCAGAGGGCCTTGCACGCTATTTGACGGACGAGGCGATCGATCTGCTGATCGACGCCACCCATCCCTTCGCCGCCCGCATTTCCGCCAATGCCGCGGAGGCCGCGGCCCTGAGCGGCATTTCCGCCTTCGCACTTCGCCGGCAAGCCTGGCTGCCTGCCGAGGGCGATCGCTGGCGCTCGGTACGAAGTGTTTCGCAAGCCATTGCGGCGCTCGGCCCCTCGCCTTGCCACGTTTTTCTGGCGATCGGCCGACAGGAAGCGCATCAGGCCAATGCGGCGCCCATCCACCATTATTGGGTACGCAGCGTCGACCCGGTGGAGCCGCCGCTGACGGTGCCCAGCGTCACCTATATCCATGCCAAAGGTCCGTTCCGGCTGGAAGACGAATTGGCCATGCTGCGGCAATATCGTATCGACGTGATTGTGACGAAGAACAGCGGCGGCAGTGCGACCTACGCAAAGATCGAAGCGGCGCGGCAACTCGGCATCGAAGTGATCATGATCGAGCGCGCACCCGCCGCCGATATGCCGGTGGTCGAGATTATGGGGGATGCGCTGCGTCGGATCGATCATCTTGCCGCGTCCTTGATGAAGCGTGGCGTATAGACCAAATCGGGTTTTGTTTCCCGAGCAATGACGCGCGTCTCGGCCGAACCGATGATGACGCAGGTCGCCATATCGGCGCTCGACGCTTCCGCTTCGGCGAGCCTTGCGACTGCCATGCGCTCATCCGGCCGGCCCGCAGCACGGCCGAAAATAACGGGAACCTCGGCGGGCAGGACATCGCGCAGGATTTCGAAAGCCTTGCCAAGCTGCCAGGGGCGCGCCTTGCTGATGGGATTATAGAGGGCGATCACAAGCCCCGCTTCCGCAACCAAACGCAGCCTGTTTTCTATGACATCCCAAGGCTTTAGATTGTCCGACAGCGAGATGGCGCAGAAATCATGTCCTAAGGGCGCGCCGATGCGAGCCGCGACAGCAAGCATGGCGGTGATACCCGGCGCGACGACGAGATCGACATCACGCCATTCGCTCGGTCCATTGTCGATCGCCTCGCACACTGCCGCCGCCATCGCAAAAACGCCGGGATCGCCGCCGGAGACGACGCAGACATTGACGCCGGCGACAGCACGCTCCAGCGCCGTCTTAGCGCGATCCAGCTCTTCGCGGTTGTCGGAGGCCTGGCGGATCTGATCCGGCCGCAGCGACAGGCGATCGAGATAGGGGCCATAGCCGAAAAATTCGGTCGCGTCGGCCACGGCAGCCAGCGCTTCCGGGGTCATCTGCGCCGGATTGCCGGGACCGGTGCCGATGACATAGAGACGACCGCTCATGGCTTGTCTTTCCAGCCGGGAACGAGGATCAGCGAAAAATAGGGCGCTTCGGCGTCCCCTCTCTCCGCGAGTGGCGTCATCGCGCCGTTCGCCATTGTGCCGCGCTCCACATAGATCGCCTCGTCAAGGCGGCCAGCAGCTTCGAGAGCGCGCCGAATTTTAGGCAAATTGCGGCCGACCTTCATGATCACGGCCGCCTCGGTGTCGCCGAGGCGGCGGGCAAGTTCGGCTTCCGCCATGGTGCCCGGGAGTACGGAAAGAACATCGTCTCCCTGCACCATCGGCAGGCCGGCCAACGACCAGCAGCCGGACATGGCCGTGACCCCCGGAATGACCTCCGTCGGGTAACGATCGGCAAGCCGCACGTGCAGATGCATATAGGATCCGTAGAACAGCGGATCGCCTTCGCTGAGCACGGCGACCGTCTTGCCATCCTTCAGATAGGCGGCGACCATCTCTGCGGAGGCATCATAGAAATCGGTAATCTGGCGCTTGTAATCCGCCTCGTTCTTGTCGATCTCCGTCGTCACGGGATAGTAGAGCGGCAACAGCGTCACGTCGGTTCTGAGCACATCCCCAACGACGCCGCGACCATTGCCGTTTTTGCCCTGCTTGGCGAAATAGGCGACGACTTCGGCCTTCTCCAGTGCCTTGACTGCCTTGATGGTCAGCAGTTCCGGATCGCCAGGCCCGGTGCCGACGCCGATCAGCCGGCCGGTAGATTGCGCGCTCATAGGCCCGACCTCGCCAGTGCGTTGATCGCCGCGGCGGTGATGGCGCTGCCGCCAAGACGGCCACGAACGATGGCATAAGGAACGCCATAGGAATGTTCCGCCAACGCGTCCTTGGATTCGGCGGCGCCCACGAATCCGACGGGCATGCCGATGATGGCGGCAGGTTTGGGCGCGCCGTCGCGCAGCATTTCGAGGAGATGGAACAATGCCGTCGGCGCATTGCCGATGGCAACGACAGCGCCCGCCAGACGATCGCCCCAGAGATGCATCGCGGCTGCCGAGCGGGTGTTGCCGGTCGTTTTCGCCAGTTCTGCGGTGCGCGGATCATGCAGCGTGCAAATCACCTCGTTGGCCGCCGGCAGGCGCGCGCGCGTAACGCCGTGGGCGACCATTTCGGCATCGCAGAAGATCGGCGCGCCGTTCATAAGCGCCGCGCGGGCGGCCGCGACGAAATCGGGAGAGAAGACGAAATGCTCTGATGCTTCGATGAGGCCGCAGGCATGGATCATGCGTACGGCTACATCGGCCTCGGCATCGGAAAAGCGCGACAGATCGGCCTCGCTGCGGATGATGGCGAAGGAGCGCTCGTAAATCGCGTTCCCCTCGCGGATATAGTCATAGTCAGGCATTCCTACCCCTGTCGTAGCGCTGTCACGATCGCGTCGGTGCCGAGCCGTGTAAGACACTCCTTCGTCGATTCGCCAGCAACTTTGTTGTTCCGCACTAGGCTGTTGATCTCAGCCAGGGCGAATTTTAGCTCTTCTTTTCCGATGTAGGCCACAGGCTCGCTCGATGCGGACCCATTTACGACAACCCCATAGCCCATTGGCGCACCGACGATGGTGATGGCGCTATTGGCCGGATGGGCGCAGCCTTTACGACAGCCGGAGAGATGGATCGTGAGCGAGCCATCGAGCAGCTCGGGAGCCAGATCGAGAAGATCAGCGGCTGCGGCTTTCGTCGCGTAGAAAGCGGAAGCGCAAGCCCCTGCCCCGGCGCAGACGTCCACGTGATTTGACGGGTCATCCGCACGCGTCCGAAAACCGTAATCGGCTGCGGCCGACTGAACGGCCTTTGCCGCCTCGAAACCGAGACCCAGCACCAGCATCGCATGCTCCGGCGCGCTGCGGATTTCGTGTGCTCCGGCATCTTCGGCGATAGCGAGGAAATTGAGAATGTCTCTCGCATGAATTTGCCCGAAAGACGGGCGCAGGCCGAGCGAGAGACGATCGCCGCCGAGAGGGTGGATGCCGATCGGCGAAACGTACTGGTCAGCTATATCGAGTGCGCTGACGTCCGGCGACTGATAATGGGTTCGCAGGCTGCCCACATCGAGATCACGGCCGCGTGCACGTGGTCCGAAAACAGCCAGCGCTTTCAGCAGCTCGATGACAGCCGATATGGATTGTTCGGCAGACAAGGAAGCTAGAACCTTTGCCGTTTGTGCGGTACCGCCGATTGCGAGAACCCAGGTCGTTAAATTGCCGGCGGTTCTTGCCGCCTTCAAGCGAATATCCGCGGTAATCGCATCGAGGTTTAGCCGCCCGCCGCCGTCGATGACAATGGTCAGCTTGGGTGCCAGCTCCAGCTGCGGATCGAGCGCTGCGATCTGTTGGCGAAGCAGAGCAGCTAAGTTGCGGGCATCAGTGATCTCCGCCGGGTCCAATCCGCTGAGCGGCGGAACCTCGATCGTGACGCCTGTTTCAGGAATTATACCGGCATCAGCGGTATCCGCCGCGAGGCCGGGCATGCTTTGCGCCGTCATGCCGCGCAGTTGGAGATTGCCGCGTGCCGTGATTTCGATCAGTCCGTTGCCATGCCTCTCGGCCGCTTGGGCAAGTGACCGGAATTGCCCAATCGTCAGGCCCGGCGTCGTCGGATGCAGCCGCACGAGCAGTCCGTCGCCGGTGATCATCGGGGCGCTAAGGGACGGACAGGCGCCGCGCGCCATCGATGGTACGTTCGAAACGCAGGCAGCCGCATCGACATCCCCGCGCAAGGAAATATCGTGCTCTTCGATTATCTGCCTGTCGGCCATCGCCATAAGACTAACCTTCCCGAAGGACATGTCCTTACATAATCCTCATCAGCGGGCAAACAATTTGGCGGCGGAATACCTCATGCCTGATCGTCGAAATCCGAGCCTTTGCGCAGAAGATAGATGTCCATGATCCAGCCGTGCCTCGCCCGCGCTTCCGCCCGGGTCGCCATAATACGGTCCGACACATCGGCAAGCCGACCGGCGATGGTGATCTCATCCTCGGTGCCTAGATAGGCGCCCCAATAAATATACGCATCGGGATCATCGATCTTGCTGAAAGCCTGTTCGCCGTCGAGCATGACGACGGCCGTCTCGACCATACCCGGAAAACTCTCGGCCAGTCGGCGGCCCGTGGTGATCTGCACGGGCTTTCCGACAAGATTGAGCGGAATGCGATGGCTCGCCGTCAAGGCCTGGATGCTGGTGATTCCGGGGACGACGCTATAGCCGAGGGCAACGCGATCCCGCGCCTTGACCCGCTCGATGATGCGTATCGTGCTGTCATAGAGGCTGGGATCGCCCCAGACGAGGAAGGCAGCGCTTCCGTCTTCGCTGATATGTTCCTGAAACAGCCGTTCGTAGGTCGACGAAATCTCGGCGTGCCAGTCATCGACGCTTTGGACGTAGCTGCGATCTGCCGTCTGGCGCACCGGCACGGCATAGTCGACAAAGCGGATGGCCTTGTTCGTAACGTATCGCTGGCAGATGTCTTTCCGCACATCGGCAAGCTCGGCTTTGGCCACACCTTTGCTGGGAATGAAAATGACGTCCGCTTTGTTCAGCGTATTGATCGCCTGCACAGTCAAGTGCTCGGGATTACCCGTCCCGATGCCGACAAGATAGATGTGTCGCATTTCCTCGCCCTCGTTCTTCCGGCTGTTTGCCGGAAGCGGAAGGGCATTTCAAGTGTGGTAGGCAAGCAAGTTGGCCGCGGTAGGCTTGCAGTCATCCATTTCTAACTCAGCTTTTGGCGCCCATAGAGCAGCAGCATGCAGATAATGACGACACCATAGATGAGCTGCCGTCCGGCTTCTTCGATTTGCATGACGGAGAGGATGGATTGTAGAAGGGTAATCAGGATCACGCCGGCGACGGTTCCGAGATACGATCCCTTGCCGCCGAGCACGTGCGTACCCCCGAGGACGACAGCCGCAATCGACGGCAAGAGATAAGCATCCCCCATCGATTGCGACGCCTTGGAGGCGTAGCCGGCCAGAAGTACTCCGCCCAGGGCGCTGAGCCCGCCGGACATCACGAATGCCAGCAAAGTGATGCGGCGCGTGTCGATCCCCGACATGTAGGCGGCTCTCTCCCGGTTTCCGATCGCATATAGCGAACGGCCGAACGTCGTTCTCACAAGCAGGAAAACGGCGAGAAGGCCGACGACCAGCCAGACAAGCACCCCATTTGGAATCGGAGGTATCACATAGCCGGTCGCGAGAAAACGCATCGCCGGCGATGCCGCATCCTGAGGCGCGAAACCGCCGGTATAGACGACCATCAGCCCCTGCACGACCGCATTCGTCGCAAGCGTGATGATCATCGACGGAATGCGCAGATAGGCAACCGCAATGCCGTTGACCCCGCCGATCACCGCGCCGCACAGAATCCCGAACGGAATGGCGAAAAAAGATCCGACACTGCCATAGGCCGTTGCTGCGCAAGCCATCATCGCTCCGGCGGCGACCACCCAGGGAACGGAGAGGTCGATCTGCCCGATAAGAATGACCATCATCATGCCGGTTGCGATGACCCCGAGAAACGATGCGACCTTCAACTGTTGCAACAGATAGTCCGGCGACAGGAAATTCGACGAGTAAATGGAGCCGCCGAGCAACAGCAGCAGGATGCAACCGAAGGCGATTGCCACCGCCGGGTCGACGCGGCGCAAACGCGCGGGTATGCGAGATCGCTGCATGAGGGATGCATCCTCGCTCATTGAAACCACTCCAGACGGTTGCGAACCCGCGCCAGACCCATGCAGCCGATGCTGATCGCCAGCATGAGTACCACGCCCTGGAACAGGGGTTGCCAGAGAGGATCGAGATCAAAGACGAACAGCAGATCGCCGATCGTTCGGAAAGCCAGTGCGCCGAAGACGGCACCGACCGCGCCACCTTTTCCACCGGCCAGTGAAACGCCGCCAAGCACCACAGCAGCAATCGAATAAAGCGTGTATGCATTGCCGCTCGCAAACGCCGCTTCGCCGGTATAGGAAAAGAAGGTCAGGTAGAGCCCGCCGATCGCCGACATCAATCCCGCCAGTGCATAGGCTGCGAACTTCGCACGCTTGATCGGCATGCCGGACATGTAGGCGGCGTTCTCCGCCGATCCTGCCGCATAGGCGGCACGGCCCCAGATCGACCGGCTGAACGGGATCCAGACGATCAGGAGGGTGGCCGCAAGCACGACTAGGCTTGCGGGAATCACACCGAACAGCTTTGAGGTAAAGGCATCCGCCAACGTCTCATTCACCGCACCGCCCGGCGTCGGACGCAATACCAGCGCCAATCCAAAGAAGATGGCGCTTGTCGCGATCGTTGTCACGATCGGCTGCAATCGTCCGAAGATGATCACCAGGCCGTTCAGCATGCCACAGGCGAGCCCCGTCAAAAGAACGGCAGCAACGCCCAAAGCGGTCTCAAATGGCGTTCCGACGACAAGCCATGAGGCGAGGCAATTGCAGAGAATGAGGATCATGCCGACAGAAAGGTCGATGCCGGCCGTGATAACCACAAAACATTGCGCCATCGCCACGAAGGCAAGCAACGCCGCCTTGTTCGATGCGGTCTGCACGACATTGGGGGTAAATCCGGCCGGGTGGTTCGAGACATAGATCACGAACATAACGAGGAAGAGCGCCGCGGCGAGCAGCGTCCCCTTGTGTTGCGCATACCAGAAGCGCCATTCGCCGTGTGGTATCTCTTTCATTGGCCGACCTTCTGTTCCGTCAGATGTGCACCAATGTTGAGCGCACTGCCAATCAATTCGCGTTCATTGATATCAGTGCCATCCAGCACCCGGACGATGCTGCCGTCGTACATCACCAGCACCCGATCGCAGCAGCCGATCAGTTCGTCATAGTCGGTGGAATAGAAGATGAGCGCGACGCCGGCTTCCGCGAGCTTGCGGAGCAAGACGTAGATCTCCTGCTTGGTACCGACATCGATGCCTCGCGTCGGGTCGTTCAGCAAAACGATCTTCGGCCGGTTCATCAGCCACTTGGCAATGACAACCTTCTGCTGATTGCCGCCGGAAAGCGCTCCGACCGGCATGTCGATCGTCGCGGCCTTGATCGCCAGTAGCTTGAGGAGTTCGTCAATCCGGCCGGCCTCGGCGGCGCGGTCGATCACACCCCTGCTGGACACGCTGTCGAGCGCTGCAATCGACAGATTCTCACGCACAGTCATGGGCAGCATCAGCCCTTCAGTCTTGCGATCCTCCGGGATAAGCGCGATCGATGTTTCCGCGGATTTTGCCTGTTTTGGACTTTTCATTGTCACGCTTCGGCCAGAAATCTGCACATCGCCCCGGACGTCGCGCAGCACACCGAACAGCGCCAGCAGCAGCTCCCGCTGCCCCTGTCCATCCAGTCCGCCGAGCCCGACGATTTCGCCGGGCCGGACATCGAAGCTTATAGCGGAGAGCCGATCGCCCCAGGAAAGATTCCGGCACGAGAGGATTGGAGCAAGCCCATTCTCGGCTGCGTGTTTAGGCGGAAAGACGCTCGTATATTCACGCCCGATCATCAGCTCGATCACCTGCTGGTCGCTCTTTGTACCGGCCGGATAGGATTCGATGCTGCGCCCGTTGCGAAAGACGGTGCACTCATCCGCCAGTTGGGCAATCTCGTGCATACGATGCGAAATGTAGATAAGCGCCATGCCCTCGGAGCGCAGCCGCTTCAGCACGCTGAACACCTTTTCGACATCGGGTTGGGTCAACGCCGACGTTGCTTCGTCGAGGATCATGATCCGCGGCTTACGAGCAAGCGCCTTGGCAATCTCGACCATCTGGCGGCGGGAGAGCGGCAGATCCTTGACGAGAGAAGACGGGTGGATATCGGAAGCGCCGGCACGTGCCAGTGCCTCTTCAGCAATCTGCCTCTGCCTGCGACGATCAATCATGCCGAACCGCAATGGCGGATTGCTGATGACGACATTGTCGGCCACGGACAGATCCGGAACGAGCGACAATTCCTGGAACACGCAGACGATACCCGCATTATTGGCCGCGGCAGGCGTGGCGAAGGACACTTCTTTGCCGTCGAACACCATACGGCCTTCATCCGCGGCGACGACACCTGCCATGATCTTGATGAGGGTCGATTTGCCTGCGCCATTCTCACCGAGAACGGCGTGTATGGCTCCCGGTCGAATGGCGATATTGGCTTCTTTCAGCGCAACGACACCGCCATAGCGCTTGGATATGCCTTCCATCCGGAAAAACGGTTCGGATAAACTCACGCCCCAACCTCCCATCGGGTGCCGCAAGAACGAGACTGCGGACACGATGGTCCGCAGTCAAGCGTCGGAATCAAAGGCAATTATTGATTTTCCTTAGTCTGACCCATGATCTCCTGAGCGGTGAAATTGATGCCGCAGGTTGGGAAGGAGTTGCCGACGAAGAAATTATCGGACTGCTTGGGATAATAATCCTGGCCTTCCTTGAAATTCGGATCTTCGACGAGAGCTGTCGGGAGCTTTACGGCCTGCGGTATGACCTGACCTTCCAGAGCGGCGATCGCGGTTTTGATAGCAACTGCGACTTGGGCGGGTCCGGTACCCGCGGACGCACATTTCAGGCCGTCACCCGAATGCGCTGCGCAAAGCTTGCGAAAGCCATTTTCCGTCTCGCCGCCGAAAGGCACGAAGGGATGCTTGGCATCCATCATCGCTTGTACTACACCGGTATCGCCACCCTGCGCGGTGATACCGTCGAAGGGACCGTTGGTCGCGATCGCGTCGGCAGTCGCCTTCTGCGCAACGCCGTCGTCCCATTTGCCGACAACTTCCGTTACATTGAACTTCTTGCCGGACGCATCCAGCGTCTCCTTGATGCCGTTGTGCCGATCGGTATCGACGGAGGTACCGGCTACCCCTCGCACCTCGAGAACCTTGCCGCCATTGGGCATGTGTTTCACAAGCCAATCGGCCCAGATGACACCGAGACCCTTTTGGTCGACATTGACGTTGATGGCGTCCTTGGTATCGAGGGTGTTGTCGAAAGCAACCAGGATGACACCGGCCTGCTTGGCGCGTTTGATGACGGGGCCGAATGCGGTCGGGTTCTGTGCATCCACGACGATCGCATCATAGCCGGCATCGATGAAATTGTTGATTGCCGATATCTGTGCGGGAACATCTTCTCCCGTCGACACGACTTTGAATTCCTTCAGCTTAGATGCAACATCGGGTTGCGCGGCATAGGCCTTGGCCGTCTGCACCATCTGAATGCGCCAGGTATTGGCGATATAGCCGTTGGCAAGCGCGATCCGATAGGGACCTTCTTTTTTCGGGAATTGCAGAAACTGCGTATCGGCTGCCCAGGGTGTCATGCATTTCGGATCGCCCGCAGGGCCGGATACGACTTTTGGTTCTGCATAGGCTACGCCACTCAGCAGCGCAATGAACGGTACGGAAAACACGGCGATCCGAGCGGATCTTACTTTGATAGCTTTCAGCATAGAAGTCCTCCTCCTCGGGCGAATTGCATCGCCCCTTCTTTTTTGATCGGCATGATTGATTCCGGAAAGGCTCCATCCCATCCTTTCCCGAACTTTTGGAAGCGTAACATGGTTGACAGCGCTGTCAAATTCTAATTGCTAGCGCTGTCAACTATGAAGTATTTATAGATATTCTTATTCTGGAGAATTCGAATTCAACAACATGTGAACGATACTTGATGCGCCGAATAACCTTGGATGATGTGGCAAACCTAGCTGGCGTCAGCCCCATCACCGTATCCCGCGTTCTAAGGAAGCCCGGGGCGGTGTCGGAGGGATTGCGCCTGCGCGTCCATGCGGCGGTAAACGAACTCGGTTATGTACCGAATGTCGCAGCGAGCAGGCTTGCCTCGTCGCGTACCCACACGATCGGCGTGATCGTCCCGACCCTCTATAACGTGATCTTTGCCGAATATCTTTTTGCGCTGCACGAGGTTCTGATCGACGCCGGTTTTCAGGTATTGGTCGTCAACAGCCGCTATTCCGAAAACGAGGAAGAAAATGCGATCAAAGCGCTGCTGGGGCAAAGGGTCGAAGCGATCATCATCGCCGGCATTCACCACACGGCGCTTTCCAGGCAGCTTCTTATTCAGGCAAACCTGCCGGTCGTCGAAACCTTCGAACTTTCCGAGGAGCCGATAAATCTCAACATCGGCATGTCCCAGGAACATGCCGGTTACACGGCAACCCGCCATCTCATCGCGCGCGGCTTTCGTCGGATTGCGTTCCTTACCGGCAATCTCGACCATCGCGCCCAGTCGCGCTTCGACGGCTATCACAAAGCGATGCGAGAAGCCGACATGCCAAGCTTGGAAATCATCGCTCAGAAGCCGCGGCACAGTTCGGTGGCACTCGGATCGGAACTCTTTGCCACGGCACATGAACGCGGCAATGTTCCCGAAGCCATATTCTGCACCGATGACAATCTCGCTCTCGGCGCGATGCAGGAATGCCGAAAGCGGGGCCTACGCGTGCCCGACGACATATCGATCATCGGTTTTCACGATCTCGAATTTGCGGCTTGCGTTTCCCCGTCGCTCTCCTCCATCGCAACACGCCGCTACGAAACCGGAAAACTGGCCGCGGAGAAGGTTCTTGCGGCGCTGGAAGCCGCCGCCAAGCCTAATACTGAGCAGACGGATCTTGGGTTTGAACTTTTGGCCCGCGAGAGCACCAGCGCCTGAAGATCATTTTGCGCCACGGACAGCGCAGCAGTCATCGATCCGGAAATCCAAGCGGCATAGCAGAAGACTATCGCCTCAGCCGAAGGACGCGGCCCACCGGGTTATCGGCGCCCCTGTTTATTGTCATTGTCAGACCCAAAAAGAGTTCGCCCCAGGGCGTTGATCTAGCCGACGGCGAAGGTTCTCACTGTATCAATCGGTCTGTTTATTTGACATATATCCTACAAGTGGATATGTTAGCTTTCGCCTTGATTGACATGTTGGAAAGACGCCGGAGATGGCCTTGAAATCGATGAAGCCCCTGAACCGCGCTCCCCTGCTGCACGTTTCGGTTCAGGAGAGTTTGCGGGCCTATATCGATGAAAACGGTCTGGCGCCTGGCACGCTTCTGCGCGCGGAGGGAGAGCTGGCGACACAGCTCGGCGTCAGCCGGAATTCCCTGCGCGAGGGGATAAAGGCGCTGGAATCGCTTGGCGTGCTGGAGACGAGGCGCGGAGTCGGCATTTTCGTGAAGGCTTTTTCCTTCGAGCCGCTGCTCGACAATCTTGCCTATGGGCTCGGCGGCGCGCTGCGGCAGATCGAGGAGGTCCTTGAGATCCGCCGGACGCTGGAAGTGGGATTGATCGGCAAGACGATAGAGATGATCGGCGAGGATGACATCGCCGAACTGCGCGGCACGGTCAACAGGATGCGCGTCCATGCCGAGCGCGGAGAAACCTTCGCCGAAGACGATCAGCTCTTTCACCGGCTGCTCTTTCGCTGCCAACACAATGAAACACTGGTGCGACTGATCGATGTCTTCTGGCTCGCTTTCTACAAGGCGTCCGATTTCGTCAACCTGGAGAACCTCGACCCGATGGCGACCTGGCGTGATCACGCCGCGATCGTGGATGCGGTGGAAGCAAAAGATCTGGAGGAGGCGCGCAGGCGCCTGGATCGCCACTACGACGGCATTGCCCGGGTGATTGCCAATAACAAAACAAGTTCAAATGTGGGAGGAACACATGAGAGGACCGTTTAGCTTATCCGTCATCGCGCTTGCCGCCATGCTGTCGACGACCGCAATTCCGGCCTTTGTCGGCCAGACGCAGGCGGCGACCCTTTCCGGTGGCTTCGATGTCGGCCCGGGCGGCTTCCAGGGCAATTTCAATCCGCTTGCTGCAACCGCCGGATTTACCTGGCTCAGCATCTACTACGAACCGCTCGTCATCTATGACGAGAAGCTGCAGAAAGTCGTCGGCGAGCTCGCGAGCTCCTACGAGGTGAGCCCGGATCAGAAGACCTACACGTTCAAACTGGCGGATGCCAAATGGCATGATGGCCAGGCATTTGCGGCCAAGGACGCCAAATTCACCATCGGCCTTGCAATGAACGCCAAGACCGGCTCGGTGCTCGCCGCCAGGCTGCAGAGCATCGCATCCGTCGAGACACCGGACGAGCACACGGTCATCATCAAGCTCAGCGCGCCGACCGGCAGCCTTCTCGACACCATGACCAAGGTCATGATGCTGCCGGAGCATGCCCTGTCCTCGATACCGGCCGATCAGTTGGCGAAGAGCACATGGTGGTCGACCACGCCGATCGGCACGGGACCGTTCAAGTTCACGAAATACGTGTCCGATCAATATGTCGAGCTCGCGGCCAACACCGAATATCGCGGCGGCAAGCCTGCGCTCGAACGCGTCATCAACCGCTATTTTGCCAATCCGGCTGCGGCGATCGCGGCTCTGAGATCCGGCGAAATCCAGTTCACCTATGTCGACTCCAACGACGTGCCGACCTTCAAGGACGACAAGAACTTCAAGGTTATCGAAGGCGATTCCTTCGTCGTCAACTATCTCGGCTTCAACCAGGAATCCCCGATCTGGAAGGATGTGCGCGTCCGCAAGGCGGTGATGTACGCACTCAATCGCGATGCCATCATCAAGAGCCTTTATGGCGGCGCGGCCAAGCCTGCCAATTGCGCCTATGTCGCCGAGCAATTGATACCGAAGGGCATGGACGACTACGCTTACGACCCTGCAAAGGCCAAGCAGTTGCTGACGGAAGCGGGATGGGACCAGATCAACGGCAGCAAGCCGATCACGCTGCTGACCTATTACACGACGCCGCTTGCGACCAACGTTCTGGCTGCCGTCCAAGCCATGCTCGCCCAGGTGGGCATCAACGTCGTGCCGCGCGCAGTCGATGCGCCGACCTATAACAGCATCGTGCTCAATTCGAAGCCGGATGTCGCACAGTTCCAGATGGTCTATGCTGGGCTTCAGAACGGACCCGATGCCGGAAGCATCAATGTCGGGCTGAATGAAAGCCAGATCCCGCCGGCCGGAGCGAACGTCGTTCGGGCGCGCATGCCGGATCTGAGCGCGGCGCTCAACGCCGCACTTGCCGAGACAGACAGCTCCAAGCGCGACGGCCGCTACCAGGACGTCTGCAAGGTCATGAATACGGAACTGCCCTGGGCAACGCTCTGGGTGGCAAAGCGCTACGGCATCGTCTCGTCCAAGATGAAGGATTTCGTCTGGACGCCGGCGCCAGGCGGCGGGCCTTATCAGGCCGACCCGCAGAAATGGTCGATCGCCGAATAAGGCGTTCGCTTCCAGGAAGCCTTGAGGGTGGCTTCGGCCACCCTGACAGGACGGATTTGCGATGCTTCGATACAGCCTTCGACGCCTGATGATAGGGATAGGCATGCTCATCGCCCTGAGCATGCTGATCTTCCTGCTCTTGCGCCTGACGCCCGGCGATCCGATCGATGCCTATATCGATCCGAACGTCCCCATGTCGCCGGCCGACCTTGCCAATCTGCGCAGGAGCTTGGGCCTCGACCAGCCCTTGCCGCTGCAATATTTCGGATGGCTGGAGAACGCGCTCACGGGCAATCTCGGCTATTCGATTAAGCGTCTCGACCAGCCGGTTCTCGGTCTCGTACTGTCGCGGATCGGACCGACCTTGCTCCTCATGGGTTCGGCGCTGGTGATTGCCATTATTGCCGGCATCGCCGTCGGCGTTTTCAGCGCCGTTCGCCGCAATTCGCTCGCCGATCTATCCTTCTCGGTGTTCGCGCTCGCCGGAATTTCCAGCCCCGCATTCCTCAGCGCCCTTATCGGACTCTATATCTTCTCCGTTCGCCTGCATTGGATGCCCTCCGGCGGCATGCTGACGCCGGGCGAGGAATTTTCGATCGGTGATCTCATTCATCACCTGATCCTGCCCGCCGCGCTGTTGTCCATCGCCCAGGCGGCATTGATCACGCGATATATGCGCGCTTCTCTGCTCGAGGTTCTCAACCAGGATTATGTGCGTACGGCCCGCGCCAAAGGCGTGAAGGAGTTCTGGGTCGTCACCAAGCATGCGCTTCGCAATGCCCTCCTTCCCATCGTCACCCTCGTCGGTTCGACCATCGGGCTTGCGATCGGCGGCGCCATCTTCATCGAGAGCGTCTTCAACTGGCCGGGCATGGGTCTGCTTCTCGTCAATGCCGTGGAGACGCGCGACTACCCGGTGATCATGGGGGCGACGCTCATCATCGGCATCTGCGTCATCGTCGTTAATCTCCTGACCGACATCACCTATGCGGTGGTCGATCCGCGCATCAAGGTAGGTTGACGATGTTTTCTCGCTCCACCTCCCGCCGCAGCCCTGGGCCGCTTGCCCGCGCATTCGAACGCTTTCTGCTCAACCGCGCCGCCGTCGCCGGCATTTGCGTCGCCGTACCGATGCTGTTGCTGATCTTGTCCTATCCGCTGTGGTGGACGTTCCAGCCGAACGATATCGATCTGCTCGCCATGAACAGCGGCCCGACGGCTACGCACTGGTTCGGAACCGACGGCGTCGGCCGCGACGTCTTCGCCCGTGTTCTGGAAGGCGGGCGGATTTCGCTGCTCGTCGCTGCCGCATCAACTGTCCTCTCGGCGATCATCGGCTTCCTTTTCGGCGCCATCTCCGCGCTGGCAGGGCGATGGGCCGATGCCGTCTCGATGCGCTTCGTCGATCTGGTGATGACTCTGCCGCCCGTCATCTTCCTGCTGGTGCTCGCATCGATCGCCGGCACTGGCATCTGGCCGACGGTGCTTGTCATCTCCCTGCTCTCCTGGCCGCTTCTTGCCCGTATGGTTCGTTCTCGGCTTCTCGAACTGCGCGAGCGTGACTTCGTCATGGCCTCGCGCGGCATGGGCGCCGGCATCGGGCATCTGCTGTTTCGCCACGGCCTGCCGAACGCGATCGACATTCTCGTGGTCTACGCGACGCTGCAGATCGCCAATGCCATCCTGCTGGAGGCCGGCCTGTCCTTCCTCGGTCTCGGTATTGCCCCGCCTGCGGCAAGCTGGGGCAACATGCTCAATGCCGCCCGCTCGACCGCCGTTCTCGAACAATATCCCTGGCAATGGCTCTTCCCCGGCGGAGCGCTGATCCTTGCCGTGCTTGCAATCAACTTCATCGGCGATGGCCTCAGAGATGCCTTCGACCCTCGTGCCGAACTGAACTGACAATCGAAAGAAAGCAAAATGACCAAATTCAAGGGTGTCGTTCCCCCCGTCATAACCCCGCTCAATCCGGATCTCACTGTCGACTATCCGTCGTACACCCGTGTTCTCGAACATCTGATCGATGCCGGCTGCCATGGCGTGTTCGTGCTCGGCTCGACGAGCGAGGTGGTCTTTCATGACGACAAGACGCGGCGCGAGATCATCGAACATTCGGCCAAGGTGGTAAACGGCCGCGTACCGCTGATCGTCGGCGCTATCGATCCGACGACCGATCGCGTTATCGCGCATTCGAAAGTCGCGAGAGCCGCGGGCGCCGACGCGGTGGTTGTAACGGCACCCTTTTACACGGTTACCAGCCAATCCGAGATCATCGATCATTTCCGCTATATCAAAGATGCGGTGGACGTTCCGGTAGTCGCCTACGACATTCCCGTCTGCGTTCATGTGAAGCTTCACCGGCAGACCGTCGTGACGCTCGCCAAGGAAGGCACCATCATCGGCCTGAAGGATTCGAGCGGCGATGACGGCAATTTCCGCTATGCGCTGCTCGATCTAGCAGAACGTAAGGACGTCTTTCTGATGACCGGCTCTGAGATCGTCGTCGACAATGCCTTGCTGATGGGCGCGCACGGCGTTGTTCCGGGCATCGCCAACGTCGATCCGCACGGCTACGTGCGCCTCTGGGATGCGGCCCAGCGCGGCGATTGGGCGGCGGCGAAAAAGGAGCAGGAGCGCCTTTGCCGGCTCTTCGAAATTGTTTGGGTCGCCCAGGGCCGCGTCAGCGGCGGCGCATCGGGCATCGGCGCGTTCAAGGCCGCCATGCGCAGCCTCGGGATCATCGATACCGCCGTCATGCCGCGGCCGCGCGCGGCGCTGAACGAGGCCGAAACGGTGCGGATCGATGACATCCTGCGCGCAACCGGCCTGCTGAACTGAGGCGCGTAATGGAGCTGACCGCCGATCCCATTCTCGACATCAGGGGCCTGCGAACGATCTTCCGCGTTCGCGGCAGCGAGATCACGGCCGTCAATGATATCGATCTGACCGTTGCCGGCGGCGAGACCCTGGCGCTCGTCGGCGAATCCGGCTCCGGCAAGTCGGTGACCAGCCTTTCCGTCATGCGTTTGCTCACCCACAACATCGGGAAGATCGCCGCGGGCAGCATCCGCCTGAAGAGCAAGAACGGAGCCGTCCGCAATCTGGTCTCTCTCGATGACGAAGAGATGCGCCGGATCAGGGGCGATGATATCGGCATGGTGTTTCAGGAGCCGATGTCGAGCCTCAATCCCGTCTTCACGATCGGCGACCAGATATCGGAACCGATCCGCATCCATCGCGGAGCGGATCGGAAAGCGGCGGCGAATGCGGCGGTCCGGCTCCTCGAAAGCGTCGGCATTCCGGATGCGAAGCAGCGCGCCGGCCAATATCCGCATGAGCTGTCGGGCGGCATGCGCCAGAGGGCAACGATCGCCATGGCTCTCGCCTGCGATCCGACATTGCTGATTGCCGATGAACCGACAACGGCCCTCGATGTGACAATCCAGGCGCAAATTCTCGATCTGTTCCTCAGGCTGCAGCGCGAGCGCGGCATGGCCATGCTGTTTATCACGCATAATCTCGGCGTCGTTGCCGAGATCGCCCATCGCGTTGCGGTTATGTATGCGGGGCGCATCGTCGAAGAGGGACCGGTCTGCGAGGTCTTCAGCAATCCGCACCACCCCTATACGATGGGCCTCCTCGCCTCCATGCCGCGTCTCGGCGATGCCGCGCGCATGAAACAGGCCGGCGAAAAGCTCGCCGCCATCCCAGGCGTGGTCCCGAGCCTGATGAACATGCCGGCAGGTTGCGCATTTTCCCCGCGCTGCAAATTCGCGATCGATGCCTGCCGCGCAGCCGTTCCGGCGCTCGAAGAGGTCAATCCGCAGCACCGCAGCCGCTGCATAAGATGGCGGGAGATATAGATGAGCGCGCCATTGCTGTCCGTTCGCGATCTTGAGAAACACTATACGTCTCGAGGTGCCAAGCTGAACATTCTTCAGGGCATCTCTTTCGATATAGGCAAGGGCGAGGTCGTCGGACTTGTCGGGGAATCCGGCAGCGGAAAAACCACAATCGGACGCTCGGTCTTGCGCCTCGTGGAGCCCTCGGCAGGCAGCGTCCGCTTCGATGGCGTGGAACTAACAACGCTTTCCGCCTCTGCTCTCAGACGAACCCGACCGCGGATGCAGTATATTTTTCAGGATCCCTTCGCCAGCCTCTCGCCGCGCATGACGATCGGCGAGATCCTGACGGAAGGGCTGAAGATCCAGCGTATCGGAACCGGCAAGGAGAGGCTGGAGCGGGCGCGTTCCGCCCTCGCCCAGGTCGATCTGCCCGCCGACGCGATCAACCGCTATGCACACGAATTTTCGGGCGGCCAACGCCAGCGTATCGGCATCGCCCGCGCCTTGACCTTGTCGCCCGAATTCGTCGTGGCCGACGAGCCTGTCTCCGCACTCGACGTCTCGATCCAGGCGCAGATCATCAATCTGCTGCGCGACTTGCAGATGCGCCTCGGCCTGACCATGCTCTTCATTTCGCACGATCTGGCCGTCGTCGAATATATCTGCGATCGGGTGATCGTGCTCTATCTCGGCCGCATCATGGAAATCGCGCCGAGTGCCGATCTCTACGCGACGCCGCAGCACCCCTATACGCGTGCGCTGCTGTCGGCGATTCCGTCGATCGATCCCAATGTTCGGAGCGACCGCCAGATTCTCAGAGGCGACATACCGAGCCCGGCCAATCCGCCGAGCGGCTGCGTCTTCCGAACGCGCTGTCCGCATGCATTGGACGCCTGCGGGAAGGCGGTTCCGGAGCTGAGAGAGATCGAACCGGGCCGCTTCAAAGCCTGCATTCGCGATGATCTGAACTGAGAGACGTAAAGTGACAGCAAATAAGCGGCATGCCATCGCCGGCAATTGGGCAACTCTTCTCCTGCCGATCGGGGCGGACGACGATATCGAATTCGCAAAGCTTGGCGAGGAGATCGACATCCTGATCGCGGCCGGTGTCCACGGCATCTATTCGAACGGCACGGCGGGGGAATTTCATAGCCAAACGGAAGACGAGTTCGACCGCATTCAATCGATGTTGGCCGAACAGTGCGCAGCGGCCGGCATAAACTTCGTCATCGGCGCATGCCAACCGGATGCCCGCATCATGCTGGAGCGGGTTCGCCGTTCGGCGCTCTTAAAACCGTTGGCAATCCAGGTCATCCTGCCCGACTGGTGGCCTGTGACGGACGAGGAAGCGATCGATTTTCTGAAACGGACCGTCGATGCCGCAAACGGCATCCCGCTGATCCTCTACAATCCGCCGCACGCCAAACGTGTCCTGACGCCGGAAGAACTGGGCAGAATTTGCGCGGCGGCGCCAGGCGTGATCGGTGCGAAGGTGGCTGACGGCAACAAGCAATGGTATGCGGAAGCACGCCAGCATCTTTCGGCGCTCTCAATCTTTGTTCCAGGTCATCATTTTGCAACCGGCATTAAGGAGGACGTTGCGGCGGGATCCTTTTCCAACGTCTGCTGTCTGAGCCCCCGAGGCGCGCAGATGTGGACCGCATCGATGCGGGAAGATATTGATGCCGCACTCGCTTTGGAGCGCCGGATTTGCGAATTCATGGAAACGCACATCGTTCCGTATCGCCAGCGGTTTGGTTACTCGAACGCCGCGCTCGACAAACTCCTCTGCGCCATCGGCAACTGGGGACCTGTCGGCACCCGCCTGCGCTGGCCTTACCGCTCGATCGACATGAGCGAGGCGGTCCGGCTCCGGGACATCGCGCGAACGGAACTCAGCGAACTTTTTGCTTAATCGGGCCCAGTGCTCCCTCACCCACCCACGGCCGCGAACCGACGGATTTCCCGGTCAGCGGACTGCAGCAGCTCGAAAGCGCGGTAACGCCGCTCATGCAGCGATCCGATAGTGCCACCGGCGGGAGAGAAGGTTGCCGAGAGGCTCGACATTGCCTTCATCGCTTCCAGTAGTGAATGATATCGTCCTGCCGCAACGGCCCCGAGCATCGCCGCGCCCAACAATACCGGCTCATCGGTATTGGCGATCGCGACCGGGGCATTCGTTGCATCGGCCAATAGCTGCCGCACGAGATTGCTTTGTGCAGCCCCGCCGCTCGCAACGATCGTGCCGATCTCGATGCCGTCTCGTGACAACGTTTCCAATAACTGCCTGAGGCCATAGCCGATACCGCAGAGACCCGCGATATAGAGCGAAATCAGATCGGCGATCTCGATCTCAAGTCCGATGCCGGCGATGACTGCGCGGGCATCAGGATCGGCATGCGGTGACCTGTTTCCGAGAAATTCCGGAACAACATGGATCGACCTTGCAAGCTCGACCGCGCGCGTCAAGTCGGGAGACAATTCAGTGGCCTTACGGTCAAGCCATGCGACGAGAGAGACACCCTCCATCTCTGCTTTCGCGCGGGCTTCGGCAGATGCGGGATGCATCGTAACCAGATGATCGATCGCGGCTCCAGCGGCCGACTGACCGCCTTCCGTCAGCCACAGCCCCGGTATCATTGCCGAGTAATATGGTCCCCACACACCCCCGACAAAAATGGGATTGTCGCTCGAGGCCATCGAGCAGGCCGATGTGCCGAAGACATAGGCAAGCCTGCTTTGCACTTTCGATCCACTATCCGCACCATCCCCTCCGAGCGTGCCGACGCCACCTGCGTGGGCATCGATCAGCGCCGCTCCGACCGAGGTTCCGATCGGCAATCCCAGATCGAGGGCGGCCGCCTCGGTCAGGCCGTTCGCCAGTGCCGTACCCGGCTCGACGATGTCCGTGCCGATTCTCGAAAAGCCTTCCGCCGCCAGCTCTTCCAGGCCGACAGCCTTGAAATACGCCGCATCCCAGCGTTTCTCATGGGCAAGATATGTCCACTTGCAGGTGACCGTGCAGACCGACCGGCTCAGTGAGCCGGTCGCACGCCAGGTCAGATAATCCGCAAGGTCGAAGAAGTGATCGGCAGCGCCAAAGGATCGCGGCAGGTTGCGCTTCAGCCACAGAAGCTTCGGCGTTTCCATCTCGGGCGAAATACTGCCTCCGACGTAACGCAGAACTCCGTGATTGCCGCTGTTGATTTCAGCCGCCTCGCCGGCAGCGCGATGATCCATCCAGACGATGATATTGCGATCCGGATCTCCGCACGGACCGACGGCCACCGGCGCACCGTCAGCTTTGACGACGACGAGAGAACAGGTCGCGTCGAAACCCACTCCAGCGATGGACGTGGCCGTGATTCCGGCCGACGCGATGGCTTCCTTGACGCTGCCGCAAACCGCTTTCCAAATCTGTTCGCTGGATTGCTCGACGATGCTGCCGGCCTCGTGCCAGATCCTGATGGGGCGTTTTGCCGAAGCCAGCAGATTGCCATTCTCAGTGAAGACACCCGCCCGGGCGCTGCCTGTACCGACGTCGACACCGATGAAATATTGCGTCATCTTCAGAGGTCCGTGCTGTTCGGCAGGATGACGAGATCACGGATCGTGACATTGCGCGGTCTGGACAGCATGAACAACACCGCTTCCGCCACCTCCGTCGCCTCCATCAATCCGCCCGCCGCGATCGTTTCGTCAAGCTTTGCTTTCGGCCAGTCGCTGATTAGCGCCGTCACCACCGGGCCTGGCGCAACCGCGCCAACGCGAATGCCATGTTTTGAGACCTGCCGTCGCACCGTGTGGACGAAAGCCTGCACCGCATGCTTGGAAGCCGTGTAGATCGGCTCCCAAACGACTGGAACCAGGCCGGCGATGGAACTGGTGACGATGATATCGCCGGTCTTCCTCTCCACCATGTGGGGCAACACCGCCCGGACCGATCTAAACGCCGCATTGATGTTCAGGTTCAGCATCCGGTCCCAGGCGTCTGGATCCCCGTCGACGACCTCACCGCCGATGTAAGAGCCGGCATTGGCGTGAAAGATGTCGAGCTTTCCGAATCTTTCCAGTATCTGCGGCATCATCGTCGCGACGCTGGCGGGATCGGTCAAATCGATAACCAGCGGAAAAGCCTTCGGACCAAGTTCGGAACACAGGTTCCTTAGAGATTCCTCGGCTCTGTCGACGAGGGCGACGCTGACGCCCTCCTGCAATAGTGATTTGGCGCATTCAAGACCGATCCCCGAGGCGGCCCCGGTAATCGCTGCAACCTTTCCAAAAAGTTCCTGTCTCATATCATTCCTTACTTGGTCGTTGTATCAGGCCCGGCCATGCGAAACTCGCGACCGGCGTGCCAGGGAGTCGACGATGACGGCAATGGCGAGGACTGCGCCGGTGATCATGTAGCGAAGGGCCGAGGACAGATCGAGCATCGTCAGCCCGCTCGCGATCGACTGGATGACGATGATGCCGAGCAGCGCCGAATACGCGCTGCCGCGGCCACCGAAGAGGCTCGTTCCACCGATGACGGCGGCGGCGATCGCATTCAGATTGACATCGCCCGTGCCAGCCTGTTGGCTCGCCGATGCGAGACGCGCCGCCGCGAGCACGCCGCCGAGTGCTGCAAACATTGCACAGAGAACAAAGGCGCTCGTGTAGATGCGCCGAACGTTGATGCCCGCACGGCGCGCCGCTTCACGGTTGCCGCCGACCGCTGCCATCGAGCGGCCCCATTGGGTCCGCGTCAGCGCATAGTTCATCACGATGGCCAGTGCGACGAAGAGCGCGAACATCCACGGGATGCCGCGATCCTGGTTGAGATAAAAGGCGACGAATTCGAGCGCGACGGTGATCGCAACGGCGCGCGCCACGAGGCCGCCGATAGACCGCGAGGAGAGATTGGCCTCGCGGCGGCGGAGAGCCGCGCGATAGCCCGAAACCAGCATGACGATGCCGGGGAGCAGTGCAAAGACATAGGAGAGCGGCCGCGGGATGACCATGAGCTGGCCGAAATTCACGATAGCCGACCCGTAGGGCAGGTTGATCGAGCCTGTGGCGCCAAGCAGATAAAGCTGCATGCCGAGCACCGCCAGTAGGCCTGCCAGCGTCGAAACGAAGCTCGGCATTCCCAGCCGGTTGAAAAGCAATGCGTAAAGCGATCCGATCAATCCGCCGACGAGGAGTGCGGCGATAACCGCAACGGCGACCGGCCAGCCCTCGTTGACCCAGAGCATGCCGACCATGGCAGAGGCAAAGCCGCTGATCGAGCCAACGGAAAGATCGATTTCGCCGACCATCAGCACGCAGACGATTCCGAGCGAAATGACGCCGACCGTCGATGCGTCGAACAGGAGGTTTGCAAGGTTGTTGCTCGAAAGAAACGTCGGGTTGAGGGTGCCGAAGACGGTCCAGATGATGATCAGGCCAACGACCACCGGCAGCGAGCCGAGATCGCCCGAGCGCACCTTGTCGATCGACGAACGGATCGTGCCGCTAAGACCGGCATCGTGCTTGACGCGAATATCGCTGCGGTCGAGGAGCGTTCCCGCTTGTTTGATGTCGCTGGTCATATCTGACCCTCCTGCCCTATTTGCTGCTGCGCCTGACGGCGCCCGGCGCGGCGCGAAACTGCATTTTCGCTGGCGCCGGTAATGGCACTGACCAAGTCCTGATTGGACGCATCGGGATAGAAAATTCCGTTATTCCGGCCGAGCCGCAACACGACGATGCGATCCGCCACGGCCCGGACGTCTTCCATATTGTGGCTGATCATGACGACCCCGAGCCCGCGGTCGCGGACGCGCTCGATGAGGTTCAGAACTTCGGCCGTCTGAGCGACGCCGAGAGCCGCCGTAGGTTCATCGAGCAGGATGAGTTTCGGCTCAAGAAGCAGCGACCGCGCGATCGCCACCGTCTGTCGCTGCCCGCCGGAGAGCGATGCAATGGGAATGCGGACACTTGGAATGCGGGCCGAAAGCTCATTCAGCAGCGTCCAGGCGCGGACCTCCATCGCGGTCTCGTCAAGTTTCAGGGGGCTGAGTTCCCGCCCGAGAAAGATATTGGCGACGACATCCAGGTTTTCACACAGCGCCAGATCCTGGAAAACCGTGGCGATGCCCAGATGCAGGGCGGTGCTCGGATCGCTCAGCGTCACCTTCGAGCCGCGAAAGGTGATCGTGCCTGCGCTCGGCTGGTGAACGCCGGCGAGAATCTTGACGAGCGTCGACTTGCCGGCGCCGTTGTCTCCGACGAGAGCGACGACTTCGCCCGCATGCACGTCGAGATCGATGTCGGTCAGCGCCGACACCGCGCCGAAATGTTTGGAGACGCCGCGCAGGCTGAGCACCAACTCGCCTGTGGCGGCTGTTTGGTCGGAAGCATCAGTCATATGTCGCGAGCCTTTCTAAATGAATGGGGAGGATAAGTTCCCGGTTCCCCGGCCGCCCTCGAGCGGCCGGGGCAACTGGCGGGAGGAGGTAGTCACTTCGTGATGCCGAGCTTCTTGCAGCCTTCCGCATAGCGATCGCCGCAGAGCTGGTCTGCCGTCTGGATCGGCTTGCCGTTGACCTGCTTGTCGATGATCTCGGCCTTCAGATTCTCCGAGGTAACGAGCGCCGGCACGAAGAGTTGCGTCGGCGTATCGAAGAGCTTCGTATCAGCCTTCGGCGCTTCGCCCGACAGCAACTGGATCGCGACATTTGCCGCTGCCGCAGCAACGATCTCGCTCGGCTTGGAGATCGTATTGTACTGGTCGCCGGCAATGATGAGCTGCAGGCCGGCGATCGTCGCATCGTTGCCGGTAACGGGCGGCACCGGATCGATACCGGCCGCCTTAAAGGCTGCAACGGCTGCGCCGCCGGTGCCGTCATTGGCGGCAACAACGCCCAGGATCTTCTTGCCGAAGCGGGTGATCTGGCCGCTTGCCCATTGCTGTGCCTTCGGCGGTGCCCATTCCGGCGTGTCGAATTCGGCAAGCACCGGATAACCGCCGTCGGCGAGACCGGCATGAATGCCCTTCTTGATCAGGCCGGCTGCCGCATCGGTCGGCGAACCGTTGATTTCCAGAAGGCCACCGTCACCAGCCTTTACGTTTTTCGCCTTCAGATGATCGACCAGCGACTTGGCGATCATCTTGCCGATTTCCTCGTTGTTGAAGGATACATAGTAGTCTGCCACCGCCGACGGGATCGGACGGTCATAGGCGATGACCTTTACGCCTTGACTCTGCGCCATCTTGACGAGCGACGCCGCTGCCGTGGAGTCGACCGGATCGAGCACGATTGCCTTCGCGCCTTGAGAAATCGCGGAGTTGAACTGCTGCTGCTGACGCGAAGCGTCACCATTTGCGTTCTGATAGATCACCTTGCAGCCGGCGCAAAGCTTCTTCATCTCCGCCTGGAAACCCGGATAGTCATGCTCTTCATAGCGCGTCGAGCTCTGGTCGGGCATCAGGAAAGCAACCGTCGCGTCCGTCACTTTCGCGGACTGTGCGAATGCGGATGTGCCAGCGAGAAGGCCGATGGCGAGTGTTGCAGCGCCTGCCAGTTTCAATGCGAATTGGGTCATTGGAATTCCTCCGCTCCAAATGATCGTTGTTTTGATAATGCCTCAAGCTCATGTGCTGAGCTCGACGCCTGTTCCGTAGTGCAGCCTTTAAAGCAGACCCTGCGGCGATGCTTGTTGAGGCTGACATGCGGACAAGTGTTCCCGTGCGGGCAATTCTCATGCCCGCTCCATCTTGCCCCGATTGTCTGGTCTCTCCTCCCGGTCCTCCTTTTTTAGGCGGCCTCCACCGCTCTTACGTTCTGTGCCAGCAATGTTCTGAAGCGGGAGGGCGCCATGCCCTTCTGATCCAGAAAACGACGATTGAAGTTCGAGATATTGTTGAAGCCGGCAGCAAAGCAGATGTCGGTTATCGACAATTCGGCTTTGCTCATCAGCAGATGGCAGGCGAAGTTGATCCGCAGCCGATTGACATACTGGACGAGCGCCATGCCGGTATGCCGGCGGAAGCTGCGCGAAAACGCACTCGGGCTCTGGCCGGTCAATTCTGCAAGGTCGGCTTCGCTGAAAGGCTCCGTCAGATGCGTGTTGATGTAGGCCAATGCCTGGTTGACCCCGGCCGACATGAATCCTGAAGGATCGGGATGATAACGTGTACTGGAGAGAGTGCAGGCATTCTCAGCGCTGCTCAATGCATTCAGCACATTCATGAAAAGCTCGATGCGGCGAATTCCCTTGGCTTCGACGAGTTCACCGAGGATCGGCCCGACGAGCGCTGCCGTTTCCGGCGTGAACAGCACGCCGCGGCGGCTCATCTCAAGGATGTCGATGCATCCGGAAAGCTCGGGAAAAACTCTGTTTGCGTCGGCAAAAAAGGACTCGGAGAACTGAAGGACCCGACAGCGCAGCGGCAGACAGGTACCCGGCGGCACGTCGCTCACCCAGTTGTGCGGCAGGTTCGGGCCTGTGAGCACAAGGTTTCCCGGTTCGAATTCGCCAATGAAATCGCCGACGAAATATTGTCCGGTCGTCGCGACAACATGGTGGATTTCATATTCGGGATGGAAATGCCAGCGGACGGTGCGGTAGGGATAGCCATGTTCCCATGCCTTGAAGGACTCGGCACTGCCGATCGCGACCACTTCCAAATCTGGATTCATGTCGTCCTCCTGCCTGCCCGCCGTCGAGTGTTTCCCGACCGGCACCTCCTCCCAGAGGCCATTGTACTTTTCCAACGATCCGACTTTACGCGCCGACCTTCATCCCCGCTACTACGCCATGAACGCCGGACTGATACTTTTTTGACAATTCTGTGCCGATTTGTTGTCCGATCGCACAGGAGCAGAGGCAGCCATTCGCAATGGATAGTTGCTGATCTATGGCTTTTGTCTCCCCAGACAAGGCTTGGGTGCTAAGCGGGACTTACAGAAAAAGCGCACTTCTCGCGCCAGGCGACAGGCGTCATGTCTGTGACACGGCGGAACTCGCGATTGAAATTCGATTTGGTCTGGAAGCCGGCCTCCAGCATGATCTCGGTTACCGATCGGTCCGTTTCGGCGAGCAGGCGGCAAGCCTCGGCGATGCGGTAATCATTGACATATTGCGAAACGTTCTTGGCCGTGATCCGGTTGATGGCAGTCGAGATGCGCCGCGACGGTATCCCCGCTTTGCGGGCCAGACGTTCAAGGCTGAGATTGGCGTCGCGGTACAGCTTTTTTTCCTGCATCAGCTCATGGATCCTGGCAATCGTATCCTTGTCCTCGGCTGGGTCGTATGGAGGCGCGATCTCCAAGGTTTCGACCGGCGTGGAGTTCCGGCTGGCCGCGGCGGCTGCAATGCCGAGCATGAACAGGCCGAGAAGATTGGCAATGCTGAGGATCATGCCGGTATGCTCGCCATGATTCCTTTCGAAATCGAACAGCACAAGTGCATCGACCATCGCCGAAAAGCACAATGCTGCGGCGGCGAAGACGAGTGCCCGATGGGCCGGTTGCGCCGCTTCGAAGGGCGCAAGGCGCAGCACATCCGGACCGGACCGAACAAGCCAGAGCAATGCGAGGGCATAGGCCAAGTAAATCAGGATCATCGCGATATCGATCGCCTCGGGCCAGACGGCGACTAGCACGGCGATGACCACAGCGGGAAAGCAGTAGAATGTCAGAAGGACAGGCCAGCGGCGGCGGCTGTCTGCGCCCAGCCTGCGAACGCCGGCATAAACAAGCGGCGGCATAATCGTCGCAAAGGCGAGCGTCAGATGACCGATAACTTGCAAGCCATAGCCCCAACGCAGTCCGACGAAAACCGACTGCAGGGCACAAACTAGAAGCAGGATGAGGAAGGGACGGTTTGCTGCCAGTTCATCATCCCGTCGCGCCACTGCCAGAAACATCAGCAGAAGCAGGAGAGCAACAACGAACGGCAGCGGCACGAACAGCATGAGACCCTTCCCGTGGGGCAACCATATTTGCCGCCACTATGGCCTGACTCGCGGCTCCCGGCGATCCAGATCGCGATCCGAGACGTGCTGAATCATGATCGAGGTCGCACCAGACGCCTCAGCGGCGGACATTGACGCCGTAAACGTCTGGAGACCTGCCATGAATGCTGAAGCGAATATCGCGACCCGGCTTCGATCACTATCGATCGATCGGGTTGAGCCATCTCCCCGCGCCTCGCTCCCCAGCGTCCGTTTGCGGAGGCTCGGTATGATGCTGGCAGGCATTGCCGCAGCATTGGCAGCAATGGCTTATTTTATGTCCACGCCGTCCGCCAATGCCCTGTGGAAAGCCCTTGCCTCAGGAACCGTATCCGCGCCGGCAAAGGAAGCCTCGCCATCTTCACAAAGCAAAGCCCCCACCATCCAAGAGCCTGCAAAAACTTTGTCTCAGGCCATTCTCGGTTCCGGCTATGTCGTTGCCGGACGAATGATAGCCCTGCGGCCGGAGATCGGCGGCCGGGTCGTCGATCTGCCGCTGGATGTCGGCGATCATTTCATAGCGGGGCAGGTCGTTGCACGTCTTGATTCGACGATGGATGAGATCGAGCTGAGGATTGCCAGATCCCAGGCCGCCGCTGCAGCGGCTGCAAAGCACCGGGTCGAGGCCTCGTTGCAGCAAGCCCGCAAGACCCTTGAGCGCACCAAACTCCTTATCGAGCGCGGCGCTGCCGCAACCAGCAGCCTCGATGCCGATAGCCTTGCTGTCGTACAGTTGACCAGCGATCTCGATGTTGCGCGGCAGACGGCAGAGACCGCGCGGCTGCAGGTGGAGAAGCACGAAAGCACCTTGTCGCTCCACCAGATTGTCGCGCCCTTCGGCGGCGTGGTCGTCTCTCGGCTGGCGAGCCTCGGAGATACGGTTGCCTCGGGAACGGATGGTGGCGGGCCGCGAGACGGGATCGCGATCCTTCTCGACCCGACCTCCATGACCATCGACGCCGATATCGCGCAGTCCAATGCCGGGCGGCTACAGCCCGGCCAGACGGCCGTCGCCATCCCCGATGCCTTTCCGAACCGGCCGTTCAAAATGCGGGTGCGGACGATCGTGCCAGCGGCTTCGTTGCAGAAAGGCACCGTGACCGCCCGGCTGGAATTCCTGACACCGCCCTCCCGGGTACTGCCGAACATGGCCGCAAAGGTCACTTTGGACGCTCCGGACCTTCAAGCAAACCTGAACAAATGAGGATTTTGAGATGGATGAGAGTGCATCCAGGACCAAAGACGACAGCATTTCGATCGAGCATGTGCGCAAGGACTACCGGATCGGAAAGAGCACCGTGACGATCTTTTCGGAGCTGACCATGACAATCAGCAGCGGCGATTTCGTTGCAATCGTCGGCCCTTCCGGCTCCGGCAAATCCACGCTTCTGAACCTCATCGGCGGTATCGATCGCCCCGATGCCGGCGATATCAATTTCGGACATGCGCGCATCAGCCGAATGAGCGAAAGCGCCCTGACGAAATGGCGAGGCGCCAATATCGGCTTCGTGTTTCAGTTCTACAATCTGATGCCGATGCTGACGGCGGAGCAAAATATCGAGCTTCCGCTGCTGCTGACGAGCCTGACCCGGCGCCAGCGGCGCGAGCGGATCGAGACGATCCCGTCGCTTTTCGGCCTCAGCGACCGGCGCAAACATCTGCCGTCGGAGCTTTCGGGCGGCCAGCGGCAACGGGTGGGGATCGCCCGGGCGCTCGCAAGTGATCCGAAACTGCTGCTCTGCGACGAGCCGACCGGCGATCTCGATCGCGATTCCGCCGAAGAGGTGCTGACCATGCTGCGCATCCTCAATTCGGAGCTCGGCAAAACCATCGTCATGGTCACCCACGACGATGTGGCGGCGCGTTCCGCCAAACGAGTGCTGCGCCTGGACAAGGGGCGCTTTGTCGAACGGGAGGCTGCGTAACCATGATGGGCCACCTCACTCTCATTCGCCGAACCATGGCACGCAAACCGATGCGCAGCGCTCTGCTGATCGCGAGCATTGCCATCGCCTTTTTCATCCACCTCGTCCTGACGAGTTTCGAACACGGCTTTTTGGGCGGCGAGGTGGACTCGGAGCGGCTGATCGTAACTAACAAGGTCGGCGATGCCTCGCCTTTGCCGATCAGCTACTACGACAAGATCCTGGCCCTGCCTGGTGTCGCCGGAGCGACCTACATGGCGCGCAGCCGCGCGACCTACCGAATGCCGACGAATTTTCTTGGCCTGACGGCGGCGGAGGCCGGCAGTTTCGCGACCTTCATCGGCGATCAATACGATATTCCCGCCGACGCCCTCAGCCGCTTCGGCGAGGTTCGGAATGGGGCCATCGCCGGCCGGAGCATCGCAATGCAAGAGGGGTGGGTTCTTGGGCAGAAGATTACGCTAAATACCTCAAGCTTCTTCAAGGCCGACGGCAGTTCGGATTTCGAAGTCGAGATCGTCGGCATATTAGATGGCAAAAAATCCGCCGACACCCATTTCGTGATGGCGCGCTACGACTACATCAATTCCGAGCGCAGTACCCACCGCGACACCGTCAGCAGCTTCGGCATTGTGCCGAAGAACGGTGTTCGCGCCGACGATGTCATCAAAGCTGTCGACACTCTCTTTGCCAATTCCGCCTACGAGACCCGGACGCGGACGGAAGCCGAGTTCATGAGGGCCTTCATCGCGCAGTTTGCGGATATCGCCACCATCGTGCGCCTGGTGGTCGGCGTGGCATTCGTGACCATCCTGATGATCGTCGCCAATACCATGTTCTTCGCTATCCGCGAGCGGACGAGGGAAATCGGCGTGCTAAAGGTCATCGGCTTTTCGCGGCGCTTCATCCTCTGCAATATCCTCGCCGAGACGTTCGCCTTGTTTGCCCTAGGCCTCAGCCTCGGTCTCGGTTTTGCGTTTACGGCCGTGGTGTTTCTGCGGGAGCCGCTGCGCACGATCGTGCCGGATCTCGTGCTGACACCTCCGATCATTCTCCAGGCAATCGCCCTCGCCGTCCTGCTGGCTGTAGCGACGGGTGCGGCGCCGGCCTTTAATGCCATTCGCGTGCCGCCCAACGCCGCTTTGAGAGAAAGATAAGCCGATGAGCACGATCATTGATCAGTCCGTAGCTTTGATCCTATCCAATCTTAAGTCGCTCCGCCGCCGCATGTGGATTTCTCTTTCCCTCGTATTTTCCGTTGCGATGGTGGTCACGGTTCTGCTCGGCTTCCTGGCGATGTCGAACGGTTTCCGGACCTCCCTGCTGCAAGCCGGCTCGGCGGATATCGCCATTGCGCTTGGCAAAGGTGCTGCGACGGAGCTTGGCAGCCGGATCGAAGCGTCTCAGCTTCACTATCTCGATGACGCTGCCGGCATCGCGACCGATGCGGGGACTCCTGAGATGTCGGCGGAAATGGTCGTACCGGTGGATGTGCCGGAAAAGGCCGGCGGATTGCTTTCCGCGCTGTCTTTGCGTGGAATTGGCCCCTTCGGGCTCAACCTCCGTCCAAATGTGAGAATTGTGCACGGCCGCATGTTCAGCCCCGGCACCAGCGAGATCGTCGTCGGACGGCGGCTGGCCCGTGATTACAAAGCATTAGAGATTGGCCAGCAGCTCACGTTCGGCACATCGAAATGGACAGTCGTCGGTATTTTCGACTCCGGCGGATCCGTCTTCGAATCCGAGATGCTGGCGGATATCGACGTGGTGCAGACGCTGTTCAACCGCCCCAATCTAGTCCAGAGCGTCAGGATCAAGCTCACCAACCCAGAGGCCTTGCCGGCTCTGCAGTCTGTGGCAGCAAATATGCCGCAGATTGGGCTGACACTGCGCTCCGAGCGGGATTATTTTGCGGGACTTGCAGAACGCACGTCGAAACTGATCCTTCTTTTCGGCTGGCCGCTGGCAGTAGTCATGGCCGCGGGCGCGGTGGTCGGCGCGATGACGACCATGTTCACGTCCGTGTCGGATCGGAGCACCGAGATCGCCACCGTGCGGGCAATTGGCTTCAGCCGGCGTGCCGCTTTTGCCGGGACATGGATCGAAGCGATGATCCTGACTTGTTTCGGATGCCTGGTCGGCGTCGGCTTTTCCTATGTCGTCCTCAACGGTTGGACCGCTTCAACGATGAGCGCTGATCACACTCAGATCGGCTTTCAACTGGTCTTGTCTCCCTCGCTGGTGATGAAGGCCGTTTGGCTGTCCCTGATCATCGGCGCTATCGGCGGCGCATTGCCGGCGCTGGCTGCAGCGCGCATTCCACTGCGGCTGGCGATGAGCGGACGAACGGGGGTTGGTTGATGCATGGGTGAAGCGTAGCCAAATGCTACTTCTTCCCTTTCGACCGCCGCAATTTTTGCTCCGCCGTCAGAAGCAGGCCCTTAAGTTCCGGTTCGCGCACGCGGCTTGCGGCTTCAGTGAAGGAGACCCATTCGCTGCGGCGTTGATCTCTTTCCGGAAAATTCTCGTAGGTTTTTTCGACCTCGAGCAGATGCAACTGCACGATACAGGGAACGCGGTTCCCCTCGGCGAGCTGCTTCAGGTAGGTGAAATAGCCGAACGGTTTCTTCTTGATCTTGCCGCTGACGCCGGCTTCCTCGAAAGCCTCGATTGAGGCCACTTCGTATGGCTTTTTCCCTTTTATCGGCCAGCCCTTGGGAACAACCCAGCGCCCGCTTTCGCGGCTGGTGACGACAAGCACTTCCGTTGTGCCAAGCTCCCGATTTCGCCGGTAGCAGATCGCCGCATATTGTTCGTAGATGGCACCGTGGAACAGCGCATCCGCGTAGGAAGCGAGATCGGACAGAAGTCTATCCGTTGTTCTGGAGGATTTCGTTTGGTTTGAGATCGAAGGCGCCATGCCGTCAGCCACCCCTGATCGAGCCGCGCCACACGAGATCGGCGTGAAGGCGGATGGCACGTGCCTGTCCTTCCGGCTTTGCGGCGTCGCTGCTTTCCAGCCATGAGACCGCCTCCCGCGCGATCGCAGCAAGCGGCTGGGCGAAGGTCGTCAGTTGATAAGAGGCCCAGGAGGCCTGTTCGATATCGTCGAAGCCGGCAACACAAAGTTGGTCGGGAACCCGGATGAAAAACTGATGGCGGGCAGCATCTATGAAGCCGCAGGCAAGGAGATCGGTTGCACAGAAAACGGCATCCGGCCGCTCGGCAAGCGTGAGAAGCCGCTGCGCCAGAATCCTGCCGCTCTCATAGTTTGTCCCCCCATGACGCGCGACGACGACCTCCAAGCCATGGGCCCTCGCGGCGGCGACGAAGCCGTTTTCCCTTGCCATGAGGCTTGGCGTACCGGCCTCCGAATTGGCGAAGGCGAGCCTTCGGCAGCCGGCGCGAAGGAAGGCCGTGACGACACGGCCGGCGGCCTCTTCGTCATCGAGATTGATCCGTAGAGGCCCGTTCTGCTCGTCGTCGCAGTTGATCAATACCAATCGCTGACCGTTTTTCAGGCAGAGTTGCGTGATCGATTTGTCAGGCATTCCCGAAAGAATGATCGAGGCATCGGCGCGGTAGCGGATCGCCTGGCGCAGCGCCAGGTCCACACTGCCATCCAAGAGATCGGTGTTGACGAGCATTGCAATCTTGCCGCTGTGCTGCAATTCCTGGGTCAGCGTCTTGATCAGGCCGGAGCGATGTGGCGTGGCCATGTCGGAGACGATCAGGCAGACGATGCCGCTTTCGTTGCGCATCAGCCCGCGAGCAAGATGATTGACGTGATAGCCGAGTGCCTCGGCTGCCTCGACCACTTTCTGGCGCGTCTCCGGCGATACGCTCGCTCCCGGTGTGAACGTGCGCGAAACGGCCGAGCGGGAGACACCCGCGCGGTCTGCCACCTCCTGGGCGCTCACGAACACTTTCTGCGACACGCTTCTCTCCTGCCGCCATGTAGTTTGCTGAGTTTTGCAATTGCGTGCATCATCCTGTGAGCCGCCGTCATGACAGTTTCATGAAGAAAGCTGTTGACGGATACATTGAGTTGTGCGGCATTTGCACGCGCTTGCAAAATGACGAAATGCGCAGATGGGGATGCTTACCTCGTGGCAGAAGCGACGTCATCCACTATAAATCTTCAGTTCCGCCTTGTTCGCTGATCAGCGGCACGAAAATCACGGCACCCAGGGTTTGAGTGGCAAAATCATCCGGGCCTTTACGGACGATTTTCATAAGGGTTTGCCTGTGCCCTTCCGGTCCCACAGGGATGACCAGCCGGCCGCCTGTCGCCAATTGCTCTTTCAAGGCCTGCGGCACCTCCGGCGCGGCGGCCGAGACAAGGATAGCGCTGAACGGGGCAGCTTTCGGCCACCCTTTTGAACCGTCTCCACAACGCAAATCGATATTGCCATAGCCGAGACGTTGCAGTCGTTCGGAAGCGCCAGCCGCCAGCGAGGCATGGCGCTCCACGGCAAAGACACGGCCCGCCATGCGGCTGAGGATGGCAGTCGCATAGCCAAGCCCTGCGCCGATTTCGAGAACCGTATCGTCGGGTTTGATTTCGGCTGCCTCAATCATCAGCGCGACCATATAGGGCTGAGAGATCGTCTGCCCCCTGCCGATCGGCAGCGGGCTGTCGTTATAGGCAAACATCTCGAAACCCTTCTCGACGAACATCTCCCGCGGTATCAGCCGCATGGCATTGAGCAGCGCCGGATCGCGAATGCCGCGCCCGGCGATCTGATTTTCCACCATACGAAGACGCTCGTGCATGCCGGCTGTCCTACGTCGGGAACATGTCGTTGTTCACGCCGTCTGGCTATGTTCTCCGCCGTGGCGCGAAATGCCGCTCAGCGCTTGGCCGGCACTGCCGTTGCTTTGCGCTAAGGCGATATCGCCGAGCGAGAGAATGCCGACCAGCCGCTTGCTGTGATCCAGCACCGGCAGACGACGGACTTTTATGTTACCCATGTTGCGGCAGACCTCATCGATCTCCTGATCATCGAAGCAATATTTGACCTCGGATGTCATGACATCGCGGACCTTCGTGTCCGGTCCCTTGCCCTCGGCAATACCGCGGATGGCGATATCACGGTCGGTGATCATGCCAACCAGGCGATCATGGTCGCCGACAGGCAGAACGCCGGCGTCGAGATCCGCCATCGTCTGGGCGGCCTGCAGGATTGTCTCGTTAGGATTGGTTATGCGCACGTCGTGCGTCATGGCGTCTCGAACTTTCATTGGTTCCTCCATGAGCGGACGCCTCGTCCCGGGCGGTAGCCACAGGACAATCTCTCCAGCGACCTTAGATCGGGCGGCGCCCGGTTCCCGATGGTCACGGCCCTCCTCTGAGGGCCTGCTACACCAACAGGCGAAGCGCCGATCTGTTCCCGTCCGCAGCGCGGAAACCGAAATTACATCTCGAAGTCGTCTTCTTCCTCGGCAGAGAGCAGATCGACAAGCTCCGCCACCTTGCCGCTCGGCAGCGTCCTGCCCTCGCCGATCAGCGCCTCGTCACTGTTGACCCAGGCCCAGGCCTCCGCAAGCTCCCCAAGCGTTGCGCCAGTCGCGGAGATATTGGCCATCAGGGTCTCATCGACAGGTCCAAGAACGGAGACGATGTCTTTTGCGGTCATGGTCATGTGCGTTCTCCTGACGTTTCACGGGGCGCGCAATGCCGGCGGAGCCCGTTCATCTCCTCGTGGGCGGAACGAAATCGCCCCAGCTTTGTTCCGGCATTAAAGATCGGCGGCGAAACGGATGCGAGGAGGGTGAAGTGTCGAGCACGATGATCGAACTCATGCCTTTGAACCCCACTTGGATGGACATCGCGGGCCGTCTCCTATTGGTCGTCGCAGCCGGCGCGCTGATCGGCCTCAATCGCGAGGCCGGCGGACATGCTGCCGGGTTCCGCACGACGATCCTGGTGGGCTTGGCGGCCTGCTTGACTATGATTCAGGCCAATCTGCTGCTTTCGACGATGGGCAAGACACCGCAATCATTCGCCTCCATGGACATCCTGCGCTTTCCGCTCGGCATACTGACGGGTGTCGGCTTTATCGGCGGCGGCGCCATCCTCAAGCGCGGCGATTTAATAACGGGGGTGACGACAGCGGCAACGCTCTGGATCATGACGGCGATCGGCCTGTGCATCGGTGGCGGGCAGTTGGTGGTCGGGTCCGCCGGCGCCGTTGCGGCCTTTATCGTGCTCTCGCCCTTCAAATGGTTCGACGAGTTGATATCGCATCGGCAAAAGGCGCGCATGGTGATCGAGCTTGCCGGCAGCACCTATATGGAAAAGATCGAAACCGAGTTCAGTCCACTCGGATACTCCTTCTGTTTTACCGACAAATCGATAAACGAATACGACGGCACGGTTCATGCCACCTTTCAAGTCCGATGGAAGCACGCGGGGGCCGGCGGCGGCGCGTCGGAGCTACTGACTACTGTCGAAGAGCGCTACAAAGTCGTGTCTTTCGAGATGATGACAACGACCGCGTGATCATCAAAATACCCGGGAATGCTCACAGGGAACATTCTTGCGCGGCGATGGTTTGCCCTTCGAATGAAAGGAGGATGTCATGGCAAGAACCAGAGAGATGAAAACGAACGACGCCCCCTCCGCAGACGCCGATATCCGTACGCAGCAGGCCCTCGATCAGGCTGCGGGCGGTTCCGGAGAGATCGATACGCTGGCGCCGGGTATCGAGACGCTGGACATAAATTTCACCTACTCGGAACCGGGCAGCGACGACTCGCGGTCAACAGACACCCCGGATTGCGACAGGCAGCGCCAGCAGGCCCTGGATGCGGCGGCCGGCCGGATTGCAGAGGCAGTCAGAGCTTCGCAGCCGCGCGAGCACCATACAACGCGCAATGTCGCGATGCTGGCGATCGGCGGCCTCGCGGGCTTTTTGCTGCATGGGATTCTTAGGACTCGCTAGACTGCTCCCGAACGCAGACCGCCATATGGAACCTTATCGCGTTTTTCTTGTTGCGTTCATGAGCCCAACGAAAGGAGGGCGTCATGCAACGTCATCACACGTCACATGCGTCGACAAGCTCTGAGAAAAACCCATTCAAGGCCTCCGAGTCGCAATGGCGGCCGGATGCGGAAATCCGCGCCGAAATCCAAAGAAGATTGAGCGAAGACCCGCTGCTGGATATCAGCGGCATCTTCGTCACGGTCAGTGACGGCCGTGTTCTCCTCGAAGGATCAGTCGAAAACGACGAGGTGAAGCGACGCATCGAGACCCACTCGCGTCAGGTGAGCGGCATCAGCGGCCACGATAGTAACCTCTGTATTCGTAAGCCGCGATAGAAAGCGTAGGCAGGCATGCGCGCATTGTTGATCATCATTATCGGATTGATGGTGGCCTCGATCCTCAGCATCCTCGTCATCAAGCCCTTTGTCACCGGCAAGAACCAGGATTCGCAGGTGGCACAGAAGACCATCGAACAACCGGAACCGAAACCATAAAGGCGCCATAGCGGATTACTTCACTTCCGGCGTCTGCTGCTCCTGCTGGCCCGGTACGGCGCTAGGCGGAATAACCGGCATCTTACCACCCTTCGGTGCCGGCTTTTCCATTGCGCTATCTCCGGTCGTTGGCGGTTTCAGCACGCCGCCGCAGTCCGAAAGCTCTTTACTGGCGTTATCATCAGACGGGGATGGCAGGTTTTGGTGTTCACCTTCGCTCTGTTTATTGGCATCGGGAGCCCTGCAGCGGTCGCTGTTCGGCATCTGTAGCTGTTGCGCGGACGTGACCACCGGCATCGCAAAGGTCAGTGCAGCCGCTATGAGCAGAAACCGTCCAAGCGGCCGCCGCGGTGCACAGGATTTCAGCGAAGATGGCGGTATGCTCACCGATCCTGCCGACGAAGACACCATACTTGCGATGTATTCGTCGTCGGAATTGCCGGCTGTTGCGATCGGAACCGGCCGACAAAGCTTGAAGCTCTCGTCCATGCTGTTCTCCATCGATGAAAGAGCAGGGGTGCAGACCGGATGGATAGGAAGCTCGCCTGCCAATTCGTCGGCCATGGAGAGAAAACGGAAAAATCTCCATGTTCTTCAGCACCATCACGTCCGTTTGGCACGGCCTGCAGTGTTAAGGCTAACGTCTGATAGCGACCGATGTTCCGGCCTAATTCGAGCACCCATCTCGGTCAGCGTGGCAGTGAAATCAAAAAACCAGCCTTTGAGCCATCGGAACTGTGGAACTAAAAACGGCCCTCCGTGGAAGGGGGCCGTTCTCGCATTTTTCCGAAAATGCCGATCGCGACTTATTCGGCCGCTTGCAGCGCAGGCGTCTCGAAGTCGTCCGTCAATTGTCCGGCCATGGCGGCCGAGAATTTCGACTGGTCGAGCTCGTTCTCCCAGCGTGCGACGACGACGGTCGCAACGGCGTTGCCGACGAGATTGGTCAGCGCGCGGCATTCCGACATGAAGCGGTCGATACCCAGGATCAGCGCCATGCCGGCGATCGGAACCGAGGGGATAACCGAGAGCGTGGCGGCAAGCGTGATGAAGCCGGCGCCGGTGATACCCGCCGCACCCTTGGAGCTCAGCATCGCTACCAGCAGCAACAGGATCTGATCGCCGAAGGTCAGCGGCGTGTCAGTCGCCTGCGCAATGAAGAGGGCCGCCAGCGTCATATAGATGTTGGTGCCGTCGAGATTGAAAGAATAGCCCGTCGGAATGACGAGGCCGACGACCGAACGTTTGCAGCCGGCGCGTTCCATCTTGTTCATCAGGCCGGGCAGCGCAGCTTCCGAAGAGGAGGTGCCGAGCACCAGCAGCAGCTCTTCCTTGATGTAGCGGATCAGCGCCAGGATCGAGAAGCCGTTGAAGCGGGCGACGGCGCCGAGCACGACGAGGACGAACAGCAGCGATGTCAGATAGAAGGTGCCGATCAGGAATGCCAGATTGGCGATCGTGCCGATGCCGTATTTGCCGATGGTGAAGGCCATGGCGCCGAATGCACCGATCGGCGCGAACTTCATCAGGATCGAGACCATACGGAAGATCGGCGCGGTCAGCACCTGCAGAAAATCCTGCACCGGACGCGCCCGCTCGCCGACGGCGCCAAGCGCGATGCCAAAGATCACCGAGAAGAACAGAACCTGGAGGATGTCGCCCTTGGCGAAAGCTCCGACGATGGTGTCCGGAATGATGTTCATCAGGAAGCCGACGACCGAGGCGTCATGCGCCTGGGCCGCGTAGTTGTTGACCGCTTTCGTATCGAGCGTTGCCGGATTGATATGCATGCCGGCGCCCGGCTGCAGGACATTCGAGACGACAAGGCCGACGACCAGAGCCAGCGTCGAGAAGACGAGGAAATAGAGCAGCGCCTTGCCGACGACGCGGCCGAATTTCTTCAGGTCCGACATGCCGGCAATGCCGGTTGCAACCGTCAGGAAGATGACCGGCGCAATGACCATGCGCACTAGCTTGATGAAAGCATCGCCGAGCGGCTGCAAGGATGCGCCGGTTTGCGGATAGAAATGTCCAAGCAGGATACCCGCGGCGATCGCGGCGAGAACCTGCACATAGAGATGCCGGTAAAAGGGAAGTTTGCCGTGTGTCTCGGCAGCGACGGGTACAATCATGATATCCTCCGTTATGCCCAACCGATCCCTCGGCCCTCCGGGCTACGACCAATCCTCAACAGCCTCCGACTGTTTGGCGGATCGTTGCAACAGGCGTGCCAGATGGCGATTTTCTTATAATCTATTGTAATGAAAGCGCATTTTCTGGAGGCTTGCGGCCAAGCCTTCAACTTTGTGCGACAATCCGCACAGATTGAATTGCGGTCCGCGCGAAATCATGCACAATGTGGCGATGCTGCAGCGGCCTGCCATGGACCGGTTTTCCACGCCTGAGCAACTGGGCCGGCGCTCTCGCCGTGTCTGGTTGGTCTTTGCGATTTTCTGCGCGATCATCGTTGCCGCCGCGCTCTATGGCGCCGGCGTGTATGGCCGCGCGACCGCGATCGAGGGGCTGCAAGCCCAGGGGCGCACCGATGCGAACCTGAAGGTCGCGCTGCTGAGAGCCGTGCTCGAACGCCCCCGCGCCCTGCCGCTTCTCCTGGCGGACGATCAGCAGGTGCGCGACGCTCTCGCGGCGGCGAAGGGCGATGCTGTTGCGACGCTCGACCGTAAGCTCGAAAGCCTCGTTTCCGGCACCAAGGCCTCGGTGCTCTATGTAACTGGCAAAGACGGTGTGGCGATCGCATCGAGCAACTGGCGTGAGCCGCTGAGCTTTGTCGGCAATGATTATTCCTTCCGTGACTATTTCCGCCGGGCCATGGAGGCGGGCACTGCGGAACATTTCGCGCTCGGCAACGTCAGCAATCGCCCCGGCCTTTACATTTCCCGCCGCGTAGGTGATGCGGCGGGGGCGTTGGGCGTCGTGGTCGTCAAAATGGAATTCGACCAGCTCGAAGCCGATTGGCGGGAAGCCGGCCGTCCGGCCTATGTCACCGACGAGCACGGCGTCGTGCTGATCACCAGCATGCCCTCCTGGCGCTTCATGACGGCATCGCCGTTGTCCGCCGACAATCTCGCCGCCATCCGCAAGAGCCTGCAATTCGGCGATGCGCCATTGACGCCTCTGCCGATCGCCCACCCCGAAGCGATCGGTTCGGACGTCGCACTCGTGCGTGCGGTCCTGCCGGGCAGCAGCGCTGCGGAATATCTGCGCCTGACGACCTCAATCCCTTCGACACCGTGGCAGTTGGATTATCTCGTGCCGACGGACCAGCCAATTTCCTCCACTGTCCGCGAAACACGCTATCTCACGTTGACCGTGCTGGTGCCGATCCTGGCAATTGCCGCCTTCCTGCTGAGGCGCCGCTACGTCTCCGCAATGCAGATCGCCATCAGCAGGATCGCTCGCGAGGAGCTGGAACGGCGCGTATCGGAGCGCACCGAAGATCTCAGCCGAGCCCGCGATCGTCTCGAAGCGGAAATTGCCGATCACCGCACGACCGAGGCGAAGCTGCAGGTCGTGCAGCAGGAGCTGGTACAGGCCAACCGTCTTGCGATCCTCGGGCAAGTCGCCGCCGGCGTCGCCCACGAGATCAACCAGCCGGTCGCGACCATTCGCGCCTATGCCGACAATGCCCATATCTTCCTGGAGCGGCAGCAGATCGCGCCGGTAAAGGAAAATCTCTCCTCGATAGCGGCGCTGACCGAACGGATCGGTACGATTACCGAAGAGTTGAAGGCATTTGCCCGCAAGGGGCGGACCGCGCCGGAACCTGTGGAATTGAGAAGCGTCATCGAAGGCGCCGTAGTCCTGCTCAGAAGCCGTTTTGCCGGCCGGTTGGATGCGCTGGCGATCGATCTTCCGCCTGCCGTGTTGACGGTCGTCGGCACACGCGTTCGGCTCGAGCAGGTGCTGATCAATCTTTTCCAAAACGCGCTCGAAGCGCTGGAAGGCCGCGAACAGGCGAAAGTCGAAGTTTGGACTCGGGAAACGACCGATGGCGTCGATGTCATGGTCTCCGACAACGGCCCTGGCATTCCGTCGGCGATCCTGCATTCGCTGTTCACGCCCTTCAACACATCTAAGGAAAAAGGTCTCGGTCTCGGCCTTGTGATCTCCAAAGACATCGTCGCCGATTATGGCGGCCGCATCGAAGTTGAAAGCGGCGAGAACGGCACCCGTTTTACCATTCACCTGCGCAAGGCGACTTCATGAACGACGCTTCCCCGGTCTTTCTGATCGACGACGACAAGGACCTGCTGAAAGCTACGAAGCAGACGCTCGAACTCGCCGGCTTTTCGGTTTCCGCCTTCCCCTCGGCGGCCGATGCACTCGGCGCACTGGACGCCGGTTTTGCCGGTGTGATCGTCTCCGATATCCGCATGCCGCAGATGGATGGGCAGCAGCTTTTCAACCGCGTCAAGGAGCAGGATACAGACCTGCCGGTCATCCTAATCACTGGCCATGGCGATATTCCGATGGCGGTCAAGGCGATCCAGGACGGCGCCTATGACTTCATCACCAAACCCTTCGCCACCGACCGGCTGGTGCAAAGCGTACGGCGGGCAGCGGAAAAGCGCCGTCTCGTTCTGGAAAATCGCGCGCTGCGCATTGCGGCCGAACAGGCGCAGGGCGATCTGCCGTTGATCGGCCAGACCCCGGCAATGGAGCGGCTACGCCACACGCTGCGGCAGATCGCGGATACGGACGTCGATGTGCTTGTCACCGGCGAGACCGGCAGCGGCAAGGAAGTGGTCGCAAGCCTCCTGCATCGCTGGAGCCGGCGCGCGAAGGGCAATTTCGTCGCGCTCAATTGCGGCGCGCTGCCGGAGACCGTCATCGAAAGCGAGCTTTTCGGCCACGAGCCTGGCGCCTTTACCGGGGCGCAGAAGAAGCGCATCGGCCGCATCGAACATGCAAGCGCCGGCACGCTGTTTCTCGATGAGATCGAGAGCATGCCGCCGGCAATACAGGTGCAAATGCTTCGCGTTCTGGAAATGCGGGAGGTAACGCCACTCGGCACCAACGAGGTGCGGCCGGTCGACCTGCGCGTGGTAGCCGCCGCAAAAGTCGATCTCGGCGATCCGCGCCAGCGCGGCGATTTCCGCGAAGATCTCTATTACCGGCTCAACGTCGTCACCATATCCATCCCGCCGCTCCGCGATCGACGGGACGATATCCCCCTGCTCTTCGGCTATTTCGCGGATCGCGCCGCCAGCCGCTTCAAGCGCGAAGTACCCGCTATTTCCGCCGCTGCCCGCCATCATTTGCAGAGCCACGATTGGCCAGGCAATGTTCGCGAGCTTTCGCATTTCGCGGAGCGTTTCGTCCTTGGCCTGGAGGGAGCGCCGGAGCCGAAGGCAAATGAAATCCTCGCCGCCGATGCGGCGCTGCCCCTGCCCGCCCGCGTCGAGCGCTACGAGGCCGAACTCATCCGCGAGTCTCTTGCCCAAAACGGCGGCGATGTCCGCCGTACGATCGAAGCCCTCGGCATCCCTCGGAAAACCTTTTACGATAAGCTTCAACGCCACGGCATCGTCCGGGGAGATTTTGCGGGCCTCGACTCGGACGACCAGCGAACGCGCATGGCTGATTAGCGCCCGCTTCGACACATTCCCGATAGCCCCTTTCCCCGCAAGCGTCGACTTTAAAGGCATGTATTCGGCCCCGCGGCAAAACCGCCATGCAGGCCGCCGATCAAAACCGTCAGGAACCGATCTTCCACCTAAACGTTACCGACCCTGTGGCCAACAAATATGAGAGTTGTGCCGTGGTTGATGATCAGCATCTCGCTCAAAAAGATAACCAGACCGAACCCCGGATTGAACATATCCATCCCGGCGATGATCACCAGACCGACCGGGCGGAGAAAAAGCGTCCGTCGTTCATCCGCAGGCATCCCTTCTGGATCCTGCTTGGCGTCATTGTTGTCGCCACCCTTGCCGCCGCCGCTTGGTTGGTCTGGGAAATCTATTTTCATCCTTATGAGTCGACGGACGATGCCTTCATCGACGCTCGAAGCTTCTCGCTCGCCATGAAGGTTTCCGGCTACGTCACCGATGTTCCCGTGACGGACAATCAGCACGTCCAGGCCGGCGATGTCATCTTGAAGATCGATCCGCGCGACTACCAGATCACGCTCGACCAGGCCAACGGACAGGTGAATGTCGCGGCCGCCGCACTCCAAAGTGCCAGCGCCCAGATCGACGCCGCGAGCGCCGCGATCGACGTCGCAAAGGCCCAGCAGAACTCGGCGGCGGCGGCGCTGCAATATGCGCAGCAGGAAGCCGCGCGCCAGCAGCAATTGGTCAAGAGCGGGTCCGGTAGCGTGCAGGCAGTGCAGCAGGCGACCTCGAATCTGCAGCAGAGCCAGGCAAGCACGGCACAGGCGGAGGCAAACATAACGTCTGCGCAGAAGAACAAGGCCGTTGCCGAAGCGCAGAAGGCGAGCGCTGCCGCCAGTTTGAGCCAGGCACAGGCCCAGGCCGAAGAGGCGCAGCAGAATCTCAAATACACGACAATCGTCGCGGCTCAGCCCGGCCGTGTCGTCCGTCTCACCGGCGCCAAAGGCCAATATATCGAAGCCGGCCAGGCAATCTCGATGTTCGTGCCGGACGAGATCTGGATCACCGCGAATTTCAAGGAAACGCAATTGACCGACATGCGGCCGGGCCAGCCGGTCGACGTGACGATCGATGCCTATCCGGATCACACGCTGCATGGCAGGGTCGCTTCGATCCAACCGGGCTCCGGTACAGCTTTCTCACTGCTTCCCGCCGAGAATGCGACGGGCAATTATGTGAAAGTCACGCAGCGCGTACCGGTGAAGATCGTCGTCGACAATTGGCCGGCGGATATCGCTATCGGCCCGGGCATGTCCGTGGTTCCCACCGTCACCGTCCGGCCGAGGCATTGACATGAGCGGCGCGGACACACCCGCCGGCGGAGCCGCCGCTCCTGCCGCGGGCGCCACCAATCCGTGGCTGATCGCCGTCGTGGTCTCGCTTGCGACCTTCATGGAGGTCCTGGACACGACGATCGCCAATGTGGCGCTACGCTATATTTCGGGCGGTCTTGCCGTCAGTGCGGACGAGGCTTCCTGGGTGGTAACGACCTATCTCGTTTCCAATGCAACCATATTGGTCGCCAGCAGCTTCATTGCCGAACGATACGGCAGACGTCGCTTCTATCTCTTTTGCCTCGCAACCTTCACGATCGCCTCCATTCTCTGCGGGCTGGCGTGGAATCTGCAATCGCTTCTTGTTTTTCGCATGATCCAGGGCTTTGCCGGCGGCGGCATGGTGCCGACATCGCAGGCCATTCTGGCGGATTCATTTCCGCCGGCGAAACGCGGCCAGGCGTTCGCGATGTTCGGCGTCGCGGTGGTGGTGGCGCCCGTAGTCGGGCCAACACTAGGCGGCTATCTTTCGGATAATTATTCCTGGCACTGGTGTTTCCTGATCAACGGGCCGGTGGGCGTCTTTGCCTTCATCCTCGTCTATTTTCTGGTGGAGAGATCACAGGAGATGCGCCGAAAGCGCGAGGAGCTTCGCAGGCTAGGCGTCCGCTTCGATCTCGTCGGCTTTCTGCTCGTCGCGACATTTCTCGGATCGCTCGAACTCGTTCTCGATCGCGGTCAAACGGAGGATTGGTTCGATTCAAATTTCATCATCGCCATGACGGCGCTTTGTGTGCTGGCCTTTGCTCTGGCGATCCCCTGGGTGCTGACAAAATCGAACCCGATCATCGATGGCCGGCTGCTCGGAACCCGGCAATTCGGATCCTGCTTCATCGTCATGATGGCAACCGGCGCAATCCTGATCGCGACCACACAATTTCTTCCGCAGGTCCTGCAGCAGGATTACGGATATACCGCCACATGGGCTGGCCTGGCGCTGTCGCCGGGCGGTCTCGTCACCATGGTCATGATGTTCGTCGCAGGCCGCTTGACCACCGTGGTGCAGCCGAAATACATGATCGCCACTGGTGCATTGATCATCGCGGGCTCGATGTGGTGGCTGACGCGGCTCAATCCCGACCTCAATTTTGCATTCTTCGTCTGGTCGCGCTTCTATATCGGCTTAGGCCTGCCGCTGATCTTCATTGCGATCACCTCAGCCTCCTATTACGGCCTGCGGCCGGACCAGACCAACCAGGCCTCTGCCATGATCAACGCCGCCCGCAACATAGGCGGCTCGATTGGCGTCTGCATCGCCTTGAACGTTCTGGCGCATCGGCAGCAGTGGCATCAGAGCCGGCTCGTCGAGCACATAATGCCATCATCGCCCGCCTACCACGAAACCCTCCAAACGATGACACGCTATTTTGCGCAGAAAGGCGCGACCATGGCCGACGCGCAATCGCAGGCGACAGCATGGATCGGACAACAGGTGCAGACGCAATCGAGCTATCTGGCCTATATCGACGTTTTCTACGTGCTGACGATGATCGCGCTTTCGGCAATCCCGCTTGCCCTGATCCTCAGCAATGTCGATCTCGGAAAAGGCGGTGGCGGAATGCACTGAAAGGTCAAGACATCTTTGAAACGGCCTTGCGCCGGGCGTCTAGCGTCCAGCCGGCTATGAGTTGCCGGAGGCAGCAGATGTTCGCTTCGGGAATGAAAATATGGGCGCGAACAGGTAGCTGAGCCTTTTGGACGTCGCGGCCGTGATGTGATCTGCATCCTTATAGAGCGGCATGCCCTCCTGCGTCGCATCGCAATGCCCGTCGTGGCAGATGGCGGGCAGCGGGTCGACGATATCAGCCCCGTGTTTGGTCGCGAGACGGGTCAAAATTGCGCGCGACAACGCCTGCCGTTTCGCAACGTAATCCCATGGCGGGGCAACCTCCGTCGATGTCCTGGTCATGACAGCCTTGGCGACGGCTTCCGGCATGTAGCGGCCCATTTCCGGCACATCCATGACCAACACGACCTTGGTTCCCTGCCGCGTCAGCGCCGCCATCAGGCGATCAAGGGATTCCGTCACCGACGCGGATTTGTCCTGTAATGGCGGCGGCACCGACGGATCGAAGTAGACGCCCTCGCCAGGCAGCTCGGCGTCGTGCACATATTTCGGCCAATAGGCGATCAGGAACACAAGAGGGACATGCTTCGATGTGACGAGATCGCGAACCGCGGCATTGAAGTCGCCGCATCGCTTCACATCACCGCGGGCTGAGAGCTGTGCGTCCGGTAGCGGTGGACACGACGCGTGTCCCGCAAACAGACCGGAAACACTGGCCTGCTTTGCGGCCCCATCGATCGCCGGAGCCATGGCTCCGGAATGCGAATCTCCCCAAACGAGGAAAGAAGGAGCATTCGATCCTTCAGCGCCGAGCGGACAAAGTTTTCCGGCACGTATGTCGGACAGAGACGGCCCAGTCGTATCCGAGTCCGCAAAGCACGGCGGTTGGCCGAAGCGGCTAATGTCGTATGTTGCGGCATAGACCTTCTGCACATCGGCCGGGAGGCGGCTCGGAACGCCGCTGTCGCGAATGACATAGCTGCCGAAGCCGACCGCGACGACCATGACCGCCGCCGCTGCCGCGAACAAGGGCTTTCGGCCCAAGCGGCTGCTGCGGCCTCGAAACGGCTGTTCGATGAACCGCCACGAAAATGCGGCGAGGCCGAACGAGACAAGGACGATCAAGCCGCCTTGGGCCGGAGAAAGCTCGCGGCCGAAGACTTCGCGGCTGAATACGATGATCGGCCAATGCCAGAGATAGAGGGAATAGGAAATCAGCCCGACGAACACCATGGGTTTCGCCCGCAGCGCCAGTCCAGCCAGCCCATATTCGGCACCCGCATAGATCACCAGGGCCGCGCCGAGACAGGGCAGCAACGCGGCCGGGCCGGGAAATAGGGTATGATCGGTGAAACCGAATACAGCGATGGCGATCAGGACAATGCCGAGGGCGGCAAGGCCTTCCCGCATCACCGGCCGAGTTGGCCTCGGTATCACATTGAAAGCCAGCAAGGCGCCGAGCAGCAATTCCCAGGCGCGAAACTGCAGAAGGTAGAATGCGGCGGCAGGCGAGCGAAAGACCGTCCAGGCACTCGCCGCGAAGGAGGCGATCAAGAGGCCAAGCAGAATATGCACCGTATAGCGCCGCGCAAATCGGCTGACCGCCAATAGCAGCAGCGGAAACAGGATGTAGAACTGCTCTTCGACCGCGAGCGACCATGTGTGCAGTAGCGGTTTCAACTGCGCACCGATATCGAAATAGCCGCTTTCCTTCTCCAACTGGATGTTCGAGGTGAACAATGCGGCGGCCTTCAGGCTGCGGGCGAAATATTCCAGCTCGACCGGCATCAGAAGCAGCCAGGCCGCCACGGAAGAGGCCGCGAGAACAGCAAAGAGCGCCGGAAAAATTCGCCGCACTCGCCTCTCATAGAAGCGCAGAATGCTGAAGTCGCCTTCTGCGATTTCACCCGAAATCAGCGAGGCCATCAGAAACCCGGAAATGACGAAGAAAATGTCGACGCCGACGAAACCACCGCTGAACCCCGGAATGCCGGCGTGATAAAGCACGACTGGCAGGATCGCCAAGGCGCGGAGTCCATCGATGTCAGCCCGATACTTTAGATGGCCTGGGACAAGTCGGCGCATCACGTGCGGAGGAGAATTACGCAATATTAAATTCAAACTTATTCTCCGAAGGCCGCGAGGGTTCTGAGGCTGACCCGGCCAAGCTGTTATAGCGGTGAGCTGACGCTGGGCTGAAAAATGACCCGCAGCGACTTAAGTCCAGGCTTTATTTGTCTTGTTCAGTCGCATGGCTAAAGTTTAGATAGACTTCAGCGGGTTGTAAGGAAGACCTCATAGCTTTTCACAAGCGGGTCCGGTGACGAGAAGGGAGAGCCGGCATGGCGGACACTACACTCCGCAACGTGGTCAAACGTGTGGCGCTCCTGAACCTCGGCTATTTCTGTGTCGAGTTTGTGGTCGCTCTGTCCATCGGTTCGGTGTCGCTCTTTGCCGACAGCATCGATTTCCTGGAGGACACGTCGCTGAACCTATTAATCCTGATGGCGCTCGGCTGGAGCGTCCGCAACCGCGCCCGCCTCGGGATGGCCCTTGCCGCGATCCTGCTCGTTCCGGGACTGGCGACCATCTGGACCGCGTGGCAGAAATTCATGGCACCCGTTGCGCCCGAACCACTGCCGCTATCTCTGGCGGGGCTCGGCGCACTCGCCGTCAATCTCTCCTGCGCCATGATGCTGGTTCGCTTTCGCGAGCATAGCGGCAGTCTTACCCGTGCGGCGTTTCTCTCGGCCCGCAACGATACGCTCGCCAATATCGCCATCATTGCGGCGGGTCTTGTCACCGCATTTCTTTGGACTTCCGCCTGGCCGGACCTGATCGTCGGCATCGCCATCGCCGCTTTGAATGCCGACGCCGCACGCGAGGTCTGGACGGCGGCAAGGGGCGAGCAGAGTGCGGTCGCCTGAGATTGCCGCCTATGCGCCGCCTCTAGGATTGCTAACTTCAGACGCCCGACGCGCGGATGATACTCGGCTGCGATGTCAACTGCGCAGCCATGTCAGCGGTTCGGTCCAAAACTGTCATGGCCTGCGAGATCATGCCATCGAGCGCATCGGCACCTTCACAAGCCTCAACGATCAACGGTGCGCTCAGGCATATCCTCAACGCACTTGCGGGCATATCGCCGAAATCGGCGCAGCGTACCGGCTGACCGAGACGCACCGGTACCAGGTCGCTCTGCTCGACGGCCAAGTTCTTGTAGACCACGGCAGTCTCCGCCGCTGTTAGGATGCCGCCTCGATAAGGATTACGCAGATAGAATGAAAAGATCGACGGGATTTCATCCCAGCGTGCAGTGTCCGATCTATTCCACAAACGGCTTCGGTCTATCGGGCGACTGTCGAGCAGTTCGAAGGCGCTGTCCTGCTGCAGCCGCTCTCCGACCACCTCGGCGAAAGCGGAGAGCACGGCGATCACCTTTTCCTCACGCACGCCGACGAAGCGCTCGAGTTCGAACAACGCCGCCTTCCATCGCAGCAGGAGGCCGAAATTGGCGTGATCCGGCAACACGTCTTGGGCCATCCAGCCCTCCGGCCAATCCGCTTTCGCGCAATAATCGGCAAGTGCCGAGGGCAAAGGCCGCCGCTTCAGACGATCCGACATTCCAGGCGGACACAGCAGCGCGCCACTGAAAATCGGACCGGCCAGGAATTTGGAGCCGGTGACGGCCACCAGGAAATCATGGGCCAAATAAGCACGGATCGTTGCTCCGGAGACGCGAAACTGGCAGGCATCGATCATAATGTCGAGCATGGCGCCGAAGCGCTCTTTCAGACGAAACACCGTTTCGAGGCCCGGTGCCAGCAGGCTGGTCTTGGAAACGTCCGTGACGATCAGAAGGCATCTGAACTCAGCCGCGCGGGCAAGCTCGATGAGCCCTTTCAATTCCAATTCTATCTCGTCTTCGCTCCGCAACGTGCCGTCCGCATTGCGCACCGCGACCGTCGTATTTCGCGTCGCGTGTCCGGGGCTCAGTTCCTCGCCTTTGGCAACGGGGCAGTTGCCACCGACGCGGCTCATGAAGTGGCGCCCGGATGCGGCGGTCATCACGCCGCTGCCTGTCTCATTGCCCATCAACGTGATGGTCATCAAGGTCCGATCATCCTGGCGCCCCAGCAATGCGGCAGCGAAAAGATGGATATCGGTGCCGGAGGTCGCCATGATGGCATCTACCCGCGAAGGTCCTGAGCTTTGATCGAGGCCGAGCAGACTGAGGAGTTTCGTGCGTATCTGGGCGATCTCCCGCGCGTAGATCTCGGCCGCGGGCCCTGTCTCCATTTCCTGCAAAAGCTCCGCATGATATGCGCCGACTGCTGCGAAAGCCTGTGCGGAAATGGTCGATGCGGTCGAGGAGCCGAAGGCCAAGTCCTGTGGCCGGGGCGATGGTCCGTGCCCATACATGTTGAGGCCGCTTCCCGGCTCGCATTCCAATCTCTCGTCTCCGCCGGAGACCAGGCAGTTGAGAAGTGCATCCTCGCCCTTGTCGGACGGCTTCGACGGCCCGCCTGCAAACTCAGCCATTTTGCCGCTCGGGGCAAGGCCGGGGGCGTAGTCGCCAAAAGTCTTCAGCATGCAAAAACATTCCTCTCACAGTCCTGAAATCGAGCACTTTGAGTGCCGCGATCTCCACTTAACCCGCAGATGGTTTCGGGCAGGGAACATTAGGACAAACAAGATGGAGCGAAGCTGACTTGCCGATGAACGGTGCCCGCAGTGCCGAGTTCGTACGCGCGAAAGGGTGGTTTGGCGAGCGCAGTACTGGCTCTCGACCCGCGGGAGGGCGCTGACATCTGCCAATAGCGAGAATCGGCCAGCCCGGCTCTTCTGGCCCTGCCTAATCTCCAAACGAAAAAGCCTGCCGCGGGAGGAGATGCGGCAGGCTTTCGTCAAGAACCGAACGGTAGCTGGGAGGAGGAGTGCCACCGTTCCCGCAGACGACCTTGGGAGGAGGAGTAGGTCGTCTGCACTACGAAGGGATGCGGGAGGAGGTGCATCGCTTCGATAGGTACATCATATCGGAGATTTGCTCAGTTCATAGGCATTTCTTTGCAGAGCAGGCATGCGTTATGCGAAAAGCAGGAAGCTATCGCGAGATCCGTCTTAATTGGAATGCAGGAAGAGGCCGGCGGAACGCACAAACAAAAGCGCCCGCTCGGGAGGAAGCAGGCGCTGACAAAATGTCGAAGTATGGATGCGTTGTGAGCCGTTAGCGAACGACCGCCCCACGGGCAATGTTGTGAATGTCGCCGCGGCCAATGCCGAGGTCATTCAGTTCGCGCGTGGACATACGGCCCAGTTCGGCGACCGTTTGACGATACTTGCGCCAGTTGTTGAAAGAGCGTGCGATGTTCATGATGGTCCCCTTTCTTTGGGCATTCGAAGCTGAGCTGCCGTCCGTGGCGCTCCCTTCGCTTCGATGACTGCTATATAATATCGGACCTTCTGATATTGCAGCGCCAAGGCTACACTGCACCCATGCAAGAAGTGCATGGGTCGCTCAGCGGAATCTTAACTTCCTTGCCTTCTTCGTCCCTAGCCGTCGAGCAGCGGCCGGGATGATCGAAGAGTTCCAGCCGCTCCGAGTTGCTAAAGGTCTTTTTCGCAGCCTGCCCTTCGAAACATCTTTTGGGGTTGACCTTCGCCAACGCATTGCCATTCTTGGCCGTGAGCGAGCCGGGAATTGCAACTGTGCAGATTGTTCTCCGGCCATCGGCGCGAAAATAATTCGCTGGGCGTGTCGCATTTTCACGCAGCCGTTCGTCATACGAGAAAAATCAAACGACTTATCGTCTCGGGCAATGTCTATTGCTCCGTGTCAATTCAATCCAAGGCAGCAGCATGATGACCGATAGCCAGACTATTGCCGATGCGGAACAGGATGTACCCGCCGTGGAAGACCATAGTGCCCGCAACAAACTCGTTATAGCGCTGCTGCTGGTGTCGGCGTTCGTCGTCATTCTCAACGAAACCATCATGGGTGTCGCGCTACCCCATCTGATGGCTGATCTCGATATCACCGCAAGTGCTGCCCAGTGGCTGACCACTGCCTTCATGCTGACCATGGCCGTCGTCATCCCTGTCACCGGATATCTGCTGCAACGCCTCAACACGCGGCCGGTCTTCATTCTTGCCATGTCGCTATTCAGCGCCGGCACGCTGATATCGGCGCTGGCGCCGGGGTTTGCCGTCATTGTCATCGGCCGCATCGTGCAGGCTTCGGGTACGGCAATCATGATGCCGCTGCTGATGACGACGGTAATGACCTTGGTGCCAACGGAATCCCGCGGCAGGACCATGGGCAATATCTCGGTCGTCATTTCGGTAGCGCCGGCCATCGGACCAACCATTTCCGGCCTCATTCTTTCCACACTCGAATGGCGCTGGCTGTTCCTTCTGGTGCTACCGATCGCCCTCTCCGCATTGGCGCTTGGCGCCTTGCGGATCAAGAATGTGACGGTTCCGACCACTGCGCCGATCGATATTCTTTCGATCTTTCTCTCCGCCATCGGCTTCGGCGGTTTTGTCTATGGCCTTAGCGGATTGGGCGAAGCGGCACTCCATCCGCCGGCGGTATCGCCATGGATTCCACTCCTGACCGGCGCCCTCGTCATCGCGGTTTTCATAGTGCGGCAGTTGCAATTGCAAAAACAGGAGAGAGCGCTGCTCGATCTGCGCACCTTGACCACAAAGACATTCACGATTGCCGCGGCCATGATGGCCATATTGATGATGTCGATGTTCGGCGTCTTCATTCTGTTGCCTATCTATCTGCAAAATGTGCTGGGATTGTCGACCCTGCAAACCGGGCTGTTGCTACTGCCCGGCGGGCTGATCATGGGCCTTTGCGCGCCGACGGTCGGGCGTCTCTTCGACAAATACGGTCCGGCGCCGCTGATCATTCCGGGAGCGATCATCCTCAGCACGGTGATGGGCGGGCTGGTCTTCATACAGCAGGATACGCCGTTCTGGATGCTGTTGATCGCCCATATGGTGCTGAGCATCGGTCTCGCGCTGATGTTTACGCCGCTGTTCACCGTCAGCCTGGGATCGCTGCCGCCAAACCTCTATTCGCACGGCAGCGCCATGCTCGGCACGACCCAACAGGTCGCCGGCGCAGCCGGCACCGCCCTGTTCGTCGCGATCATGACCTTGCGGGCCACCAGCCTCTCCGCCGGCGGCGCCAACGCGCTAGCCGCAACGACCGGCGGCATCAAGGCGGCATTTCTCTGCGGGATGGTCATCTCACTGGGAGCGATCGTAGCTGCGCTGTTTATCAGGAAGCCGGAACACGGGCCAGATATGGGGCACCACCACTAGAACGATTTGCTGATGACAGGGTGGCCGTTCTCTGCGAGAAAGATGGCGATGAGAGACAGGGGCGCCCGTCGCATGATGGGCTGAGAAGTACCCTTTGAACCTGAACCGGATAATGCTGGCGGAGGAAGTCGCTCGGGGTCTCGGCGGGCTCTTACCGTCATCCTCCGCGTCTCCCCCCCTCGGAAGGCGCGATATGCAAAACAACACCACTCTCGATCCGCTGCTAATGGCCGTTCGGACAAACCCTCCGCTGGTTCCATGCATCACCAACTTCGCCGCGATCTCCGACTCGCTGTCCATCGGCTGGATCAGAAAGGGACGCCCATGATCCGAAACGTCCTCTCCATCGCCGGCTCCGATCCTTCCGGCGGCGCCGGCATTCAGGCCGACCTGAAGGCATTTTCGGCCCGTGGCGTCTACGGCATGGCGGCGCTGACCGCGTTGACGGCCCAGAACACGCAAGGCGTTTCCGGCGTCCACTCTGTTCCTGCGGAGTTCGTGGCCGAACAGATCAAGGCCATATTTGCCGATGTGCGCGTCAATGCCGTCAAGATCGGTATGATTGCCAACGCCGCAATCGCCGAAGCGGTTGCCGATGCGCTTGCTCCCCATCGAGACGTTCCGGTCGTGCTCGATCCGGTGATGATCGCCAAGGGAGGGACTGCGCTACTCGCCGCGGATGCCGTCGACATTTTGACCGAGCGGCTTCTTCCGCTGGCCACGCTCCTGACGCCCAATCTGCCGGAGGCAGCCGCACTTCTGCATGAGCCGGTTGCCGAAAATCGCGAGACGATGGCGCGGCAGGCGGAAGCGCTTATGCGGCTTGGCCCGCGCGCCGTTCTGGTCAAGGGCGGGCATCTTGCTGGCGATGAAAGCCCGGATGTGCTGGCAAGTCCGGAGGATTTGACCTGGTTTGAGGCTGCCCGTGTTCCCACCACGAAAACGCATGGAACCGGCTGCACCCTATCCAGCGCTTTGGCAGCGGAGATCGCCAAGGGCTCGGCGCTGCCGGAAGCCGTCGCCATCGCTAAAGATTATCTCGCAGGCGCTGTTGCGTCAGCCGAGACGCTGTCGGTCGGAACCGGCCACGGTCCGGTGCAACACTTTTATGCGCTATGGTCGGCATAGGCGCGAACGGGAGCGGACGAGTCCACAGGTCGGCCCCTCACCTTCGCGTCGCTTTATGGCTTTAGTTCTCGCTCGAACTCTTCGATCTGTCGGAGAATCCATGGGTCATCGGCGGAATATTGAATGGTCTCCTGCTCTACCCACTTTCGGCGCCGATTCAGGATCCAGTCAGTCAAAGCGAAAAGCAGCCGCATGCCGGTTATCCCTGCTCCTTGGGGGACTTGAGAGGCTCGACCACCTGCCTCGTGAGCTGTATCGGTAGCCGAGCCTCGGTCAGCCGCAAGGCGTTGCGGCGAAGGTTTATTTGCATTTCGCTAAATGAACGGTAGCTGAACGAAGCGCAACTCACAGGCGAATATTTATCGCTGATGTCGGTTGCGTCATACCGCGCTGCCCCCTGGGATTTCTACCCCGGTGGATGGCTGCGCCGGCTTTGCTTTAGGTCGATGAACGTGTGCCAGAGGACCGTGGCAAGGATGATGGCGCCGCCGAAGAACGTCGCAAGCGGCGGCCTTTCGGAAAAGAACAACCAGACCCAGAAAGGCGTGAGCACGATCTCCATTGTCCCGATAAGAGCAGCTTCCGCGGGCGGCATGCGCTTCGCACCGGCGAGGAACAGGACGAGCGCAAAGGAGAAATTGGTTGCCCCGAAAGCGGCAAGCACCAGCCAGTTGTGCAGATCGAGTGAACCGACCGAGCCGAACGGCGCGAAGATGACGAGCGTCAGGAAGGCGCTGACGATGGTCGGCGGCAGGCTCGGCGCGCTGCGATCGATACGCGGAATGACGATGATCAGGGCGAAAGATACTGTCATACCGAGCGCCAGGAGATCACCGAGGCCGGTGCCGCCGCCGATCGAGGCGGCAACGATGATCGCCACGCCGACTAGGCAGACGCTGCCGGCAACAAGGGTGCGCCTGGGCACGCGCTCCTTCAGGATCGCCCAGCCGAGCAAAGCGGCGATGAAAGGCGCCGTAGCGTAGATCATGGTCACGTTCGCAACCGTGGTCATATAGAGCGCACCGATGAAGCAGGCCTGGCTGAAGGTCTGGCAGGCGATCATCGCAAGCCCTGACGGATGAAAGATCGAGCTCCACTGGCGACGCGAGAAGCCGCCTTCGAGAAAGAGGCTCGGGATCAGCAGGAACAATCCGCCGAACAGAGAGCGCCATGCGATCGCCGTCCAGATGTCCGTCGTCAGCAGCCGCGTATAGACGCCGCTGGCGCTCCAGGCGAGCGTTGCCGCAACGACGAGAGCGACGCCCTTTTCGTGCTCATTGGCGGAGAAGGATCGGGAGGGGGTCTGAATGGTCATGTGCGGTATCTCGGGAGCGAAGCACCTGAACGGCCTGCCCCTGTGTGCGCCGATATTTGACATCAGACAAACGAATAGTAGAGATATGTGCCATCGGAAATTTTTGTGGCGTGCCCATGCGCGAACCCATCGAAAGCGATCTGCTCCGAACGTTTCTCGTCATTAGCGAGACGTTGAATTTTTCCGTTGCGGCGCAACGCATCGGCCGCACGCAATCGGCCGTCAGTGCCCAGATCAAACGCCTGGAGGAAATTGTCGGCGAGGCGCTGTTCGAAAGAAGCGCACGCGGGGTCGTGTTGACCCGATCCGGAAATCAGTTGCTTCCCTATGCTCGGCGGATCGTCGACCTGTTGAACGAGGCAGCCGCGACCATCCGAACCAAGCCGCTGAACGGACCTGTCCGCATCGGAATTCCGGAGGAGTACAGCCAGACCGTCCTGCCGGCGGCGCTTGCCGCCTTCGCCGTCCGGCATCCTGCTGTCGAAGTGACCGTTTCCTGCGACTACACCGCCCGAAATCTTGCCGCCCTGGAGAAGGACGAACTCGATCTCGCCGTGGTCTTCGACTGGAGCAAGCAGACCACGGGAGAGGTGCTCTGCATTGATCCGACCGTCTGGGTGACGTCGTTGGTGCACCGGCTGCATGATGCGACACCGCTGCCCGTTGCGACATACCGGAACTCGACTTGGGCGCGGGATTTTGCCCTGCGTTCCCTGGAGCAGCAGGCGCGACCCTATCGCATCGCTTTTGTTGCCGATACCAGCTCCGGCCTGAAAAACGCCGTCTCCGCCGGCCTCGCCGTCACCACATTGTCCCGCAGCAACATCCCGCATGGTTGCCGGGAACTGATGAGCGATGACGGCTTTCCGCCGGTCGATTCCTCGCGCGTCGTCCTTCGCCGCAATCCCTATCATTCCAGCGAGGCGATCCAGGAGCTCGCGGAAATGGTGCGCGAAGCCTTTCAGCCTATGTCGGCTCTGCTGCAGCCATAGAGCGCCCGCGCAAGCGCCGCCGAGTGCCCGAGGGACTTTCCGAAAAGCTGGCGCGATAGCTGCGGGAAAATGCCGAGGCGGAGTTGAAACCCGTGGCCGCGGCGATTTCCGCGAAGGACTCCTTCGTCTCGATCACCTTGCGCCGCGCCGCATTGAGCCGAAGAGCCAAGTAATGCACATGCGGAGGAGCGCCGATGCTTTCCTGGAAAAGGGCCTGGAGATGGCGGGCACTAAGGCCGATGCGTCGCGCAAGGCGCGTCAGGATCAGCGGTTGCTCGATGTTTTCTTCCATCAGCCGCACCGCTTGTGCGACGCGCGGATCCCGCATGCGCAGGCCGGCGGTCGACGGTGAAAGTTCTACCGCGCTCTGCGTGTTGGCCGGCTCGTAGATGAAAAGCCGGCTGACTTCGAGTGCGAGCGAATAGCCCTGCCGGCGCCGAATGATCTCCAGCATCAGGTCGACGGTCGGCAATGAGCCGGCGGTGGTAATGCGCTTGCCGTCGATCACGAAACGGTCCTTGACGGCACGCACCTGCGGATAGGCTAGCGCGAAATCGTCGAAATCCTCCCAATGGACAGCCGCCGATACATTGTCGAGGAGGCTTGCTTCCGCCAGCAGCCAACTGCCGGATTCAATGCCCGCGACCATCGAGCGATAGCGCGCCGCCTGCGATATCTGCATTTTCAGCACCTGCGTCGCGCTGCGCCGCCAATTGTAGCTCGCGAGCACGAAGAGCGGAGCGGAGTCGGTCGGCTTGAAGGCGCCGGACGCGGGAACCGGGATGTGGCTCGTCGTTTCGACGGGCGAACCGTCAGGCGTAAACAAGCGCCAGCGATAGATCTCCGCTCCGGAAATGCGGTTGGCCCCGCGCAAAGGTTCTATCACCGAAGCGATCAGAATCAGGTTCGTTTCCGGAAGTACCAGCAGATCGATATCGAGCGGCGTGTTGGATGAGGTGAGCACAGGCATTCTCCGGTATTTCCGATAATGTATTGTTTGTTTCCGATAATGCAAAGCATGAAGACGCCGCTTGCCTCGTAATGTCCTCAATACGAGGGAGAACAAAAATGCCTCTTGCGATGAACCGCGATGTTTTCATCACCTGCGCCGTCACCGGCTCCGGCGATACGGTCTCGAAATCCAGCCATGTTCCGATCACTCCCAAGCAGATCGCGGAATCCGCGATCGACGCCGCCAAGGCTGGGGCGGCAGTGGTCCACTGCCATGTCCGCGATCCGGAAACTGGCGCTGCCAGCCGCCGCAACGATCTCTACAAGGAGGTCACGGATCGGATCCGTTCGGCCGATGTCGATGTGGTGCTAAACCTGACCGCCGGCATGGGCGGCGACCTGATTTTCGGCGATGTCGAAAGCCCCCTGCCCCTGAACATCCGGGGCATCGACATGGCCGGCGCCACCGAGCGCGTCAGCCATGTCGCCGAATGCCTGCCGGAAATCTGCACGCTCGATTGCGGCACGATGAACTTCAGTCTCGGCGACTATGTGATGACCAACACGCCCTCCATGCTTCGGGCGATGGCGAAGAAGATGACGGATCTCGGTGTCCGCCCCGAGATCGAAGCCTTCGATACCGGTCATCTCTGGTTTGCCAAGCAGCTTGCCGAGGAGGGTCTGATTGAGGACCCGATCCTCATCCAGCTTTGCATGGGCATCCCCTGGGGCGCGCCCGATGACCTCAACACGTTCATGGCGATGGTCAATAACGTTCCCTCGAGCTGGACCTTCTCGGCCTTTTCCATCGGCCGCAATGCCATGGCCTATCCGGCTGCGGCCGTGCTTGCCGGCGGCAATGTCCGCGTCGGCCTGGAAGACAACCTCTATGCCGGAAAGGGTTTGCTCGCCACCAACGCCCAGCTCGTCGAAAAAGCGGTGCAGGTTGTCGAAGGCATGGGCGCGCGCATTATCGGCCCCGAGGATGTCCGCAAGAAACTGAAACTGACGAAGCGCTGAGGCTCCGATGACCAGGATCAACAAGGCAGCCTGCATCGGTGGCGGCGTCATCGGCGGCGGATGGATCGCACGCTTCCTGCTGGCCGGCATCGACGTCGATGTCTTCGACCCGCATCCGGAAGCAACCCGCATCGTCGGCGAGGTTCTGGCGAATGCCCAAAAGGCATACGCAATGCTGACCGGCGCGCCGCTTCCGCCGCGCGGCAAGCTCACATTCAGGGACACGCTGGAAGCGGCCGTCGGCGATGCCGACTGGATCCAGGAAAGCGTGCCTGAGCGGCTCGACCTCAAGCGTAAAGTCCTGACGCAGATCGATGCCGTAGCGAAGCCAGATGCCCTGATCGGCTCATCCACTTCCGGGTTGCTGCCGACTGATCTGCAACGCGACATGCGCCATCCGGAACGCCTCTTCGTCGCCCATCCGTATAACCCAGTCTATCTGCTGCCGCTCGTTGAAATCGTCGGCGGTGAAAAGACCTCGATGGAAACGATCAAGGCCGCCATGGAACGGCTGCCGCCGATCGGCATGAAGGGCGTACACATCGCTAAGGAGATCGAAGCCTTCGTCGGCGATCGTCTGCTGGAAGCCCTGTGGCGCGAGGCGCTCTGGCTGATCAAGGACGACATCTGCACCGTCGAAACGCTGGATGACGTCATTCGCTATTCCTTTGGCCTCCGCTGGGCGCAGATGGGCCTGTTCCAGACGTACCGCATTGCCGGCGGCGAAGCGGGCATGCGGCATTTCCTGGCGCAGTTCGGCCCTGCCCTCAAATGGAACTGGACGAAGCTGATGGATGTCGTCGATCTCGACGATGCGCTTGTCGAAAAGATCGGCCAGCAGTCGGATGAGCAGGCGGCTGGTCTGTCGATCCGTGAGCTGGAGCGCATTCGCGATGAAAATCTCGTCGGCATCCTGCAGACGCTGAAGAGAAGCCATGGCGGCGAGGGCTGGGGTGCCGGCAAGCTGCTTAAGGATTTCGAGCAGGGCCTCTGGGCCGCCACCGATGGTGGCGAAAAGCTGGATGTCGCGCAGCCGCTACGGCTGATCGACACGAAAGTCAGCCCGGCATGGGTGGACTATAACGGCCATATGACCGAGCACCGGTATCTGCAGGTGTTCGGCGACACGTCGGACGCGCTGCTGCGCGTGATCGGCGTCGATCTCGCCTATGTCGAGCGCGGCCATAGCTACTATACGGTGGAGACGCATATTCGCCATCTCGGCGAAGCCAAGCTCGGACAAGCCATTCATTCGACCGCGCAGATCCTCGGGTCTGACGAAAAGCGGCTCCATGTCTTCCATACGATCTACGATACGGCAAACGACGAAGCGATCGCCACCGCCGAACAGATGCTGCTGCATGTCGATGCCAAGGCCGGAAAAGCTGCTCCCGCACCGGAGGAGGTGCTGAGCAAGATAAGGCCGATTGCCGAGGCCCATACAAAACTGCCTGTGCCTGAAGGCGTTGGACGCCATGTCGGACAAAAACGCTAGGAGGAAGCGGTCATGAATTTCGGGCTCAGCGAAGAACAGGAGATGATCGTCAAGACGGTCAGGGACTTTGTGGAGACGGAGATCTATCCGTATGAGAACGAGGTCGAGCGCACCGGCCTCGTGCCGCGGGAGCTTGGAGATGAGATCCGGCGCAAATGCATCGACCTCGGCTTCTATGCCTGCAATTTCCCCGAGGAGATCGGCGGTGCCGGCCTCGATCACGCGACCTTCACCCTTGTCGAGCGTGAACTCGGTCGCGGCTCGATGGGGCTCACCGTCTTTTTCGGTCGTCCGTCCGGCATTCTGATGGCCTGCGAAGACGAGCAACGCGAGCGGTATCTTCTGCCCGCCGTACGCGGCGAGAAGATCGATGCGCTCGCCATCACCGAACCCGACGCCGGCTCCGATATGCGCGGCATGAAATGCGCAGCCCGGCAGGACGGCGACGATTTCATTCTCAACGGCACCAAGCATTTCATCTCCCATGCCGATATTGCCGATTTCGTCATCGTCTTTGCCGCCACCGGCGAGGAGGAAACGGCGAAGGGCGTGAAGAAGAAGATCACGGCTTTTCTGGTCGATCGCGGCACGCCGGGGTTCGAAATCCTCAAAGGCTATGACTCGGTCTCCCATCGCGGCTATCACAACGTCATATTGAGCTTCACGGACTGCCGCCTGCCCAAGTCACAGGTGCTCGGGGAGGTGCATCACGGCTTCGATATTGCCAATGAATGGCTCTACGGCACGCGTCTGACGGTCGCAGCAACCTGTGTCGGGCGGGCTCGCCGTGTCTTCGATCTGGCGCTGCCCTATGCGGCGGAGCGCAAGCAGTTCGGCCGGCCGATCGGCGCCAATCAGGGCGTATCGTTCAAGCTCGCCGACATGATCACCGAGATCGACGCCGCCGATCTGCTGACCCTATCCGCAGCCTGGCGGCTCGATGCCGGTCTTCCCGCCAATCGCGAAATCGCATCGGCCAAGCTCTACGCTTCGGAAATGCTTGCCCGCGTCACGGACGAAGCGATCCAGATTTTTGGCGGCATGGGATTGATGGACGACCTCCCCCTTGCCCGTTTCTGGCGCGATGCCCGCGTCGAACGCATCTGGGACGGAACCTCGGAGATCCAGCGGCACATCATCAGCCGCGATCTGCTGCGGCCATTCGGAGCGTGATCGGATGACGCAACGCCCGCTCGATCGCCTGATCAGACCGCAAACGATCGCCGTCTTCGGCGGCCGCGAAGCGCGCCGGGTCATCGAACAATGCGATCGCATGGGTTTTACCGGAGATATCTGGCCGGTGCATCCGACGCTCGATGCCGTGCTCGGGCGCCGCTGCTATCGAGCGGTGGAAGACCTGCCCGCTGCACCGGATGCCGCCTTCGTCGGCGTCAACCGCATGCTGACCATCGATATCGTCCGAGCGCTCTCGGCCAGAGGCGCCGGTGGTGCTGTCTGCTACGCGTCCGGCTTCAGCGAAGCGGTTGCCGAACTGGCCGATGGCGGCGCACGGCAGGAGGCCTTGGTCGGTGCTGCCGGCGACATGCCGATCATCGGGCCAAATTGTTACGGCGTGATCAACGGCCTGGACGGCGCCCTGCTCTGGCCCGACCAGCACGGAATGGTGCGCGTCGAACGTGGCGTTGCCATTCTCACCCAATCCTCCAACATCGCCATCAATCTTTCCATGCAAAGGCGCGGCCTGCCTATCAGCTATCTGATGACGGCAGGCAATCAGGCACAGATCGGACTGTCCGATCTCGCCCTTGCCGTCCTGGAAGACCCCCGTGTGACCGCGATCGGCCTGCATATCGAGGGATTCGGCAACGTCCAGACACTGCAAAAACTTGCGATGCGTGCAAGGGAACTGAGAAAACCGGTCGTCGCCCTGAAAGTCGGAAAATCGGAACAGGCGCAGCGCGCAGCCATTTCGCATACGGCATCCCTTGCCGGCAGCGATGCCGTTGCCGATGCGGTTCTCGCCCGTCTCGGTATCGGCCGGGTTGCAACGCTGCCGGAACTTATCGAAACGCTGAAACTGCTGCATGTGACCGGCCCGCTTGAATGCAATGCGATCTCGTCGATGAGCTGTTCCGGCGGCGAGGCCTCGCTGATGGCCGATGCTGCGACGGGCCGCGCCGTGGATTTCCGTGCCCTGAAACCGGAGCAATTGCCTGCCTTGCGGCGTAGCCTCGGCGAAATGGTTACGCTCTCGAATCCTCTCGACTATCACACCTTCGTTTGGGGCGATCTTTCCCGCCAAACGGAAGCCTTCACCGCCATGTTCGAAGGCGACTATGTGCTCAATCTGATCGTTCTCGACTTTCCACGCGACGATCGTTGCGATTCCGCCGACTGGATGACAACGATTGCCGCCGTCACAGCCGCGGCAAAGCTGACCGGCGCCTGTGCGGGCATTCTGGCGACACTGCCGGAAAACATGCCGGAGACAATTGCCATGCAGCTCATCTCGGACGGCATAGTGCCGCTCTGCGGCATCAGCGAAACCATCGCCGCGGCGGAAGTCGCAAGCCGCATCGGTGCGGCCTGGCACGCCCCGCCGCCACTCCCGCTGCTGGATATCACTTCCGGTGCAGGCGAAATTGAAACCCTGAGCGAGGCGGTGGCCAAGGTGGAGTTGTCCGCAGCCGGTCTCACCGTTCCATTGGGGGCAACGGCATCTAGTCCGACCGACGTCGCCGAGCAGGCGCAACGCATCGGCTTTCCCGTCGCGCTGAAGGCTTTGGGCGTCGAACACAAGTCCGAAGTCGGAGCCGTCGTACTCAACCTTTGGGATGTAGAGGCGGTGCGAAACGCGGCAGAGCGGATGGCTTCCGTCGCCTCCGGATATTTGGTCGAACGCATGATCGAGCGCCCGGTCGCGGAGCTGATCGTCGGCGCCGTTCGCGATCCCGTCGTCGGATTGACATTGACGATCGGCGCGGGTGGAATTCTGGTGGAATTGCTTGAAGATTCTGTCATTTTACCTCTTCCCGCAACAAAGAAAGAGGTGATGGAGGCCATCTCGCGGCTGAGGGTCAGGAAATTGATCGAAGGCTATCGGGGCGGAGCGAAGAGCAGCCTCGATACAGTTGTCGACGCCATCCTATCAGCGGCAGAATATGTCGTAAAAAATGCTGCGTGGCTTGAGGAACTGGACATTAATCCATTGATGGTTCTGCCTGAAAATCGTGGCGTCGTTGCCGCAGACGCCCTCATCCGGCTAAGGAGATAAGGGAAGTTGCAAAGCCCCATTCGCACCAGGCGTGATAACGGTATTTTGGAGGTCATCATCGACCGGCCGAAGGCAAACGCCATCGACCTTGCGACAAGCCGCGAGATGGGCCTGATCTTCCGCGATTTCCGTGACGATCCCGATCTGCGCGTCGCGATCGTTTCAGGAGCTGGCGAGAAGTTCTTTACGGCCGGCTGGGATTTGAAGGCGGCCGCCGCCGGCGATGCGGTCGATGGCGATTATGGCGTTGGCGGTTTCGGCGGCCTGCAGGAGCTCCGCGATCTCAACAAGCCGGTAATTTGTGCCGTCAACGGCATCTGTTGCGGCGGCGGCCTGGAGATTGCCCTTTCCACCGATCTGATCATCGCCGCCGAACACGCGACCTTCGCCCTTCCGGAGATCCGCTCGGGGACCGTCGCTAACGCAGCGTCGATCAAGTTGCCGAAGCGCATTCCTTATCATATCGCCATGGACATGCTCCTGACGGGCCGTTGGCTCGACGTTGCAGAAGCGCACCGTTGGGGCTTCGTCAACGAGATCGTCGCTGCCGACCGATTGATGGACCGGGCATGGGAACTTGCCCGGCTTCTCGAAAGCGGCCCGCCGCTCGTCTACGCAGCCATCAAGGAAATTGTCCGCGAGGCGGAGGGAACGACGTTTCAGACTGCCATGAACAAGATCACAAAACGGCAGTTTGCCACCGTCGACGCCCTCTATTCGAGCGAGGATCAATTGGAAGGCGCAAGGGCATTTGCGGAGAAGCGAAGCCCAATCTGGAAAGGAAAGTGAGAAAGCGGCGACAACCGCATTATTTTCCCGCATGATTGCGGGCAAGCTTCCGGCGGAGAGGAAACCGCCTCTGAAGCCCTGCCCGAAAGTTCTGTCAACGCACCAAGAAGAAGGAACAGGGGAATGAAAGATTACACGAAGCATTTGGCAAGCCGTGTGACCTCGGGCGGCCTCAGCCGTCGCGAATTCATGGGACGCGCCATGGCGGCCGGCATGACATTGGCACTTGCCGACCAGCTTTTTACCGAAAGCGCGATGGCAGCGGAACCGAAACGCGGTGGGCATCTGAAACTCGGACTTGAAGGCGGTGCCGCCACTGACTCCAAGGATCCGGCAAAATTCCTGTCCCAGTTCATGTTCTGCGTCGGCCGTTGCTGGGGCGACATGCTGGTCGAATCCCATCCGCTGACCGGTGCTGCGGTACCGGCACTCGCCGAATCCTGGGAACCCTCGAAAGACGCCGTTACTTGGACCTTCAAGATTCGCAAGGGCGTCAAGTTCCACAACGGCAAGGACCTGACCATCGAAGATGTCGTTGCCACGCTCAAGCGGCACACGGATAGCAAGTCGGAATCCGGCGCGCTCGGCGTCATGAAATCGATCAAGGACATCAAGGCCGACGGCGATAACCTCGTCCTGACGCTGACCGAAGGCAACGCCGACATGCCGTTGCTGCTCTCCGATTACCATCTCGTCATCCAGCCGAATGGCGGCAATGACGATCCCCTCGCCTCGATCGGTACCGGCCCCTATAAGCTCGTCAGCTTCGAGCCCGGCGTGCGCGCGACGTTCGAGAAGAACAAGGACGATTGGCGTACCGATCGCGGTTACGTCGACACCGTCGAAATCATCGGCATGAACGATGCGACCGCGCGTATCGCTGCGCTGTCGTCCGGCCAGGTGCACTATATCAACCGCGTCGACCCGAAGACGGTGGATCTGTTGAAGCGTGCACCCAATGTCGAAATCCTGTCGACCGCCGGCCGCGGGCACTACGTGTTCATCATGCATTGCGATAAGGCGCCGTTCGACAACAACGATCTTCGCCTGGCGCTGAAATACGCCATGGACCGCGAAACCATGGTGAAGAAGATCCTCGGCGGCTACGGCAAGGTCGGCAACGACTTCCCGATTAACAGCACCTATGCCCTCTTCCCGGAAGGCATCGAGCAGCGCACCTACGATCCCGACAAGGCCGCCTTCCACTACAAGAAGTCCGGTCACGACGGCTCTGTGCTGCTGCGCACCTCGGAAGTGGCCTTCCCTGGCGCTGTCGATGCCGCCGTCCTCTATCAGGAAAGCTGCAAGAAAGCCGGCATCAACATCGAGGTCAAGCGCGAGCCGGGCGACGGCTACTGGACCAACGTCTGGAACGTTCAGCCTTTCTCCACCTCCTATTGGGGCGGTCGGCCGACGCAGGATCAGATGTATTCCACCGCCTATCTCTCGACGGCCGATTGGAACGATACCCGCTTCAAGCGTCCCGACTTCGACAAGCTTCTCCTCGAAGCTCGCGCCGAACTCGACGAAGCCAAGCGCAAGGAGCTGTATCGCACCATGGCGATGATGGTGCGCGACGAGGGCGGTGTCATTCTGCCGATGTTCAACGACTTCGTGAACGCCTCCACCAAGCAGGTGAAGGGCTATGTTCACGATATCGGCAACGACATGTCGAACGGCTACGTCGCGACCCGAGTCTGGCTGGAGAGCTGATGCCTGACGCAGGGCGGCAACGCCCTCATCTCTAACGGAGCCGGGATCGCGGAAAACCTCCGCGGTCCTCCTGACGTTTCAGCGCGAGGCATCAGCCATGTCCAATGTACAACCCAGCACAGTCCTGCCCGGATTGCGGTTCAAGCAGCGCTTTCCGCTGCTGTCCCTCGTTATCGAGCGTTTCCTGCTCAGCCTCGTGCTGCTTTTCGCGGTCTCGGTCCTGATCTTCGGCGGTCTCGAAGCCTTGCCGGGCGATTTCGCCACGACCTATCTCGGCCAGTCGGCAACACCACAGGCCGTCGCCAATATCCGCACCGAACTTGGCCTCAATCGGCCTGTCACCACCCGTTACGTCGAATGGCTCGGCAACGCTGTCCGCGGGGATTTCGGTACATCCTGGGCCAGCAAGAATTCCGTCAGCGAGCAGATCGGCAAGCGGCTCGGCAATTCGCTTTTCCTTGCCGCCTGCGCCGCAGTGATTTCGGTGCCGCTCGCCGTCGGGCTCGGCATGCTGGCCGTGCATTTCCGAAACCGTCTGCCTGACAAGATCATCAACGTGATCTCGCTCGCGGCGATTTCATTACCGGAATTCTTCATCGGTTACCTGCTCATCCTGTTCTTCGGGGTGAAATTCGGGATCGCGACATTCCCCGCGACCGTCTATGACGGCATGGCCTTCATCGATCGACTAAAGGCCATCGCCCTGCCGACGGCAACCCTGGTGCTCGTCGTTCTGGCTCACATGATGCGCATGACGCGAGCTGCGATCCTGTCGGTCATGTCATCAGCCTATATGGAAACGGCGGAGTTGAAGGGTCTCAGCGCCTTTCGCGCCATCGTCAAACATGCCGCGCCCAACGCGTTGGCGCCGATCATCAACGTCGTGGCGCTGAACCTTGCCTATCTCATCGTCGGTGTCGTAGTGGTCGAGGTGGTCTTCGTCTATCCCGGCATGGGTCAGTACATGGTCGATGCCGTCACCGTGCGCGACATGCCGGTGGTCCAAGCCTGCGGACTGATCTTCGCCGCCGTCTACATTCTGCTCAACATGGTTGCCGATATCCTGGCGATCGTCGCCAACCCACGCCTGAGGCATCCGCGATGAGATTGAGAGACATCCCCATCACCGCCTGGGTCGGCATCATAGGTATCCTGCTCGCCTTCATCTGTGCGATCTTTGCACCTCTCATCGCGCCCTACGGCGAAACCGACGTCGTCGGCAACGTCTGGCAGCCGGCCGACGCGCAGTATTTCTTCGGCCTCGACAATCTCGGCCGCGATATCCTTTCGCGGCTGATCTACGGCGCCCGCACCACCTTGTTCGTGGCACTGGCGGCGACGATCATTTCGTTCTCGCTCGGCATCATCCTGAGCTTCACCGCTGCCGTCTCACGCGGACTGGTCGATACGGTCTTCTCGCGTTTCAATGATTTGATGATGTCGATCCCGACCTTGATCTTCGCGCTCGTCGTATTGGCGGTGCTGCCGCAGAATCTCGTCGTGCTCGTCCTCGTCATGGCAATCCTCGATTCGACGCGGGTCTACCGCCTCGGCCGTGCCGTCGCGCTGGATGTGGCCGTCATGGAATTCGTGGAAGCCGCCAAACTGCGCGGCGAAGGCAAGGTCTGGATCATCTTCCGTGAAATTCTGCCCAACACCCTCTCGCCACTGCTGGCGGAGTTCGGATTGCGTTTTGCCTTTTCGATCCTGTTCCTGTCGACGCTCTCCTTCCTTGGACTCGGCATCCAGCCGCCATCCGCCGATTGGGGCGGCATGGTGAAGGACAATAAGGACGGCATCATCTTCGGCATTTCCGCCGCTCTCGTGCCGGGCTCCGCGATCGCGGCGCTCGCAGTCTGTGTCAATCTGGTGGTCGACTGGCTCTTGAAGCGCACCTCCAGCCTCAAGGGAGGACGTGGCGATGCCTGAGCTTCTTTCCGTTCGCGATCTAAAGATCGAAGCCACCAGCTATCCGCCCGGCGAGCCCCCGAAGCGGGTCACGATCGTCAACAGCGTCTCCTTCGATCTCAAAAAGGGCAAGGTGCTCGGCCTGATCGGCGAGTCCGGTGCCGGCAAGTCCACCATCGGCCTCTCCGCGCTCGCCTATGGCCGGGGCGGCGCGGAAATCACCGGCGGCACGGTGCTGCTCGACGGCGTCGATATTCTTCCGCTTGGAAAGTCGGGCATCCGCAGAATTCGCGGTGCGCGCGTCTGCTATGTCGCACAATCGGCTGCGGCCGCATTCAATCCGGCCCATAAGCTGGGCGAGCAGGTAATCGAAGCTTCCGTCAAGCACGGCTTGATGACGAAGGACGAGGCCAAGAAGCGCGCGCTTTACCTCTTCCGGGTTCTCGGTCTGCCCAACCCCGAAACCTTCGGCGACCGCTTTCCGCACCAGGTCTCTGGCGGCCAGCTTCAGCGTGCGATGACGGCGATGGCGCTTTGCTCCAATCCTGAGCTGATCGTCTTCGACGAGCCGACCACCGCACTCGACGTGACGACGCAGATCGACGTCCTGGCGGCGATCAAGCATGCCATCGAGGAGACACATACGGCAGCCCTCTACATTACGCACGACCTTGCCGTCGTCGCGCAGATCTCCGACGACATCATGGTGTTGCGGCATGGCAAAAAGGTGGAATACGGCCCTGTGCAGCAGATCATCGAGGCGCCGCGGGAAGACTATACCCGCGCCCTCGTCAATGTTCGTCAAACCGCGCGCGAGGAGGCGGTCGATCAATCCAACACGCTTCTGAAAGTCGAGCACGTGAGCGCTGAATATTCAAATGGCTTCAAGGTTTTGCACGATGTTTCGCTACATGTGCCCAAAGGCCAAACCCTCGCGATCGTCGGCGAATCCGGTTCCGGCAAGTCGACGCTTGCCCGCGTCATCACCGGACTGCTGCCACCCAGCGACGGCGGGATTTCTTTCGATAACAAACCGCTGACGCCGGCGCTCAAAAGCCGCTCGCGCAACGAGCTGCGGCGGATCCAATTGATCTACCAGATGGCCGATACCGCCATGAACCCGCGCCAGACCGTGCGCGACATCATCGGCCGCCCTCTCACCTTCTATTTCGGTTTGCGGGGTGCGGCGAAGACGACGCGGGTGAAGGAGCTGCTCGACCAAATCGAGATGGGCAATGGCTTCATCGACCGTTATCCGGCCGAGCTTTCCGGAGGCCAGAAGCAGCGTGTGGCGATCGCGCGCGCGCTTGCGGCCAAGCCGGAACTCATCCTTTGCGACGAGCCCACCTCGGCGCTCGATCCGCTGGTTGCCGAAGGCATCCTGAAACTGCTCATGCGGCTCCAGGAGGAATCTCAGCTTTCTTACATCTTCATCACTCACGATATCGCCATCGTCCGCGCCATCGCCGACAGCGTCGCGGTCATGCATCGCGGCCGGGTCGTGCGCTTCGGGCCGAAATCGAAGGTGCTTTCGCCGCCTTTCGACGACTACACGGACCTGCTGCTGAAATCAGTGCCGGAAATGGAGATCGGCTGGCTGGAGCGTGTGCTGACGACGCGGAGGATGGAGAGCGCTGGGAATTGAAGGCTCGAAATCTTCGGGTACTCATTGGATCTGACGGCTTTGTCGCAAGATCGGTGTCGTCAATACTCTGCCGGCACGACATACACTTCCGCGGATGGATCTGCGAGGAATGAGCGTACCGTCGGCGGCAGCTGGCGTGACGACAGCGGCAACGGCCCGCAGCGCGAGAGAAGTTCACGCAAGTCGGGCTCGGCACCGACATGACGCCAGATCATCCGCGAAGCATAGGGAAGATTTTCCTTTCGCCACGAGACCCCCATTGTCGTGCCGCGCAAATAGACACGTTGATACTCGTCGAATGGTAGGAGGATCGTCTGTGACAGTATCGGGTTCGGGCCGACGACGCGCTCCGTAATGAAGATCCGGTTTCGATAGAAGGCGGCCAAGCCCACATATTTCGAAAACTGCTGGATGCCGTTTCCGGGATCCCGCAGACGCTCCATTGATTTGACATGCACCAGCCCACCCTGCTCGATGAGGCGGCTGCACGAACAGACAACCATTCCAGGCCAGGACGGCGAGCGATGATAGGTCTGGAAATAGCCGATATGGCGCCGGAGCGCGGTCAGATCCCCGGGGAACGCTTTTAAGAGTTCGGAACTTTGATTGAGGTCTAGGTTCGGTTTGCGAAGCCGCTCGCGAAAGAGCCTGGGAGCGAGACCAAAGTCGGCTGCGTCGAGACCGAAATACTTGGCGATGCGCGCCAGATTATGGGCCGACGGTCTCGTCTGGCCGTTGATGTATCGGTTGAATTGTTGCCGGTTGATATCAATTGCGCGGCACAGATGCGAAATGGAGCGCTGCGTTGCACAGGCAATTTTGAGGTTATCGACCAAATGAGGCATTAGTTACTCCGTCTCGGAAAACCTAGCGTAAACTCGCTTAAAGACGCGTCAAGTCCCGAAATTGCGTGAGCCGGCTCGACCTCTACGTTCCGACCTACAAAATGGAAAACTGAAAAGAGGGAACTGCAATGACGCATCAAAAGGATCAATCTTCGCAGCTGAAAATCGGCCGCCGCCGCTTCCTCGGCGGGGCCGTCGTGCTGGGCGCTTTGCCGGCCCTCACCTCCGGCCTCCTGATGCCGCGCGAAGCCCGCGCGCAGGAAGCAAAGCATGGCGGCCATCTGAAACTCGGCCTTAAGGGCGGAGCCACCAGCGATGCCCTCGACCCGGCAACATACAGCGCCTCCGTTCTGTTCGTCATCGGCCGCCTGTGGGGCGATACGCTTGTCGAATCCGATCCCAAGACCGGCGCACCCCTGCCGTCGCTGGCAACGTCCTGGACGCCATCAGCAGATGCATCCGTCTGGACCTTCAAGATCAGGAACGACGTGCAGTTTCACGACGGTAGCAAGATGACCGTCGCCGATATCGTCGCGACGCTGAAGCGGCATGCGGACAAAAATTCGCAGTCGGGTGCTCTGGGGCTGATGGCCTCGGTCACCGGTATCGAAGACAAGGCGGGCGATCTTGTCCTGACGCTTTCGGAAGGCAATGCGGATTTGCCGCTCCTTCTCACCGACTACCACCTGATCATCCAGTCGAAAGGTGGCGTCGAAAAGCCGGCGGCCGCCATCGGCACCGGCCCTTACATCTTGAAGAATTTTGAACCGGGTGTTCGCGCGACCTTCGAGAAGAATCCGAAAGACTGGCGCACCGATCGCGGCTTTGTCGACAGCGTGGAAATACTCGTCATGAACGACAACACCGCGCGCATCGCCGCCCTCGCCTCCGGTCAGGTCCATTTCGTCAACAATGTCGACCCCAAGACTGTTGCGATGCTGAAGCGCGCGCCGAATGTCGACATCGTCCGCAGCGCCGGCAAGGGCTTCTATAGTTTTCTGATGCATTGCGACACGGCACCTTTCGATAACAGCGACCTCCGGCTTGCGCTGAAATATGCCATCGATCGCCAGTCGATCCTCGACAAGGTTCTGGGCGGCTACGGGACGATCGGCAACGACTATCCGGTCAATTCCAATTACGCCCTCGCGCCAACCGATATCGAGCAGCGACCGTATGATCCGGACAAGGCTGCCTTCCACTTCAAGAAATCGGGTCTCGACCGTCCGATTCTGTTGCGTACATCCGACGCAGCCTTTCCCGGCGCCGTGGATGCGGCGATCCTGTTCCAGCAAAGCGCCCAAAACGCCGGGATCACGATCGACGTCAAGCGCGAACCGGAAGATGGCTATTGGACCAATGTTTGGAACAAACAGCCCTTCTGCGCCTCCTTCTGGGGCGGACGGCCGACACAGGATTCGCGCTATTCCACCTCTTATCTGTCGACTGCCGAATGGAACGACACACATTTTAAGCGGCCTGACTTCGACAAGATCGTGCTGCAGGCAAGGTCCGAGCTCGATGAGGCCAAGCGCAAGGAACTTTATCGCCATCTGGCCCTGATGGTGCGAGATGATGGTGGTCTCATCCTGCCCGTTTTCAACGACTATCTCATGGCCGCTTCGAAAACGTTGAAAGGATATGTCGACGACATCGGCAACGATATGTCGAATGGCTACATCGGCAGCCGGGTGTGGTTCGACGCTTAAAAATCTTCGGGATATAGGATCATGACCGACCGCAGCTTCACCACCATCGAAAACCACTGGATCACCCTCAAGGACGGCACGCGGCTTGCGGCGCGCATCTGGATGCCCGACGGCGCGGAAAGCGATCCGGTACCGGCAGTGTTCGAGTTCCTGCCTTACCGCAAGCGCGACGGAACGAGCCCTCGCGATGAATCGACTTACCCGATATTTGCTGCCGCGGGCATCGCCGGTGTCCGGGTCGATATTCGGGGTTCGGGCGAATCCGATGGCGTTATCGACGGCGAATATACGGAGCTTGAGCTTGCCAATGCCTGCGAGCTGATCGCCTGGATCGCGGCACAGCCTTGGTCGAATGGCTCCGTCGGGATGATGGGCATTTCCTGGGGAGGCTTCAACAGCTTGCAGGTCGCCGCGCTGCGGCCGCCCGCGCTCAAGGCAGTGATATCGATCGCCTCCACGGTCGACCGCTATAATGACGATATCCACTATAAGAATGGCTGCCATCTCTCGGCGCAGCTTTCCTGGGCCGCGACCATGCTCGGCTATCAATCCCGCTCGCCCGACCCCGAGATCGTCGGCGACCGCTGGCGGGATATGTGGCTGCAACGCCTGGAGAACGAGCCCTTCTTCATGGAGGAGTGGCTGCAGCATCAACGCCGTGATGATTTCTGGCGGCATGGGTCCGTCTGTGAGAATTTCGCCGATGTTGATATCCCCGTCCTTGTCATTGCCGGCTGGGCGGACGGCTATCGCAACACGCCGCTGATGGCCGTCGAAGGTCTTGGCGATAAGGCAAAAGCGCTGATTGGTCCGTGGGTTCACAAATATCCGCATTTTGCCTGGCCGAAGCCACGCGCCGATTTTCACGGCGAGGCGATCGCGTGGTGGAACCGCTGGCTGCGCGGCGACAGGAACGGTGCAGAGAACTTGCCGCAGGTGCGCGCCTATATTCTCGACGCAGTGCGGCCTGCGCCGCGCCGCGAATTCGATCCCGGCTTCTGGATTGCCAAGCAGGATTGGCAGCGGCCGGATATGCAATGCTTCTATGTCGAGCAGTTCGGTACGCTGATGGAAGGCATGCCGATCCCGCACGCGCCGGAACATGCCGTCCATCTGCGCTCGCCCCTCGATACGGGTACGACCGCGGGCGAATATTTCACCTTGAAACCTGATGCCGAAATGGCGATCGATCAACGTCTCGACGATGCCGGCTCGCTGACCTTCCAGACCACACCACTATCCGCCGATCATGACTATCTCGGCCGTCCGGTCGTTACTCTCTGCCTGCGCTGCGATGCCGAAACGGCCAATCTTTGCGCCAGGCTCATCGATCTCCATCCCGACGGCACCGCGACACGGGTCTCCTTCGGCGTGCTCAATCTCGCCCATCGTGAGGGCAATGCCGAGCCGAAGCCCTTGCAAAAAGGGGAACGCACCACAATCAGGCTGACGTTGGATGCCTGCGGCTACCGGTTCCGAAAAGGGCATCGTATCGTTCTTTCGCTCTCGACGGCCTATTGGCCGATGATCTTGCCGCCGCCGGAAAATCCCGGACTGACGATCGATATCGCCTCCATCGGTTTCGCTCTGCCGAAGCTCGGCGCATATGAAACCATCGACATCAAGCAGCCGGACAATCCTGACCCGCTGCCGAAATATATCGAACATGCCCCGGCGGCGACAAAGCGTCAGGTCGTGCGCGATCTCTCCGCCGACAAGACCCATTATGAAATCCGTGAGGATACCGGCCTTTTCGAACATCCGGGCACCGGTCTTTCCACGCGCCAGCTCCGCGAGGAGGTCTGGTCTATCGCACCTGACGATCCGCTATCGATGAGTGGCACCTCGATCTGGACATGCGACATGCGGCGGCCGGGATGGTACGTCCGCACGGTGGCGACGGCGACGATCTCTTGCACGGCAACCGAATGGATCATCCGCGCGTCCGTCATCGCCTTCGAAGGCAACACGCAAATTTTCGAAAAAACCTTCGAGGAAAAGCGTATCCGGCGCGATCTGATGTGATCAGTTCGATCCGGCAAATCGGCTGGCTGCCTCACATATGGCGCGGAAACCGGCGCGCGCGCCGTCGCTCATATGCCGTGCTCGCAGCCAGGCATGCACCATCTGCGGCTCTTCGCGAAACCAGACCTCGACGCCTGCCTCGGCGAGCCTCGCTGCATAGTTGCGGCCGTCGTCACGCAGAGGGTCGAAGTGCGCAACCGTTATGAAGGCTGGCGGGAGGCCGGTAAAAGACGATGCCGTAAGGGGCTCGGCGACTGGATCGCCAGCCGGTGCCTTCAATACGCTGCGATAATAGCCGACGTCGGCGGTCGTCAGCCCGGGCGCATTCGCCATTTCCTCGTAGGAACCGGAAACAAGGTCGCCGCCCAGCGCCGGATAGATCAAGACCTGCCCCGTGATGCCTGAAAACCCCTCGCTCTTTGCCCGAACGGCGAGGCCCGCCGCCAGATTGCCGCCGGCGCTGTCTCCCATCAGTACGACGGTCCTTCCCGCAGCAAGCAATGACTTGAGAACGCCATAGCAATCATCCGTCTGCGCCGGCCAGCGATGTTCGGGCGCCAGGCGGTAATCGACCGACACCAGTTCGGCCCCGGCATGGTCGGCGATCTCGGCGCAGATCGCATGATGGCTATCGAGCGAGCCGACCACGAAGCCCCCGCCGTGAAGATAAAGCAGGCATGTCGAGGTCCGGATCGTCCGCGGCTGATAACGCCTGACCGGAATTCTTCCGATCACAACGTCATCCTGCGTGCGCATGCCATCGGGCAATGGGCGGTCGAAGCGGCCACAAAGTGCATCATACCATTGCCGCTGCTGCTCTATGGACGCCGACACGGCATCAGGCGGATAGAAGGAATCGCAGATCTCCATGAATTGCAGAATGCCCGGCTCGGTCGGTCGGGGTTGCTGGGAAAAATCCATGGGATACCCTCACGATAAGGCTCATCATGCAACCATAACATTATCGGCAGAAGCCGCTAATCCAAGGACGGCCTGCGACACTGCAATGACGACAGGCGGTCAACGGGCCACCCGATGGCCAGGCGAAATCTCTACATAATTCAGCGGCTGCATAATGTGATGAGGAGGCCGGATCGGGCTTTTCAGCTCATCGGCGGCAATGCCGTGCTTCAATTTCCGCCGTGCCGGATCGGGAACGGGCACCGCCGACATCAGCTTCTTGGTATAGGGGTGCTGCGGGTTTTCGAACACCGCCTGGCGCGGCCCGATCTCGACGATTTCGCCGAGATACATCACCGCGACCCGGTGGCTGACCCTTTCGACGACGGCCATGTCATGCGAGATGAACAGGAAGGCAAGGTTCAGGCTTTGCTGCAGGTCGAGCAGCAGGTTGATGACCTGCGCCTTGATCGAAACGTCGAGGGCGGAGACGCTTTCGTCTGCGATGATCACCTTCGGATCCAGGGTGAGCGCCCGGGCGATGCAGATGCGCTGGCGCTGCCCGCCGGAAAACTCATGCGGATAGCGCGCCGCCATATCCGGCGTAAGGCCGACCTTCACCAGGAGGTCGGCAACCTTCTCGCGTGCCTCTTTCGCCGTTCCCATCTTATGTTCGAGATAGGGTTCGGCAACCGCAGCGCCGATCGTCATGCGCGGATTGAGGCTGGCGAAAGGATCCTGAAAGATCATCTGCACCTTCCGGCGCATATCGCGCAAACCCCTGCGGTCGAGGAACAGCACTTCCTCCCCATCGACAAGCACGGAACCGCTTTGCGGCTCGATCAGCCGCATGATGGCGCGGCCCGTCGTCGACTTGCCGCAACCGGATTCGCCGACCAGCGACAGCGTTTCCCCGGCCCGGAGATCGAAGGAGACGTTTTCGACCGCATGCACCCTGCCCTGCAGCCGGCCGAAAAGGCCGGAATGAATGTCGAACCGTTTGCAGAGATCCCTCACCTGCAATACGGGCCGCTGCGTGGCCGCAACGGTATCGGCCGCCTCCGTCAGCGGCTCCGCCTGGCCTGTCTCGCTGTTGACGACAGGAAACCGCAAGGGCCGTTCGTGCCCCTTCATGGAGCCGAGTATAGGAACCGCCGAAAGCAGCGCCCGTGTATAAGGATGCTTAGCGTGGAAGAAGATCGCGCTGGTCTCGCCCGTTTCGACCTGTTCGCCGCGATACATAACGATGGTACGGTCGGCGATCTCGGCGACTACGCCCATGTCGTGGGTGATGAACAGCACGGATGTTCCCTGCTCTTCCTGCAGCATCTTGATGAGATCGAGAATCTGGCCCTGGATGGTAACGTCGAGCGCCGTGGTCGGCTCGTCGGCAATCAGCAGCTTCGGGCGCGAGGCGAGCGCCATCGCGATCATCACGCGCTGGCGCATGCCGCCGGAGAAGCGGTGCGGGTATTCGTCGAAGCGTGAGGCGGCGGATGGGATGCGCACGCGCTCCAGCAGCCGGATCGTCTCAGCCTTCGCTTCGGCTCTCGATATCTCGCCGTGGCAGAGCAGCGCTTCGGCAATTTGATCGCCGATGGTGAAGAGCGGATTGAGGCTGGTCATCGGCTCCTGGAAGATCATCGCGACGTCTTTGCCGCGCACCTTGCGCATCTCGCGTTCCGACAGCGCCAGAATATCCCGCCCGCCGAGGATGATGCGGCCGGTGATCCGGCTCATGTCCTGCTGTAAGAGCCGCATGATCGACAGCGAGGTGACGCTCTTGCCGGAACCGGATTCGCCGACGATCGCCACGGTCTCGCCCGGCGCCACCGTGAAAGAGACGTCACGCACCACCGGCTTCCAGGCTCCCTCCACCAGAAAGGAGGTCGTCATTCCCTCCACCGAAAGTACCGCCTCGGCGATCTGTGAAGTCTGGTTCTTGCGGGCCATCGTCATTGCCTCATTCATCGCGTCAATCCGGCCAACGCAACAGACCGTCGAAACGGCGGCGGCTGCGATCTTCCAGGGACGTGGCAATGATCTCATTCGAGGCCTGCGCCCTGTCGAGCTCTTCACCGATCCGGGCTGTTACGATTACTTCCTCGCCGGGATGCAGGTTGCAGGGATCGAGATAGAAGTAATTGTGCTCCACCTCGTGGTCGCGCACAATGATCGGCGGATTTCCCCGTGCCAAAGCGTCGGCCAGGTCCCAGGCGGTGATGTGGGCCTCGCGCTGATCGATGGTGAGACGCAGCCGGTCGAGCGGATTATTGGTCGGATCGGGCTCGATCATCGCTTTGACGCCAGGTCGGCCGTCGAAACGGTCACGCCAGAGACGGAGATAGCCGGCCTCGCGCTGCCGGATGCCGGCATGGTCGCGCGTCTCCCAGGCTTCGAGCGCTGCCATAACGCCGAAGATGCTTTCCTTGCCGACCTTCATGCCGCGGCCAATGCCGAGATTTTGCAGGAAAGTGTTGCGCACCATGTCCTTGCGCCCTGCGACGATGCCCGAAGTCGGCCCGCCGAGGAATTTGTGGCCGGAGTAGAGAACGAGGTCCGCTCCCTGCTCCAGGAAGATGCGCAGGTCATATTCGGACGCTGCATCGACAATGACCGGAACGCCCTTGGCATGGGCGATCTCACAAAATTCCTTGAGGCTCAGCATGCCGTAGTTCACGACATGATGCGAAACGACATAGAGGGCGGCTGCCGTCTTTTCAGTGATCGCACCTTCGAGATGATGCCGGTATGTCGAAGTCGCCTGGCCGATCAGCACAACCTTGCCGCCTGCAAGCCGCACTGCCTGATCGACCGGCGCGCCATAGCTCACCACATGCCCCATCTGAACGATGACTTCGTTTTTATCACCGCGCACCTCGGGCAGACGCTCGATCGCGGCAAGGTCATTGCCGGTAATGGCGGCGGCGACTGCGAGGCTAATACCGGCCGAGCAGGAGGCAGTGACGAAACCCGCTTCGCCGCCGGTCAGCCGCGCGATAACGGTGCTTGCCTTGCGCTGCAGGTCGTTGATCTCGACAAATTGCGGCAGGATGGAGCCCATTGCCGCAATCGCCTGCGTCACGACAATCGATGCGCCAAGGCTCGTCATCGTGCCCGAGACATTGATGACGGGGCGAAGTCCGACGGACGGACGAATGTCTTCATTCGGCATGGGATCTCCATATTTTTTTGCTGCTGGCCGGTGCTTGCAGTACCGAGCCATCGACAGCTATGCCATAATTATGTAATAAACCACCGATTTGAACGGGAGTTCGGTTTTTGGACGCGAAGACATCACGCATCGGCTACTCCGAGAACGAGGCGGCCAATGAAAATGACGGCAACGTCGTCAAGGGATCGCGGCGCTCGCGCGTCAGCGGCATCGATCGGGCAATGCAGGTCATCGATTACCTCTACGAAACCGGCGCGCCCTGCGGTGTCTACGCCGTGGCCAAGGCCATCGGCGCACCGCTCTCGACCGTCTACGTCATCGTTGACGACCTCGTTGAGAAGACCCTTCTCAGCCGCAATCCCGATAGCACGATCTGGCTCGGCGCCCGTCTTTATCACTATGGTCTCGCCTATGCCCGATCGCTCGACTTCATGAGCGTCGCCACCCATGAAATGCACGATCTCTGCCGTCAGACCGGGGAAACCGTCCAGCTTTGCGGCCGCGACGGCGACCACATGCTCGTTCTCGCGATGGCCGACGGCCCAAGCCATTTCCAGGTCGCCTCGCGCGTCGGCACGAGGGTGCCGCTCAACTGGACGGCGTCGGGCCGCCTGCTGGTCGGTCACCTGCCGGAGGAAGAGCGCATCGCGCTTTTTCGGCATTGCGCGCGCACCTCTCCAACCGGCCGCGCCGACGTCGATCCGGTGACCCTGTCGACGGCTGCGGCAAAAGCACTGGAATCGCGCCTGTCGATCCAGGCCGGCGAATCCGACTATTCCGTCGCCTGCATCGCTTCGCCCATATGCGACCGCGATGACCAGTGCGTTGCCACCATCTCCATCGTTCTGCCGGAGCAGAAAGCCTTTTCCGACAAAGGCCATTACGTCGCGCAGGTTCAAAGCTCGGCGGAAAAGATCGAGAGGTTGATGGGCTGGCGCGGCCATTGACGTCCTCTCCTTCCCTCAGCCGTGCAACGCTACGATTGCTTCGATCTCGACGGTGATATTGCCCGGCAATGAGCCGAAGCCGACGGCGGAGCGGGCATGTTGGCCGGCCGTTCCGAAGACTTCGATGAACAGGTCGGAGCAGCCATTGATGACGCTGGGATGATCGGCGAAATCGGGTGTGGCGTTGACCATGCCCAAAAGCTTCACCACCCGCTTGACGCGCTTGAGATCGCCGAGCGCATCCTGCATGACGGCGAGCAGATTGATGCCCGTCAGCCGCGCATGGCCGTAAGCCTGTTCGATGCCGACCTCTGCGCCGACCTTGCCGAAGTGCATGGTGCCGTCGGCCTCTCGCGGACCTTGGCCGGACAAATAAAGCATGTTGCCTTCTAGAACATGGGTCACGAAATTGGCGATCGGCGGCGGCGGTGGCGGCAGCGCGATGCCGAGGGTGGAGAGGCGCTCATAGGGCGAACCCGATGCGCTCTCGGCTGTGGCTGAAGACTGGTTCACACAAACTCCTGTCGTACAATCATAAAATTCGAAGCTCAGCTAAAGCTCGTCGCGATCTTTCGGATTCGCTCCGACGCTTTAGCTCTTTGTTTTTGCATGTCGCTCTCGCAAAACCGCCGCACACTTTTGCGCGACATGCATTAATGGCTGTGGCCATGGGGCGTCAGTTTTCGCGCCCGCGGGATGTAACGGCTCGCAGCGAAGGCCTCAGCGCCGACGACCGCGTAACGCGGTTCGAAGAGCTGCGTCAGCATGGCGGCATCGCCCATCGAATCCACCGCCTCGATATCGGACTCCACAAGATCGAAGATCGTGAATTCGGCCTGCTCGCCGACCGCAAGCCGATTGATGAGCGGCAGTTTGATGGCCGAAGCTGGCGCATGCGTGACCGCCTCGATCACCTTCTCGAAGGGCATGCCGACCGACAGCAGCTTTGACATCGTCGTCGCAAGATCCCAGACCGGGAAATTCAGCGACCGGTTGTGCAGATCGGTGGAGATTGAGAAGGGCAGAAGCCCGCGCTTAATGGCGGCCTCGGCGACCCGGAAGGAAAAAGACGCGCCGCCATGGCCGATATCGAGACGGATGCCTTCGCCGGCGCAGCGCTCGGCGAGATCAAAGAGATCCTCATCCTCCATGAGACTGCTGCCGGCCTTGCCGTTGAAGCAATGCGTGACGATATCGCCAGGTCCGAGAACCTCCAGCACCTCGTCATAGAGCGCCGGCGGTTCGCCGACATGCACCATCATCGGAATCTTCAATATCTTGGCGATCTTCTTGCCAAGCTTGACGGGTGTGATCCCCCAGGAGCCGGTGATGACATGGCTCGCACGCACCTTGATGCCCACGATATGCTCGCTGTTGTCGGCGTAGACCTGAAGCATGCGGTCGAAATCGATCGAACGAATGTCGATCAATTCGCTGACGCGATTGCAGGCAACGAGACCAATCGAGCCGAGATTGAGAAACGCCTTGATGCGCTCGCGTGCAGGCTCGATGATGTATTCGCGGAAACCATGGAAATTGGCTTCGCCCGCCGAGCCGGCATCGACCAGTGTCGTCACCCCGCGTTCGACGCCGCATTCCGATGGGCGGAGGGAAATATCGGTCCCGCCGTGCCAGATATGGACATGCAGGTCGACCCAGCCCGGCGACATCCAAGCACCCTTGCCATCGATCCTTTCGACATCAGCCGACACCGCAAGCGACGGACCGACCTCGGCAACGCGCCCGTCCGCCCCGACCAGCACGTCGACAACGCTACCGGGGGCCACCTGCTCGAAAGCCATCGGCTTGACGTTGGCGATCAGTAGTGGTCGTTTCGGTTCATATCCGGAAGACATGAGCTACAAGTCCTTTCGAAGTCTGGGATCGAGAATGTCGCGCAAGCCGTCGCCAACCATCTGCAGCGACAGGACGGAGAGGATGATGGCGAAGCCTGGGAAGAGGGTCATCCAATCGGCCTGATCGAGATATTGCCGGCCGGCGGCAATCATGGTTCCCCAGGTCGGAATATCCGGGCTCACGCCAAGGCCCAAGAAGGAAAGACCGGCTTCGGCGAGCATGGCGTTGGCAAACAGGAAGGTGCCCTGCACCAGGATTGGCGACAGCAGGTTTCTGAGCACATGCCGCGTCATGATGTGCAGCGTCGAAACGCCAAGCGCGCGCGCCGCCTCCACATAGGGCAACTCGCGGATGACCAGGGTCGAAGCGCGAACGATACGCGCGAGCCGCGGCGCATAGACGATACTGAGGGCGACGATGACCGTGGCCAGCGATGGCCCAAGGGCCGCGACCAGCGCAATCGCCAGCAGAATGTCGGGAAATGCCATCATCGCGTCGACCAGCCGGGCGATCGGCGTGTCCAACTGCTTGAAGAAGCCGGCGAGCAGGCCGAGCGTGACGCCAATGACAGCCGCCAGCGCGACGACCGCACCACCGACAAGCAACGACAGGCGGCCGGCATAGATGGTGCGCGTGAAGACGTCGCGGCCGAACTCATCGGTGCCGAAGAGATGAACGAAGCTCGGCGGCTTCAGCCTGTTGACGATGGACAGCTTGGCCGGTGCATAGGGCGCAATTAGCGGCGCGAAGACGGCAAGCAACACGAAAATCGTCAGCACGGCGACGCCGAAGACGACCGTCTTGCGCTTGAAGAGACGCCTGGCGAATTTGCGGCGCTCGGCGCCAACGGTGGTGTCTGATATCGAGGCCATCAGTAGCGCACCCTCGGATCGACCAGCAGATAGAGCATGTCGATCGCAAAATTGATCAGCACGTAAAGCCCGGCAATGACGAGCAGCGCGCCCTGAATCACCGGATAGTCGCGCCGAAGCACGGCGGACACGACGAGATTGCCGATGCCCGGCAGGCTGAAGATGGTCTCGGTCACCACCGCGCCGGAAATCAGCACGGCGGCGGTCAGCCCGATGACGGTAAGGATCGGGATCAGCGCATTTTTCAGTGCATGCTTCAGGATCACCTTGCGCTCGACGAGACCTTTTGCCCGAGCGGTGCGGATATAATCGTCGCCAAGCACATCCAGCATCGAGGCGCGGGTGAAGCGCAGAATCAGCGCCGAGGAGACGACGCCGAGCACGATCGAAGGCAGCGCCAGGTGATACATCCGATCCGCAAATGCCGAACCCGGGCCGCCATATCCGGAGACGGGAAAGATGCCGTGGCGAACGGCGAAGAACTGAATGAGGATGAGGCCGAGCCAAAAGCTCGGGATGCTGGCAGCGAGCATGGCAAGCGCCGTCGCCGCCTGATCGAACAGCGAGCCGCGGCGATAGGCGGAATAGATGCCGATCGGCAGGGCGATAATGCTGGCGATAACAAGCGAGAATACGGTCAGGAAGAAGGTCGGTTCGGCGCGCTCGACCAGCGCCGAAGTCACAGGCTCGTTGAGAAAGATCGATTGGCCGAGATCGCCGCGCAAGAGCTGGCCGAAGTAATAGAGATATTGCAGGGCGAGCGGCTGGTCGAGGCCCAACCGGGCTCTGAGGCTGGCAATGTCCTGCGCGGTCGCATCGGGGCCGAGCATGACGGCGGCCGGGTCGCCGGGGGTGACGCGCACGATCACGAAGACGATCGTGACCACCAGGAACATCACGACGATCATGCCGAAGAGGCGCTGAAGGATATAGCGTATCATGTCTTGTCCGATCCTCCGGCCGCTTCCGTCGCGGCCGGAATGACGAGCCTATGGCTGCTACTTCTTGATCGACGCGTTCCAGAAATACGGCCAGGGCGCAGCCTCGACCCCTTCGAGCTTCTTCGATTTGGCGGCCAGCGCGTTGAAGTCGCCGATCTTGATCAGCGGCACTTCGTCGTAGATCACCTTCTGAACATCAGCCCATGCTGCCTGGCGTTTGCCGGCGTCAACGGCGGAATTGAAGGCATCGACGGCGGTCTTTCGGACCGGCGTGTCCCACCAGCCCGGCGAGCTCGTCGACATCTGGCCCATCAGAGCCGGCTCCGGCAGGAAGGGGCTGTGGGTGATATAGATGTCCCACAGCTTCGGATCGGCACGGCGTTGCGTGAGTGTCGCCCAATCGACCACCTGCATGTCGACATTGAAGCCGGCTTGCTTCAGATATTCGGCAGCAACCTGCGCCATTTTGTAGTGGAACTCATACTGGCGGCTGGTGAGGATACGCAGCGGCTCGCCGTTATAGCCCGCCTTCTTCAGCAGCGCCCCGGCGGCCTCGGGATCGGCGACATTATAGGCGCCGTTCGTGCCGGCATCTGTATTCCAAACATAGGGCTTCGGATAAAGCGCGGCATCGAGCGAATAAAAACCGGTGCTGCCGAAGGCGGCCGCAAGCATATCCTCCATGCTGAGTGCAGTGCGCACCGCCTTGCGGATATCGACATTCTTGGTGATACCGTTTGCCGTGTTGAAGACAAAGACAGGATAGCCGAAGGGCTTCAGCATGACCGGCTCGGACGCTGTCGAGCCTTTCAGGCGGTCGAAGGATTCGACCGGCAGCGCGTCGACGTAATCATATTGACCGGCAACCGCCGCCTCGACGCGGGTGTTGGCGTCCGGAACGGGTACGAAGCGGATTTCATCGAGATATTGATGTCGGGCGCCGCCATAGCCATCGGCCTCGCCGCCGCGGGATTTATACCCATCGAAGCGCACCAACTGAATATATTGGTCGGCCTTGCGCTCCTTCAGCATATAGGGACCGGTGCCGATGAAGGTGGTCATCGGGTCTTCCTGATGCTTGGCCGGAATGATGATTGCGGCCGAATTGTTGAAAGCGAGGAGCGAGAGAAGCGGCGCGTAGGGCTGCTTCAGCACGATCTTGACCGTCGATGGATCGACCGCCGAGATGCTGTCGATCATCGCCGCCGTCTGCTTGCCGCGTGAAGCAATCTTGGTCCAGCGATTGAGCGAGGCAACGACATCTTCAGATGTCATATCGCTATTGTCGTGGAACTTGACGCCGGTGCGAAGCTTGATCGTATAGATTTTACCGTCGGCGCTGATGTCGGGCATGCTTTCGGCCAGAAGCGGCGTGACCTTCCAGTTCTTGTCAAAGGTAAAAAGCGTCTCGAAAATATGCTGGGAAACGATGCCGACCAAGTCGGCGGTCGACGCCATCGGATCCAAGGTCGGCGGCTCGCCGATCGTTGCGACATTGATCACGCCGCCTTTTTCCTGCGCCAGAAGCGCCGACGGCATGATGAGAAGAGCTGCTCCCAGAAGAAAGGCAAATTTGTTTCGCACGATATCATCCCCTTTATTTATTCCGTTATTACGGAACGTTAAATGTTATAATGGAATGATAGCCGCGAGGTGAGCGATGTCAATACGGGGAAAGATATCAGGAGAATACGCTCTGATGTGACCGCTCAGCGGCGACCACACCGATATCAGGAGGCGCCTATGGTCGCGGCGTGATGACGTCCCGAGAAGTGGTGTAGCAGGATAGCGGTGGTCATCGGCTTTTTCCGGTAGGGTTGGGTTGTTCAAGCACAACCTGATGGAAAGACCACCGATGACCAATGACATGATGGACCTCCGCTCGCTTGTTGAGAAGAGCGCTGATGCGGATTTGCTGCGCGAGATGATTGGCTTTGCCGCCGAGAAGTTGATGGAGCTAGAGGTTGGCACGAAGACCGGTGCGGCCTACGGCGAGAAGAATGACTTTCGACTTGCTCAGCGTAACGGCTATCGCGACCGCGACTGGGAGACCCGAGCTGGCACCGTCGAACTTCGGATTCCAAAGCTGCGCACCGGCAG